>CALKXV010000006.1 GCA_938005545.1 uncultured Paracoccaceae bacterium
CACAACCAATCCGACACATGCATGCAGTGATGCCATCACGGCATCAAACAGACTGCGGAGAGAAGCGTGACCCGGATGAGCGACAATGACCCAGAAGAAAGAAGGAATACGAGCTTGACCTAAACACCCAATTAGAGAAGCGGCCAAACAACCAAAATCGTTGGCATTGCGACGGCGATGACCAATAGCTCTAATGGCAGTCCAATACGCCAGTAATCCCCAAACCGATATCCGCCGGGGCCTAGAATGATCGTGTTATTCTTATGCCCAATCGGCGTCAAAAACGCACAAGAGGCGGCGACGGCTACCGCCATTAGCCAAGCGTCGGGGTTGGTGCCTGTCGCGGTTGCCATACCCACGGCGATAGGTGCTGCAATCAAAGTCGTTGCGACGTTGTTCAGGAAATCCGACAGGGTCATTGTGACAATGAACAGCACCAGCAATGACACCCAAGCCGGAAAGCCCTCGGTCCAGCCTAAGATGCCGGACGCGATCAACTGCGCACCGCCCACGTTTTCGAATGCCGCTGCCAAGGGGATCAGGCTGGCCAGCAGCACGATCACTTTCCATTCGATGCTGTCATAAACTTCGCGCCCCGACACCAGACCAACGGCGATGAACCCGATCACGGCTGCGGCCAAAGACACCGGCAAAGACGTCCAACCCAAAACGGCCACCAGGATCGCGCCAAGGAACAGCACAATCGACAGGCCCGCCTTTTCGCGTTGCACCACCGCCGTCTCGCGCCCCTCAAGCGGTAAAACACCCAACCACGCGGCCGCAGTTGCATTGCGCTCGGGTGTGCCCAAAAGCAGCAACACGTCGCCCGGTTTGATCGTCAGCAATCGCACCCGATCCCTGAACCGCTTTCCGTTTCGCGAAACTCCCAAAAGCGTCACCGAATGTTTATAGAGCAGTTGCAACCCCCGCGCTGTCCGCCCGTCGATCCGCGCGCCATCGGGCACAATCGCTTCGGTCAGGGTCAAGCCGCCAGCCGTGACGCCGCTGGGCTGTTTTTCTGATCCGGCGAATTCCATGTCGTTCTTGCCCATGAAGGCTTCGATCGCCTTGGGTTCGCCTTCGACCACCAGAAAATCGCTCGCGCGCACCTCTTGGCGGGCCGAGAAACCCGGCAACCGCTTTCCGCGCCGTACAAGGCCAAGGATGTGAACATCATGCTCATCGGCCAAGGGATAGAGTGCGCTGACCGTCAATTCCTGCTCGGCGGCTTTCTCACCGACGCGAACTTCGGCGACATAGCGGCCCTTTTCAAACTCCGCTTCCTGTTCCAAAGACCCTTCGCGGGCTGGCAAAAACCGCCAACCGATCAGCGACACGAAGGCGATCCCAGCAATCGCAACGGCCAGA
Organism: uncultured Paracoccaceae bacterium; assembly: GCA_938005545.1. GTDB lineage: Bacteria > Pseudomonadota > Alphaproteobacteria > Rhodobacterales > Rhodobacteraceae > CALKXV01. The sequence goes on from CALKXV010000006.1 coordinate 1,369, forward strand.
CCAACGGGCGCGAAATCGAACATTCCGAAACTTTCGCCCAAGGCGTCCTGTCGGTATTCGGCGATCACGATATTGGGCGGCGTGCCGATCAAGGTGATCATACCGCCCAGAATGGTTGCAAATGACAAAGGCATCAGCGATTGGCTGACGGCGCGTTTGGCCTTGGCTGCGGTTTCTACATCCAGCGGCATCAGCAACGCCAAAGCGGCAACGTTGTTGATGATCGCCGAAATGCCAGCGCCGACCACGGCCATGACCGCGATATGCAAAGGCAGGGATCGTTCGGAATCCAAAAGGCGCTCGGCGAGCTTTTCAATCGCGCCCGAGCCAACCAACCCTTTCGACACGATCAGAACCAAAGCGATGATGGCGACAGCGGAATGACCAAAGCCCGAGAAAACCTCCGCCTTCGGGACCAAGCCCAAAGCCGCGGCCAGGATTAAAGCGCCAAAGGCCACCAGATCGTACCGAATACGCCCCCAAACCAAGAGAACGAATAAAACACCGAATATCCCGAAGATCAGGGTTTGGTCACTGGGCATGGGGTCTCTCACAGCTTTTGAGGAAGGAAGCGATTTTTGGCGATAAATCGCAACGAAAAACGTTCACTTTTCGCTCGTTAACCCGTCAGAAGCGCCCCAATCCGCTGAACTGCAAACCCGTATCCTTGGATACCACAGCCCGCAATCACCGCATCCGCACGACCCGAGACATAGGAATGATGCCGGAACGCTTCGCGGGCGTGGATGTTTGAAATGTGAACTTCGACGACGGGGCCATCGAAAGTGTTCAACGCATCCAAAATGGCAATCGACGTATGCGAATAGGCACCTGGGTTAATTACAATGGCGACATTTTCCGTTCTAGCGTCCTGAATCCAATCCACCAACTGGCCTTCGTGGTTGGACTGCTGCATTTCAACACCAAGGTCGAACGCGCTGGCGGCGTCCGAGCACAGACGTGCGACATCGTTCAACGTTTCAGCCCCGTAAATCTCGGGCTGGCGTTTGCCCAGAAGGTTTAGGTTCGGGCCATTCAGGATCAGGATCGCATTGCTCATAACGCCTGACTAGCGCAGCGCATCATGTCTGCACAGGGTTGCGGCAGAAATTCCGCCGCCTTGTGTCATTTCAGCGAAACAGCCAATCGCGCCTTGCCCCAACCATCGGGCAGGGTGCGGGCTTCGATAAAGACTTCGTCGATGCCATCGGGGATGGTCACACCACTTAGGTTGCGAGTGAAAGGCTGCTCGTTGACGTGCGGATGATACAGCACACGCAACCCCAATTCCGTGCCATCGGACGTGACAACGCGCCAACCGTCGGCGTAATCATCCCAGCCCGTGTCTGCGTGCCGCAAAGTCACCGAGAACGACCAATTATTTCCGCTGCCTGAAGCGGTTGCATTTTCAATAACAGCGTCATCGGCAAAAGCCGGCGCGGCAAGCATAAGAAGTGGTAAAAATCTGATCATGGGGCGTTCCTAGCAAAAATTACCTCTGACGTCAGATCACCAGTGTGTGATACCACTATTGCATGTTCAAGATCATTTCTGCCGCCCTTGTAAGCCTGATGATCACAGCGCAACTCGGTTTTGCCGAAGCATTACCGATAAAACGTTGTGTGAACCTGTCCAACGGGCTGGACGCGCCGTTTGAAGGGGCTTGGGGTTACCGGATCAAGGATGCTCATATTGCCGCAATCGCAATGGATGGGTTCGACACCATCCGCCTGCCTGTCAGATTTCAGGCCGGGTATAGCAATGGGCAAATCAACCCTGCGATGTTGGACCGGGTCGATCACCTGATCCGCGTGGCGTTGGCCCATGATCTGAACGTTGTACTGGATTTCCATCACTTTGTGGAGCTGATGGAAGCACCTGATGCCCATGCGGATCTATTCGTGGACATCTGGAAGGAACTTTCGGCGCGTTATCTGGGGTGGCCGGACAAGCTGATGTTCGAACTTTTGAATGAACCCACAAAGGAAGTCTCCACGGCATGGGCCAATGACCTTTATGCGAGGGTCTATCCGTTTCTGCGCGACGCACATCCCAACAGATGGATCATTGTGGGCGGCGGCGAATGGTCTTCCATTGCGGGCCTGGCCGATCTTGCCCCGAACGATGCATTTACTGCTCATACGTTTCATTACTACGGCCCGTTCAGTTTCACGCATCAAACGGCAGAATGGGTGGATATGGATTTGCCAAAACGCGATCCGCCCAATGCCGACGAAATTGCAAAGATCAAGTCAGATTTCAAAGCGCTCAACGAGTATCCTGTGCCGCTCTTCTTAGGCGAATTCGGCGTCTACAATGTTGTTGCACCCAATGAGCGCGCGCTTTGGATGGAAACCGTACGCCGCGCGGCTGAAGACGCCGGAATGGGCTGGTGTCACTGGGGATATGTCTCGGGGTTTCGTGTGGCCGAGGACGATCTGACGTGGATTCCGGGGCTGAAAGAGGCCTTGTTTTCGCAGTAAACCAACCTGCGATCTTTGCGCATGATGCGTTAGAAACGCCCATTCGAACCGAGGCCAGTTCGGCCTTCGCTCAAACCCCTAAATATTGTGCCAGATGCGTGACAATACCCCTGAAAAGGCGTATATTTTGCGTAACAAGAATAAGGAAAATCCACATGGCCGAGGGCAACACAGCGACCGAAGAATATGGTGCTGATTCCATTAAGGTTCTCAAAGGGTTAGAAGCCGTTCGCAAACGCCCCGGAATGTATATCGGGGATACGGACGATGGCTCGGGCCTGCACCATATGGTGTATGAAGTCGTGGACAACGGAATTGACGAGGCATTGGCAGGCCACGCCGACCTTGTGACCGTTACCGTTCACGCAGATGGCAGTGTTTCCGTGTCGGACAACGGACGCGGAATTCCGGTTGATATCCACGAAGAAGAAGGCGTTTCAGCGGCAGAAGTTATCATGACCCAACTGCACGCGGGCGGAAAATTCGACCAGAATTCATACAAGGTTTCCGGCGGTTTGCACGGTGTGGGCGTGTCGGTTGTAAACGCGCTATCGGATTGGCTGGAACTGCGCATCTGGCGCAACGGCAAGGAACACTTGGCGCGGTTCGAAGGTGGCGAAACGGTTGACCATTTGAAAGTTGTCGGTGATGCGGATGGCCGCAAGGGCACTGAAGTTCGGTTCTTGGCCTCAACCAAGACGTTTTCGAACTTGGATTATGTGTTCAAGACGCTGGAAAATCGGCTTCGCGAACTGGCCTTTCTGAATTCCGGCGTGCGTATTCTGCTTCGCGATGAACGGTCAGCAGTAGCACAGGAAAGCGAGTTCTGTTTCGACGGTGGTGTGCGTGAATTCGTGCGTTATCTGGATCGTTCAAAATCCGCATTGATTGAAGATCCGATTTTCATAATGGGCGAAAAAGACGGCATCACCGTGGAAGTCGCCATGTGGTGGAACGATGGTTACCACGAAAGCGTTCTGCCTTTCACGAACAACATCCCACAGCGCGACGGCGGCACCCATTTGGCGGGCTTTCGCGGCGCGCTGACGCGGACCATGAACCACTATGCGGGCGTCTCTGGTGTCGCACGGAAAGAAAAGGTTAGTTTCACAGGTGACGATGCGCGCGAAGGGCTGACCTGCGTTTTGTCAGTCAAAGTGCCGGATCCGAAATTCTCGTCTCAAACAAAAGACAAACTGGTGTCTTCCGAAGTGCGCCCGGCGGTCGAAAGCCTGATGAACGAACGACTTGCCGAATGGTTCGAAGAAAATCCTGTTCCTGCGAAAATGATCGTCTCCAAAGTGGTCGAAGCCGCCTTTGCTCGTGAGGCAGCTCGCAAAGCGCGCGAAATGACCCGCAAGAAGTCAGCGCTGGATGTGGCCTCCTTGCCCGGCAAGCTGGCAGATTGTCAGGAAAAAGCACCGGAAAAACGCGAGCTGTTTCTGGTCGAGGGTGACAGCGCCGGCGGGTCCGCCAAGCAAGGTCGTGCCCGTTTGAACCAGGCGGTGCTGCCACTCAGGGGCAAGATCCTGAATGTTGAACGCGCGCGATTTGACCGGATGCTTTCGAGCCAGGAAATTGGAACGCTGATCACCGCACTGGGCACAGGCATCGGACGCGACGAATTCGACATAACGAAACTCAGATATCACAAGATCATCATCATGACGGATGCCGACGTCGATGGCGCGCATATCCGAACATTGCTTTTGACGTTTTTCTTCCGCCAAATGCCGGAAGTTATCGAAGGCGGATACCTCTACATCGCGCAACCACCCCTGTACAAAGTGGCGCGCGGCAAGTCGGAAGTTTACCTGAAAGACCAGCCAGCACTCGATGATTATTTGATCCAAATGGGCGTTGATGGCGCCATGTTGCGCCTGTCAACCGGCGAGGAAATAGTCGGTCAGGATCTCTTGCGTGTGGTCGAAGAAGCCCGTCAGGTGAAGCGATCTTTGCAAAGCTTTCCAACGCATTATCCCCACACCATCCTTGAACAAGCCGCGATTGCAGGTGCCTTTCGACCCGGCCAAGTTGACAGCGATTTGCAAGGGACTGCCGATGCGGTTGCCAAACGTTTGGATCAGGTCGCACAGGAATACGAACGCGGCTGGCAGGGTCGGATCACCCAAGACCACGGCATCCGGTTGGCGCGTTCTTTGCGCGGCGTGGAAGAAGTTCGTACTTTGGATGGTCCGATCTTGCGGTCCGGCGAGGCCCGCCGGCTGGGTGGCCATACCGACACCCTGCAAGAGGTATACACACAAACCGCAACGTTGGTTCGCCGCGACCGCGACGCACCGGTGCACGGCCCGCTCGACTTGCTGGCGACCATCTTGGACGAAGGCGAAAAGGGTCTTAGTCTTCAACGGTACAAAGGCCTGGGTGAAATGAACCCCAGTCAACTTTGGGAAACCACGCTTGATCCCGAAGCGCGTACATTATTGCAAGTGAAGGTCGACGACCTGGCAGAAGCCGATGACATTTTCACCAAACTGATGGGCGATGTTGTGGAACCCCGCCGGGAATTCATCCAGCAAAACGCGCTCAACGTCGAAAATCTCGACGCCTGACCGAATTGAGCGCTTTCAGCGCACGGATATGTTTGCGCCGCACTCCGTGCGTCGCGGGTGGCCGCGCTTTGCGCGGCTGGCATAGATCCAAGGTGGTCAAAAAAGGGACGGCGCCGCCACTGGGGTGCTCCGAAAACCTAGTCCCGTTCTCGCGACGGGGTCTTTGCGCAGACGGTAAAAACTCTTGCCAAACCGCAAGAGCCGGAACGTCTAGTGAAGTGGCCACGTGACGCAATCTGCCTGGAATTTCTTGCCAGCGTCTTATCTCACCGAACGATACCTACAGCTTCTTCTGTCCAAAATACTTCGGGGAGGTCTGGAGGGGCAGCGCCCCTCCGGCTAGGCGACGACGTAGTCGGCGCAAATTAAAAACCCCGGCACAAAGGCCGGGGTTTTTCAGAACACACGAAAAACGTCTTACGCGTCCTCGTCGCTCTTTTCAGGTGCTTCTTCGGCGCCGGTCTCCTGGTTGACCATTTTCATGGCCAAGCGAACCTTGCCGCGATCATCAAAGCCCAAAAGCTTTACGAACACTTCCTGACCTTCTTTCAGCACGTCCGAAGGATGGTTCAGACGGCGGTTCTCGATCTGAGACACATGAACCAGACCATCGCGCTTGCCAAAGAAGTTTACGAAAGCACCGAAGTCGACGATTTTCACAACCTTGCCTTTGTAAACCATTCCTTCTTCCGGCTCGGCCACGATCGAGTGGATCATGTCATAGGCTTTCTGAATGGCTTCACCGTTGGGCGAAGCGATCTTGATCACACCGTCGTCATTGATGTCTACCTTGGCACCCGACACCTCGACGATTTCGCGGATGACTTTGCCACCCGAGCCGATGACTTCACGGATTTTATCCGTTGGAACTGTCATCGTTTCGATGCGAGGTGCGTGCACAGAAAACTCGCCCGCACCAGTGATCGCCTTGTTCATCTCGCCCAGAATATGCATCCGGCCGTCTTTGGCTTGCGCCAAGGCTTTCTCCATAATGTCTGACGTGATGCCTGCGATTTTGATGTCCATCTGCAATGACGTAATACCGTTCTCGGTGCCCGCCACTTTGAAGTCCATATCGCCCAAGTGATCTTCGTCGCCCAGAATGTCAGACAAGATCGCGTATTTGCCGTCCTCTTCCAAGATCAGGCCCATGGCAACACCAGCAACCGCCGTCTTCAGCGGAACACCTGCATCCATCATGGAAAGCGAACCACCACAGACCGAAGCCATCGAAGATGAGCCGTTGGATTCCGTGATCTCAGACACAACCCGAACGGTGTAAGGGAAGTCTGTTGCCGATGGCAGAACGGCCTGAAGCGCACGCCAAGCCAGTTTGCCGTGACCAATCTCGCGACGGCCCGTGAAACCAAAGCGGCCCACTTCGCCGACCGAATAGGGCGGGAAGTTATAGTGCAGCAGGAAGTTCGAGCGGAAGTTGCCGTGCAGCGCGTCGATGATCTGTTCATCGTCGCCCGTGCCAAGCGTGGTCACAACAAGACCTTGTGTCTCACCACGGGTGAACAATGCTGAACCATGGGTCCGTGGCAGGATGCCAGTTTCCGAAACGATCGGGCGGATTTGATCCGTTGCACGTCCGTCGATACGGCGGCCATGGGCCACAACATCGCCGCGCAGAACGGATGATTCCAGCTTCTTCAAAGCTGACCCAAGGTTTTCATCCTCAAGCTGCTCTTCGGTAAGCGCCGCTTTGACTGCATCACGGGCAGCGCCCACAGCAGTGGTGCGTTCCTGCTTGTCGGTGATCGCATAGGCAGACCGCATCCCGTCTTCGCCAGCGGCCTTAACGGCTGCATAAAGATCGGCATAATCCGGGGGCTGGAAGTCGAAAGGTTCGTTCGCGGATTCTTCGGCCAACGAGATGATCAGATCGATCACAGGCTGGATTTGCTCGTGCGCAAAGTTCACAGCACCCAGCATTTCCGCTTCCGAAAGCTCATAGGCTTCCGATTCAACCATCATCACGGCGTCTTTGGTGCCAGCAACAACAAGGTCCAGACGTTGATCCGGGTTGTTGCGCAAGTCCTGCATGTCGTCGCAACTCGGGTTCAAAACGTATTCACCATCTTCATAGCCAACACGGGCACCGGCGATTGGACCCATGAAAGGCGCGCCTGAAATGGTCAGCGCAGCCGAGGCCGCGATCATTGCCACGATGTCAGGATCATTGACAAGATCGTGCGAAAGAACGGTACAGATCACCAGAACTTCGTTTTTGAACCCTGGAACAAACAGCGGGCGCACGGGACGGTCGATCAGACGCGATGTCAGCGTCTCTTTTTCCGTTGGACGGGCTTCGCGTTTGAAAAAGCCGCCTGGAATCTTGCCGGCGGCATAGTATTTCTCGTTATAGTGCACAGTCAGCGGGAAAAAATCCTGACCCGGTTTTTGTGCCTTGGCAAAAGTCACGTTGGCCATAACGGAAGTTTCTCCGTAGGTGGCAATCACCGATCCATCTGCCTGTCGGGCAACCTTGCCCGTTTCCAGTGTCAGCTCTTCTTCGCCCCACTGGATTGATTTTTTGACTTCTTTGAACATTTTTCATCCTAGCTGGAATAGTGCGGCGCTCCGCCCATCCCTTTCAAATTTGCGGCCCCATTGCCGCCAGCCTTTCTCATCATGTCATGCGCCAAGGCCAAAGCGTCACGTCTCAGATGGCCGCGCCATACAGGAGTTCCGGAAAAGAGGGAAGGTTTTGTTTCAAAACTGCGAATTTTGCTCGAAGCGATGGTGTCAGGACGGCCAGTTTGAGGCTGACGGCAACGACTGCACGACGGCCATAAGTGCCCATAAACCGCATTCCTTAGGATGGTTTAGGCCACCGCCAAAGGAAGAATGGAACGCTAACGCATCCTCAGCGTGTGACACCTTCGATTGCGCAGTCCATGCGCGGCAATTTGCGAAAATCGTCTCGTCGCAACCGACCAAAATCTCCGCAAGTCTGGCCAAGATCTTTCCTACATCGGAGCAGACCTAAAAGGGTTGATCAGAATGGCGCTCGCGTCAAATTTGTGCCCATTCTAGTCGTGTAACATATTGTTTTTAAAAGAAATATAGGAATGCGAATATTCATCGAACCGAGTATAGTGACCGGTCAAAACATGGGTTCCTGCTTCGCACCTGTTTTACCCGTCACTTCCACGGCAAACGCCTTTGCCTATTGCTGTTACTCCTCCGAATACGTATGTCCGTGAGTGGGACACCCTTCCCCAACGAAGGGAAGTGCTCATACCTGTTTCCCCCTTTGTTTTCCAATACTTACGCTTTTATCGTCGGGCGCTTGTGTCACTGGTGTGTCAAAAACTGCGTCTGTGACTGTCGGATCTTCCATTGCATGAGCATAGAATTTCATAACTGTGCCGACGTCTTTCCAACCACCCCTAACGGCTACTGTTTTTGGGTCGATCCCAGCCTGCAACATCGTCGTCGCGAAACCGTGGCGACAACAGTGAGGTGACAGTTTCAAAATACCTGCACGGATAATCACGTTGTTCCAAACTTGGCCAACGCTTTCGCCTGACGCGTAGTTGAATACCTGGTCTTCGGGGTTCCGGTTGGATGGAATATTGGCCAGTGCGGCGATAACCGGCGGCGGTAAATGTGCTTCCCGCCTTTCGTCGATCTTGGTCTGATTGATCGTCGCTGTCTTGTTGAACAGATCGATGTCACCCCAGACTAAAGAACATGCTTCACCACGCCTTGCGCCGGTCCCGAACATGAATAGTGCCAACGCTGCCAAGTGGCGCAAGCCGTCCTCATTGGCCTGATTTGCGAATGCGTTAACCCATTCTCGCGTCGCTGGCGTCTTGGTTTTAGCCGATTCTTTGAACCGCTTCACTTTGAGAGGTGAACACCAGCCAAGTTCGGCCGCGTAGTTGATAATCGCTTGTGTGGGGACGATGCCTTGACGATTCAGGGTCGCGTTAGACAGCCCCGTGTAGTGTCTCTTCGCCCAAAGTCGGATTGCTTCGCCCGTAATTTTGGACACCAGGGTGTCCTTCCAATAGTCTTCAATCGGTTCAAGGAAACGGGATTCGCCGCCTGCCCCACGATAGGCGATGGCTGCTTGAGAGAACATCAGTGATGCCCCCGGGCCATCGAGATGACTTCGCCACGCTTTGGCTTCGACTTCCGCCGCGACCCTCTGCGCGAGGGTTTTGTCCTCTGTGCCTGTAGTGCCTCGTAATCTCCGACCGGCGACTGTTCCTTGGTAGTGCCAGATTTTGCCACGGCGTTTGATCTTGAGTGCCATTCAATAGCCTCCATGAACGCTTGGACGTGATGCTTGAACATCACCACTTTAGCACCGATTTTCGAGTAGCAACCGAGCGCCCGAACATCATCACACACGCGCCGCTCAGAAGCACCGAAGTGTGCAGCCAAGTCTTTCGGTGTGATAAATTCCGGGGTGATTGGCATTAGCCGTCGCCCTTAATTTCAATAGAGATACCATCGCGGCCTGGTGCTGCAAGACCATGCAGCATGACCCGCTTGAGGTCTGCGGGCAGGCTTGCCGCCATACGGTCTGCATCGACTATGTGCGCATGAGCGCCTGCGTCCACAGCGCCCCAAAGCTCTTCTATCGAGTCAGCACTCCGAGTATTCATATACTCGTTTTCATCATGATCGCCGTAGATCCGTGTCGAAACCCAAAACGAAAAGAACCGTTTTTCAGGTCGATCAGTGTCCACAAAGACGTAGCCGTCGTTTTTCCGTAGCGCGTAAATGACAGGAATGACAGAGATATGCGCCATCCACTGGCACACACCAATCATCGGAATCGTTGGTAAAAGCTCGCGGACGATTGCAAGCTGCACAGTCTCAAAAAGAGAGTATTGCCAACGCCGGTTCTGTTGCTGTTCGCCCATGTTGCCTAGAAGGTCGCGACGCCGCCAGTCGCGCAGCACGTCATTCTTGATACCCGAAAGGTGGCAAGCCATCGACTGGGTTACGTAGTGCTTGACATAATTGGGCATTGGCTCGCCTTTGTGTGATCCCTCACGCTTATAATTGTGAGAGACCACACAGTCAACTGCCTATTGTTCCAATTCATACGATTTCGGAAAATCATACGCATCCAACGCATTGAACAGCGCCTGAGAATCCCGCTCCGCGCCCTCGATTAGCTGAATGCTCAGATCAGAGTCGTAGGTGATCAGTTCATTCAAGCTGACCAGATAGGCCCTCAGACGCCAGGAAAGCTCCAACATCTCTTTGGGTGTTTTGGCGATTTGGTTCACTTTTCAACCTCCGCTTCTCTCAAACGCCGCAGAAATTCGTCTTTCTGCGCAGGCGTCAGCTTTCTCAGGACGTCAATTGCGTCGAATACTTCTTGGACGCTCATGACCCAAAATTCCCGCGTTGCTCTGGCACCACTCCAAGCGCTCGGTACGACATTGCGACCAAAGACGTTTGATGGATGTTCAGATCCATATCGCCGTTGTCGTCGGCAAAGACGATTTTAAAGTACAAGTCTTCCATCGTCCTTGGTTCGAAATCCGCCGCTTGGTGTTCCAGTCGCAGCATACTGTCGAACACCGCTTGCTCTAATTTTTCTGAGCAATCGCCGGGAAGCGCGCTGTATTCGTCTTTGACGGCCTGCCAGCGATGATAGAGTGCCCGAAGCGGGCTTTCAGTTGATGTGGCGGCAGGTGTGGCTAACATGGGGACAATCGCGGCCCCAAGTATCAGGTCTCGTCTTTTCATGGTTTCTTCTCACAGTTTGGCTTGTCATGGCCACGTCAGCAGCGGGCTAACACCGGGGCGTTGACAACTTCCTGTGAGAGAAGCCGAACGTATTTACCTAGCGGCTATTGTATTTCGCTCGCGCCCCGGCAAGAATGCCAGACACGATCCGCCGCCAAGCGGGTTCGCCATTTCGCTGCCATCCGCGCCAACGGATGAAACCTTAGTCGGGTGTTGCAGCTATCACAGTCCGGGTTGTCACGCCCACGGATATCCTTCACCAATTCAAAGCACAATGCAATGGGCCTTTGGCCTTGCGTTTTGGGCAACACTGCGAATGTCGGCAACGAGCCTAAAGCGAACGCTGAAACATCTACAGCCCAATCGCTAAGGCGGCAAAGAAAAAGACCGGCACAACAGCCGGTCTCCAAATGTCATCCAACGGGAAATTGTTAGGATTTTTTACGTTTTGAAACCAAACTAAGACCAAGCGCGCCCAAAAGTAGCAAGCCCGATGCAGGAAGAGGAACTGCGGGTATTGGAGCTTCTCCCGAAAACCCTCCCACGCGCACCGTGCCATTGCCGGTATTGGTAAATTGAACGCTCGTGATACCTGTGAAACCAGAAACACCTGTCAGGTCGGCAAAGAGGCCGGTGATGCTGCCTTGTGGATTTGTATTCACAAAGACACCGCCCAAATCAGAAGTTGCCGTCACTTGAGAGCCTGTGCCCTGCAAGCTGTAGAAGAAGCCGCTCAGATCGAATGCACCGCCCCCGATCGAAAGTGTCGCAGTCGAATTCGGCCCGGCGTTTGCAAGAAGGATGCACGGCGTGTCAGCAGTGGGACAGTTACCGCTTGTCGTTTGTCCATCAATCGAAAAGTCGCCAGACGAAAGAAGTGTCGCAGCAGATGCGCCTAGTGTAGTGGTTCCGAATACGACCACAGCGACCAAAAAACTCTTGAGATTCATAGTAAATTTCCACCCAATTGATACAACTTAACATCATATTGAAGTTCAGCCACAGAGTTAAGAAAAAAAAGATTTGCCGAATCAAATGCTTGAGAAGATTCGGATATGTCGCGCAGCGTACATTTTGTTTTGAGGCAGCCAGCCGCAGCTTTGTCCTACATGGCTGATCTTCGCTGCAATAACTCATTTTGGAGTGGCTATTGGGGTTTCAGACTATGAATCGGAATGGCAACGCATGTCCTGTGTCTGTCTTCAATTTCGCCACAGCCTTCTCACGGATGACTTCCCGCCCTTCCATGCTGAGTTGCACGTGGCTTGGTGCATAGATGCGATACTCATGCTCGGGGCATTCCGCCAGCTTAACCTGAAAAATCTTGAAGTGATCGAGGATAACCGTGAATTGTGCGAGGACAACGTTGCCGTTGATCCTCGTCGTTTTTTGCGGAACGCGAAACTGACGAATGCGAATACGCATCAGAACACCGCGAGGATGTTCGTGGCCGTGGTGCCAGTTGCCAGAACCCGTGAAGCGCGTAAGGGAAGCATGATGCCACCCGGAACGCCCACAAACGTGCCCGTGCTTCCGTCTTTCATCTGCACAGCAACGTCACCGGTCCCTCCGATATAGAGTGCACGAGAAACCTCGGAGAGGTCAGTATTGTCGTCTGGTGTGACGGCAAGAATACCCTCAGCGGGGCTTTCAAGTGCGGGTCGGATATTCTCAAATTGATCAGCCATTTTCGGTTCCTTTCAGGTCGATAAAGTTCAATGCAATTTCCGGATCGATTCCCGCCTCTTTCGCTGCGGCGAGTGTTTGGATGATGCCCATGGCAGCACGCGCCCGCCCGCCTGCATCGAAGGCTTGCAAAGGTCGCATCACGTCCAAGGTGACTGTCGATCCCAGCTTTTCAGTCGCCTCTTGCGCAATCATTCCGGCTATCGGTTGCAAGCACCACTGAGCGAGATGCCTTTGACATTCACGCACCATCGGTCCGGTCGTTGAGATGTTGCTTAGGCCGGGTAGGACGCCGTAGACCATTTCAATGGAAGCCTTGGCGGCTGCCAGAGTTTCCTTGGTCATGGCCTTGCTCAGATCAGGTCCGACATCTGACGGCTTAAGATCGGTTTGTGGCGCCGGGCCACCCGCAGCTGTTACGTTGACCGACTCCCGCACCAGTGTCTTGCCTCGGAACGCCCGAAACCCTCGCGCCAGTGCTTCCATGTCCTGTTCAGGCGCTTCAGGAAATGGGATGACAGACGACCCAAGAGGCGCGTTGGCATAGACTTCGGAAAGTGCGCTTTCAAGGATGTTCAGCAGACCAGCCGTGAGGCGCGCGCGGCGCAAAGGGCTTTGACCAATGAATGGCAGGCCAACATCTGCCCCGATACGGAAGTGCAGAACTTCGGCGGCCAAAGCGGTGACAGAGCGCCCACCGGAGGTTTCGTATAGTCCGACCTGATAGGCTTTGGGCTTGGAATTGCGAGTGGTCAAATCCCAATCCGTACAGGGTAGCAAGCCTTCATCACGGATCAGGAATAAGGCCTCACCGCGAAGTGCAAGGGATCGACCAGCAAGCGCCAAATCGCGTGATGTGATCAGGTCGGTGCCCTCAACATCGGCAAGGCTCAATCCGCCTTCCCACAGGCTGACACATCCCTGAACTGTGCCGGTCAGTTCTGCAACACCATCTATTCCAGTGATGTAGTCAGCTCGCGCCGCCATGATCTGAGACGTGTAGCCCGTACCAGATGACCGGGTTTCGATTTGTTCTTTTCGTTTGAATGGCCACATGCTCAAGCCCTCCGATATGGGCGCAAGAGATCAGCTGCGCCGGAATGCTGAATGGCGCGCGCTATCCAATTGGGTGCACGCGTCACCGACCATTGCAGATCGGACGTGATGGTTTGCGAAATTGAAGATGCGCCGGGTTCATTGAGGCTATCCTTTGCGCCGCTGAGGTATTCAGCCAATCGACGGTAAGCCTCGGGCACAGCCGCCGGCACACTACCACCGCCAACTTGTGCCGTGATGCGGAATTGACCGTCGGACGGCAAGCAATAGCCCATTGGCCCCTCGGGGAGCGTGACTGAAACCCACGAACCGCTCTCCCATTTTTCAGCGGCAAGTGACACCACGGGCGTCAGAGGTGCAGTCCAATCGTCGTCTTCATGGCCTTCGATTGTCCAAACCACTTCCCGCTCGGTCCATCGATGCGAAACGTAGGTCTCGATCCGCGACCAAATCATGTTGCTATCCAACGCAGTCGCATTGTCCGACAGCCCGCCAGGAGTGTCAGGAAATGCGACTGGCACTGATTCAACCTGCTTCAAGAGATCAATCATGGGCGCCACCTCGCCATGGCACGTTGCTTTGGAAGGATGACACCGCCCTTGGATCGTTCCTCGATGGTCGTTTCGTCATAAGCGGGTCGCGTGACGGCACTCAATTCGAATAGAACAGCCGCACGAATGATCCGAATGAGGGCGTTGCCTTCTGTCGGATTTTCCTCTTGCGTTTCTTCCGCATCAGACACTGCTTCCGGCGGTGGAATACGAAATCCGGGGGATATTCCGATGATCAAACCTGCCGCAAAACCTGCCAAGAAGTCCTGAACCCATGATGTTCGTTGGATTTCCTCAGTGAGGATTGCATCGAAAATCAGCGCTTCCGCCGTTTCGGTGAGTGTCAGCGTTCCATTCTTTCGGCTGGCCAAAGGGTGATCAAAGCTGTGGCCAAGAAGAAAGTGAATTTCGCGGTCTGGATCATCCACAGCGAACGAAAATGCACCTGGCGCAAATTCCTCTTTCTTTGGGCGGCGTCCATTGCCGCCCGCTGAAAGAACCGCGCGCTTACCATAGGGAAAGCGCCCGCGCAGACGGCGGGTGCCATCACCTTCACGGCGAAGCTCAAGCCCTTCGAAAATGGCACCCCTATCCATCACTGAACTCCGGTCAGGATTTCGAGTTGGACGCCGCGTGCCACCGTCACGTCCATAGTGACCAGCGCAGTCAGTCGCAGTTGCCCGGATTTTGCGTCGGAATATGGATCACGGATAAGATCGACCGCACCCCACATGCCGCAGAAAACCGGTGCCACCCCGTTTGTATTCGTAGTCAGCAATGCGTTGGACGCGGCGGGGTCACCGGACGGCGCTGCGATCCCGTTGGTGGTCAGTTGAACGTTGCCGATTTTGGCAACCAAACGATCCCATTCTGAAATGGACGTACCAGAGATAAGCGCGTCGTCCATCTCATCATAGATTTCCGGCCGGAGAAGCAAATTGACCGCGCCAGGGCCACTTGCCGCGTTGGCTGTCATGAAACGTACAGCGGCCTTTCGGAACATTGCATAATCGGCAGCTGCGTCGATTGCAGTTTCAGTGATGCCATATGTCGCCGCGCCGGGAAAAATACCAAGAGGTTCACCGCCCGAGCCACTGCCAAGAAAGATTGCCCGATCCGATTCCTGTTGAATTGCCGCGCTCATGTCGCGTCGAACCGATTGTTCCAACCCTTGGCCTGCCTGCTTTAGCGCCTTGCGGGTGATCTTCATTTGGACGCCCAAAGTGTGATCCGGGGTCATCGGCCGATCAATGGTCGTGTAAGCTTGTGGTCCAGGCACATCCGACGTTTCCGTTGCCGCCCAACCTGGCTGTGCTCCGCCGGTTGCAACGGGGTATTCGATCTCACCGACACCGACATTGATCATCCGACACCCCATTTGGGTTGCGCTGGAATTGGCAAAGAGACGTTCGATTGTTGGCATTGTTCGGATTGGGTCAGGAACACCACCCGCAAGCGTTTCTCCGGCCCGCGTTTCCAGTGCCTCAAGGGGAACCGGGATGCCTTGGAAACCGCCCTGACTGCGGAGTTCTTCGACCATTTCAGCGGTGGCGCCTTCGAGCTTACGACCTTCATCAATGGCAAGGGCTGCCTGTCGCACCTCGAACTTATTTGCCATCTCGGCCCATTCTTTTTCAGAACGGGTCTCAAGCTCCTCACCAGCCTCGCGGCGTTCGTCATCTTCGGCAACAAGTGCTGCGCGGTATTGAGTTTCCTTTGTCCGGTACTCGGTATCCAACTCAGTCATCTTTCGGGTTTCATCCTCGGATGGCTTCTCGATGTTCGCCAGTTCGGCAAGCGACTGCCGGATTTCAGACCGGCGCAGTTCGAGTTTCTTAGATGTCAGCATTTGGTTGTCCTTTCATGCTCGACAGGAGGTTGCGCCATTCCTGGCGTTTGGGCGGAAGCGGCTTGTGGCCTATTTCCAGCCGGGTCTTTCTCGCGTGGCATCGCCCGCAAAGAATCTGCAAATTTGATAAAACGTAGGAGAGGTCGGGTCGGTCACGGACAGGCAGAACGTGGTCACATTCCAAGCGCCGACGTTCACCGCATTGAACACAAGCCCAATTGTCGCGATCGAGCGCTTGCATGCGCAGAGATTTCCAGCGCGGGCCTCGGGTAACTTTGGCTGAATGGCGCTTGTAATCTTTCCTCAACCCCATGCGATCCGCCCTCCCTTGTGGGCGGGTCTGCCCATGATCCGGGCACCTTCGGCGACTGCCAGAACAGCGGCACATGCGGCATCGATACGACCCATTGAGCGGCCTTTGACGATCTTGGAATTGCCCGCCGGATCGATGAACACGGCCGCTTCACCGATGGCGTGTCGCAACAAGAGACTTTCGGAAACGCTTACCTTCCCGTCGAAAATGGACCGCCGGAAACGTTCCACGTCTTCAGACCCATCCTTGAAGCCCATGCCGCGCCAAATCACAGGGGAACGGTTGCCGATTTCTGTGAGCGCATCTCCGATTTCGGATTGTTTGAACCTATCCGCGACGATAGCCGCGATATGCTCGCCTTCCACATGACCCAGAACCCGGCGTAGCCATTGGGCCAAAGGAACGGTTTTCTGCCCCATCAACGCCAGTTCTTTGCGCTTGTGCATTTGGCTGTAGAGGTCACCAACAGCATCGGATTGCCCACGTGCTTCCAAATTCGGAACCGTGCCGAAAGCACCCCATGTCTCAAGGCGGCCGGTCTCGGGCCAGAGATAGGCGGCGGCACTCATTGACGCAGATTGACCTTGGTCCAACCCGATCACGACTTGCCCCTGACGAGGTGGAAGGTCGTCGGTTTCGCATTGCAGCCATTCGTTCAGGTCGAGCAGTGCGTCCCGATTGTCTTCAGCAACACGTTCATTCCGAGACAAAAGGCGGAAGCGAGACAGTGCAGATCCACCTCGCGCCAAGGCCAATGCAGCATCTTCCTTGAGCCGCGTCATGGTGGGACCAATCCCATGTTTGGAACCCGGATTTGCGATCAGCAAACTTTCGGGATCGTCCACCGGCAGGTTGGGTGTGGGACGGTGTTCCTGCCGGTAGACCCCTGGTGCGTCCCAATCCAACCACATGCTGAAAGGGTGCATGTCGTTCGGAGCTGAGGTGCTTATGATCAGCGCTTTGCCATCTCGCTTAGAAAGGCCTGTAAGCAGTGCCGCTTCAAGTTCGTCGCCCGCCGCGAGGGGCCAATGGCCGCGCTCATCAAGAACCGCCAATGTGGGCGATGAACCAAGTGCCGACTTTCCGTCCGCCGAGATGGCCTTGAGGATGTGCGAGCCATTGTGATCGTCATATTGGATTTCAAACCGGGGTTGGCGGCGGACGGTGATCCGTTCTTGCACGTCCTCCGGCAATGTCTGGATAAAGCTGGCGGTGTAGTTCCAAGCAATTTTCGCCTGATCCTGCGTTCTCGCAGCGATGATAATTTCCCGCTCAGCCGCGTCAGACCATGCGCCCAGTAATTCACCGGCGCAGAGCATCGCAGAGATCGCCGACTTGCCGTTGCCGCGCCCCACACTCAGAACACCGACGTTGATCCCGTCAGCAAATGCGCCATCTATGAACCGGTTCTGGTACGGGGCCAGCTTGATCTGACGACCCGTCAACCGCCCAGTTGGCACCGATAGGGTTTTGCAGAAGCGTTTTACCAGCGTGGAAGTCTTAGCCATTGGCCAGCCCTTCCGTGTGTGTAGCAAAAGAGGCCCGCCCCGCGTGCCCACCCCCTCCCAGAACGCCGGGCATTGGGACCATCATTGCGCCAAATCCCGAACAGCCTGGGCAACAATCGCGTCCCACTGCGTCACAGCACCATGCACAAAGAAATGTGCGCGTCGGTCACCACTGCCGAACTCAACCACCACAGCATGATCAGCGGTCCAGCCTATCGTAACCTCATCGCCAGCCTTGGCCTGCTGTGCGGCTGCCTGGTATCCTTCAAGTCCCTGACCGACCAACGTGCCGTTGATCCAAATCTGGATTGAATCCTTGAGTTCACCTGTGACTTCAGGAGCGCGGTCTTGGGCGATGCGTGCCAGAGTGGCCGTGGCATTGCTCACCACCTCATCAGCGTTACGCAATGCCTTCTGGGACCACAGTTCGACAGTCTTCGCAAAGTCACCCATCGTTATTTGTCCTTCTCAATCTCTCTTACGTTTCACTTCTCAACCCCATTGCTGGATGGTGAGGGTCTGAGCGAAGGGCATAGGACGACTAACCCCAGCGTGTGCCGGAGTTAGTCCCTACACCCTCGCGATCTTGCTGGCCGGAGCCGGGCCGTCGCTTTGGGCCTAACTGGTCGTGCGTTCCCGCCAGTCAGTCGGTTGCTACTTGCGACACCTGAGACGCTGTGCCGTGGATCGGGCTTCAACCTTTCGGACTGCCCTTTGCCTTTGATCCAACCCCGTGGTAGGCATTACGTGTCAGACGCCACCGTCATGCCCCGCCAAAGAGCTACCGTCCGCCTGACACGGCCCCGCTTCGGCGGGGCTAATATTCTTCAAGAACCTCCAATTCAGTTTCGTTGAGAGATTCCGAGACCAATCGGTTCATGATCGCGGTCTGCTTTTGCGACGGTTTCCATGACTTGCGCTTGGCCTGCTTGAGTATCGATTGCGCAAAGTTCGCCTCCCATTCGTCATGGGAGTTTGAAGAGATGCGCATGTGATGCAGGAGGACGTCCAGAGGTCGGTTCATGACGGACCCTCCACGTAGTTTATAACGCTTTGGTATTCGTCGTCTGTGAGGGCCAAAAGGGCGGACGTGGCTAGAAACTTGCGCTGACCTGGTTGCAGGCGGGCATTCAGGACCGCCACCAACTGCCACATCGAAACACGGTCAAGACTGGTCAACGTAAAGCCGACCATGCGGCTGACGCGTTTTAGGTCCGGGTGAACGAGGCGAGAGAAACCATGAACAATGCGCGAACCGCTTGTGTCAGATTTGTGCCAATCCGATGGGCGCGTTCCTGCATCGTTCTGCACAGCGTTGCAGGAACCTGCACCGTGAGACCTTTTGTCTATTGCTGTTTTTTCTGGGTTTGAGTATCCGCGTGAGTGGGACACCCTTCCCCAACGAAGGGCGCATATCTGTGAGGATATTCAGAAATGGATATAGAACAACCGGCGACGCGGCCGGGTAACCCGCGTTTTTCGTCTGGCCCCTGTGCCAAACATCCTTCATTTTCGCTGGAAAGTCTTAACAACGCCGCACTTGGGCGTTCGCACCGGGCTGCCATCGGAAAATCCAAGCTGAAAGACGCGATTGAGCGGACCAAAGAAATCCTGGGCGTGCCTGAGGATTATCTGGTTGGTATCGTTCCGGCGTCGGACACTGGCGCTGTTGAGATGGCGATGTGGAACCTTCTGGGCGAGCGGCCTGTCGAAATGGTGGCTTGGGAAAGTTTTGGTGCGGGTTGGGTGACGGATGTCGTCAAGCAGTTGAAACTGGACGCGAAAGTGACCACCGCTGATTATGGCGAGATTGTTGATTTGGCCGCCATTGATTGGAATGCGGATGTTGTTTTCACTTGGAATGGAACGACGTCGGGTGTTCGTGTGCCTGCGTCTTTTGACATTCCGAGCGACCGCCTGGGTTTGACGATATGCGATGCAACGTCTGCGGCATTTGCACAGGATTTGCCGTGGGATCGGTTGGATGTGACCACCTTCAGCTGGCAGAAAGTGTTGGGTGGCGAGGCCGCACATGGGATGATTATTTTGTCGCCGCGGGCGGTGGAACGGCTTGAAACCTATACACCTTCCTGGCCATTGCCGAAGATTTTCCGGCTGACCAAGGGCGGTAAGTTGATTGCGGGCATTTTTGAGGGTGCAACGATCAACACGCCGTCGATGCTGGCGGTTGAGGATTACCTGCAAGCCCTGGATTGGGCTGTGAGTGTTGATGGGCTTAAGGGTTTGATTTCGCGTGCGGATTCAAATGCCAAAGTGCTTCATGATTTTTGCGAGACGCGCGACTGGATTGCGAATTTGGCGGTTGATCCTGAGACGTGGTCGAACACTAGCGTCTGTCTGAAGTTTACGGATGCGCGGATTGTTGATGGCGCTGCTTTCGCGAAAGCAGTGGCTAAGCGCTTGGAATCGCAGAATGTTGCCTATGACATTGGGGCTTACCGCGATGCGCCTGCAGGTCTGCGGATCTGGTGTGGTGGCACGGTTGAGACGGCTGATCTTGAGGCGTTGACGCCTTGGCTTGATTGGGCCTTTCAGACCGAAATCGCGGCGCTTCAAGCAACCGAATAACCCTATATGTGGCACGTCTGTATCGCGTCGGTATGACGTCGGTATTACGTCGGTGCCCCCGAACGATGGATTAACGAAAATGACACAGAAACCCAAAGTGCTGGTCAGCGACAAGCTGTCTGAAACCGCGGTACAGATTTTCCGCGATCGCGGCATTGATGTGGATTTTGAACCCGGATTGGGCAAGGACAAGGATCGCCTTTTGGAGGTGATCGGAAACTATGATGGGCTGGCGATCCGGTCGGCCACGAAGGTGACCGAGAAGATTTTGGAAGCCGCGCCAAATCTGAAAGTGATTGGTCGCGCCGGGATCGGTACGGACAATATCGACAAAGCGGCTGCGTCGAAACACGGTGTGATCGTGATGAACACGCCCTTTGGCAATATGATCACAACGGCGGAACATGCGATTGCGATGATGTTTGCGGTTGCGCGTCAAATCCCGGAGGCGAGTGCCTCGACCCATGAAGGGAAATGGGAAAAGTCGAAGTTTATGGGGACCGAGCTGACCAACAAGACCCTGGGTGTGATTGGGATCGGTAATATTGGCGGTATCGTTGCCAATCGGGCATTGGGTTTGCAGATGAAGGTTGTGGCCTTTGATCCGACATTGAGCGACGAAAAGATTTCCGAAAAAGGGGCCGAGAAGGTTGAGTTGGATGAATTGCTGGCGCGGGCCGATTTCATCACGCTGCACACGCCGCTGTTGGACGGCACCCGGAACATTCTGAGCCGCGAGAATCTTGCCAAAACCAAGAAAGGTGTGCGGATTATCAACTGTGCACGGGGTGGTCTGGTCGATGAGGAAGCTTTGGCCGAGTTGTTGAAGTCGGGGCACGTGGCAGGTGCGGCGTTTGATGTATTCGCTCAGGAACCGGCAAATGAGAACCCGTTGTTCAACTTGCCGAATGTGGTTGTGACGCCGCATCTGGGTGCTGCGACGACGGAAGCGCAGGAAAACGTGGCATTGCAGGTTGCCGAGCAGATGTCGGATTACTTGATGACGGGTGCTGTGACCAATGCGCTGAACATGCCATCTGTGACGGCGGAAGAGGCCAAGGTGATGGGGCCTTGGGTGAAACTGGCCGGGCATCTTGGCAGTTTTGTTGGCCAACTGACCGATGAACCGATTTGCGCGATCAACATTCTGTACAACGGTGAAGTGGCCGAAATGAACACCGCCGCGTTGAATGCCTCGGCTGTGGCAGGGATCATGAAGGCGACGAACCCGGATGTGAATATGGTGAGCGCGCCGGTTCTGGCCAAAGATCGGGGTGTCGAAATCTCGACCACGACGCAGGAAAAATCGGGGGCGTTTGATGCCTATATCAAGCTGACGGTTGTGACTGGCGAGCGGGAGCGTTCGATTGCGGGCACGGTGTTTAGTGATGGCAAGCCGCGGTTCATTCAGATCAAGGGGATCAACATTGATGCCGAGATCGGAGAGCATATGGTTTATACCACGAACGAGGATGTTCCCGGAATCATTGGTACTTTGGGTAACACGATGGGATCGAACGGTGTGAATATCGCGAACTTTACCCTTGGTCGGAACGAAAAGAACGGCGATGCGATTGCGCTTTTGTATGTGGACGAACCGGTCGAAAATTCTGTCATAGAGGCGTTACAATCGACCGGCATGTTCGATCAGGTGCGACCAATGACGTTCGACGTGGCTTAATCGGGGCTTAAGCGAACATTACTCCGAGGGCAGGATGGCTTACGATTTGACAAGGCGGCTGGTGGCCGAGGCTTTGGGAACAGGGCTTTTGGTGGCGACTGTTGTCGGTTCGGGCATTATGGCCGAGCGTTTGTCGGATGATGTGGCCATTCAGCTTTTGGGCAATACGCTTCCCACGGGTGCCATATTGGTCGTGTTGATCATGACATTTGGCCCCGTTTCAGGCGCGCATTTCAATCCGGCTGTCACCCTGGCCTTTCGGATCAGGGGTGACATCGCGGGTGCTGCGGCTTTGGCCTATGTGGTGGCGCAGATTTGCGGCGGGATATTGGGCACATGGGCCGCACATGGGATGTTTGAGGAGAGCATTTTCCAGTTCAGCCAAAAGGTTCGAACCGGTGGCTCGCAGTGGTTTGCAGAAATCATCGCAACCTTTGGTTTGGTTCTGATCATCTTTGCCGGTGTAAAACAACGCGCAGACGCGGTGCCGGTATTGGTCGGGCTTTATATTACGGCGGCGTATTGGTTCACGGCGTCCACATCTTTTGCCAACCCGGCTGTTGCGATTTCGCGAGGCCTAACGGATACGTTTTCAGGCATTCGCCCATTGGATGTACCGGGTTTCATTGTGGCACAGGTTGTCGGAGCGGTTTTGGCGGTGCTTTTGTTTGCTTGGCTTTATCGTGAGACCGACGACGGAGCGGCGAAAGGTTAACGAGGCCGCGACGATATGTGCTTCCAACTTCGGCGAGTTCTCACACGTCTAAGGCTAGTCGCGCATTGAATTTCTGACTATGACCCGTGGAATGATTTATGCTGTCGGCGACATTCACGGGTATCTGGACCAGCTTCATGCGGCGCATGCGCGGATCGCTGAAGATCGCGCGCGTACTGGCATTCACGAAGGTCCCATTATGCATGTGGGTGATCTGGTTGATCGTGGCCCGGACGTTAAGGGCGTCATTCAGTACTTGATCGATGGGATTGAAGCGGGTGAAGATTGGCTTGTTCTGTGCGGCAATCACGACCGTTTGTTCAGTGATTTCCTGCAAGGGGGCAACGGGACCCATGCGCGGCTGCGCAAAGGTCTGACGTGGCACCATCACCGCATGGGGGGCAGACAGACGCTGGAATCCTATGGGGTAAAGCGCAAGTTGCTGGAACGTGACGCGAGTTTTCGGGCCCGCGCCCGCGCCAAGGTGCCCGAGGCTCACCAGAAATTTCTGAACGAATTACCGCTTTGGCACCGCGAAGACGATTTGATTTTTGTTCATGCCGGAATTCGCCCCGGATTTCCGATGGATGCACAGGACGAGGACGATCTGATGTGGATCAGGGACGAATTCCTTTGGCACGTCAACGACCACGAAGCGCTGATTGTTCATGGTCACACGCCTGTCGACGAGCCCACGCATTACGGCAACCGGGTGAATATCGACACCGGTGCCGGTTGGGGCAACGATCTGATTCCCGTGGTTTATGATGGTGATGATTGGTTTGCCCTGACAGACAGTGGGCGCGAAAAGTTGAAAGTGCCGCGTCGCTAACGCATAGGAAATCGAAAGACGTCAGTTGTAGCTAAAATGCGCAATCGGTTCCGTGCTTGACGACAGGCGCGGTGCGGGTAGCTTCGCGCTTAACCCAATGGGAGGTATACGATGCCCCAACGACTTCATCTTGTATTCGGCGGCGAGCTTGTCGATCCGTCTGAAAACGTGTTCCGCAATGTCGACGATATCCATGTTGTTGGCATGTTCCCGGATTATGAGAGCGCCTATAACGCCTGGAAAGGCGAAGCGCAGCGGACGGTTGATAATGCCCATATGCGGTATTTTATCGCGCACATTCACCGTCTTCGTGACGAAGCGGCTGAGGCGTCTTCGACCGAGGAGCTGGGCAGCTGACAGACCGCCCGCGCCTTGTTTCACGCATCACGGCGACCGCGAGACGGATCAAGGACCTGTCGTTTCTAAAGCCTGCGGTTGTGGATGCGCCACAAAGCTCGGAACGGTTGGGCAAACCAACGGTGGAGCGACCGGACGGCTGTATTTTATGGCTGGCCACAAAGAAAGGATCAGACGCTGGCGGCGTTTTGTCGCTTGCCAAAGAGTTGTCTTTTTTGCGCGAAACGCCGGTTCATTGTTTGGTGACCACTGGAACAGATGCGCCCTTGGTGCCTTTGGTGTCAAAAAGCACCATCCATCAGTTGACGCCCATTGAAACCCAAGGATCGATTGAACGGTTTCTGGATCACTGGCGCCCGGATGTGGGTGTCTTTTTGGGGGATGTCGACGCGCCCAGATTGGTGAATG
The DNA here is from genome assembly GCA_938005545.1 of uncultured Paracoccaceae bacterium. Lineage (GTDB taxonomy): Bacteria > Pseudomonadota > Alphaproteobacteria > Rhodobacterales > Rhodobacteraceae > CALKXV01. The sequence goes on from CALKXV010000006.1 coordinate 25,694, forward strand.
CCGCATCCGCGCGGGATGTGCCGTTGTTTTTAACAGCGATCGAACGGGGCACCGTACGCAAGTTTCCGAGCTACCTCGACAAGTTTCAGACCTGTCTTGCTGGGTCTGCCGCCGAAGCGAACGTTCTGCGCGAACATCTGAAAGACAGCGACACGAATGTCGAAATCACCGGGCCGTTTACAGATACTGTTCATGCACCCACCTGTAACGAAGCCGAATGCGATACCTTGGGCAAACTTTTGGGCGGGCGACCCGTTTGGCTTGCGGCGGGTGTGCGACCCGAAGAAGTGGAAATGATCGAAGTCGCCAATCGCCGTGCGTTTCGGGCGGCCCATCGCATGCTATTGATACTTGTGCCCACGGATCTGGATGCGGTGGCCGAGATGCGCGATGCGCTGGATGCCAACGGATGGCGGACGTCGCTTCGGTCCGAAGGTGGTGAGCCGGACCCGGATATTCAGATCTACATCGCCGACACTGAAGATGAATTGGGACTTTGGTACAGACTGGCGCCCACCAGCTTTATGGGGGGCAGTTTTACGCCGGGCTCTGAGGTGATCGACCCTTATGAACCGGCGGCATTGGGGTCAGCGGTATTGCACGGGGCCCATCTTGGTGATGCGGCGCCAAGGTTCAAACGGTTGGCTGCGGCCGGAGCCTGTATGGCCGTGAACGACGGTGAAACTTTGGGCGAAGCGGTGCAAACCCTTCTGGCACCGGACCGAGCGGCATCCTTGGCGCAAGCGGGTTGGTCGGTGACAACCGAAAGCGCGGGCGTGGTCGAACGATTGGCAGAATTGATTGATCTTGCCCTGGAGCAGGCGGGTAAGGCGTGATGCGTCCACCGGGATTTTGGCACAATGCGCCAGAACAACCGGGTTGGCAGGCACGTGTATTGCAGCCTTTGGGATGGGTCTATGGTGCGGCGACAGCGCGCCGGGTGGCCCGCACGGGATACCAAGCCGGATGCCCGGTGATTTGTGTTGGTAACCTGAACGCGGGCGGGACTGGCAAAACGCCGGTTGTCATATCTCTGATTGCACGCCTTGGCGAGGGTGTGCATGTGGTGTCGCGCGGTTATGGGGGGCGCGAATTGGGCCCTTTGCAGGTTGACGAACGACGCCATAGTGCGGCGGATGTGGGCGACGAACCGTTGCTGTTGTCAGCTTTCGCACCGACTTGGGTGGCGCGTGATCGTGCCGCAGGAGTTAAGGCCGCCGAAGCCGCTGGCGCGCGGGTTATCGTTTTGGATGACGGGCATCAGAACCCATCGGTCGAAAAGATATTAAGTCTGGTGATTGTCGACGCCGACATTGGGTTCGGAAACGGGCGTGTCATTCCGGCGGGGCCATTGCGCGAAACGGTTGAGGCTGGCTTGGCGCGCGCGGATGTTCTTTTGTCGATTGGTTCACACGAGGCGCAGGCGCAGTTTCATGAGGTTTGGGGCAGCCAGATAAACATTCCACAAGCAACGGCGCATCTTGAAGTTTTGGAAACCGGTATGGATTGGAACGGCTTGCGGGTTCTGGCGTTTGCCGGGATCGGGCGGCCTGAGAAGTTTTTTGCGACATTGCGAGGGCTGGGTGCCGAAGTCGCGCGGGTTCAGGCCCTGGACGACCATCAGGCGTTGTCAGACACGTTGTTGAAACGGCTGGAGGGCGAAGCCGCGGAGCTTTCGGCGCAACTTGTGACGACCGAGAAAGACGCCGTGCGCTTACCTTTGGCGTTCAGGTCCAAGGTTCTGACATTGCCGGTGCGTTTGCAGATGGATGACGACGCCGCATTGTCGGCAGCTTTAGCGGGCATGGCCCCTTAGCGCGATTTGGTTTGATTGGCACCAAGGGGCGGGGCTGCGCGCATTGAGGCGAGGTCCGCGTCGGAAAAGTGGAAGGGCGACCGGACAAGGGGGATGCCGGATGCGTCGGCTTGCAGGCCGCGATGTTTCACCTGCGGATCGTTGAAGACATCTTCCATGTCGTTGATGGGGCCCGCCGGAACACCTGCGGCATCGCAGGCTTGCAGCAGATCGGCGCGGGTGCGTTTTTGCGTTTCGGAATTGATTTTGGCCGCCAGAGTTTCGCGATTGGTGATGCGCTGGGCGTTGGTGGCGTGGTTTGGATCGGTACCCAGATCTGATCGGTTCAGAAGGGTGCAGAGTTTCTGGAACTGGCTGTCATTGCCAGTTGCAATAATCACGAAGCCATCCGAGCAATCGAAAACCTGGTAAGGCACAAGGTTCGGGTGGGCGTTGCCAATGCGTTTGGGCGCAGTGCCCGAGATCAGGAAATTCATCGCCTGGTTCGCCATGATCGCAACGCCGCAATCCAGAAGCGCCATGTCGATATGTTGGCCGCGACCGGTGGTTTGGCGTTGGATCAGCGCGGCTTGAATGGCCACGACTGAGTACAACCCTGTGAAAATGTCGGTTACCGCGACGCCGGTTTTTTGCGGTTGATCCGTTGGATCGCCCGTCACCGACATCAGACCGCACATGCCTTGGATCACATAATCATAGCCGGCTCGGTCTGCGTAGGGGCCGGTTTGGCCAAAACCGGTGATGGAACAATAGATCAGGGCAGGGTTGATTTTGGCGAGACTTTCGTAATCAAGGCCGTACTTTTTCAGCCCGCCGACTTTGAAGTTTTCAATCAGCACATCGGCGTCGCGGATCAGGTTTTCGACGAATGCGCGGCCTTCGGGGGTTCGGAAATCTGCGGTAACCGATGTCTTGCCGCGATTGGTGGAATGAAAGTAAGCGGCTGATGTGTCGCCGTCGTTTTCCACGAAAGGGGGGCCCCATTGGCGGGTATCGTCACCCGAGGGTGCTTCGACTTTTGTTACTGTCGCGCCAAGATCGGCCAGGGTTTGGCCCGCCCAGGGGCCAGCAAGGATGCGGGCGAGTTCAACGACTTTCAAGCCTTGGAGCGGTGTCATGGCGGGCTTTCTTATGGTGCGAATTGAAAACGGCGGGCCAATGTGACCCGCCGTTGGTTGTGGTAAAGAGGCGAACCCTAGAGCATGGATTCGATCAGTTCTTTCAGTTCATCATAGGGCATATTGCTGTGCATTTTGCCATTGATGACGAAGGAAGGTGTCGCGCGCACGCCGTCTGCCTCTGAATTTTTGAGGTAGGTCGCATAGAGCGCCTGAGCGCGGTCACCGTCTTGGAAGCAGGCGTCAAGATCGGAATCGGTCAGGCCAGCCGTTTTGCCGATGGTCCGTAGTTTTTCGACGATCACTTCGGGGGCATTGCTGGAATCGGCCCAGTCGCGTTGTTGTTCATAAATTACGTCGATGATGCCAAAGTAGCGGTTTTCAGCGTTTTCGCCGCACCGTGCGGTGATGCCCGCCCAAAGGCCGTAGCGGTCAAAGTAGATTTCGCGATTGATGAAGTGAATTTTGCCTGTGTCGATGAAATCGGCTTTCAGCTTTTTGAAGCTATCAGCATGGAAGGCCGCACAATGCGGGCAGGTGAAGGAAGCGTATTCGATGATGGTGACTTTGGCATCGGGGTTGCCGATGCTCATGTCTTTGATGCCGGATGTGTCGATATCGTCAGCATCTTGGGCAAAGGCTGCGCCGAAAGGATCGCTTTGGTCTTGGGTTTGGCCTATCAAAAAGACGCCAAAAAGGGCCACAAAGGCCAGGGCGCCAAGGGCCGTCAGTTTACGGGTCATGTGTCTTATACCTTTGCTATCGGTTTGATTTCGAAATGACATTTGTGCCAAGACGCGCCAGCGCCTCGCGGAGTTCGTTGTTGCCGACGCCCGTTGTTGCGTCCACCGCTTTTTGAGTGATGGGTTGAGGCGCAGCTTTGTTTTTTGGAGCCGGGTCAAAAACGGCGCGGCCATCGGAAAATCCGGTTGCTGCGGTCTGCGTGATGCGGACCTTGCGGATCGCGGCATAGCCATAGCAGGCGTTGACCCGTTTGATGATCGTGTCTTTTTGCATATCCAGCATTGGGGCTTCGGCGCCAGTGGTCAGCAGTGTGAGTGTGGCTCCGAAGCTGCGACCGTATGTGATGTCGACGGGGCGGCAGACGGTGGCGATGTCGGGGCCTGCGACTTCGCTCCAGTGTGTCAATAAGCGTGACACTGCAAAGCCCCGGGCTTCGCCCGCATTCGAGACACGATCAGACACGAGCTTGGACGCCCGTTCAAACCCGCGTTTTCGGCGGTTCGATTTTGTTGATCTGGCAGATGGTGCCAAGGGGTTTGCTTTCCTGTAGATGCTCTAAATACTAAGTCACAGGGGCATACTAGCCAGCCTTGAAGATAGTTTGGAGCATAAAGTTTGCGTGAGCTGCGTCCAAATGACCTGTTGGAGTGGTACGACGCCCACGCGCGGGTTTTGCCATGGCGGATATCCCCCGGCGACCGGAAGGCGGGGGTACGTCCAGACCCGTACCGGGTATGGCTAAGCGAGATTATGTTACAACAGACGACTGTGGCGGCTGTTCAGGCGTATTTTCTAAAATTTACAAAGCTTTGGCCGCGTATTGAGGATTTGGCGGCGGCCGAAGATGCGGCCGTTATGGCCGAATGGGCCGGGCTTGGATATTATGCGCGCGCGCGGAACCTGCTGAAATGTGCGCGGGTCGTTGCCGATGACTATGGCGGTGTATTTCCCAAGGATCGCGAGGCTTTGTTGGCTCTGCCGGGGATTGGGCCCTATACGGCGGCGGCGCTTGCATCCATTGCTTTTGATCAGCCTGAAACCGTTCTGGACGGAAACGTTGAGCGCGTGATGTCGCGGCTATTTCTGGTTGAAACGCCGCTTCCGAAAGCGAAACCCGAGTTGATGGAACTGGCGGCTGGTTTGACGCCTGACCTGCGTGCAGGCGATTATGCGCAGGCCGTTATGGATTTGGGGGCGACGATTTGTACGCCAAAATCGCCGGCATGTGGCATTTGCCCCTGGCGAGAGCCTTGCCGGGCGCGGGCTGAGGGGTGTCAGGCGGAATTGCCGAAGAAGGCGCGTAAGAAGCCCAAACCCGTGCGGTCGGGGATTGCCTATCTGGGTCGTCGCGCGGATGGGGCTTGGCTGGTGGAAACCCGGCCCGAGCGTGGATTGCTGGGTGGCATGTTGGGTTGGCCAGGAAGCGAGTGGAGCGAGGATGCGCCGGTTGAATCCCCGCCTGTTGATGCAGCATGGCGCGATGTGGGCGGCGAGGTGCGTCACACATTTACGCATTTTCATTTGCGTCTTAGTTTGCGGGTGGCTGAACTTGGTTCGGATGTTGCGCCGTTGCGTGGGCATTTTGATATCGCGTTTGATCCAAATGCGTTACCCACCGTCATGCGCAAGGCTTATGATCTGGCCATTGACCAGATGGCCATGCGCGCTGGATAATTGAGCATGATTGCCGGACCACATCAGTTTCTGCGGGCATTGCCCTTTGGCTTGCCACTGACCCTGATCCCGTTGATGTGGGTAAGCGGTATGGTCGGCGGTTGGACCGTTTTGTTGGTGCCTTTGGCGACCTGGGCGCTATATCCGATGCTGGATGCGGCCTTTGGGCTGAATGCTGCGAATGCTGACCCTGAGACGCCGGACGGTGAACTTTTATGGCACCGGGTGATCACTTGGATTTGGGGACCTTTGCAGATCGTGACCGTCTTTGGCGTGATTGCGATGTTGGTCCGGTCAGATTTCGCCTTGTGGGAAATGCTGGCGGTGACGTTTGGCTTGGGCATTGTGGCCGGTGCAGTTGGGATCGTTTATGCCCATGAGTTGATGCATCAGGGCCCCACTTTTGAGCGGCGCTTGGGCGATTTGCTGATGACCTCGGTTCTTTACGGGCATTTCCGATCCGAACATTTGTTGGTGCATCATCGATACGTGTGCACGCCGCGTGATCCGGTGACGGCGCGGTATAACGAAGGGTTCTATCGGTTCTTTGCGCGAGTTCTGGGGCAGTGTTTCGTGTCGGCCTGGAAAGCTGAGGCGGGTAAATTGGCGAAAGCCGGGCTTCCGTTTTGGGTTCGGGCGAACCCGTTTTGGCGCTATGCAGTTTTGCAGGGGTTGTTCATCGCGTTTGCCGGATTGATTGGCGGCTGGTTGGGTGTGGTTTTGTTTCTGTTGCACGCCTTTGTGGCGATCTGGCAGTTGGAGTTGGTGAATTACATCGAGCACTATGGGCTTGCGCGACGGCATTTGGGCGACGGGAAATACGAACATGTTCAGCCCCGCCACAGTTGGAACGCGTCGCACCGGGTGTCGAACTGGTTTTTGATCAATCTACAGCGGCATTCGGATCATCACTATAAGCCTGACCGGCGGTATCCGTTGTTACAGAACTATGCGGCGGATGAAGCACCGCAGCTGCCGTTTGGGTACGCGGTGATGGGCACGTTGGCGATGATCCCGCCGTTGTGGCGCAGGCGCATGAACCCAAGGGTGCGGGCATGGCGTTCGCAGTTCTATCCGGATATCGAGGATTGGACGCCATATAAGACAGGCGCGTTGCCATTACCGCGATGAAAAAAGGGACGAAGCTTTGGGTGATCTGATTTTCTGGATTGTTGTTCTGGTTGTGCTGTTCGTCGGCTTTCGCTGGCTACAAAAGCGCAAAAAGGATGACTAGCGCTTTAACCGTGCTTGCAAGGCTTCCGCCAAAATAGGTGTGGCCGTCAACACGCCTGCGGTTTGGCGGGCCGGGCTGTTGAAGGTTAGCGGTGCGCCGTGGCGATCCATCACCCGTGCGCCTGCTTCTTCGGCGATCAGGGCACCGGCGGCGATGTCCCATTCCCAAGCCGGGTGAAATGTCATCATGGCATCAAAACGCCCTTCGGCGACCAAAGCCAGACGATAGGCAAGCGACGGGCGGAAATGACGTTCGAGCGCGGGCGGTTCGCCTTGCCAGAATTCCGGCTTGAAATTGACCTTGGGGCTGAGAACCGTGGCCCCATCAAGCGTGTCGTTCTGGCTGACGGTGATTGCTTCGCCGTTCAGGGTGGCGCCGTTTCCGGCACGCGACAGGTACATTTTATCGCGCAACGGCAAGAAGACGCAGGCGGCGACGATCCGGCCTTCTTCGGCAATCGCCAATGAATGGGCCCATGTTTTGTCGCCTGCGACGAAAGACCGTGTGCCATCAATGGGATCAACGATGAATACGCGGGAGGCACTTAGACGGGCCGGGTCATCTTCGGTTTCTTCCGACACCCAGCCATGGTCCGGTCGTGCTTCGAGCAAGCGGCGTTTCAGGTGTTTGTCGACAGCAAAGTCGGCTTCGCTGACCGGATCATCGCCGCCCTTGTCCCAGACACGCGGGTCTTCGCGCCAAAAGCTGCGGGCAATGTCGCCTGCTTCGCGTGCAGTTTCTTCTAGAAGGGCGAGGTCACTCGCCGGCAAGGGTCATCCCTTCGACGAGCAGGGATGGCACAACGCGACTAAGGTGCGTTCGTGCGTCGTTGGCGGGCACAATCTGGCGTAGCATATCGTGTAGGTTGCCTGCGATCGTGCATTCGTTGACGGGATAGGTAACCTCGCCGTTTTCGATCCAAAAACCGCTGGCCCCACGGGAATAATCCCCGGTTGTTGCGCTGATGGTCGAGCCGATCATCGAGGTGACCAACAAGCCGGTGCCCATGTCGCGGATCAGATCGTCGCGCGTTTGCGTTCCTTGGGTCAGGGCCACGTTGGTCATCGTTGGGGTCGGTGGTGACGAGGTGCCGCGCGAAGCACTTCCGGTGCTTTCCATGCCCAATTGGCGGGCGGTTGCCAGATCCAGTGTCCAACCCTGCAAGACGCCGTCTTTGACGATGTGGCGGGGTTTCGTTGGCAGGCCTTCAGCGTCAAAGGGTTTTGAGCCGGACACACGCGCACGGTGCGGGTCTTCGGTGATCGAAAGTGTGGCGGGCAAAACCAGTTCGCCAAGACGGTCGCGCAACCAAGAACTGCCCCGTGCGACGGCGGCACCGTTCGCTGCCTGAAGCAAATGCCCGATCAGGCTGGTCGCGACCCGTTCGTCATAAAGGACGGGATAAGCGCCGGTTTTCGGTTTTCGCGCGCCTGCGCGTTCGACGGCGCGTCGGGCGGATTCGGCTCCGACAAACTGGGGTGTGGGCAGTTCGCCCTGATAAATGCGGGCTTCGCCGTAGTGGTCGCGTTCCATTTCGGAGCCTTCGCCCGAGATCGCAACGCAGTACAGGCTGTGGGATGATCGTTCGTAGCCACCGGAAAAGCCGTTGGTGGCTGCAAGGTGGATTGCGTTGCGGCTATAGCTGGTGGCGGCGCTTTGCACTTGGGCGACACCGGGATTGTCGAGCGCGGCAGCCTCGGCTTCGACGGCGGCGGCTTGCAGGGCTGCGGGGTTTGGTTCTGGCGCGTCTTCGATCAGGTCGAGCGCGGCCAAATCCCAGTTTTGGGCCAGTTGATCCGGGTCGGCGAGACCAATGTGCGGGTCTTCCGGGGCAATCTGGGCCATGGCCACGGCGCGTTCCGCCATTTCGGCAATTGTGGCGTCGCTTGCGTCAGATGCGGAAACGCTGGCTTGGCGTTTGCCGATCATAACGCGCAGGCCGATGTCGACCCCTTCCGCGCGTTCGGCGTGTTCGAGAGCGGCTTCGCGCACTTCGATCGAGACCGAGCGGCCTTCGGTGGCGATTGCATCTGCGCTGTCAGCACCGGCTTTGGTGGCGGCGGACAAAAGCGCGTCGGTTAATTTGGAAAGTGATGTCATGGGCCGGACCTAGTGCCCATTGGCCCGATCTTCAAGGAAAAGGGGCCACACCAATGGCGCGGCCCCAATTTGTTTTGATCACTTGATACGTTGGCCATTGGCCAGGATCGAGCCGTCTTCCTTCATTTCGATGGTCGAGACCAATGTATCAGGCCCTGTACCGGGGCGTGCGAAAAGCCCGCTCATCATGCGTGCGCCCATGGCTTGTTCTTCGGGCAAAAGGCCCATGCTAACCAATGTGTCCAACAGGGTATTGCCGCCGGAAAGTGCGAGGTTCACGATACCCGCGGGCACGGGCAAAGCGCCTTCGTTGTTGAATGTCAGCGCGCCGTCACCGGTTAGTTCGGCCCCGGCAAGCGAGACTTTGATCTCGTTCAGATCAAACGCGTTGATTTGGCCCGGAGGCCCGTTCTGGCCCATTGTTTCGGCGAAGGCGGGATCGAAGACGTCCTGGAGCATGACCACTTCGCCTGACGCATCAATGATGACAGTGGCTGGATCACGTGGCAGTTGTTCGCCGGGATCGATCATCGACCAAAGGAAGGGATCGACGACGATGTCGATCAACGACAAGACAATCGCGAAGTCCTGTGGGTCTTCGCCCGGAACCACCGGCATTTTTACGCGCCCGCCGTATTCGGCCATTTCGAACGTCATCGGTGGGAAAGGAATGGCAGAGCCACTGACGGTGATCGTCGTGTCATTTGTGACGCCGCCGTATTCGATGCCGTTTTCGTTCATGGCGAAATCGAAGGTTCCAGAACCCATGGTGGCGTTGCCTGTCACGCCGCCATCGGGGGTTTCGACGTCAAAATCGTAAGATGCTGTGCCGTGGTTGAAATTGCCAAGGACGGTGTTGCCGTTTGCGATTGTTGTCGCGAAGCTGTCCATCAAGTTTTGTTGGGCAAGTGTGCCTGCATATTTCGCAACTACGTCAGAGACGTTAAAGCTCATGCTAAAGGCTTCGTCGCCTTCCAAACCGCTTGCATCAAGCAACATCTCGATCGCACCCAGCGTCATATCCAGATCGTAAGGTCGCACATCGCCACCTGCGATGTTCATCACGCCCAGAAAACCGCCCATGTCGACGACGATATCCATTTCGACATCGTCGACGTCTTCGGGGCCTTCGATGGTAAAGTCGGCGACCGAAGCTGAATCGCCGGAAAATTCATAGCGGAATTGTTCTGGTGATCCTGTGACCAGCGATTGCATGCCGGACTGGCGGATCGTCATTTCGACTTTTACATCGTCTTCGTCGGGGAGGGACACCTGAACGACCAGAGGAATTTCGTCTGGGTAGGTGACCAGAACCGAACCGTCGCCCTGTTCGGTGTATGTTGCGCCACCCATAGCAAAGACGATGCTAACGTCTTCGCCGGGAATTGTGGTGGCTGCGGTCAGCCCTTCCACAGTGAGTACATTGCCTGAACGACTTTCGCCTTGTGTTTGGACGCTTAAGCCATACATCGACATTTGGGAAAGTTGATCGGCAAGTACGTCATCGGCAGTGAGGTCGGCCAAAGCGGGCCCTGCGAAAATCGCAAGGACAGACGAGGTGGTGAGGGCTCGAGTGAGTGTCATAATAATTGGGTCCAGTTACCATTGGTGGAATTGCTTAAGGCGAACATCAAGGGGTGCCTCATTCAGGTCAAGCAGTGGGTGTTGTCTGGCAGACAGACAAGGTAAGCGTGACTGTGATAGCACGCCAAGTGGCAAATTGGAGGCGGAAAAATGTCGCTAGAAGGGAAGACCGTTGTCATTACGGGGGCAAGCCGGGGAATTGGCGAAGCAGCCGCAGAAGAATTTGCAAAGGCGGGCGCGAATGTTGCGCTTTTGGCGCGCGGGCAAGGTGCGATTGATGCGATTGCCGCGAGGATCGGGGATGGTGCTTTGGCGATCCCATGCGATGTCGGAAGTTATGACGATGTTGCGCATGCTATACAGACTGCCGAAGACGCCTTTGGCCCGGTCGAGGTTTTAATCAACAATGCAGGTTTGATCGAACCGGTATCGCATTTGGCAACGTCAGATCCAGCTGCCTGGAGCACGGTGATCGATGTTAATTTGAAAGGCGTTTACTACGGGATGCGCGCGGTTCTGCCGGGTATGATTGAACGCGGGTCTGGTTCGATTTTGACGATTTCGTCAGGTGCTGCTCATGGCCCGGTCGAAGCCTGGTCGCATTACTGTTCGTCAAAGGCGGGTGTCGCGATGCTGACGCGCATGGTCGACAAGGAAAACGCGAGCGATGGTATTCGCGCGATTGGATTGTCGCCGGGCACAGTGGCGACGCAGATGCAAAAGGAAATCAAGGAAAGCGGTATCAACCCTGTCAGCCAGTTGGATTGGTCGGATCACATCCCGGCCGATTGGGTCGCCAAGACGTTGCTATGGATGTGCGGTTCGGACGCTGACGAATTCGTGGGCAGCGAGATTTCGTTGCGGGAAGATGCCGTTCGTAAACGTGTTGGTTTGATCTGATGATTGACGTTGCAACTGATGGCAGCTTGCGGGTTCTAACAATAAATCGCCCGGAAAAAGCGAACTCGCTGACCCGCGAAATGCTGGTTGCTTTGGGTGATGCTGTGGTTGCGGCGAACACAGACGACAGTGTTCGGGCTTTGGTTCTGACGGGTGCAGGGAAAGTGTTTTCTGCCGGTGCCGATCTTGAAGCAGCCAGGGCGGGTTTGGCCGTCGATACGATTTGGGAACGTTTGTCGGGTGCGATTGCTTCCAGCCCGCTTCTGACGATTGCCGCGTTGAACGGAACTGCGGCGGGTGGTGCGTTGGGCATGGTTTTGGCCTGTGATCTGCGTATCGCGGAGCCAAGTGCCAAGGTGTTCTATCCGGTGATGAAGTTGGGATTTCTGCCGCAACCTTCTGATCCGGCGCGTTTGACGGCTTTGGTTGGCCCCGCGCGGGCCAAGTTAATCCTGATGGGTGGCCAGAAGATCGAAGCGCCCGAGGCATTGGCCATGGGCTTGGTGGACCGGTTAAGCGATGATCCGGTCGCCGAAGCCCGCAAGATCGCGGCGGATGCAGTGGGCGCGGACCGGGAACATGTTAGTGTGATCAAGGCGATGCTGTAAAATTCAACGACCCAGCCCAACCAGCTCTTCTGAGTTATCTACTTTGTAGCTCGGCCAGAACGGATTGGAATTCTTCACCAGCTTCAGCACGTGAGATCAATTCCAGCAATCCGGAGCGTCCGATGTCGGCTTCGATTTTGGCCACTTGCAGGGATGCCGCACGGTACGTGCGTCCAACACCAAGCTCGCGGAAAGCGTCATCTAATTGCCAAACGCGCTGGACTTTGAGGATGCGGTCGCTGTGCGTGTCTGTGATCGGTCCGCGCCAATTGGGATGCGACGCCACATGGGTTGCAAGCCCTTCGTCGAACCATGTCGGATAAGGTTGTTGCACGATGTTTCGCAGGCCCATGCTTCGGTGCAGGCGCGCATGGGTGAATTCGTGGGTCAAGGTTCCAAGAGTGAGACCGCCGGGGCTGACCATGACGGCGACATTTGCCATCGACAGTCCGTTGCCGCTGATCCCGAAGGCTTTTGCACAGGCGTTGCTGGCGCAAAGAATAAGCGTCGGGTCGGCAGGGGCATCGCCAAAGAAACTGCGGACTTGGGATTTGGCCGAAGAGATCAGGTTTAGAAATTCTGCGCTGCGCGTTGGGTCATCTGTCCAGACCCGAGGGGCAATTTCGGTCATCCCATAGCTTTCGGGCGCAATGACACGGTGCGTTCCGGGAACGGCTGCTCCGAACAGCATGGCGGTAAAAAAACCGTTGAAGATCAGAGCACAGAGATTTCCAAGCACGTCAAAGAGCCTTTCGGCGGAGGCCTAATTGCCTTCGGCGCGGGCCCAAGCGGGGCGGGCGCGCATTCTGGCAAGATAGGAATTGGTGACGTCAGACTGAAGCGTGATCCGAGCGCATTCCGCCCAGTGCAAACAATGGGCGGCGATGATGTCAGCGATGGTGAAGCTTTCGCCGCCAAAGAAATTGCCGTCGCCCAGAAGTTTTGCGAACCGCTTTTCTGCGTGGGCCACATCTGTTTCAGCGATCGCGGGAACACCGGGTGTGCGGGCCTCTTTTGGGCGCAGGATCACGTGACGGACCAGCAACCAAATGGGGGCTTCGAGTTCGGTGATGATGAAATTGATCCGGGCGTCCATCAGAGCACGTTCAGGCGTGCCGGAGGCATGTGTCAGCGTGCCGGTCTTGCTGCTTAGATAGTGCAGGATCGCAAGTGAATCGGTTAAGGTAAGATCGCCGAATTGCACTGTCGGCGCTTGGCCAAGTGGATTGATGGCGAACATTTCGTCGGAACGGGGCAGGGTTTCGATTACCTCGTAATCCAGCCCCATTTCTTCGAGGCCCCAATTCACACGAAAACTGCGATTGCCGCGATTGTTGCGGCTGCCCAAAACTTTATACATCAGCGTCGTCCCATCCATGCGAGGCGCAACAGTGCACGTTCCATCACCGCCATATGTGGCACTTGAGCGGGCGAACGCAGTGTCAGATCGGTGTTCAAAAGAAGCGAGAGCGCGCGTTCCAGTTTATGCATCCCCCAGTTCGAAGCCTGGCGTTGGATGCGGTCGCGGCGTGGGCCAAAGACGGGAGGGCGGAGCTTTCCGATGCCTGCGCCCGCACCTCCGGGGTCGGAGGCGACCATGTGGAGCGTGCGGAAATGGCGCGTTGCCCCGATGCAAAGTCCGACGGGGTTTACGCCCTGGGCTTCAAGGCGGCGCAGGACGGGTCCGATTTCATGAGCCTTCCCTTCGGCTGCGATGTTCAACACGTCATCCATGCCTGCTTCGACTGAGCTTGGCGCAGATAAGGCGACGTCTTCGGGGGAAAGGGGTGTGTCATCGCTCAGCTTGTATAGCGCGATCTTTTCCAGGGTTTGACGGAAATCGCCCGGATCAATGGCGCGCGATAATTCAGTCAGGGCTGACATGGCATCGGTCGAAATGTTGGTCAGGCCTGCGGTTTTTAGAGCGGCTTCGATTTCTGCGCGGGATGGCGGATCGTCGTAAATACCTGTTGCATAGGCGGTTTTGTGGGTTTCAAAGGCTTTTCGCAGTTTGGATTTCGCCGTCAGGCTGCCTGCGGTCACGATGATCTGTGCATCGCCATCGGCCCAATTGGCGAGGGCGGCAGCGATTGTGTCTGCCAGCCCGTCGCCAGCGTCTTCCACAAAAGCCACGCGGGGGCCGGGGAAGAACCCTTGGGCTTTCACGGCGTCCAGCAACAAGGCTTTATCTTTTCGCAGATCGGCGGCAGGTATTCGGGTGAGCCGCATTTCTTCTTCGCCGCCTGGACCAATCAGGGCTTTGATCACTTCCTGGCGGCGTAAGGCGACGCGCATGCCGTCTTGGCCAAAGATCAACAGGCCGGTTGCGGATGTGTCGGGCTTGGCGAAATAGCCCGGAGCGTCTCGGGGCGAGAGTTTCATAAGGACCGCGTTTGCAGATCGGCGGTGATGCGGTCCGCAAGGATCACCATCAGGCGTCGGCGTGCATCGCGTTGTGCAAACGTCGTGGCAACCGTGGTCGATGTGGCCGAGTAGCTTGTGAAACTTTGCTCGCGCCCGGTTGCGATTTCGGTTCCGGTCACGTCGACGATGGCCCAATTCACACGGCCTTCAACCGTAAAACGGCTGAGTTCGCCGTCGGGAAGGAAACCAAGAGATTCCTCGTTGATGCGGATGTCGGCGGTTAGGGTCAGATCAGAGGTTTCTGGCGCGCCCAAACGATCTTCCAAGCGCCGGACCAGCGCAAAGCCCTCTTCGTCGGCAGGGGCTGCGATCGCGATGCGTCCGCGCAATCCACGTGCAGTGCCGCCGGGACCGTGGACCGGTCTGAAGCCACAGCCAGCCAAAGCGAGGCTACCGAGCAAGACTGCTCGGCGCGCGACAAAGGGGGTATTAGATGACGACATTGACGATACGGCCCGGAACGACGATCAGCTTCTTGGGCTGACCACCGGCCAGCGCCTTGACCACAGCATCGTTGGCAAGGGCCAGCTTTTCAACCTCTGCCTTATCCATTTCGGCAGGCACGGTGATCTCGGCGCGGCGTTTGCCATTGATCTGGATTGGCATCGTGACGCTGTCTTCGACGAGAAGGTTTTCGTCGGCAACCGGCCACGGAGCATCTGTGATCAGCCCGGTTTCACCCTGCATGGCCCAGATTTCTTCGGCCAGATGCGGTGTCATGGGCGACATCAGTTTGGCGAGCGTCAAGACGGCTTCGCGGCGTACAGCATGTGAAGCCTTTGATTTCGCTAGTACATTTGTGAAACCGTAGAGTTTTGCAATCGACGCATTAAAGCCAAAACTTTCGACGCCAAGGGTGACATCCTGGATGGCTTTGTGCATGGCTTTCAGCAGGGTTTCGTCGTCGTTTCCGGTATCGGTCCCTGCCGCAATGTCGGTTGCCAAGCGATGGACACGCGACAGATGTTTGAACGCAGCTTCGGCTCCGCTGGCCGTCCATTCCACGTCGCGTTCGGGCGGAGAATCGCTCAGAACAAACCAACGCGCGGTGTCTGCACCGTATTGGTCGATGATCGCAACGGGATCGACCACGTTGTTCTTGGATTTCGACATTTTAGCCGAAGGGATGATCTGAACTTCGGTTCCGTCTTTCAGGAAGCCTTTGCCGTCACGCAGTTCCACGTCTTCAGGATAGTGGTATTCGGGCCGTCCGTCTTGGATTCGTGTCGTTTTATAGATCGCGTGCGTCACCATGCCTTGTGTAAAAAGCGCGTCGAAGGGCTCAATCGCGCTTTCGGGCAGGTGGCCGCAGGCGTGCATCGCACGGGCGAAGAAGCGGGAATACAGCAAGTGCAGGATCGCGTGTTCGATGCCGCCGATGTATTGATCGACGTTCATCCAATAAGCGGCGTCGTCAATATCGGTTGGGGTGTCGGCGCGGGGTGCGGTGAACCGCGCGAAGTACCACGACGAATCCACGAAGGTGTCCATCGTGTCGGTTTCGCGTTTCGCTGGCTTGCCACAGGTCGGGCAAGGCGTGTCGCGCCATGTGGGGTGGCGATCCAGCGGGTTGCCGGGGATGTCGAAGGTGACATCGTCGGGCAGTTTGACGGGCAGGTTTTCTTTCTTTTCAGGCACCACGCCGCAATCGTCGCAATGGACGACAGGGATCGGGCACCCCCAATACCGTTGGCGCGACAGGCCCCAATCGCGCAGGCGGTATTTGGTTTGACCTTTGCCCAGCCCATTGGCTTCGAAATAGTCGATGGTTTTGTCGATGCCATCCTGGCTGGTGGTTTCGCCAAGGCCCGCGAAATGGTCAATATAGACAATTTTTTCGCTTTTTGCGGGCACCAAAGCTTTGCCTTCGATCGGGCTATCATCGCCCGGCATATGGAAGGCGCTTTGGACTAACAAATTGTATTTGCGTGCAAAATCCAAATCGCGTTGATCGTGCGCGGGGCAACCGAAAACAGCGCCAGTGCCGTAGTCCATCAGAACGAAATTACCGACCCAGACGGGCATTTCGACATCTGGGAAGATTGGATGACGCACAGTGATGCCAGTATCGATGCCCTTCTTCTCGGCCTTTTCCATGGCCGCTTCGGTGGTGTCCATTTTTCGGGTTTCGGCGATGAAATCGGCCAGTTCGGCGTTGTCTTTTGCCATGGCACGAGACATGGGATGTTCGGGCGAAATTGCGATGAACGTTGCGCCGCGCATTGTGTCGGGGCGCGTGGAGTAACACAGGATCGGCTCGCCGCCGTCGGTTCTTTGGAATGGAATTTCGATGCCGCGCGATTTGCCGATCCAGTTTTCCTGCATCAATTTCACTTTGGCAGGCCAATTGTCCAAGCCGTCAATCGCGTCCAGCAATTCTTCGGAATAGTCGCTGATCTTGAAGAACCACTGCACCAGCTCGCGGCGTTCCACTTCCGCGCCAGACCGCCAGCCTTTACCATCAATGACCTGTTCGTTGGCCAAGACAGTCATGTCGACGGGATCCCAGTTTACAACAGCGTTTTTGCGATAAACGAGGCCCTTTTCCATGAAATCGATGAACATGGACTGTTGCTGGCCATAGTATTCAGGATCGCAGGTGGCGACTTCACGGGTCCAGTCGATGGATAGCCCCAAGGGTTTCAGCTGTTCGCGCATGTCCTTGATGTTGGAGTAAGTCCAGTCTTTCGGATGACCCCCGATAGCCATAGCGGCGTTTTCGGCGGGCATCCCGAAGGCGTCCCAACCCATGGGATGCAACACGTTATGACCTGTGGCGCGCATAAACCGGGCCACAACGTCACCCATCGTGTAATTGCGCACATGTCCGATGTGGATTCGCCCCGATGGATAGGGGAACATTTCAAGTACATAGTATTTTGGCCGGGATTCGTCGCGTGTCGCGGTGAATGTTTCGGCTTCATCCCAGCGAGATTGCCACTTGGGTTCGATTGATTTGGTGTCGTAATCGGACATACGCGATCCTTGAGGCAACGTGCCGTGCGTTATTGATCCGGTCTGAGTAATCGCGCCGCGCCGCAAGGTCTAGGGCGCATTCCCGCCAATGCGAATACGGAGGCTTCGAATTAAAGCTGGCCGTCGCGAATTCTGAGCTGCCTTGCGCGGGTCAGAATGGCATCTTCGACGGCGCGAACAGTCTCGGTTGAGGCGGGCCCGGCGCGGGTGGCAAGAGCGATGTTGAGGGACCGGGCTTCTAGGGCAGGGTCTTGAACGAAGATGGTCGCACGGTAAGCACGGCCACCGCCCGGAGGTGTTCCAAATCCGGTCACGATAACACCGGAAAACGGGTCAGCCGATTGAATTGGAAGGAAATTCAGGATGTCGAGCGAAGCATTCCAGAGGTATTTATTCACCTCGATGGTGGTGTTTGGATCGTCTTGATTGAGGAACAAATCTTGAATTCGACTGCCGCGTTGCTGGCTTTCTGTTTCAGGATCATTTCGGCTAAAGGCATCGCCAAGGCGACCGCATCCCGAAAGAGCGAGGGCGATTGCTGTAACTGTCATCCATTGACCGACACCCATAACCAATCCCCCACAGAAATGTCTTTGTTCACGTGTTTTGCCATAAGTATCCGAGGGTTTGGATCGCCTCAAGGCCTTTCAGCGGCACACTTGTTTACCGTGAGCATAATTGGGGCCAAATTTACTGTGGCAAAGCTGCACCATCGGAATTGAGTCTGTTGGGGAGGCACCCAGTCGGCTTGCAATCCGAAGGCCGTAGAGAGAAACACAATGCAATCAGTTCGGTGCGACCGGATTGAGACGCACCTTTTACACACGAGGGAAAAATACGATGAAAAAGGTTCTTCTTGCAACGACCGCGCTGACATTCAGCGCCGGGTTTGCAGCAGCAGACGGCCACACCGGAGTAACAATTTCTGGTTCGGCTGAAATGGGTATCGCAGATCGCGACATTGACGGACGTAGTGTTGAATTCATTCAAGACATCGACGTTACGTTCTCGTTCGTTGGCGAAACTGACAACGGACTGAGCTTTGGTGCCGCTATCGACATCGACGAAGTTCAAGGTCTAGAGACGGATCCTGACGGCGACGCTGTAGACGCTGCTACCAATAACGACTTCGACGACGGTGGTATCTCGGTCTTTATCTCGGGCGACTTCGGCACACTGACACTTGGTGACACCGACGGCGCATTCGACTTTGCTATTGCTGAAGCCATTGGCGGTGGTTCGCTTCAGGCTGACCACGAGCACGAAGGCTACAACGGCAACAGCGGCCTAGACGGTGCGAGCGATGGTCAAATCCTTCGTTGGAACCGCAACTTCGGCGATTTCGCAGTTGCTTTGTCTTACGAGCAAGACGCCACAGCTAACGGCGCTGAAGGCGATACCGCCGCAGGCGAAACAATCGGTGTTGGTGTTCGTGGTACGTTCGGTGACTTCATCGTTGGTGTTGGTTACCAGGACAACGATATCGACGATATCTACGGTATCAGTGTTTCCTATGCATTTGGCGACTTTAACTTTATCGCCAACTATTCCGACCGTGACACAACTGGTAACAGCTATGGTCTGTCTGCAACCTATGGTTCGGGCCCGCTGACGCTTTCTGTGAACTATGGTGAAATCGATCAGGATCAGAATGCTGCCGTCGACGACCTCAGCGGCTTTGGTCTTGCTGCCAACTATGATCTGGGTGGCGGTGCTGAAGTTCAGTTCGGCTACGGTGACAATGACGAAGCAGACACAAGCACATGGTCGCTTGGTGTTTCGATGTCCTTCTAATCTAACGATTAGAGCGATTTAGAATTGGGCGGGTCTTCGGACCCGCCCTTTTCTTTTGCTTTGGCTCGACATTGTGTGGCCCTGAACATAGATTTCCGCTGATTGTTGAAAGAGACGGTATGCAAGCAGCATCTACAAAGACAGCAGCGCCTCAATCGCCACGATATGACGCTGGTCTTAAGTACTTTTCCGAACGAAAATTCCGTCAGGCGACCGCTGAGTTCAAGGCTGTGATTGCTGAAGACCCGGCAAATGCCAAAGCGCATTTTCATATTGGGCGTGTGCTGCTGGAAACCTATTGGGCAGAGGATGCCATTCAATGGTTTAAACACGCCGTCGCGCTTGAACCGGGTTTTGTGCAAGCATGGCTTGGCTGGGCCGAGGCGATTGCGCTTGGGGGCGATACAACAAGTCGAAATGCGTTCCTTGCAGAGCTGAAAACAGCGCCGATTGCATCGCAGCACGTCGTTCAACTGCAGGATCGGTTTGGGGCGCTTCGCGCGGGATCACGCCCCAAAACGGGTGGGGTTTCGGGTAAAGACATTGCCCGATTGGTTGCACAGTTGAACAAGATTGCACCTGCGTTGGTCGAAGTTGAAGCCACCAAGCTTTTGAAACGTGCGCCAAAAAGCGCGGCCGTCGCCAATATTCTGGCCGAAGCCCAAGCACGTCAGGGAAAGACGGCTGCGGCGTTCGCAAGCCTTAAAATGGCGATCAAACTCGATGCCCGCTATGCCGAAGCCTATCTTGGCCTCGGCCAATTGTTGTATCAGCAAAACAGGCCTTTGGATGCGGCCAATGCCCTGCGCCCTGCTGTCATTCTTGCGCCCGATATGGTGCCAGCGTTGGCTGGTCTGGGCGTCGTTCTGACCCGGCTAGGGCATTTCAATGCCGGGTTGCAATTGCTGGAAAGGGCTGCGGGCCTTGATCCGAAAAATCCGGTTGTTTTAGAGGAATATGGCGACGTTCTTCTTAGAAGGGGCGAAGCTGCCGCAGCGATTAAGGCATATACGACGGCACTTGCCATTTATGGGGATGAGACACCCAATCACGTCCGGGTTGTTTTGGCAGATGCTTATAGCCAATTGGGTCAAGATGACACCGCGCTGGATGAACTTGATCGGGTTCTGGAAAACGACCCTGACAACACGCGTGCGCTGACCGCCAAGGCATCGATCTTGCAGGCGCAGGGCGATTTCCCCTTGGCCGAGGCACAATTTCGCAAAGCTGTTGAAGCGCACCCAACAAATGGCGACGCGTATCGACGTATGATGCTTAGCCATAAGGCGACCAAGGACGATCCAATCATTCAGGAAATGATCGACGTATTTGAACGTGATGATCTTTCTGATAACGAACGTATGAACCTTGGTTTCGGGCTTTCCAAAGCACTAGAAGATGCGCGCGAAGACGATCGTGTTTTCAAGTATCTGAACGCTGCAAACCGTATTAGCGCGCAGCTTGCGCATGCCTCAAAAGTGGGGCGGTTCGCGGATATACGCGATTGCCGTGAGAGTTACAGCGCGTTTGATTTTGAAACGATGCCCGAAGCGCCAAAAGGAGCTGTTGCGCCCATCTTTGTGACGGGAATGCCGCGGTCCGGTACGACTTTGGTCGAGCAAATTATTGCGGCGCATTCGGACGTCGAAAGTGGCGGCGAGCTTGGCTATGCCTCGGCTTTCGTCAGGCCGCTGCTGGCCCTAACGCCGGGTGGGGCGGTGAACGAGCAAGATCCCGAGATGATCGCCAATGTGGGGCGAAACTATGTGGACGCGATGGAAAAGAAGTTTCCGGGCGTCACCAAAATAACCGACAAATCTATCTATACGTTTCAGCATATCGGGCCCCTGATGCGTGCGCTGCCCAATGCAAAGTTCATTGTCGTGCGCCGTGACCCTCGCGACAATTTGCTGTCGATGTACAAGAACAAATTTAATGAAGGCGTGCACGGTTATGCCAATGAAATGGAAGCTTTGGCCGAATTTTATGACGAGTTTGATAAGACCATCGCCTTTTGGCGCGAACGCGTGCCGGACTGGTTTTATGAGGTTTCATATGATGCGCTGGTCAATGACCCAGAGGTCGAGGCGCGCAAGTTGATTGATGCCGCCGGATTGGACTGGGAAGACAATTGCCTGAACTTTCACAAAAAGCGCGGCAATGTTAAAACGCTCAGCGTTTATCAGGTGCGCCAGCCGATCAACAAAGGGTCTGTCAACGGCTGGAAGCGCTTTGAAGCTGACTTGGAACCGATGCTGGCCCGATTGAGGAGTGACGGTCATATCACTGACTGAAATACGCTCCCGCATTCAGGACGCTGCGCAGAGATCTGGCCGGGCGGTGGATGACATATCACTGATTGCCGTGTCCAAGGTTCAGCCGAACGAAAGGGTGGCGGCTGTTCTTGAAGAGGGCCATCGCGTTTTTGGTGAGAACCGTGTGCAGGAAGCGGAAGGTAAATGGCCCGGCTTTCGCGAAACATACTCTGACGTGGAACTGCACCTAATTGGTGCGCTACAAACCAACAAAGTGCGCGCGGCTATGGATTTGTTTGATGTGATTCATGTCGTGGATCGGTTGAAATTGGCGCGTGCGATTGCACGAATTGCGGATGAAACTGGCAAGTGCCCAGATCTGTTCGTTCAGGTGAACACTGGCGACGAAGCGCAAAAGGCAGGGGTTCCTGTGGGTGAGGTCGATGCCTTGGTGGCCGAATGCAGATCGCTTGGTCTTCCGCTTTTGGGATTGATGTGTTTGCCGCCGATTGGTGAGACTGCGAGCCTGCACTTTGCGCTTTTGAAAAAGATTGCCGACCGGAACGGGTTGAAGGGTCTGTCCATGGGAATGAGTGGTGATTTCGAAGAGGCCATCGCCCAAGGCGCCACGCACGTCAGGGTTGGTTCGGCAATCTTCGGCGCCCGAGATTACGGTTAAGCGGGCACGATCAGTCTGGCACCGGGTACAATAGTGCGGGCGATGGAATGCAAATGATCGGGCCGCAGCGCGATGCAACCTTCCGTCGGTGTTCCAGGGCGTCGCCATCTGTGCATGAAGATGGCGGACCCCAATCCGGGAACGGCTTTGGGCCAATTCCAATCGGTCACCAAAACCAAGTCGTAAAGCGGATCGGCGCGGTGCAATCGTTCATGCGAGGCGGCGAAGGGCGATTTGACCAGATGGTTATAGTCGTGGTGCTTGGGCGCATCGCACCATAGGTCACGCGGGCCAATGGGCTCAGCCCAACCTGTTGGTGCTTTCATACGGTCTGGCCGGTACATCATTCCAACGATCCGGTGGATGCCAATGGGAGTTGCGCCATCCCCTTCGCGTTTTTCACGGGTTCGACCGCCCCGGCCAATCGAGCAGGGAAACACTTGTCCCATAAACCGCAGACCCATCGGCCCAAGAACCATGTCGCCGTTTCTTGGTATAATTGTAGTGGTGAGATCCGAATGGGCAGAAAGCTTCAAAGGATGTGTCCTGACTTCTTGGCTTTCACATTCAGGTAATCGGTGTTTTCGGGTGTTCGGCCAACTTTCAAGGGCACGCGTTCAACGACTTCAATCCCTTGCGCTTCCATCATGGCCACCTTGGCGGGGTTGTTTGTTAGCAATCGCACTTTGGTAAATCCAAGCCGTTTCAGAATATCGGCACCGGTGCGGAAATCACGTTCGTCATCTTCAAAACCCAGGCGATGATTGGCTTCAACCGTGTCGAACCCTTGATCCTGAAGACTATAGGCCCGCATCTTGTTTGCCAGCCCGATGCCGCGCCCTTCTTGGTTCAGATATAAAAGGACGCCAGAACCTTCGTGCCCCATCTGCGCCAAGGCCGAATGCAACTGAGCACCGCAATCGCATTTCAATGAACCCAGCACGTCGCCCGTGAAACAGGCCGAATGAAGCCGCACCAGAACAGCGTCTTGCCGCGGGGGCTTTCCGATTTCTGTTACAACATGATCTTCACCGCCATCGTCGGGGCGAAAGACATGCAATGTACCATCTGCCGCCAATGCCATCGGCACCCGGCCTGTCACCTTTGAGCTGTGCGATACCGGTGCGGCGAGGGCTTCGGCCAATCCGTCGAATTCCAAGGATGTCAAACCTTCAATCGGTTCGTCAATTTCAACGACAAGTGCTGCGGGAAGAAGCCGCGCGGATTTCGTCAGCAGCAAAGCCGCATGGTGCAAGTCCGCCACGCCGTCGCGCGCGGATTGAAAAGGGCCCTTCATGGGATGCGTCAGGTCATCTTTCGGATCGGCCACAGCGGCGACCCATCCGGCGTCTGCGTCTTTTGGCAAGATCAGACGCGCCAATTCGCCGTCATATGCCCGCGCTTTCAACGTCTCGGCACGCCTTTTGGTGATCACCAGGACCCCGGAACCGTGTTCAAGGAGCGCGGCCATACGTTCGGGAACAATGCCGTCCGCTGCCAAAATCGCGACAGTTTGATCATCTCTGGTCAGCAAAACGGGCAAGCCAAGACGCAGATCCGTGCGGGCCCGAGCGATCCATTCCAGAAGATTTGGTTTCAATACCATGAAGATTGTTTCGTCCTTCCCGCCCTAATGGCCCCATTTTCCGCGATTTTCTGAAACAATTCCACTGCACCTGACACGTCCCTGTGAGGGAATGCAGGATTTCTTGCATGTCTGCCACTGCTAACGCATTTCTGATGAAGATGATGTGGAGAACACAATGGCGCAGAACCTGAAGAAAATTTTATTGGTCGATGATGATGACGACTTGCGCGAAGCGCTTGGCGAGCAATTGATCATTACGGAGGACTTTGATGTATTCGAAGCCGGGAACGGCGCTGAAGCCATGGAAAAAGCCAAACAGGGCATCTATGATTTGGTGATCCTTGATGTTGGTCTGCCCGATACTGATGGTCGCGAACTGTGCCGCATGTTGCGCAAACACGGCGTGAAATGCCCGGTTTTGATGCTGACAGGCCACGATACAGACGCTGACACGATTTTGGGCCTTGATGCGGGCGCAAATGATTATGTCACCAAGCCATTCAAATTTCCTGTCCTTTTGGCCCGTATCCGCGCCCAATTGCGACAGCATGAACAGTCGGAAGATGCGGTTTTCCAACTTGGGCCATACACCTTCCAACCTGCACAGAAGATGTTGATTACAGAGGAAGAAAAGAAGATTCGTTTGACTGAAAAAGAGACGAATATCCTGAAATTCCTGTATCGCGCATCCGAAGGTGTGGTCGCACGTGATGTGCTGTTGCACGAAGTGTGGGGCTATAACGCGGGTGTCACAACGCACACACTTGAAACACATATTTACCGGTTACGTCAAAAAATTGAGCCAGAGCCGTCAAATGCGCGTTTATTAGTTACTGAGTCGGGCGGGTATCGTCTGATTGCGTGACGAAAGATTTTGAGACCCCGTTTTCATGTCCGGGTAATGGCATGATACCTCCCTGTTGGACTGGCCGGGCCTTGCGCCCGGCCTTTTTTTATTCCGGCGGGTATTTGAATGAGGCAGATAATCTGCCACCAGTTGCGCGCTTTCGAAGGATTAGAGTATAGCGTTGTGCGTCTTGCAGCCTTTGCGGATATGGGGTGGACGTTTGGAAGTGATCAATGACAGCTGAAACCGGTCGGAAAATGTCAGATCTGCCAAGTGGCGATCCAGCTCTTTTGAACCGGATTTCCTGGGCGCGGCGATGGAATGACCGTCAGTCCAGCATGGAATATGCTTTGGCTGCGCGCCGAAAAGCTTTGGATGGCAAGGGGCGCCGAAGTAGAGCCGAGCAAGGGTTTTCGTTGAGAACAATGGGATGGCACGCGTTTTGGCGTGGGGATCTGAAGTTGGCGATGGACTACTGCTTGCGCGCCGAGACTTATTTGCCTGAGACCGAATTTGCGTTTGCGCGAGCGGGAATTTATTCTCTGATCGCCAAAATCCATTACAATCGTAACCGCTTTGATTTGGCCATTTGTTCGATCGAACGCGGCCAATGGCTGGTTCAGGATATCAAAGATGACCCGGCCACGATTGCTGATCTGATGCTGACCCAAGCGGCCATCCAACGCCAATCGGGTGAACGTGCGCGGGCCGGGATAACACTTGGCCGTGCCCGCGCACAATCGACCGAAGAAAATGCCGCCCTGGTGGATGTTTGTACGGCCAATCTGCTTTTGGATGATGGGGATGCCGTTCTGGCGCGCGAGCATGCTGAAACCGCGTTACGTTATTGCGAAGACGCGGGATGCACTGTGATTTTGCCATTTGCCCGTTCAATTTTGGCGGGTTGTTATTTGGCCCGTGACAAGCATTTGGATGCTTATGAACAGATTTCGACAGGTTTGCGCGAATTGAACGACGACGACTATTTGGCGCGTTGCAGTTTGTTGCGCCGCCGCGCGGCCCATTATCTGTGCAAAAGTGAGTTTGAGGAAGCACTTGGGGTGTTGACCGAAGCGGTTCGTATCGCCGAGCAGCAAACCTATGCGCTTTCGCAAAAGCAGATTGCCCTGTCGATTGCGTCTGTCTTGGAAGAGATAGGCGATTTTCGCGGTGCCTTGGCGCAGCACAAGATCGCTTGGCGGCTGCAAAATGAAACCCGTATACGCTAGGGTCGGCTGACATGATTGAATACCTGGGGCTTTGGGTGCTCATAGCATTGGCAGTCAACATGTGGGCGCTGATTTCCGTGGTCGGTTCCAATGCGCCTTTGTGGCGACGTGGCATCTGGGTGGCATTGCTGTTGGTGCCTGTGTTCGGCTTTATCCTTTGGTATCTTTTCGGCCACAGGCGCGCGGCCTGAGCCCTTGTGGCGTCGAAGTGGGCCGTTTAGTGTCCGCAGGACTAAATTTTCAGGTGTTTCATGCAGATCGGCATTCTACAATGCGGCCACTTCCCGACCGCAGAAGGCTATCCAGACCAGACCTATTCCAAGCTTTACGCGTCGCTGTTGGCGGGCCGCGGTTTGACTTTTCAGACCTATAGCGTGGTCGATATGGAGTTTCCGGCAAGCCCTGATGAGGCCGATGGCTGGTTGATTTCGGGTTCGAAGCATGGGGCTTATGAAGATTTGCCGTTCATACCGGTTTTGGAAGATTTCATTCGGAAGGTTCACGATAATAAAGTGCCCTTGGTCGGGGTTTGTTTTGGCCATCAGGTTACGGCGCAAGCTTTAGGCGGCCGGGTCGAAAAGTATGCGGGCGGTTGGTCGGTTGGTCGTGTGGAATATCAGATTGACGGCGCCCCCGTGCCTTTGGTGGCGTGGCATCAAGATCAGGTTGTTTCGAAACCCGACGCTGCGCGTGTTGTGGCCCACACGGATTTTTGCGAATTCGCGGCCCTTGCTTACGGCGACAACATTCTGACGATGCAGGCGCATCCCGAGTTCGATGACGAAGCCTTGCGTCTGTTGTTGGATGTCCGTGCGCCCGGTGTTGTGCCCGATGACATCATCGAAAATGCACGCGCGAATATGGGAAAAGACCTGAGACAGGAATGGGTCGCGGAGCGTATTGAAGCGCTTTTCAAAGGTGACACCCATGGCTGATTGGCTAACTGAGGCCCCGGATAGCGCGCGCGCTTATCTGGACGGAAAACGCTTGGACGAAGTCGAGTGCTTGATCGCCGATTTGTCCGGCATTGCACGCGGCAAGGCGATGCCTGCGAGCAAATTTGCACGTCAGGCACAATTCTATTTGCCGAACTCGATCTTCTATCAGACCATCACGGGCGGTTGGGCTGAAGACGCCAGTGTCGTGGGATATACAGAACCCGACATGGTGCTTATACCCGATTTCGCAACGGCCAGCGCCGCGCCCTGGACAGGCGATTGGACGCTTCAGGTGATCCATGACGCGTACAACCAAGATGGAACGCCAGTGCCTTTCGCGCCGCGCAACGTCTTGAAACGGGTGCTTGCGCTTTACGAGGCGAAGGGTTGGACGCCGGTTGTAGCACCCGAGATGGAATTCTATCTGACGGCCCGCAACATTGATCCGGCACATGAAATAAAAGCGATGACCGGGCGTTCCGGGCGGCCAGCGGCCGCGCGGCAGGCCTATTCGATTTCAGCGGTTGATGAGTTTGGCCCGGTTATCGACGACATTTACGATTTTGCCGAAGCCCAAGGCTTTGAGATTGACGGCATCACGCAGGAAGGCGGCGCAGGTCAGTTGGAAATCAACCTCCGCCACGGGGACGCTGTGCGGTTGGCCGATGAGGTTTTCTATTTCAAACGTCTGATCCGCGAGGCCGCCTTGCGCCACGATTGTTTTGCAACGTTTATGGCCAAGCCGATCGAAAGCGAACCGGGTTCGGCCATGCATATCCACCATTCGATTATCTCGTCCGAAACGGGGAAGAACATCTTTGTGGATGACACAGGCACAGAAACGGCTGAATTTGCGCATTTCATTGGCGGGCTACAAAAGTATCTGCCGTCGGCCACCATTTTGTTTGCGCCTTACGTGAACTCGTTCCGCCGTTATGTGAAAGATCACGCCGCGCCGATCAATCTGGAATGGAGCCGTGACAATCGCACCACTGCTATCCGTGTGCCGGTGTCTGATCCGCAAGCGCGCCGGGTCGAAAACCGCGTCGCAGGCATGGACTGCAACCCCTACCTTGGGATCGCAACGTCGCTGGCTTGCGGGTATCTTGGCATGGTCGAAGGCATAACGCCCAAATCCGAATTCAAGGGCGACGCTTACGACTCGGAAGCTGAATTGCCCCAAGGTGTATATGCAGCACTTGATCTTTTGGCAGGCGCGGCCCCGTTGCGGAACACCGTAGGGGAGGGATTTGTCGAGGTCTACGAAACCGTCAAACGCGCGGAATACGAAGAGTTTCTTCAAGTCATTTCGCCATGGGAACGCGAGCATCTGCTTTTGAACGTTTGATCATGCGTTGGATTTGGCACGCCACGACGATCATATCCACGTGCAGTTATGGAGGGCCCGGATGAACCCGTTATACCGAAATGATGCGCCCGGAGTTTTGCCGGCCAGTTACTATGCTGCAAGCGCTGAACTGCCCGCTTTGCGGTCTGCTTTGGTCGGTGATGTGCGGGCGGATTTGGCTGTGGTGGGCGCCGGGTATACTGGGCTTTCGACTGCGCTTCATGCGGCGAAGTTGGGGCTTAGCGTTGTGGTGGTTGAGGCGCACCGTGTGGGATTTGGAGCTTCGGGGCGCAATGGTGGACAAGTTGGGTCCGGTTGGAACAAGGATCAGCATTGGTTGGAAGCGTGTTTTGGAGCGGCTGATGCGCGGCGGCTTTGGGATCTGACGGTTGAGGCCAAGGCCCTGACCCGCGACTTGGTTGCTGAACATGCCCCCGAGGCTGGGTACAAGCCCGGTGTGTTACACGGGGAATGGACGGCGTCGGGCGCGCGCGAGGCCGAAGCATATGGCGCTTGGCTGGCTGAACATTATGGATATGAGACTGAGTTTTTGGACCGCGACGCGTTTCAAGCGGTGTGCAAGTCTAAAGTTTATGCCGGTGGGTTAATGGACCGTGACGCAGGCCATTTGCATCCTTTGCGCTATGTGCTTGGCTTGGCGCGTGGGGCCGAGGCTGCCGGTGCGCAGATTTTCGAAATGAGCGAAGCGGTGAGCGTAGAGGACGGTTTGGTGCGGTGTGTCGCGGGGTCGGTCACGGCCGATCACGTTGTGATCGCGGGCAACGGGTATCTTCCGGATTTGAACAGGCAGGTGTCGTCACACGTGATGCCGATCAATTCATTTATCGCAGCG
This sequence comes from uncultured Paracoccaceae bacterium, assembly GCA_938005545.1. Taxonomy (GTDB): domain Bacteria; phylum Pseudomonadota; class Alphaproteobacteria; order Rhodobacterales; family Rhodobacteraceae; genus CALKXV01. The sequence goes on from CALKXV010000006.1 coordinate 54,403, forward strand.
ACCGAACCATTGGGCGCGCGTGTCGCCGAGGTTTTGACGGAAGACGTTGCCGTGGCGGATGACAAGTTCGTCGTGAACTATTTTCGTCTAAGCGAGGATGGGCGCCTGTTGTTCGGAGGGCGTGAGAATTACGGGATCGGCTTTCCGAGCGATATTCTGGGTGCTTTGAGAAGACGCATGGAGCGGTTGTTTCCGCAATTGGCGGGTGTCGGAATTGAACACCATTGGGGCGGCACATTGGGGATCACAATGACCCGGTTACCGATGCTGCGCCGTCTGTCGCCAAAGGTGTTCGCTGCGGGCGGCTTTTCAGGGCACGGCGTTGCTTTGACCGGCCTGGCCGGCAAAGTTATGGCCGAAGCTGTGGCAGGGCAGGCTGGGCGGTTTGACGTGATGTCGACACTGCCGGTGCATGCGTTTCCCGGTGGAAAACATGCGCGCGCACCTTTGCTGACGCTTGCGATGACGTGGTATTCATTGCGCGACCGGTTGGGGATCTAGTCGTGATGGGCCTGAGTTTGCCAGTCTTGGTCTAGCGAAACAGGCGGTAGTACACCCAATTGGGCAGGAATTGGCTGAGCCGGAAAAGGGCTGCGAAAGATCGCGGAAAGTTTCGCGCGAAGTCACGGCCCTGCATATGATCAACGAAAAGCCGGGCGGCTTCGTCTGCCTCCATTATCATCGGCATTGCGAAGTCGTTCTTCTCGGTCAGGCGGGATTTGACGAAGCCGGGATTGACCAATTGGACGTCAACGCCGGTGTTGCGCAGATCGGCATAAAGTGTTTCGGCCATGGACATCATCCCGGCCTTTGATGCGCCATAACCGGAAGCGCGTGGAAGGCCCCGGAAACCAGAGAGCGAACCGGTGAATACGATATGGCCATTGTCGCGCGCGATCATTTGCGGAAGCACGTGGCCCAGAACGCGGGCGGCACCTGTGAGGTTGATGTCGAGCATAGCGGCGGCTTTGCTGCCATCGAATTCACTGGCGGGCATCGGCCAATAGACACCGGCGAGGTACACCAGGCCATCAGGGCTGTCGGCACGTATTGCGGCCTTGGCAACACTTTCGGGATCGGACACGTCCATAGGGATCACGATCGAAGGGCCCGGCAGCGTGGTGGCCAGATCATGCAGAGCGGCTTCGTCGCGAGCACTTAGAATGACGGTCGCACCGGTTTTTGAGATCTCGGTGGCGACGGCTTTGCCCAAGCCCGCTGATGCTCCGACGATCCAGTAGCGTTTGTTTCGCCAAATTCTCACGCGGCTTCCCGTTTGGCGGTGGTGCGTTCGACCGGCCGCATTGTGGCGACCAATTCACCAACCTGAATGCCGAATTTGCGGAACTGGCTGCGGTTCACGATTGTGCCGTTGTCGAGCAAATACATCCAGTCGGTGACGTCCAGCACATGGCTGCCCGCGCTTTCGGGCAGCTTGATGCGGTAAGACAGCTTGACGCCCGATCCCGCCTGAACGCCCGTGCCGTCGCCGACAAGATCGTCTGCCTTGGCGGTGATCTGGCCATTGTCATCAACGCTTAGACGCCATTCGCGATCCTGAACCGTGCCGCTGTCATATCGGAAGTGTTCGGCCATGCGGCCTGTGTTGCCAGTCCAAGTCGCGTCAAATTCTGCGGTAAAGCGCGACGTTACGCGCCCGGTTGGCCCATAGATGACGCCGTCGCAGAGCATGGCGCCGTTAAGGTGGGTGCGGATATCGAATACCGGGCCGCGGTGCGAGTAGTCTTCGGACATTTGGGCGGAAAACCCAATGCGGCGTTTAACCAACCAGATCATGGCGGCCATGGCCAGAACGCCAAGAATAAAGGCCAAGAGCGAAGTCATGGATGGGCTCCTTTTAAGTGTGCAGGTTTTGCCATTTTCGCCAGTGGTGTGAGCGCCAGTAAAACCAATGCGACTAGTTTCAGACCAAGCGGGATGATGGCGTAAAAGTATGTGAGTGCTGACAGTGCAGACGGTGTTACGTTTCCGGTGCCGGGATTGAAGCCCGAGCGTTCAAGCAGCGGCAAAAATACGATTGCGGCAAATGCCAGCGAGAATTTAGAGGCAAACGACCAAAGTCCAAAACCTTCGGCGGCTTCTGATGCGATGCTGGCGCTGGCTTCGGCGAACAAGGCAGGCAACAGCGTCATGTCGGCGCCAAGGGCTATGCCAGAGGCAAGGCAGATCAGAGCGAATGGAACAAGGTCGCCCGCTTCAAGGAAAACGGCACCTGTGAAGGCGATGATGGCAAGGATCATGCCCGAAAGAAGGGTGGACTTTGCGCCGAATGCTAAGGCAGCGCGCGTCCAGACCGGGGCGGACAAGGCGGCGGCTATGAAGAACAGGAGCAAAAGCGGGCCCTCCCATCCGGGGGCAGCGAGGCGGTGTTCAACGAAGAACAGGAAGAGTGTTGATGTCACAGCGACCGGCATGGCGTTCAAAAGCGCTATAATGAGCAGCCGACGGGTCAGCGGGTTTTCCAGATAGGGTTTGATCCCGGTGTTCTGATCCGGTGACGGGGCCTGCCACTCGGTGCGCATGGCGAACACGGCTGCAAGAGTTGCGACCGCGAACACAGCGGCGAAGAGGGCAAAGGGTGCCGTGGTAAGTGTGGTCAGAACGACAGGCGCAATGGATGCGATACATATGCCGACCAATGCGCCCGTCTCGCGCCAACCGGCTAGCCGGACATGCCCGTTTTCCCCCAAGGTCCGCGCTTTGGCGACGCCTTGAGCGTAAAAGCAGATGGTCAGGAAGCTGAACGCCGAAAACAGCAGGGTCAGTGTTAAGGCGAACCACGCTAGTGGTGCCATTGGCGGTGTGACGGCAAATAAGCCAATCATTGCGATGGCCATAAGAGCGGCGGCGATGGCAACGGCTGTGGCGCGGTAAGAACCAAGGCGGCGCGACAGCCAACCAAGGGCCGGGTCTTGTACAACGTCCAACAGCCGCAACCCGAACAGAACGGCTCCAAGCCCCGCCAATCCAACGCCATAGCTGTCGACGAAGAACTTTGGTGCGTGAATGTAGATCGGTAATCCCGCCGCGGCCAAAACCGCAGCAAAGATCGCAAATGGGGCAAGAGATGCCTTCATCGCGACACCTCTTCGACTGGTGGTTTTGGGCGGCTGCGAAAGGCCGCGCCTTTCCACCAAAGCTTGAAGGCTTGCCAATGGATTAAACCCAGTACCCGTCGTGAGCCGAAAGGACGACGCACCAACGTTGCCAAGATTGCGCGATTTGTGAGTGGGTGGCGCGGGCCAGTGAGCGTGGCCAGAAGCCCCCCGTTTCCGGCGGTGAAGTCGATCCAAATGCCGATGCGTTCGGCGTTGATGTCAAACCGGAAGGTGTAGCCGCCTTCGATGGGTTGGAATGGGGATACGTGGAAAATCTTTTGCGACGTCAAGCTGTCTTGTGGGGTGATCGGGGCGAAGTCGGGATTGTTGCAAAGATAGGAATGGCGGTCGCCATAGGTGTTGGTGACCTCGGCTATGACTGCGCACAATGCGTCGCCGGCGTCATAAACCAGCCAGAAGGACACCGGGTTAAACACATGGCCCATGACGCGGGGTTGGGCGAGGATTTCGATCCGGGTTGCCCCATGAAATCCGGCGTGTTCCAGCACATCGCGGACCCATTGCGCGCCTTTGCCTTTGCCGGGGATGCCGCCGTGGTCTTTATCCCAAAGCGTGAATGCACCGCGCCCATTCTTCCGAAACAGTTTTGGTGAGGTCGACGGAGTTTCAGCGTCAAGCAACACATAGTCCACCGAATAGCGAAAGGCATTTTCGATCTCGCCTTTGCGGCCATGGAAAGTCTGGCCCGGAACATATTCGACGTAAGGTGTCATTCAGCGGCAAAGCCCAAAGCCGGTTCGCTTTCGATCCGACGCGCGACTTCGTATGCACTGGCCAAGCCATCTTCGTGAAACCCGTTGCGCATCCAGGCCCCGCAGAACCATGTGCGGTTCTGGCCGTTGATTGCCCGTACAGTGTCTTGGGCGGCCATGGCGTGGCGATCAAAAACCGGGTGCCGGAATGTGGTTTCGTCGTGGATCAACTCGTCGCGAATGATGCCGGTGTCGTTCAGTGTAACGAACAAAGGATCGTCGTGGGGGATCGGCTGGAGTGAGTTCATCCAATAGGTCAAGGCAATGGGCGTATCGTCGCCCGAACCGTTTTCAACATGGCTCCAGGATGACCAGACCTTGCGGCGCTTTGGCATCGCTGCGGGATCGGCGTGAAGGATCGCCCGGTTTGGCTGGTATTGAATCGCGCCTAGGGCCGTGCGTTCGACACCCGTGGCGTCGGACAAAATTGATAGCGTGTCGTCGGAATGTGTCGCAAAAACCAGTTCGTCGAAGTCTTCCCAATCGCCACCCTCGCATCGCACTTGCACGCCAAAGTTGGTTCGTCGCACGGAGCGTGTTTTGGCGCCTAACCGGACGTCGACACCACGGTTTTCAAGCGATTGCTTCAGCCGATTGACGTATTCGATTGAGCCGCCATCAACGGTGTACCATTGGTGGTTTTCGCTCCAGTCCAGAATGCCGTGGTTGCGGAAAAATCGGATCATTGCGGGGGCCGGGAAGTTCAGGATGCCCAGTTTTGGAGTTGACCAGATCGCGCCCGAGAAAGGGGCTAGGTAGTACCTTGTGAACCAATCGCTAAGTCCGAGTTTGGCGATCAGATCGCCGATTGTCATGTTCGAGGTCATTGCGCCTTCGGCTTCTTTGTTGAACCGAACGATGTCGCGGACCATCCGCAAGAACGCCGGGCGTGCCAGATTTCGCCGCTGAGCGAACAGAGCGTCCACACCGGAAAGCCCGTATTCCATGCGACCTTCGTTGGCCGAAACGCCAAAGGTCATCGAACTTTCCGTGGTCGGAACGCCAAGTTCGTCGAACAATTTCACCAAGTGCGGATAATTTGGTTTGTTGAAGACGATGAAGCCGGTGTCGACGGGTTGATCCTTGTTTTTACCCGCGATGACAGTTCGCGCGTGGCCACCTAGACGATTTTCTGCTTCAATTAGAACGACTTGATGGGATTTTGACAGATAGTGCGCCGCGCCCATGCCGGAAATGCCACCACCGATGACCGCAATTTTCTTTGCGGTCGTCCCGCGGTTTTCAAATGGCATCTGTTTCTCCTTGGTCGTGATCTTCTTTTGTTACGCCTTTCGAGGCGCTTTGGATCACTAACTATAGGGGTTTAATGCGCTTTTCTTGCACGTCTGGGTTTGGTTCGGTCAAGTTCGGCATCCACTGGAATAAATTCGGAATCGTCGCCGGGTGGCAACCGGAAAGGGCCACTTTCCCAGTCAGCAGTTTTCCAGGCTTCTTTCGCCTCTTCTATGCGATCTTTAGATGAGGATACAAAGTTCCACCAGATATAGCGGTTTTCGTTCATTGTCGCGCCGCCAAGTGCCAGCAAACGCGCGCCCATCGGCCCTGCTTTTGCGGATATGTGATCGCCGGGCCGGAAGATCATCATGCGACCGGCTTCATAAGTGACACCGGCCACTTCGATGCCGCCCTCGGTGATGTAAAGCCCGCGATCTTCGTGGTTGTCGGGCAGGGGGAAGGCGGTGCCGGGTTTCAATGTGACATCCACATAAAAGGTTTCCGACTGCATCTTTACCGGACTGATTTCGCCGTATGCATTCCCAAGGATCAAGCGGGCCTTTACGCCCGTATCCTGAATGACCGGCAAGGCGCCTTGCTTGTGGTGTTCGAACTCGGGGGCCATTTCTTCACGATCTTCGGGCAGGGCGATCCATGTTTGAACACCAAACAACGAATGGCGCGTCGCCCGTGTTTCAGCGCTGGTGCGTTCGGAATGCGTGACACCGCGCCCGGCGACCATCCAGTTCACCTCACCGGGATAGATCATTTGGTGGGTTCCAAGGCTATCGCGGTGCTCGAATTCGCCTTGATACAGATAGGTGACCGTCCCGAGGCCGATGTGGGGGTGTGGGCGGACGTCGATCCCACCATCCGTTATGAACTCGGCGGGGCCCATTTGATCGAAAAAGATGAAAGGTCCAACCATTTGCCGTTGAGGCGCAGGAAGCGCGCGGCGCACTTCGAAGCCACCCAAATCACGGGCGCGAGGTACGATCAGTGTTTCAATCGGATCACTTGCACCTGGGTTTTCGAGACTTTGGGTTGGATTCCAACTCATGTGACGGTTCCTTCTGTGTTCTAGCAACCATAATTCTGAAATAAATGCACATAAATGCGAATTATTGAACGCTTTATGCTAATTTTTGCACATCAGTAATTTCGGGACCGAGAATTCTTTTTTGATCCAAGCGTCAGATGCGCTCGTAGAAGACACATGTTGACGGCAATTGCGAACACAGAACAAGTCGATCAGGCTGGTGCCATACGGCGGCTCCGCCGTATAAGGTCTTCAAAGAACGAGACCAGGGTGGATATGAAGGAAAAAGCTGCGGCCAACGACAATTGGATCGCGCTCATTGAAAAGGTGCGAGACGCGAAAGATCGTGCGGCTTTTGCGGCGCTGTTTCAGCATTTTGCACCACGGGTGAAGGCCTTTTTGATGAAGTCCGGTGCAGTGGAAAGCCTGGCCGAAGAATGTACGCAAGACGTCATGGCGACCCTTTGGACGAAAGCGCATCTGTTTGACCCTTCGCGGGCAAGCGCGTCGACCTGGGTTTTTACGATTGCGCGGAATAAGAAGATCGACGCCTTGCGCAAGATGCGGCGTCCTGAACCCGAGGATCTGACTTGGGGCCCGACGGACGAGCCGGATGCGGCAGATGTCATGTCGCTGCGTCAGGAAAGCGCAAAGCTGTCGGCGGCGATTGCAAAATTGCCTGAGAAACAACGCGAACTCATCGAACGCGCGTACTTTGGCGATCTAAGTCACAGCGAAATTGCAGAGGTCACGGGACTTCCGCTTGGAACGATTAAATCAAGGATTAGGTTGGCGCTTGAACGACTGCGCCACGCTATGGGGTAATGATATGAGTGACGTTAAACATCATCTGACCGATGCTCTGTTGATGAGTTATGGTGCCGGGACCTTGCGGGAGGGATACGGCCTTGTCGTTGCGACCCATGTGTCGCTTTGCGATGATTGTCGCGCGCGTCTTGAAAGCTTTGAAGCCATTGGTGGATCGTTGATGGATGACGTAAATTCGATCGAGTTGTCGGAAGATGCTTTGGATGCCACGATGGCTCTGATCGATGCAGCTCCCGCCTTTCAGACGCGAAAGATCGAAGCAGATCGTGTTCTGCCGGGGCCTGTTCAGGATTATGTCGGCGGCGATCTTAAGGATGTGCGTTGGCGTGCCGTTGGTGGTGGCGTGCGCCAAGCGGTGCTGAAGACCAAGGATGAAACCAAAGTGCGGCTTTTTTCCATTCCGGGTGGGACTGCCATGCCTAACCACGGTCATCGTGGGTTGGAGCTGACATTGGTTTTGCAGGGCGCTTTTCGAGATGAGGAAGATCGATTTGGTCTTGGGGATGTTGAGGTTGCCACCGAACACACCCATCACACGCCGGTTGCTGAAGAAGGCGAGGATTGCATTTGCCTTGCCGTTACGGATGCGCCGCTTCGGTTCAAAGGTCTCATTCCGCGCATAGCGCAGCCATTCTTGGGAATCTAAGGTCGCTTAGAGCATCGACGGAATTCGGAGCGCTGTTCAATAATTACTAACGTCTAGGGGATAGAGCCGAAGTGTCGTGAACCTCGGAGAACCTTTGATGATGGCGTGGAATGATTTAAAGCTAGGAAAAAAGCTGCCTCTGGTAATGACGTGCTTAATGACGTTGGCCATTGGAATTATGGCTTTGGTTAGTATGAGTGCGACCAAGTCGCTTATCCGCGATGGTGCGATTGAGAAACTTCAAAGTGTTTCTCAACTTCAATCTTTCCGTGTGCGTGAGTTGCTGGAAACCGTTGAACGCGATCTTATTTTGCAAGCAAAATCAAAGACGACCGTAGCCGCATTGGCCGATTTTTCCATTGCATATGCCGCGATGAAGAACGCAAGCGATGATCTGCGCCGCGTATTTATTACCGAAAACGAACATCCGCTCGGACAAAAAGATTTGCTGGTCAAGGCAAATACCGGGTCAAGTTATGGTTTTCGCCATACTGAATTCCATCCTCATTTTGATGCTTTGCAGAATGACATGGACTATTATGACGTCTTCTTGTTCGATACGTCTGGCAATCTTGTTTACAGCGTCTTCAAGGAAGAAGACTTTGCAACCAATATGCTGACCGGCCCATGGAAAGACACCGGCCTCGCCGAATCGTTCCGACAAGCGATAGAGTTGGGCCCGAACGACCCGCCCGTGTTTCTTGATTTTGCACCCTATGCACCCAGCGCCGGCGCGCCCGCGTCATTTGCAGCAAAACCGGTGTTTGACACTGAAAATGGCAAACTTCTTGGCGTCATGGCTTATCAGATGCCAATTGATCAGATGAACAGAGTGATTTCAGACCTTGCTGGATTGGGTGAATCAGCGAACGGATTCATCGTCGGCGAAGACCGTCTGATGCGGACGGATTCAATCATGACGGAGACCAACGATATTTTGACTGTGACTGTTGATACATTGGCGGTTACCGAAGGGTTGAAAGGTGAAAGCGGATTCCACCGCGAAATTGGCCCTTTGGGCGTTCCTGTTTATGCAGCTTATGTGCCGTTGGTATTTAGGGGCTTGAATTGGGTCATTTTTGTTGAGCAGGACGAGGCAGTTATTTTTTCAGGTCTATCCAAGGCCTTGTTCTCTAACCTCTGGTCGGGTCTTCTGGTTCTTGCTGGTGCAATAGTTATTTCCATTTTCTTCTCACGGGGAATTTCGCAGCCATTTCAACGTCTGACCGCCGCTGTGAATAAAGTGGCTAACGGTGAATTGAATACAGAGATTACCGAAGTAAACCGAAATGACGAAGTAGGCGAGCTGGCACGCGCTACTGAAATATTTCGCCAGAATTCAATTGAGATGGTAAATCTGAACAAAGAACAGACGGCCGCAAATGAGCAAATGACGAAGCTTACAGCCGAGCGCGAAGAAGCCGCAGAGCGTGAGCGAACAACGGCCATGGAAAAAGAAAAAGCAGACCGTTTGGCTGTGAAAGAACGCGAGCAGATGATGACAAATTTGGGCGCGTCAATCGGCGACGTTGTCAGGTCAGCGCTCGATGGCGATTTTTCACCGCGCGTTAACGCTGATTTTGATGATCAGGTTCTGACTGATCTTGCGAATGATTTGAACCTGCTTATGGGTGCAGTGGATCATGGGCTTACCCAGACAAGCACGACACTAGAACGCGTGGCGGGTGGCGACCTTACAGAACCCATGGTTGGCGAATTCCGGGGGGCATTCGGGGAATTACAGGGCAATACGAACCATATGATCGAATCATTGGTCGAATTGATCGGTGGAATTTCGGAAAGTGGATCGACTTTGACTGGGTCTTCCGGCGAGTTGCGACAGACAGCAAATGCGCTTGCATCTCAAGCCGAGCAGAACGCAGCCTCTGTTGAAGAAACCTCTGCCGCGCTCGTCCAACTCTCTGCAAGCGTGAAACAAGTTAGTGAAAACGTAAAAGGTGTGAGTTCCAGCGCCCAGGATGCGCGGTCTATCGCGACAGCAAGCGAAGAGATATCGGCGGAAGCTACGAAATCTATGAATGATATCGCGGAAGGGTCGAAGGAAATCGCCCGGGTTGTGGACGTGATTAACGACATTTCGTTCCAAATTAACCTTCTTGCGCTGAATGCAGGTGTCGAAGCCGCCCGAGCGGGCGAAGCCGGTTTGGGATTCTCTGTCGTTGCATCCGAGGTGCGCCAACTGTCCCATCGGGCCAGTGAGGCAGCCAAGGAAATCGCCGAAGTGATTGCGGAAAGCGATAAGGCTGTGGCGAATGGCGTGACGCATGTATCCAGCGCCAGGGACGCGCTTGGTGAAATCGCAGAAAGTGTTGTCAAAATCTCGGACAGCATCGAATCTGTTTCGGTTGCTGTGACGGAACAGTCCACCGGGATAGGAGAGATAACCTCGTCTTTGTCCCAGATCGACGGAAATACGCAAAAGCAGGCTGTGACATTCGAAAAAGTCACGGCGTCCAGTCAGCTGTTGGCGAGCAAGGCTTCAGAACTCTCAAGCGCGACTTCCCGGTTCCAGCTTTCCAAGGGAAGAGATATGGCCACTAGTCCAATCGCATCGGCAACGGGCTAGTTCGGGCATTTGTCGCTAATGGATTTTGCTATGCGTCAAGGGATTTCGATCAAGGATAAAAGTGATCGTCTGGCACAATGGACGGCGCGAAGCTTCGATAACCAGTACGGCACCACCGTTTCGCCGATTGTCGGGTGGTCACAATTCTGGTGTGAAACCCCTTTGTGCGACCGCACTGAACTTTCAACCAATAACGCTTTCGGCAAGCATCTTGATCTGAGCCAAGTGCAGGGCTAGGTGAAAGACGCATTAAACAGGAGCTTTTCGCCCATGCGTTTCAACCCTCAGCCCGTTTACGACACCGATGCAACTGGGTCCGGCCAATTTGGCGATTTGCCGGAATGGGATCTAACTGATTTGTACACAAGTCCGGATGCGCCCGAGTTTGCTGACGATATGGAATTTGTCGAATCTGCCTGCGCGTCTTTTGCGGCGGACTATCAGGGCAAACTGGCAGGTCTTGATGCGGCTGGCATGTTGGAGTGCATCCTGACCTATGAAAAGATCAATGCGACGGCGGGGCGGATCATGTCTTTCGTGGGCCTGCGCTACTATCAAAACACCACGGACGCAGACATCGCCAAGGTTATGGCGGATGCGCAGGACAAAATCACGACCTTCACGACGCCTTTGGTTTTTTTCACACTGGAACTTAATCGCGTCGACGACGATGTTCTTGGCATCTGGTACGGCGGCAATCCGGATCTTGCTCGCTACAAACCGGTATTTGACCGGATGCGCGCCATGCGTCCACACCAGTTGTCGGACGAGTTGGAACAATTCCTTCACGATCAATCCACTGTGGGCTCCGCCGCTTGGAACCGTCTTTTTGATGAAACCGTTGCTGGTTTGACTTTCGTGGTCGACGGCGAAGAGAAGAACCTTGAAGCCACTTTGGATGGGCTGACGGATCGTGATCGATCCAAACGCGAAGCGGCTGCGCGCGAAGTTGCGAATGTTTTTGGCGAAAACGTTAAATTGTTTGCCCGCGTCCACAATACATTGGCCAAAGAAAAAGAGATCGAAGATCGCTGGCGCAAAATGCCCACACCGCAATCCGGGCGCCACTTGTCAAATCACGTAGAACCCGAGGTTGTCGAAGCGCTGCGCAACGCTGTTGTGGCTGCTTATCCAAAGCTCAGCCACCGCTATTACGAGTTGAAGCGCGGCTGGATGGGTCTGGACAAGATGGAGGTTTGGGATCGAAATGCCCCTTTGCCTATGGAATCTGACCGTCTGGTCCAGTGGGACGAAGCCAAATCTACCGTGCTTGGTGCTTATGGTGGGTTTGACCCGGAAATGGCGAAACTTGCCGAACCATTTTTCACCCAAGGCTGGATCGATGCGCCCGTAAAACCCGGCAAAGCGCCGGGTGCCTTTGCGCACCCGACAGTGACAGAAGTTCATCCCTATGTGATGCTGAATTATCTTGGCAAACCGCGTGATGTTATGACCTTGGCCCATGAGTTGGGCCATGGCGTGCACCAATGTTTGGCAGCTGGCCAAGGTGAGCTTTTGTCTTCCACACCTCTGACTTTGGCCGAAACCGCAAGCGTCTTCGGCGAAATGCTGACTTTCCGCAAACTTCTTGCGGATGCGCCAACGCCGGCGGAAAAGAAAGTTCTTCTGGCCGGCAAGGTTGAAGATATGATCAACACGGTCGTTCGGCAGATTGCGTTTTATGACTTTGAGTGCAAGTTGCACGATGCGCGTCACGAAGGTGAACTGACGCCGGACGACATCGGTGAATTGTGGATGAGTGTTCAGGGCGAAAGCCTTGGGCCTGCCTTCACTTTCATGGAAGGCTACGAAAACTTCTGGGCCTATATCCCGCACTTCGTCCACTCACCGTTTTACGTCTATGCCTATGCGTTTGGCGACGGTTTGGTGAACGCGCTTTACGCAGTCTATGAAGAAGGTGATCCGGATTTCCAAACCAAATATTTCGATATGCTGAAAGCCGGTGGATCAAAGCACCACAAAGAGCTTCTTGCGCCCTTTGGTCTGGATGCCAGCGATCCTGCGTTCTGGGACAAAGGCTTGTCGATGATCAGTGGTTTCATCGACGAGTTGGAGGCGATGGAAGAGTAAGCGTCATTGTTTGGTGGCATCGGCCGAGATGTCGGTGTCACTTGGAGCCGCGTAATGTATTGCCCATCAGCGGCGCAGTGCGCTGGCTCCGAAAAAGATTATGGTGGCGAAGCAGACGATGGAGGGCCCTGCGGGTGTGTCCAGAAACCACGCAGATCCTAAGCCACCGATAACAGATACCGCGCCGATTGCTGTTGCAAGCAGGGACATGCGCTCGGGCGTTTTTGCCAATGGACGGGCGGCGGCGGCCGGGATGATCAGCATCGCCGAGATCAAAAGTGCACCCACAACCTTGATCGCAACGGCAACGACAAGCGCCAAGGCCAGCGTCAAAACCAATTGCTCACGCTTTGGATCAATGCCCGCAGCGGCGGCCAGATCGTCATTCAATGTCGCGGTCAGCAAAGCCTGCCATCGCCATGCCAACAGACCGACGACCATCAATGCGCCCAGCCAAATGACTGCGAGGTCGATGCGTCCGACGGCCAGAATGTCGCCGAATAGGAATGCCTCAACGTCCAATCGAACACCGTCGATAAATGAAATTGCGACCAAGCCCGCTGCCAGTGCGGAATGTGCCGCCACGCCAAGTGCGGTGTCGACGCTTTGCTGATCGTTGCGCCAATTGATGAAAAGCGCCATGGCCAAAGCCACCAGCAACACACCCGCAAAGACCGGCAAATTGGTCGCTAAGGCCAGGGCAACGCCCAAAATCGCGGCGTGGGCTGTTGCATCGCCAAAGAACGCCATCCGCCGCCAGACAACGAAACAGCCCAAAGGCGCGGCGGCAAAAACAACACCGACCCCGGCAAGCGCCGCGCGGACCAAAAAGGAATCAAGCAAGGTCATTCGTGGGCGTGTCCGTGATCGTGCTGATGCCGGTAAAGCGCCAGTGCACCTTGGGTGCCGGTGCCAAAGAGCGCGCGATATTCGGGTGCCGAGGCCACATGCTCGGGTGTTCCATGGCAGCAGACGTGACCGTTTAAGCAAATCACACGGTCGCTTGCTGCCATCACAACGTGCAATTCGTGGCTGACCATCAAGATGGCACATCCCAGGTCCTGGCGCAGTTCTTCGATCAGACGATAGAATTCAGCCGACCCAGGCTGATCTAGCCCTTGGGTGGGTTCGTCCAATAGCAGCAGTTCTGGCGTCCCGATCAAAGCCCGCGCCAGCAACACGCGTTGCATCTGGCCTCCGGACAATCCGCTTAACGGAAGGTTGGTCAGGTCTTGCGCTCCGACGCGAATTAGTGCGGTTTCTGCGTCGCTTTGCGCAACGCGACGCGGCAAATCAAGGAAACGGCGTACGCTGATCGGAAGCGTCGAGTCGATTTGGAGTTTCTGTGGTACGTATCCAATTCTTAGACCCGGCTTTTTCGTCACTTTGCCGCTATCTGGGACAACCGCGCCGATAATGCTGCGCAAAAGCGTGGATTTACCTGACCCGTTCGGGCCAACGATCGTGACAATCTCGCCCAGGTTCAATTCCAAGTCGACGTGATGCAGGACGGGTTTGCCGCCCAATGCAACGCCCAATCCTTCGACTGTGATCAATGCCATTACATGGTCTCTTGGCAATTCGGGCATAGGCCCAGGGCTTCAACGACGGCGCGTTCAATCTGAAAGCCTGCCTTGCGCGCAGCGTCGCCCAAACGGCCTTTGGTGGGTTCCGATGGCGCTTCGGCCACAGCGTCGCACCCACGACAAATCAGGAAAGCAGGCGAATGATCTTCGCCAGGGTGCGCACAGGCTATGAAGGCGTTCAGCCGTTCGATCCGGTGCGCAAAGCCGTGCTTTACCAGAAAATCCAAAGCGCGATAGGCCGTCGGTGGTTTTGCGCCTTTGCCCAGAACGTCTAAGATTTCATAGGCACCCAATGCACGGTGTTTTTCCAGGAGAATCTTCAGCACGCGTTTGCGCGCATCCGTCAATTGCAATCCGGCGGCACGGCAATGCGCGTCGGCAGATGCAATCCCAGTCGCAATGCAGTGTTTGTGGTCGTGGGTTTCAAATCCGATCATTTGGGGTTGATATGTTATAATATAACTTTTATCAAGCCGCTTGCATTGCAAAAGGATCAACGCATGTTCCGAGCCGTTTTGACCGCGCTATTGTTTTTCGCTGCCCCGCTTCGGGCTGATGTACCGAAGGTCGTAACTGACATTGCGCCGGTTCATAGCCTTGTCGCTATGGTTATGGGCGATCTTGGGGAGCCGAGTGTATTGCTGCGCCCCGGAGCCTCACCTCACAGTTATGCCATGCGCCCATCTGACGCCGCAGCTTTGGAAAATGCCGATTTGGTCGTCTGGATCGGGCATGGACTTACACCTTGGTTGGAAGGACCGATCGAACGGCTGTCAGAGGATGCAGCGATCATCGGTCTTCTTGAAATCGCGCCGGTTCAGCACGCGATTGAAAACGAAGAAGACCACGACGAACATGCGGGCGAAGACGACCACGACGAACATGAAGGTCACGATGACCATACCGATCACAAAGATCACGATGCGCACGAAGGCCATGATGAGCATGGGGACACAGATCCACATGCTTGGCTTGACCCGGTGAACGCGGCGCATTGGGTTATCGTTATTGGCGACGCGCTTGCATCGCGCGACGATCAGAATGCGGATACTTACCGTCAGAACGCAAAAATGGCCGCCATCGAAATTTTGGCGGTTCAAGCTGAAACCGCAGCCGCTTTCGGAGCGTCCGGCAAGAAAAAGTACGCCGTGTTTCATGATGCGTTTGGATACTTCGAAGCACGATTTGGTCTGGATCATTCCTTTGCCATTTCCGATTCTCATGCAGTGAACCCCGGTCCGGCGCGAATCGCCGAATTACGGGAATCGATGCAGAACACCGCCGTTAACTGCATCCTGACGGACGGAATCGAAGCGACCGGGCTGTTAGAGACTGTGATCGAAGGGCATCAGACCCGCATTGTGATCGCCGACCCATTGGGTGGCGGATTTACGCTCGGACCCCTTCTCTACTTGGATCTTACGCGGAATCTTGCCGATGCGTTGTCGGACTGCTGATTGCCCTAACCGACCATAAAGACTCAGAGAATTGCTACTTACGTTGACCTGATCGACCGGAGTTGCCACACTTTCGCCGTATTTGCCGTTCTGGGGGCTGGGTTTAACGGTGTCGACGTTACAGAGGATTACGCTTTTGCCGCAGCCAAGCGCGGCCGAGGCAGACATATTGCACGAGCGGCCACCGGATCCGGCGGATTTTCCGGTTGAGGTTTACTCTGTCGCGCGAATGGCGCAGGGCGGACGGTGGCGTACCGAGGCAATGCGAAGCTATGACCGGCCGGTGCTGGTCTGGTTTACGCGCGGTCAGGGACGTCTAAGCGTCGCGGGTCGAAAATTGGGCTATGGCCCGCACAATATGATTTTCCTTCCCGCTCAGACGATGCACGGTTTCACAACCGCCGGTCCGGTACTGGGGTCGGTTGTGTTTCTGCCGCGAGACGAAGGCTATGACTGGCTGGTGGAACCCATGCATTTGCGCCTGCACGAAGTGCAGTTGCAGCGCGAGTTGACCGGCCTGATCGACAATATGCAACGCGAGATCAACGGCGGATCGGCACTCGCGTCGCGCGCCTTGGGTTACCATGCTGGTCTCTTGTCTGTTTGGTTGTCGCGGACCAACGATCTATACCGGAACGCCCCGAGTGTTGAAAACAACGGGTTGGATTCGGCGGCGCATCGTTTGGCTGAGGCTTACACGTCTCTTGTTGAACGGGATTTTCGTCGTCCAGATGGCGTGCAGCATTATGCGGGTTTGCTAGGCGTGACGCCGACGCATTTGTCGCGCGTGTGCCGTAAAGTATCCGGCCGTCCGGCCTTGGATATTCTGACAGATCGCCGTCACTTCGAAGCCAAAAGGCTGTTGAAGGATACGCGTATTCAGATTGCGCGCGTTGCGACGCAATGCGGATTTGCGTCGGCGGCTTACTTTACGCGAGCGTTCCGTGCGCGCACCGGTCAAAGCCCATCTGAGTTTCGATCAAATCGTTAATTTTGGTGACAATGTCGTTTTTGGATGACTAGGATGTCGCAAATGTTACATTCTGGTCGGAACCAGTCATTGACCTCGCCTAGTGGGCATGGCGAAATGCCGCATCGGGGTCATCGCAAAATACGACCGGGTCAAACCGGCAACAAAATGTCACCAGGGAGTAATGACATTATGAATTCTGAGAAAAAATTCCATCCAGCGGCATTGATGCACGCAGATGAGTTCCGGGACGGCAAAATTGACCGCCGCGAGTTCCTCACGCGCGCAACAGCGCTTGGTGTTTCAACCTCTGCTGCTTACGGATTGATCGGCGTTGCCACACCTGTGAAAGCAGATGGGCATGCAAAGGCTGGTGGAACCGTTCGGATCCAGCAGGAAGTTCGGGCGTTGAAAGACCCAAGGACTTGGGACTGGAGCCAGATCGCGAATTATGCGCGTGGAACGCTTGAGTACCTTGTTGAATACAACAACGATGGGTCCTTTACGCCGATGCTTCTTGAAAGCTGGGAAGTGAACGAAGACGCAACGCAGTACACGCTGAAAGTCCGTCCGGGCGTTAAATGGAACAATGGCGACGACTTCACCGCTGAAGACGTGGCCCGAAACATCATCGGCTGGGCTGACAAAAAGGTCGAAGCCAACTCGATGGCGGGTCGCTTTGCAACGCTGGTCGATCCTGACACTGAACAGGCCATCGACGGTTCTGTTGAAGTTGTTGACAGTCTGACTGTGCGCCTGAACCTGCCAAATCCTGACATTTCGATCATTCCGGGCATGGCAGACTATCCTGCCGCAGTCGTGCATTCGTCGTTTAACGCAGATGATGCGATGAACGCGGTTGGCACAGGTCCATTCTTGATGACTGAGCTTGAAGTCGGCGTGAAAGGTGTCATCACCAAGAATGCGGACCACGTTTGGTGGGGTACTGAGGTATTCGGCGAACCGGCTCTGGAAGCCATTGAGTTCATCGACTTTGGAACAGACCCGGCCGCTTGGTTGGCTGCTTTGGAATCCGACGAAGTCGATTTCCTTTATGAATCGGTTGGTGAATTCATCGACGTTATGGATGACCTTGGCTTTGAAAAAACCCAGGTTGTGACGGCGTCCACCATTGTCATCCGTACAAACCAGCAAGCTGAAATCGAAGGCAAAAAGCCTTATGCTGACAAGCGAGTGCGTCAGGCTATCAACTTGGCCATCGACAATGCTGTTTGTCTGGAACTGGGTTCGGGCAACCGTGGCGTTGTCGCCGAAAACCATCACTGTGCGCCGGTTCACCCCGAGTACGCAGAGCTTCCCCCAATCAAACGCGACGTCGAAGCGGCCCGCGCACTGATGGAAGAAGCAGGCATGATGGACTTCGAGCACGAGATCATCTCAATCGACGACGATTGGCGCAAGAACACGACCGATGCCGTTGCGGCCCAGTTACGCGATGCTGGCTTCAAAGTGAAGCGGACGATCCTTCCAGGTTCAACGTTCTGGAACGATTGGGCCAAGTATCCGTACAGCTCGACCAACTGGAACCACCGTCCATTGGGCGTTCAGGTTCATGCTTTGGCATATCGTTCGGGCGAGGCTTGGAACGAATTTGGTTGGGAAAATGCCGAGTTCGATGGCCTTCTGACGGAAGCTTTGGCTATTGCCGATGCGGACAAGCGCCGGGAAGTTATGAAAAAGATGGAAATGCTGATCCAGGAAGAAGGCGTCACAACACAGCCTTACTGGCGCTCTCTATTCCGCCACTCCAAACCTGGGTTGGTGGGTAATGCGATGCACATTTCGTTCGAAATTCATCCCTATAAGCTGGGTTTCGCAGCCTAAACTAAATCAGAGGGCGCCCAGGTGGCGCCCTTTTTTTGCACCGGCGGGCTTTCAGCCTAACAATAAAATTACAACTCGGTGCCTGTTAACGGGGAATATCCATGGCAAGTTTCATCCTGCGCCGCATCGGCGTGATGATCCTGACGGCTTTGTGTCTGACGTTTATCGTTTTCTATCTTACCAACCTTTATCCGAACCTTGAAAAGCTGGCCAAGACGCAAGGCAACCAGCGTATGTCGGACGAAGCGGTTACCTCGTTTCTGAACAAGAACGGGTACTTGCAGCCCTTGCCGGTGAAATATGTCCAGTGGCTTGGTTTGTTGCCGGGCCACGTGCATGAAGATGACGAAACCGGTGATGTCACAGCCAAATGCGCGCGCAAGGGCGAAGACCCAAGCGAAGCCGCCACATACTGCGGGCTGTTACAAGGCGAATGGGGCTTTTCGACCGTCTTTAAAGACGATGTCGGCACGATCGTCAGCAAGCGGTTGTGGTTGACGGGCAAACTTATGCTGTGGGTTATGATTTTGATGATCCCCTCGGCGCTTATCATCGGAATTCTATCAGGTATGCGCGAAGGCTCGAGGCTGGACCGATCACTTTCGACTTTCTCAATCGCGTCGTCCGCGACGCCGGAGTACGTGTCGGGTGTGATCTTTATTACGCTTCTTGCCTCTTCGGCGGGCTGGAAGATTTTCAAGGGCACGGCGACATCGGCTGCCGACAATGCAACCTTCGAAAACTTCTTTCTGCCCGTCCTCACGATATCGCTGTACGGCGTCGGCTACATTGCCCGAATGACCAGAGCGTCGATGGCCGAAGTTATGACAGCCCAATACATTCGAACGGCGCGGTTGAAAGGCGTTAGCTTCCAGAAGATCGTCTTGCGACATGCGCTTAGAAACGCGCTGATCGCCCCATTCACGGTGATCATGTTGCAGTTTCCATTCCTGTTGAATGGCGTCGTCATCACCGAGACATTGTTCAACTACAAAGGCTTTGGTTGGACATTGGTACAAGCTGCCGGCAACAACGACATCGAACTTTTGCTCGCCTGCTCGGTCGCGGCGGTGATTGTCGTACTGGTGACTCAACTCATATCCGATATCGGCTATGTCTTCCTGAACCCCCGAATTCGGATCGCGTGAGAGGATCATACAGATGGACCCACTAACCTGGACAGGCTCGCTATCGTTTCTCAACCCGATCTTCGTTTTCGCCTGGATCGCGCTTGGCATTGCCATTGTGGTGCAGATTTTCACGACGTTCATGGCCACGGATGCCAACCTTCAAGGCGAAGTCAGTGTTCGAGCCCAAGGGCCGGTCGACTATGCGACGCTTGGTGTCAAAGTGATCTTCGGCTTTATCGTGCTGCTGTTTCTGACTTATGTAATTGGCGGCATCTTGATGCCATCCCTTGCCGCGAAGGGCATCATCGGCACCATTTCAACCCGGCTTCTGCCCGTTTGGATTGCTCTTGTCGTGACCTTCGCGGTGTCGATAGCCTACAAACGTAAACTCGGGCTTTACGGCAAAATGTTCGACAGCATTGTCGGAATGATTGGCTATGCCATTGTGATGTTCTGGGTCTTTGCGGCCATTTTCGGCGCCATGGATTTTATCGTGACCCATGATCCGTTGGCGCAGGTCTCGGGCATGAAAAACAAGGTGCCGGGCACCGCGTTGCCTGACCCCGATGGCGACTTTGGATTTTACCTTTTGGGCGGTGATAACCTGGCGCGTGACGTTTTCAGCCGTGTAATCAAAGGCGCATGGGAAGTTGTGAAGATCGCACCTTTTGCCACGCTCTTCGCCTTTATGGTCGGCATCACGCTTGGTCTTCCGGCGGCGTATTATGGCGGCAAGCTGGATACGATCCTGAGCTTCGTTGCCAACCTCGTGCTCGCCTTCCCGGTGATCCTCTTGTTTTATCTGCTGGTCACACCTGAAATCGTCGCGACCGGAATTCCGGTTTATATGGCGGGGGTCTTGTTCATCTTTCCGCTGATTTTCGTCACCATCTTGATCAACTCGCGGTTTTTTGTTCAGCCAAAGAAACGCAACATTTACCTTGGCATCTCATTGGTAATCGGGCTTTGGATGTACCTTGGCATCGCTTGGAACGCTGATCCTTTCGGCATCATCGATTTCCCGCCGAACCTGCTGGTGGTTTTTGTGTCGGTTGTTTTCGTGAATTCACCGACGGTTTTCCGCATTGTGCGCGGCATCGCGCTTGACATTAAAACTCGCGATTACGTTGCCGCCGGTCAGACACGTGGCGAAGGCGCGTGGTACATCATGCTTTGGGAAATCCTGCCCAATGCAAGGGGGCCGCTGATCGTCGATTTCTGTCTGCGCATTGGCTATACGACCATCCTTTTGGGGACACTTGGATTCTTTGGCCTTGGTCTTTCACCTGAAAGCCCCGACTGGGGATCGACCATCAATGATGGGCGCAAGCTTCTTTCGGTATTCCCCCATCCGGCCCTTGCACCAGCCATCTCACTGATGAGCCTAGTCCTTGGTCTCAACCTTCTTGCTGACGGCTTGCGCGAAGAAAGTCTTCGGGATTGATGGAATCGCGGCGAAACAAAAGAAAGCGAAAGCCATGAGCAAAACGGACTACGACGGCCCGATTCTGGAAATCGACGGCCTCTCGATCAGCTTCTTTACACGCCTGCGGGAAATTCCCGCTGTGATGGACTTTTCCTGCACCGTTCAGCCGGGCGAAGCGATGGGCTTGGTGGGCGAAAGCGGATGTGGGAAATCCACGGTTGCTTTGGGTGTTATGCAAGACCTGGGTGTGAATGGCCGCATCGTGGGTGGGTCGATCAAGTTTAAAGGTCAAAACCTGAACGAGATGAGCCAGGAAGACCTGCGCGATATACGTGGTTCTGAAATCGCGATGATTTATCAGGAACCCATGGCATCGCTGAACCCGGCGATGAAGATCGGCAAACAGCTGATGGAAGTTCCGATGATCCACGAGGATGTGGATGAAACAGAAGCTTATCAACGCGCCCTTGAAGTCGTTACGGATGTCCGCTTGCCCGATCCGGAACGGATGCTGAATTCTTATCCGCACCAGCTTTCGGGCGGTCAGCAACAACGCATCGTTATTGCTATGGCACTGATGTCGAAACCCTCGCTTTTGATCCTCGACGAACCTACCACCGCGCTTGACGTGACGGTCGAAGCCGCTGTTGTCGAGTTGGTCAAGGACTTGGGCAAAAAGTATGGCACGTCGATGCTGTTCATCAGCCATAATCTGGGGCTGGTGCTGGAAACCTGTGACCGGATTTGCGTGATGTATTCCGGTGAAGCGGTCGAAACAGGTTCGATCAAAGACGTCTTCGACAAGATGCAGCATCCTTATACCCAAGCGCTGTTTCGGTCGATTCCACTGCCGGGTGCCGACAAAAATGCACGACCCTTGATTGCTATTCCGGGCAATTTCCCTTTGCCGCACGAACGTCCGCAAGGGTGCAATTTTGGACCCCGTTGCGATTACTTCGAAGCCGGTCGCTGCGATTTGGGTGATATCAAGATGGATGGGATCGACGGCGCGGACCGCCACGCCTCTCGCTGTGTGAAATTCCGCGAAATTGACTGGAACGCGCCTATCGTCGCTGGTAGAACGTTTAAAAAATCCGAACCCGGCCAAGTGGTTCTGAAGATGGACAATCTGAAGAAATACTATGAAGTCGCCGCGAATGCCTTGTTCGGGGGAGGTGACAAAAAGGTCGTCAAAGCCAATGAAACCCTGTCGTTCGAGGCTCGCGAAAGCGAAACGCTGGCCATCGTTGGCGAGTCCGGTTGTGGCAAGTCGACGTTCGCCAAAGTCCTTATGGGGCTGGAAACGGCGACCGAGGGTGAAATCTTGCTCGACAATATGCCGATCCAAGACATCGCGATCGAAGACCGAGATACCAAGACGATTTCCAACATACAGATGGTGTTTCAAAATCCCTTCGACACTCTGAACCCTTCGATGACGGTGGGTCGACAGATCATTCGCGCGCTGGAAATATTCGGCATCGGCGACACAGAAGAAGACCGTAGGAACCGGATGCTGGAGTTGCTGGATCTGGTGAAACTACCGCGCGAATTTGCCGACCGTATGCCGCGTCAGTTGTCTGGTGGGCAGAAACAACGCGTTGGCATTGCGCGTGCGTTTTCAGGCGGTGCGCGCATTGTGATCGCTGACGAACCGGTCTCGGCGCTGGATGTTTCGGTGCAGGCCGCCGTCACAGACCTGTTGATGGAAATCCAGCGAGAAGAGAAAACGACGCTGCTGTTCATCAGCCATGATCTATCGATTGTGCGTTATCTTGCCGACCGCGTTATGGTTATGTACTTGGGTCATGTGGTTGAAATTGGCAGCACGGATCAGGTGTTTTCGCCCCCTTATCATCCTTATACCGAAGCTCTTTTATCCGCTGTTCCAATTGCCGACACCAGCATCGAAAAGAAACACATCGTGCTGGAAGGCGATATCCCGTCGGCCATGAACCCCCCGTCTGGCTGCCCGTTCCAAACCCGCTGCGGTTGGAAAGACAAAGTGCAGGGTGGATTGTGTGATACCGAAGTGCCGCCGATGCGGACGTTAGTGGGCAGTCATCAGTTGAAATGCCATCTGTCCGAGGCTGATCTGGATGCGATGGAACCTGTCATCAAGATCGCCGCTGAATAGGTCAACCTTTGAGCGACGAATTTACCAATCAAGTGCGCAAAACAAAACAGAAGTTTACCTTGCTTGATAGGAGCCGATGCGAAGCCTAGAGTGGCGGAAAACACGGGCAAGTTGCATGGTGCGATCTTTACTCCGGACGCTTCTTTGGATCACGGCGCTTTTGGCGCTGGTTGTTGCGGGCTATCGCATCGCTGCCGATCAGCGCGAACGTTTTACCGCGCAGGACTTGTTACCTGAGGCTGGTCGTTTTGTTGATACCGCCCATGGGCGCATACACGCCATCGACGCAGGACCGGAAGACGGAACACCAGTCCTTTTGATCCACGGTTCGGTTGGTTGGGCTGGCTTGTGGGAAGAAACCCTCGCCGATCTGGCCGCCAAGGGATATCGCGCCACGGCAATTGATCTGCCACCCATGGGGCTTTCTGATCGCGACAATTTCACCGATTATAGCCGGCAGGCGCAAGGATTGCGCATCCTTGCCTTCATTGAGGCCACGGGCATCACGCCTGTCATCGTCGCGCATTCATTTGGTGCAGGCGCGGCTGTCGAAGCGCTGATGACCGAGCCTGATGCCTTTGCGGGTGCAATCGTCGTTGCTGGTGCGCTCGCACTTGGTGAAGACGGTGGCGGTCGCAGCGTTCCTGTGCCCCTTGGGTCTGAGGTGGTGCGCGAAATTGCAATCGCCAATACCGTTACCAATCCACATCTGACGCGTCCGCTTCTAAGTCGCTTTGTGCACCGAAACGAAGCGATCACCGACGCGCATATTGCTGCCATCCAATATCCGTTTGATCGGATTGGAACGACCGATACCATTGCCCGGTGGCTGCCGACTTTGTTCGTTCCACCGCGGGGTGCTGCCAGTTCCAACCCTGAAAACTATGCAACCATCACCCGTCCGGTTTCGTTGATCTGGGGCGAACAAGATACCGTTACGCCGCCTGAACAGGGCGAAGCGCTGCAAACTGCCTTAGGAAATGCACCGATCTATTGGTTGGGCGATGTGGGCCACATCCCGCAGATCGAATCCCCGGTCGCATTTCATGACGTTCTGGGCAAAGCTCTAGCAGAAATCGCAGCGCGCAATTAAGCCAATCGCCAAATCGGAGATGACATGACATTTACTCTCGCCACCTGGAACATCAATTCGGTCCGTCTGCGCGAAGCGTTGGTTCAAGACCTGATGCGTGCAGAATCTCCGGATGTGCTTTGCCTTCAGGAATGCAAATCCCCTGTCGAGAAAATCCCGTTAGACGGCTTTAAGGCCCTTGGCTACTCCCACATGGTTGCGCGGGGTCAGAAGGGTTACAATGGTGTTGCGATCTTTTCAAAGCTGCCGATTGAAGAAGTCGAGGCCCGCGATTGGGCTGGCTTGGGGCACGCGCGTCACATTGCCGGACGGCTGGAAAACGGTGTCACGATCCACAACTTTTATGTGCCCGCCGGGGGCGACAAACCTGACCGTCAGATCAACGAAAAATTCGGCCAGAAACTCGATTTCCTGACCGAGATGCGGGAGGCCTATCAGGCGAGCAAACCCAAGAATTCCATCCTTGTGGGGGATCTCAATATCGCACCTCGTGAAGACGACGTTTGGGACCACAAGAAGCTGTTAAAGGTCGTCAGCCACACACCCATCGAAGTCGAACACCTTGCCGCCGTTCAAGAGGCAGGAGGTTGGATCGATGTCACCCGTGCCGATATACCCGATGGCAAGCTCTTTAGCTGGTGGTCCTATCGCTCGCCT
The DNA here is from genome assembly GCA_938005545.1 of uncultured Paracoccaceae bacterium. Classification (GTDB taxonomy): domain Bacteria; phylum Pseudomonadota; class Alphaproteobacteria; order Rhodobacterales; family Rhodobacteraceae; genus CALKXV01. The sequence continues at coordinate 79,023 of CALKXV010000006.1, forward strand.
GACTGGAATGCCGCCGACAAGGGCCGCCGCTTGGATCATATCTGGGCCACAAGCGATATCGCAGGCAAGGCGCATTCCTCCAAAGTGCTGCGCGATGTTCGCGGTTGGGAGCAACCCAGCGATCACGCCCCGATTTTTGCAACGTTTGATCTTTAGAGTCCGACCATATCCGGCATCCTCAATGCGGCGCAACCGCCGCACTTACGCTCAAAGATCAGAAAATTGGCTCAAGGCAATCGCAAAACACAAATCGCCTGACCTATGGTAAACTCTGATCAAGGGACAAGACCGATATGGCGTATGGATCAATCAGAGGCCAGTTAACCCGCCGCGCAGCCCTGTTTGGCGGCGGCGTCGCAGTTGGTGTCTATGCTGGCGCCAAGCTGTCGTCCAAATTGCCGCCGTTGGTGGCCACACGTTCGCTTCAGGCAAAGGGTTCGGTGGGAACGCTGAACGATGCGAGCCTTCTAAGTGAAACGCCTGTGTTTAAGCACATCGTGATGCCCGAAAATCAGGGCGAAACTTTGATCGCAAAGCTTCGAGCCGAGATGGACGAGGCCCGCACCGAAGGCCGTCCGGTTAACATCGGAGCTGCACGCCATTCCATGGGTGGTCACGCCATTCCTGAAAACGGTCATGCGATCACCTTTGACAACGGCAATCTTGAAACTGACGTCGGCAACTTGACCTACCGCGTGCATCCGGGTGCACGTTGGTCTCAGATCATCGCGACGCTGGATAGCCAAGGCATGAGCCCGAAAGTCATGCAGTCGAACAACGACTTTGGCGTCGCGGCGACATTTTGCGTAAATGCCCACGGTTGGCCGGTGCCGCACGGGCCGATGGGCGCGACCGTCAAATCCTTTTTCCTTCTGCGTCCTGACGGCGAATTGCTGCGGGTTTCACGCGATGAGTTTCCAGAGATTTTCAACCTGACCATGGGGGGATATGGGCTGGCGGGTGCGATCATCGATATGGAGGTCGAAATGGTCCCGAACAAGCGTTTGGTGCCAACCTTCCAACAGATGCCTGCCCGCGACTTTGCGCCCTTCTTTGTCGGGGCCATCGAAGCGGGTGATGTGAATATGGCCTATGGCCGTTTGAACGTGGATCGCGAAACATTCTTTGAAGACGCGCTGATGATTACGTACCGCGAAGAGGGCGATCAGCTTGCACTGCCCGCCGCTTCAACTTCGGGTGCGATGAGCCAGGCCGCGGCGAGGGTATTCCGTGCTCAGCTGATGAATGAAACGGCCAAGGATGTGCGCTGGTGGTTTGAATCCAGCCTTGGCCCCCGGATTGGAGCCGGCGAAGTCACGCGCAATTCGCTGCTGAACGAACCCGTGGTTACTTTGGACGATGGCGATCCCACACGGACCGATATCCTACACGAATACTTCGTTCCACCTGCACGTTTCGCCGATTTTGTGGATGCCTGCCAAGAGGTTATCCCGTCGAGCTATCAAGAGATGCTGAACATTACGCTTCGCTATGTCGCCCCGGATCGCGAAAGTGTTCTGTCTTATGCGCCGGGCCCCCGGATCGCTTGCGTGATGCTTTTTAGTCAGGAAATGACGGTTCGCGCTGAAGCTGATCACCGGCGCATGACCGAGGAACTTATTGAACGAACGTTGGATTTAGGTGGGACCTATTACCTGCCCTATCGCCCGCATGCGCGCGTGGATCAATTGCGCCGGGGATACCCACGGGTCGAAGAGTTTGTTGCCGCCAAGCGAGAGCTCGACCCCGATGGGCTTTTCCGTAACATGTTCTGGGATACCTATCTGGAGGGTCTGGGATGACATTTCACCAAAAAGTCGCGCTCTTTTACTTCTTCGTATTATTGGGTGCGGCGGCACTGAATTATATTCCCGGTGTTACGGATGAAAACGGGGTGGCTTTTGGCGTCTTCGAATTGGACCTTTTTGACGACGCCTTGCATCTCTTTTCAGCCATATGGGCCTTGGTCGCCGCCATCCTTTCTGCGCGCGCGGCGTGGTTTTTCCTGGTAATTTTTGGGGCTTTGTATCTGGCCGATGGTGTTATGGGATTGGCGTTTGGATCTGGATATCTTGACTTCGGGATCTTCACCAACGGTGTGTTGAACCTGCCATTCACCTTCAAGATCATGGCGAATCTGCCCCATATCGCATTGGGCGCGGGTGCATTGATCGCCTCGTTAAACTGGGAACAGCACGAATGAGATTTCTGTGGCGCTGGCTGAAACGTTTGGTTCTGGCTGGTGTTGTTATCGTTGTCTTTTTGCTGCTGCCTGTCGGCTATAACGAGCTTGTTTGCCAAAACGAGGCAAGTGACGACGGTTATGTTTCGCTGATCACCGAGCCAGACTGGCAACGTGCGGAAAGCCGGACGCTGATGACCTATCCAGAATGGCATATTGTCCACGCCTATGATGATTATGCGCGTGTGATTGCCACTGGCGATCCCCATGATTTCGGCTATTTGCGCGCGGTCGCCGGGTTTTGGACAGCGCTTTGTCCGCTGACCAGGGCCTCTGCCGAAATGGGCGGTATCACGAGCGATACGAAACTGACGATCTATACCATCGGCGTCAGTTTTTCCGCCGAGCTATTGGCCAAAGCGCTTTATGAAGAAACCTTGGGTCGTGTGGCGACGATGGTGCGCGGCGAAGCTGGTCGGGCGCCTCTTGACGATCTGAGTGCCAAGCAAGCCGCTGATTACGCGTTGTTTTTACAGCAAACGCCTTGGTACAAATGGGATTTTCTACGTGACAAGGCGGATTTGGGTGCTGCGAAATCCGATCAATTGCGTGACCGGGAACGTGCGTTTGCGCTTGGTTTGGAATATACCGCCAAATCTGCATATGCAGGCGTCATAGAACAAGCCGTTGCGGGCATCGGGGCGGATCAATTGCGTTTAAGGTCGATTGTATCGGGTCTGACCGAGGATGATCTTGCCAGTTTCGAAGGGATTACGATTGTCGAAGCGCGGCCCGAAGGCATTCTGATCGAAACAGATCGATACCGCGCTTTCACTGGCATCGTTGAGGGTTTGGGCGATGCTGGCGCTGATATGGTCGAAATCGCAGGCAACGACGACATTTTATTCACCGTCACCCTTCAGGACGAAGTCCTGGAAGGTGCGCTGTATTCTTTTCCACGGCAGGGTTATGGCGATTGGCGGCATCTGGTCTTGGTCCCTGTCTCGGAATTGGCGAACCGTTTACGGTCTCTAGAGGACGGAGCGCTTGAGCATGTCCACGACTATTAAGCGTCTGGCATTGTTGGTGCCGGTGGTGTTGGTGCTTTGGATCGCCCTGATGGCTGTTGTCATGCGCCTTAGCGACGTGGCTCCGGGCGCTGTCATTTTGTTTCCGCGCGCGGGCCTTTTGGAAAACCTGCCCAATAATGCGCCAATCCTTGGGATGAATTCTGCGGCCTTGACGCTTGCCAACCGCCCAGGGCTCGCGCGCGACCTTTACGCCGCAGGTGCATGGCTGGTTCTTCCGGCGGGTTTAACGGGGTGTTTGCCGCTGACATCCGCGCAACGCGCTGCTTTATTGCGTGGTTAGCCTGACCATTCGTCGAAAATCAACCTGCGTGGTGCCTTCCATCGCTCTTATAGTTGCGAAATTCGTCTTGCAAAACTTCGAGCCCCTTGGTTATCCGTCGCGCAATCGCATATAAGATGAAGCACCATCAACTTGGGGACGATTATGCTTGAACTCAATGCCTCCGGAGGAGCGCCCGCGGGCGACTTGATCAAAGACAGTTCTGAAGCCGATTTTATGACCGACGTCATCGAGGCCAGCCAAACTGTTCCGATCATTGTTGATTTTTGGGCACCGTGGTGCGGGCCATGTAAGCAGTTGACGCCAGCCATTGAAAGCGCGGTTACGGATGCGGGCGGTGCCGTGAAGTTGGTCAAAATCAACGTTGATGAAAACCAAGGCATTGCAGGCCAGTTGCGTGTTCAATCCATCCCAACGGTTTATGCATTCTGGCAGGGCCAACCCATTGACGGCTTTCAAGGCGCGTTGCCGGGATCGGAAATCAAAGCCTTTATCGACAAGGTTGTGACGGCTTCTGGCGGCGCAGTGGAGGATGGCGGTTTGGATGAAGCAGTCGCATCGGCAGAACAAATGCTGGCTGACGGGGCTGCCGCAGATGCGGCACAGGTTTTTGCAGCAATCTTGCAAGAAGATGCTGCAAATGCACCTGCTTACGCCGGGTTGGTACAAAGCTATCTGGCATTGGATCAACTGGAACAGGCCGAACAGCTATTGAAAAACACACCGGAAGACATTTCCGAAGCGCCCGAAATCGAAGCAGTTCGCGCACAGTTTGAACTGGCCAAACAAGCGGCTGATGCTGGCCCAGTGGGAGATCTTTCCGCAGCGGTCGAAGCCGATCCAAACGATCACCAGGCGCGGTTCGATCTGGCTCAGGCGCTATATGCAAATGGCGATGCCGAAGGGGCGGTCGATACGTTGTTGGAGCTTTTCCGGCGAAATGCGAATTGGAATGATGGTGCGGCAAAAACGCAGCTTTTCACGATTTTTGATGCGCTAAAGCCCAATGACCCGATTGCTTTGGACGGACGACGGAAACTCTCATCAATTATTTTTGCCTAAGGCGAAGGGCGGGCTAAGTGCCCCTTATGATATCCGCTTCAGACCTACCCCCGACCATCCCGGTGTTTCCGCTTCCGGGTGCGCTTTTGCTTCCGCGATCACGGTTGCCACTGCATATTTTTGAACCACGCTATCTTGCGATGATTGAGGACGCGATGAAAACGTCCGAGCGATTGATCGGGATGATCCAACCACGAGAAGCCAAAGTCGAAGGTGATCCGACACTGCACATGATCGGTTGTGCCGGGCGGCTGACCGGGTTCTCTGAAACCGAAGATGGTCGCTACATGGTGACGTTGTCGGGTGCGTCTCGGTTCCGGGTCAAAAAAGAGATCGACGGATTTTCGCCGTACCGGAAATGCGATGTGTCCTGGAAAGGGTTTGAGCGCGATCTAGGCGGGTCTGAGAAAGATGCCGGGCTGGATCGCAAACGGTTCTTTCCCATGCTTCGTCAGTTTTTTGATACCGAAGAGCTGCGGACGGATTGGGAGTCGCTGGAAGAGGCCGACGATGAGTTACTGATCAATTCTTTGTCGATGCTTTGCCCTTTTGAGTCCGAAGACAAACAGGCATTGTTGGAGGCCCCATCTTTGGAAACCCGGCGCGAGACTCTGGTGACGCTGATCGAATTTGCCATGCGTGGCGGCGGAGAGGAGTTGGTGCAATGAGCAATGAACAGAAGTTCGACCGGCGCATGTTAGAGGCTTTGGTTTGCCCCGAAACCCGCGCACCTTTGAGTTACGACGCAAAAACAGGTGAGTTGGTGTCAAAGGCTGCGCATCTGGCCTATCCGATCCGCGATGGCATTCCGATCATGTTGGTGGATGAAGCGCGAAAACTGGATTAGGTGGTTCCGTTTTTGAGATTATTTTCAGTTAAATTACAGTGACTTGCCTTGACTTAGGCGGGGAAGATCCCCGGTCAACCCTGCCGCTTCGCGGATTAGGCGGCGACGTAGTCCGGGAACTGCGTTGGTCAGGCCAAGACCAATGTCGCGAATTCCGCGCAATAGTGGATTGTCGTTGGAAAAGAGCCGGTTGAACGTATCTGTGGCGGCAGCAAGCGCTGTGGTGTCAAAGCGGCGCCAGCGTTCATACCGTTGAAGCACATCCGAACGCCCGATGTCTTCGCCCCTTCGTTTGGCATCGATCAGGATCTGCGCCAGAGCAGCGACATCTTTTAGCCCCGCGTTCAGGCCTTGGCCCGCAATCGGATGGACGACGTGCGCGGCATCCCCAACAAGAGCCGCGCGATCTGCTACGAAATTTTGCGCAATTGATAGTGTCAGCGGGTATGTAAAACGGTCGCCGGCCAAATCGATATCGCCAAGAAAAGACCCGAAACGGGGGCGTAGCTCAATCAGGTAACCTTCGTCGGTCATATTGTGGATCGCCTCGGCGCGGTCGCTTGTTTCGGTCCAAACGATTGAGGCCCGGTTGTCTGTGAGTGGTAGGATGGCAAGCGGGCCGCTTGGCATGAAAAACTGATGCGCGATGCCATCGTTTGGTTTCTCATGGGTGATGGCAGTGACAAACGCCGTTTGGCCATAATCCCATCCGATGCGTTTGACACCGGAACGCTCGGCGATGGCGCTGTTTCGTCCATCGCAACCAATCAAAAGCCGAGCCCTACGGGTTTCGCCCGATGCGAGTGAGATGGTGACGCCCGTTGCATCCGCCACGTGACGCGTTACACGATCATCAAGTTGAGTGATGCTGCTCTCTTTCGCGGCGTCCAAAAGAGCAGGCCGCAGGTGCCGGTCTTCGACCATATAGCCCATTGGGCCTTCTTCGATTTCGGCGTGATCAAAGGCGAGCATCAAGGGCGATGTGCCTTCACCTGCGCGTCCGTCCGTAACTTTGATTTGCAGGATGGGTTGCACGTCGTTGAGCGCATCCCAGACGCCCAGCGTTTGCAAGACGCGCATCGAAGATATCGCAAGCGCATAGCTGCGTCCGTCAAAACCTTGTGCTTTGCGTAGTTTGGGTGGTTGAGGATCGACCAGCGCGACGCGAAATCCGACCGATGCCAAGGCCAGAGCCATGGTTATGCCGTTTAATCCGCCACCTGCGATAAGTATGTCATCGTCGAAATCCATAGGGTGAATATGGCGGCGCGGGCAGCATTGTCCATGCGATGAGCTGACGCTACCCTTTGTGGCAACGAAAGGGTTTGAAATGCGCGATTGGTTAACTTGGACCGCAGCCGACTTGGGGCGCGGAATCGAAGCCGGTGAAATTGATCCGGTTGCTTTGACGGAAACATACCTCGACGCGATTTCGACACATCCGTACGCCGAGCGCATCTATACACATGTAACGGGGGATAGGGCGCGAAGAGAGGCATCTGCTGCAACGGCGAGGGCGAAGGCCGGCCAGCGATTGTCACTTTTGGATGGCGTACCGATTTCCTGGAAAGATCTATACGACACCGCAGGTGATCCAACCGAATCCGGGACATTGATGTTGAAGGGTCGCGTACCGGATAGGGATGCAAAAGTGGTTCAGAACGCAGGTGCTGCGGGCCTTGTTTGCTTGGGAAAAACGCATCAAACCGAGTTTGCGTTTTCGGGCCTTGGGTTGAACCCGATGACGCAATCTCCACCTTGCGTGAACGATCATGATGCTGTGGCCGGGGGGTCGTCTTCCGGGGCTGCGGCTTCGGTTGCCTTTGGCTTGGCGGCGGCAGGGATCGGTTCGGATACGGGTGGGTCGGTGCGTATTCCATCGGTTTGGAACGATTTGGTGGGGCTGAAAACTGTGTCGGGGCGTTTGTCGCTGGACGGGGTCGTTCCCTTGTGCGCGCGGTTCGACACCGTTGGGCCTTTGGTGCGATCCGTTGAAGACGCGACGCTTCTGCTGGCAGCTCTTGAGGGGAGAACTCCGATTGACGTTGCAAAACTTTCGCTTGACGGCGCGCATTTTGCCGTGCTGAGATCAACACCTTTTAATGGGATCGAAGATGCTCCTCGCGTTGCATTCGAAAACGCCGTTGAACGCTTGAAGTCCGCCGGAGCGACGTTCACCGACATCGACATACCGGAGGTTGAAGAAGCAATCACAATTGGCGCCACGCTTTTCCCGGCTGAAGCCTATGGCACATGGCGTGATGAAATCGAAGCGGGGCAGGATAAGATGTATCCGCCTGTGCGTGAACGGTTTTTACTTGGGAAATCGATATTAGCTTCGGATTTTGTCGCCGGTTGGCAGCGGTTAGAAGTTTTGCGTGGCGTTTACCGCGAAAAAACCATCAATTTCGATGTTGTTGTTCTGCCAAGCGCGCCGTTGCAGCCGCCAAACATGGCCGCGCTTTTGGCGGATGACGTCTATTTCACTCAAAAGAACCTGATGGCTTTACAGAATACGCGGATCGCGAATTTGATGGGGCTCGCAGCTCTGGCACTGCCAACAGGCGTGCCATCTTGCGGGATCATGCTGCAAAGCACATGCGAAGAAGATCTGTTGCCATGGGGTATGGTCGTCGAGGCGGCATTGGCCTGACGCGATTTAAAAGCCACAAATCATGCGAAAGCCCGTGAAGACTTTGCGTTTAGGCATGGACCCAAGAGGCGCGGCTGGCTATTCTTGTTTCAAACGGGGCGAAATGACTCCGAACTTGAGGCAGAGATGGAATTTCCCGAGCGGTTTTCGAACCTTCCGGAATACACGTGGCCGCGTATGCGTGCCTTGTTGGATCCGCATACCCCTGGGGGTGAGGTTGTCAATTTAACGATTGGCGAGCCCAATCATGCGTTCCCGGATTTTCTGGCCCGCAAGATCGACGAACGTGTAGCCTCTTTTGGCGACTATCCGAACAACTATGGCACGCCTGAATTGTTGGGCGCGATCGCCGGTTGGATCCAGCGGCGCTATGGCGTGGCGATGGCCGAAGACCAGATCATGGCGTTGAACGGCACGCGCGAAGGACTGTTTTCGGCGGCCATTGCCCTATCACCAGAAACGAAGAATGGCGCGCGCACGCGCATTTTGCTGCCGAACCCATTTTATCCCGTTTACATGATCGCCGCGCTGTCTGCCGGGGCCGATCCGCTTTACATGGCCGCCACCGCCGACACCGGGCATTTGCCCGATCTGGATGCGTTGGATGCCGAAACGTTGGATCGCACGACGATCTTTTACCTTTGTTCGCCGTCCAATCCGCAAGGGGCGGTTGCTTCGCGCGAGTATTGGAAGCGTTTGTTGGATTTGGCCGAACAGCATGATTTCATCATTTTTTCGGACGAATGCTATTCCGAGATTTGGCGCGATACACCACCCATCGGTGGTCTTGAGATGGTACAGGAATTCGGCCCAGATCCCGAACGCGTCTTCATTTTCCATTCGCTGTCCAAGCGTTCAAACCTGCCGGGGTTCCGGTCTGGTTTCGTGGCCGGTGGCAAAAAAGGAATGGCGGAAATTCGTCAGTTGCGTGCCTATGCGGGCGCACCATTGCCGGGGCCATTGCAACACGCGTCGATCTCCGTTTGGGAAGACGAAGCCCATGTCGATGCCAGTCGTGAGCGGTATCGCGACAAATTTGACATCGCCGATCGCATCTTGGGCAGCGTTCCTGGCTATGCGTCGCCTCCTGCCGGATTTTTTCTGTGGTTGCCGGTGGCTGATGGCGCGGATGCGGCCCTGAAAGTATGGCGCGAAACCGGTGTGCGGGTGTTGCCCGGTGCGTACCTTGCCCGCGATGTTGACGGCGTGAACCCCGGCACGGGCTATATCCGAGTGGCGCTCGTCGCCGACGAACCAGAACTTGAACGGGGTCTCACCGAACTCCGCGACTGTATTTACACGTAAGGAAACGACGTATGGCGTATCAGGCAAGACACCGCGATCCCCTTTTCGACAGCGACACGCAGGCGATTATCGAGCGCCGCGGAAAAGAGCTGATCGGGATGGTTTTGATTGGGCTGGCGTTGGTGATTGCATTGGCGCTTGGATCGTATTCGCCTGACGATCCAAACTGGTTATCGGCCACAGACACGCCCGCGCGAAACCTATTGGGCCCGCTTGGCGCAGCTTTCGCATCGCCAATCTATGTCATTGCTGGCTTTGGTGGCTGGGCGATGGCGTTGGTGCTGGCCGTTTGGGGCTTTCGGTTCATGTTCCATTATGGCGAAGACAGCGTTCTACAGCGGATGATCTTTGCGCCGATCGCCGTCGCGATGGTGTCAGTTTATTTTTCAACCCATGTTCCGGGTGCCAACTGGAGCCATTCGTTCGGGCTTGGCGGTTTGTTCGGCGATACCATCCTTGGGGCGGTTCTGGGGGTCATGCCTGTGTCGCCGGGTGTTGGTTTAAAAGTTGTGTCGCTGGTTTTGTTCTTTGGGTCGATTGGAATGATGGCCTTTGCACTTGGCTTTGATCGTGAGGAACTGTGGTTCTATGCCCGATACCTGACCGGTGGATTGATCCTTATCTATCACACAGTTCTGAAACTGATGGGCCGGGGTGCCGTTGGAAGTTGGCAGGCAGCGGCGCGAATGCGTGCAGCATCAGCAGACCGCGCGACGGCTCAGCCTGAAGAAGACGTCAGCGCAGCGGTTCTACGCGCAACCCGCGCCTATCGCGACGAACCGCAAAAAAGCAAGCTCCGCGATCTTATGCCATCGCTTCTAAAGCGTGCAGAACCTGAAGCGGTTGCCGATGAATTCGATGCACCTGAAAACGACCGGATTACCGCGCGCATTGCAGACGCAGTAAAAGACCGCGTTCGCCGTCCTCAGATGATCGCACGTGAAGAACCGCCCGTTGAACGTGACGGCAATGCGACGCCGTCGGTTTCCATGCTGAACGAGTACGGCGAGATTGCGGAATTGAATGCGCTTGATGAACAGTTCGCCGCTTCGGAACATGATCTTTTGAATCCCGTTCAGGCCGAAGCCGCAACGGGTTTCACGACGAACCGCGTGGTTACGCCAGAAGCGAAAGCCAAGGTGCAGCACACCGCCAAAAAGGCCGCGCCGTCGCGTCGGGCCAAAGCCGAAGCGCAGCCTTCCTTGCCATTTAATGAAAGCCGCGACGAATTCGAAATTCCAGCGCTTGGGTTGCTGACCGATCCATCGACCATTGAACGGCACCATTTGTCAGACGTCGCTTTGGAAGAAAACGCGCGCATGTTGGAAAGCGTTTTGGACGATTATGGTGTCAAAGGCGAAATCGTAAGCGTTCGACCGGGGCCCGTCGTAACCATGTACGAACTGGAACCCGCCCCCGGCCTAAAAGCCAGCCGCGTGATTGGTTTGGCCGACGATATCGCGCGATCCATGTCCGCATTGTCGGCGCGTGTGTCTACTGTGCCCGGCCGCTCGGTCATCGGGATCGAACTGCCAAACGAAAAGCGCGAGATGGTGGTTTTGCGCGAAATGCTGGCCGCTCGGGACTATGGCGATGGCAATCAACGTCTGCCGTTGGCCTTAGGGAAAAACATCGGCGGTGATCCGGTCGTCGCGAACTTGGCCAAGATGCCCCACCTATTGATCGCGGGTACGACGGGTTCGGGTAAATCTGTGGCGATCAACACAATGATCCTGTCGCTGCTTTACAAACTGACGCCGGAAGAATGCCGGATGATCATGATCGATCCGAAGATGCTGGAACTGAGCGTCTATGACGGTATTCCGCACTTGTTGTCGCCTGTTGTGACTGATCCGAAAAAAGCCGTCGTCGCCTTGAAATGGGTCGTCGGTGAAATGGAAGATCGGTATCGCAAGATGTCCAAGATGGGCGTGCGTAACATCGAAGGTCACAATGGCCGGGTAAAAGACGCGTTGGCCAAGAACGAAATGTTCAGCCGGACTGTGCAAACAGGTTTTGACGATGAGACCGGCGAGCCTATTTTTGAAACCGAAGAGTTCGCCCCAGAAGCCTTGCCTTACATCGTTGTGATCGTCGATGAGATGGCCGATTTGATGATGGTTGCCGGTAAAGAGATCGAAGCCTGTATCCAGCGCCTTGCACAAATGGCGCGGGCGTCCGGTATCCATCTGATCATGGCAACCCAACGACCGTCGGTGGATGTGATCACCGGCACGATCAAAGCGAACTTCCCAACCCGGATTTCGTTTCAGGTGACGTCCAAGGTCGACAGTCGTACGATCCTTGGCGAAATGGGTGCCGAGCAACTTTTGGGCCAAGGCGATATGCTTTACATGGCGGGTGGTGGCAAGGTAACCCGCGTCCATGGTCCTTTTGTGTCAGACGAAGAGGTCGAAGAAGTCGTCAGCCACCTGAAAAGCTTTGGTACGCCTGAATACGTCAACAGCGTTGTTGAAGGCTCGGACGACGATACTGCATCCGACATTGATATGGTGCTGGGTCTCGGCGGAAATACCGATGGCGAAGATGCGCTTTATGATCAAGCCGTTGGCATTGTGATCAAAGACCGAAAGTGTTCGACGTCTTACATTCAGCGCAAGCTTGCCATTGGGTACAACAAAGCCGCGCGTCTTGTAGAACAGATGGAAGACAACGGACTTGTGAGCTCGGCCAACCATGTCGGCAAGCGCGAAATTCTGATCCCGGAACAGGCCGGATAGTTGATGGTCTCATATCGCCAGTGATGGCCGCACGCGCTGCACTTGGGTAAGCGTTGGCATGCCGATGATATGGCCTATCACTAGAAAATCAGGCAACCATCGCTATATCTTGTGTATGAACTCAGGGACCATAATGTGATGCATCGTCGAACTTTCATTGCGCTTGCCAGCGCCTGTGCCGCGGCACCGGCAACGGCTGCCAGTAAGTTGAGTTTAAATGACATTTCAGGTTATCTGAATGCCATTACCACAGCAAAAACGGGTTTCACCCAAGTCAACGATGACGGCACTCTGTCCACCGGCACTTTGTTTATTCGCCGTCCGGGCAGAATTCGGTTTGAATACAACCCGCCCGAGGAATTGTTGGTAATTGCAGGTGGCGGGCAAGTTGGTATTTTCGATGGTAAGTCAAATCTGCAAAACGCCGAGCGTTACCCCCTTCGACGTACACCGCTGAGCTTGATCCTAGAGAAAAATGTCGATCTTGCGCGTCGCAACATGGTGGTTGGGCATGATTTTGACGGCACTGCCACTGTAGTCACGGCCCAAGATCCCGAACACCCGGAATATGGGCGCCTGCAGCTCAAATTTACGGAAGGGCCCGTTGAGCTGCGCCAATGGATTGTCACCGACGGACAGGGGTCAAAAACCACTGTGGTTCTTGGTGAACTTGATCGGCCGGGCGCATTGTCGAGTGCGCTTTTCAGCATCGAAAATGAAGAGCGTTTGCGTGGCCGCAACAAATAGGGGTTAAAGTTTGCCGCAACTTTTCAGCTGAGTGTCATACAAAACCGCGCGATCTGCCACTTCGCCCGAAACTCGCAAAAGCCACGCCTTTCTTCGGAAACTGCCCCTGCGGTAACCCGTGCGGCCTTCATGGTAAGCAAGATACTGGTTGCGCGCATCGCCCAGCGGAATGCCCAACGACACTTCTGATTGCTTCATATACCAACCCATGAAGTCAGTCGCATGGCCAATGTCATCACGCCGTGCCCGAAAGGCGCCTTGGTCGCGTTTGTACTCTTCCCAGGTTCCGTCCAACGCCTGGCTGTATCCATAGGCCGAACTTTGCCGGCCCAAAGGAATGACGCCCAAGGCATATTCATGCGGTGTTCGTGCGTTTCCGATAAATCGGCTTTCTTGGTAAATCGTCGCCATTTGCACGGCGACAGGAACGCCCCAGCGATTTTGCGATCGCTTCATGGCGCTCAGATAACTGGGTCGCTGATCCACAATGGAACAGGCGTTGTCTAAGTTTTTTGGCGGCGCATAGTTACTGCTGCCGCACGCGGCCACGAATCCTACCAGAATTAGGGCGCGAAGGGATCTGCTCATGCCTCACTCGCCTTTATTGTTTCGCGCATCATAACAATATTTGCTCGAATGGAAAAGGCAGAGCGGGAATCAAAGGATTGTGACTGTAAAAGGTCTCTTCACAGTCTGTTTCTTGAACTTCACGTGAAAGTCGTCGACACAGCTGAAAGTGCAGATTATCTAGGTCTTCAGGGGGCTGTTGTTATGTTTAAGACGCGTGCGAAATACGCATTGGGCCAAGTTGTAAGACACAGAAAACATCCGTTTCGCGGAGTGGTATTTGATGTGGATGCTATGTTTTCGAATACCGATGAATGGTACGAAGCTATTCCCGAGGACAGTCGGCCCAAAAAAGATCAGCCTTTCTATCACCTTTTGGCGGAGAACGACCAAAGCTATTACGTGGCCTATGTCTCGGAGCAGAATTTGGTTGCAGATTATTCAGGTGAGCCTGTGGAACACCCGGATTTACCTGAATTCTTTGGTGATTTTGATGACGGACAGTATCCGCTACACGTCCAGATGAACTGAAAACGCTCGCAATATCGCAACTCGTTGCGATCGCGTTCAAACAATGCGCTGCCCTTGATGTGCACGTCTTCAAATCTGTGAAAGAATTTAGGCCTCGGCATCACGTGCTGGGTGGGGGCTAATACATGCGCGACGCCGAGGGCAGCATCAAAGCTGCCCAAGCGGAATGCCAAGCGCTTTGGGCTGCAATTTGTCATGTTCTCGACGATTTTTAGGCAGTGTTTCCAAAATCTGGGTAAAGCGAACCCCCTTGTGGGATTGTTTCGAAAAAATGAGCTCTGACAGGAGGAACCGTCGAATTTAGAAGAATCCCTAGGCGTCGAGCGCCATGCGAATGACAAGAAAATTCTCATCGTCTTGTCGATCATACACCAAATCACTCACAATCTCACGGATCAGGAACCAACCATAGCCACCTTCGGGCATCGCATCGTGTTGGTTGAATTCCGTCATTGGATGATTGCCAATCGGCGTCCGTCCTTTTGGCATCGGTTTGCCGCGATCCCGGATTTCAAACATCAGCGCTTTGGAACGGCGGTGGATGATCAGCCGCATATCGCCGGGTGTATCCTCGGGGTAGGCATGTTCGGCTACATTGTTCAAAGCTTCTGCCAAGACGATTTCGACTGAACCAAGGGTTTCTTCGCCCAACCCGTCTGCATGAAGTTCTTCGACAGCGTTTTGCACAGCCCGTCTGACCCAACGAAAATCAGCAGGATACGTCTTGTCGAAAACGAGTTTTGGCTGCCCGAAGTTTGGGTTTTCAAGTGGCTTTTTCGATGCGCCCGACATTGACCCATCATCAGGCATTCGCCGCAGCCTCTAACGCCGTCTCGGTGGATGGATAAATGCGGAAAACGCGATCCATCCGCGTGATGCGAAACACTTTTTCGACAGTCGGCGTTAAAGCCGCCAGATCCAGTTTCCGTTCGCGCCCCAAGTGCTTCATCGATCCGACAACCGCGCCAAGGCCGCTGGAATCCAGGAATTCGACCTGGCTTAGGTCCAGTACAACGCGTTCAGGCGACGCTTGCGTCAATTCCTGCATTCGGTCCTTGAAGCGTACGGCAACGGCGGCGTCGATACGGCGATCCATCACGGTTACAACAAGCACGCCGCCCACATCGGAGGCTGTCATTTGCATTGGAAAAAATCCTTCACTCTGGCATTCAAGCGGAACGTAGACGGCAGATGTTACCATTCAGTAAGCAAGGCAGGATTTGAGGTGCAGGATGCAAGTTGACTATGCTGAGCTTTCCCAACGGATTCTGGCTGTCGCAGAAGGAGAAACTGATCAAATTGCCCTTATGGCGACCATTGCCTGTGAAGTGCATCATACGGATGATCGGTTTGACTGGACTGGATTTTACCGGGTCGTCGCGTCTGAAGTTTTGAAAATTGGCCCCTATCAAGGGGGCCACGGGTGTTTGGTCATTCCCTTTTCGCGAGGTGTATGCGGGGCGGCTGCGCGTACGGGCAAAGCGCAGATCGTTCCAGATGTTGACGCTTTTCCAGGGCATATTGCCTGTGCCAGTTCAACACGATCTGAACTTGTCCTGCCGGTCCGCGATGCTTCGGGTGGGCTCATCGCTGTCTTTGACATCGACAGCAATCAACCTGACGCCTTTTCGCAAACCGATGCACAAGAATTGGCAAGCATTCTAGCAGATGTCTTCGAAAGGTCTGCGACGTGAGCGACAACCAATTGAGCGGTGAATATAACCCGCCAAGTGATCCGCTCGACGTCATCCATGCTGATCATCAGGTGTTGATCGTTGCAAAACCACAGGGCTTGCTGTCCGTGCCGGGCAAGGGCGCGCATCTGGCCGACTGCCTTCTGGCGCGGGCCCAGGCGATTTATCCGGACGCCCTTTTGGTGCACCGATTGGATCGCGATACCTCGGGCGTGATGGTTTTTGCTTTGACGCCACATGCGCAACGTCACTTGGGCCTTCAATTTGAGAAACGGCAGATCAAGAAGACATATGTTGCCCGTGTCTGGGGTCAAATGGACGAAAAGACCGGAACCGTCGATCTTCCTTTGATCGTCGATTGGCCAAACCGTCCACGCCAGATGGTAGACCATGCAAACGGCAAGCCCGCGATCACAGATTGGCGTGTTCTGCGGACCAGTGACGACGAAACACGCGTCAGGCTCTATCCCAAAACAGGGCGCTCGCATCAGTTGCGGGTTCACTGTCTTGCCCTCGGCCACCCAATCCTTGGCGATCCCTTTTATGCAACCGGACCAGCGCGTGATTATCCCAGAATGATGCTGCACTCAGAAACGCTGAAATTTCGTCACCCCGATGGCGGGCGAGGAATGGCGTTCACGGTTAAACCCGAATTCTGATCTTTGTGGGCCACCAAGTATAAAAATGGGCCGCTGCGTTAGCAGCGGCCCCCTCGCGACGGCAAAGCCGGCGCAAAATGGTCCAAAGACTATTCTTTCACAGCGATCCGTCCGTCTGTGTAAGGTGTGAATGGCCCTTTGGCAGCTAAGAACTCAGCAGTGACATCTGCCAGATCAGGGCCAAAGTCATAGGCGTTGGCCGCATCCTTGAACATTTCATAGCCGTCGCCGCCATTGCGCACATAGTTGTTTGATACAACGCCATACACTTTTTCGGCTTCTATTGCCGCACCACCGACCATAACGTCCGATACCCGGCTTCCGGCTTCTGCACCTGGGTCAAACGCATATGTCATTCCGGCCACCTGTGGGAAACGCCCGGCACCTTCCTCGACTTGGCTCACGCCGTTTTCAAGCGCTGCCACAATCGTGGCACCCGAAACCTGAAACGTCGAAAGCGTGTTCTGGAAAGGCAAGACTGTCAGGACTTCGCCCATGGTGACAGGCCCTGCATCAATCGATGCACGGATGCCGCCACCATTTTGGATCGCGATCTCGATACCTTGGTCTTTCACGCGGTCCAGCATTGCATCCGCAATGAGTGACCCCATCGAGCATTCTTGAGCCCGACAAACTTCGCGGTCACCACCAATGGGTTCAGCGGCTTCGGCTACGACCTTTTGGCGAATTTCTTCAAGAGGTGCGGCTGCCTCGGCGATACGGGCCTTGGTTGCATCGTCTTCTGAAATGAAACGATCTAGCAAAAGCGGCTCGCCCGTTGCAGAGGTCACGACGCCTTCATCGTCAAAGACCACGTTCAGCTCACCCAGAAACTTGCCATAGGCATAGGCCTGAACGATCTGCACATCATTTACGACTGTCGGATAGGCGCCTGCTGCGCGGTCCGACACGTTGGACAGATATGTGTTCGAGTGACCGCCTACGATCACGTCCACGCCGGTGGTTCCTTCAGCGACGCGTTGGTCCACGACGAACCCGGAATGGCTGAGCACGACGATCTTGTTCACGCCCGCAGACGTCAGGCGATCAACTTCGCCTTGCACGGCGGCAATCGGATCGGAAAACGATACGTTCGGGCCGGGTGACGCCAATTCATCCGTGTCCTGTGGTGTCAAACCGATCAAACCGATCAATTCGCCGCCTTTCTGAACAACCCAGGATTTCTGGATTGCACCGGCCAGCAGGGGTTCAGCTGAAGTATCGGCGTTCGACATCAGAATGGGGAAATCGACCGCGCTGGCGAAGCCTTTCAGAACTTCTGGACCGTCGTCGAATTCGTGATTGCCCACGGTCATTGCGTCGTAGCCCATTTGGTTCATCATCTCAGCGGCCAGCTTGCCCTTGTAAAAGGTATAGAACAGCGTGCCCTGAAACTGGTCGCCACCATCAACCAGCAACCAATTTGGCGCGCGGTCCTTGGCGGTTTCGATGGCCGTTTGTAAACGAGCTGATCCGCCGAAGCATTTGCCAGCATCGTTGTCTTCGGCACCACAGCCAGAATCGAAGCGATTGATCGGTTCGAAGCGGGCGTGAAAGTCATTCGTGTGTAAGATGGTGAGGCTATAGTCGGCCATTGCGGCCCCAGTGGACAGTGCCATCAGCGCACCACCGGCGAGCAGTTTCCGGATCATTTTGGGAATCCCCCTGTTGAGATATGGAAGCAGATTGCCGTCATCGTGCCCGGGTGTCAAAAGGAACCCATAAAGGGGGACCGATGACGATCATCTACAAAATATTTCGTGCTAAAGAATATGCCGAGTTTGTCACAAATGAACAGACTTTGGGCGCTCCGATTGACTTGAAAGATGGCTATATTCATTTTTCAACCGCCGATCAGGCCGAAGAAACGGCGGCCAAGCACTTTGCCGGTGAAGATGGGCTCAAACTGCTGGTGCTTGATGCGGATGCACTTGGCGAAGATGTAAGGTGGGAACCTTCACGGGGTGGGGCATTGTTCCCACATCTGTATCGAGAGTTACGCGCTTCGGATGTTTTATCCGTGCATGATCTGGCGCTTGAAAATGGCGTCCATCAATTCGCAGGATTGCTTCGGTGATTGAACAGGCGGCTCTGGCCGTTCTGAACCGGCTGGACCCCGAGCGCGCGCATGGGTTGGCTCTTCGTGCGCTTCGTACCCCGTTTGCACCGCTCCCCGGTCCTGTTGCTTCGCCGCGTTTAAAAGTTTCGCTTGCCGGTCTGGACCTGCCAAATCCCATTGGATTGGCGGCGGGGTTCGACAAAAACGCAACGGCATTGGAACCCTTGATGCAGGCGGGATTCGGGTTCATCGAAGTTGGTGCTGCGACACCCAGACCACAATCCGGCAATGCCCGGCCCCGGCTCTTTCGTCTGAAGGCGGATAAAGCGGCGATTAATCGGTTTGGTTTCAACAACGATGGGGTTGAGGCGATTGCGGGTCGGTTGGGCGCCCGGCCCGACGGTGTACCAGTCGGGCTGAACATTGGGGCCAATAAAGACAGCCCCGATCGCGCGGCGGATTTTGCTCATGTGATGCGCGTGACCCGAACATTGGTCGATTTTGCCACAGTAAATGTTTCCTCACCCAACACTGAAAAGCTACGCGATTTACAGGGTACCGATGCCTTGCGCGCCCTATTGGAAGGTGTGATGGCCGAGCGTGGCAACGTGCCGGTTTTCCTGAAAATTGCCCCGGATCTGAGCGATACCGAAATTACCGGAATTGCGAGGGTTGCTGTAGATGCTGGTGTACAAGCAATTATCGCAACCAACACCACCTTGGCACGTGATGGTTTGCACGATCCCCAGAAAGACGAAGCCGGTGGCCTGTCGGGCAAACCACTGTTGGCGCCCTCAACGCGTGTCTTGGCACGTTTGTTCCGTGAAACCGGGGGCGACATGCCTCTGATTGGGGTGGGCGGTGTGTCGTCGGCGGCTGATGCCTATACCAAGATCAAAGCCGGTGCGACGGCTGTTCAGCTTTATACGGGCTTGGTTTATTCCGGTTTGTCCTTGGCGCATCGCATCGCGCGTGGACTGGATGAGATGCTGGCCAACGACGGCTTTGCAAATGTGGACGCCGCCCGTGGCACACAAGTGGACAGTTGGCTTTAACCAGCAGCGCGCTCAAGAGCCGGATATCGCAGCCCGAGCGTGACGCCCCGCGCAACGAATGACACCAACAAGGCCACCCACAGACCGTCGTTGCCAAGCCCGCTAAAGGCCCAAACGGCAACAAAATAGACCGCCGTGGAAATTGCCGCCATGTTCCGCATGTCTGCGGTTCGTGTCGCGCCGATGAAAATGCCATCCAGCATCCAAGCTGCGATTCCAAGGATCGGAGCAGCAACCATCCACGGTAACAGCTCTTTCGCGGCGATCCGCACATCGGGCGACGTAGTCATCAAGTCGATCACCAAAGGTCCGCATACCGCGACGCCAATGGCAAACAACACCACAACACCGATGCCCCAGGCGCTTGTTACGATCGATGCCCGTCTGACGCGTCGTCGGTTCTTGGCCCCATAGGCATTCCCAACAAGCGTTTCCGCTGAAAAGGCGAACCCATCAAGCGCATAGGCTGTGACATGCAGGAATTGCAGCAGAATCTGGTTCGCAGCCAAAGGCACATCGCCGAAACCAGCGCCGAAGAACAAGAAAGATACGAATGTGGCTTCCAGGCAGAGCGAGCGTAGTAAGATGTCGCGATTGACGACAGCCATTGTCCAAAGCCGTGCACGGTCCAGAACGCGCGACCATGTGTTCCAATAGGGGCGCAGGAAAACGTCACGACAACACCAAAGGCCTAAGCCCAAACCCGACCATTCCGCCAGAAACGTTGCGATGGCAACTCCGCTGACGCCCCAGCCGAAACCCAGGACAAACACCAGGTCGAGCACGATATTCAAACCGTTCATCCAAACCTGAAGGATCAATACGGCCCGCGTGCGTTCCGCGGCAATCAACCACCCGGTGATCCCGAACAAAGCGATGGCCGCCGGTGCAGACCATATACGGATCGCCATATAGGCGCGGGCGCTTTCCTCAACAGCGGGCGATGCGGGCGAGATCCAAAAGCCTGCGCTGAACACGAACCATTGGCAAAGCACCAACACTACGCCACCAGCAAATCCTACGATCAAGGCACGCGACAGCAAGGCATCGGCTTCGCCCTGATCGCCTGCGCCAAGCGCTTGGGACGTCATGCCTGTTGTTCCCATACGAAGGAACCCGAAGATCCAATAGATCGCAGTCAGAATGATCGCGCCGATCCCAACGGCTCCGATTGGAACCGGATCGCCCAATTGCCCAACAACACCGGTATCGACAACACCCAGAATTGGAACGGTCGAATTGGCCAGCACAATGGGCAGGGCAATGCCAAGAACGCGTTTATGGGTTATTTCTCGCTGTGGCTGTTCGATCATTCTTCGCTGGGGGGCGGCATTAAAAAATGCCCGGAGGCCTGGGCGAATGGACGTTGCCGGTTGTCTTGCCAGGTTTCGACGTGCACGCTGGCGTAGCGCCGACCCGACCGGTTCACACGTGCACGGGCGTAGGCATCGCGCGGTAGCCCGGTGCGAAGATAATCAACTGTGATGTCTATCGTCTTGGGCATACGTGGCAAAGTTTTGGGACCGAGCGTTTCGGCGTCCAAACGACCACTTTCGATTTCGCTCCATAAGTGCTGCCAACCCAGTTCGATCAATGCAGTAGTTTCAAGAAACGCAGCTGTGACCCCGCCGTGGAGCGCAGGTAGAACTGGATTGCCGATCAGCGAGTCCTTGTAGTTCAGGATCGTTGTCAGTTCATCGCCGCGACGCTCGAACGAAATGCCCAAGAATTTGGCATAAGGAATGCCATTCACCAATGCGCCCAACGCCGCATCGCGCCGTTGTTTTACGATTTGAACGGGTTCAGGCTTTGAATGGTTCATGTGTTAACCGTGAATGCGCCGGTGGCCGTGGCCACGGGTTTTTCGGTATCGTCGTCGGTGGCAACAGTGCGCACGAATGCAACGGTTCGCGTGATGTGATAGCAAGTGGACCGCGCGGTTATTGCCTGGCCGGGTGTCGCCGGGCGCATGTAATCGATTCGCAGATCCAGTGTCGCGGTTGATGCTGGACCCTTTGGATGTGCAATCACAGCGGTTCCACTGCATGTATCCATCAATGAGGAAACGGCGCCCCCGTGAATAACACCAGTTGCCGGATCGCCGACCAAACGGTCGTCCCACGGCATTGACATGACCGCCAACCCATCTCCGACATGGTCCACCGTCAGGCCAAGCGCTTGGCAATGTGGAAGAGCCTGGATGAATTGGCGCGCGAGTTCGCGGCGGGGATCGCTTGTGTCGGACACTGATAGGAACTCCTTGCCGCTTTATCTTCTTTTTGATTGCCAAAGCGCAAGTCCATTGATCCAAACACCCGCCTTGTCTAATAATTAGGCAGGGAGTCGATGATGGACGCTGAACGACTAAGCTTCAAGGAAATGTGCGCGAAGTTCGAAGTTACGCCCCGAACGCTTCGATACTATGAATACATTGAGTTACTGTCGCCTGAGAAAGAGGGCCGTTCGCGGTTCTACACGGGGCGCGAGGTGGCGCGCATGACTTTGATATTGCGCGGGCGCGATTGGGGATTTTCGCTGGAGGAAATTCGGCAGTGGCTGCTTATTTACGAAAACCAAGGCACCGAACCTCAAAACAGGGCTTTTCTCGATCTTGCCGATCGACAGTTGGCCATTTTGAGAAATCAACGCGAGAAATTGGAGAAAACGATCTCGGAGTTGAATAACATGCGTGAAATAGTATTGAAATCAATTAGTTAAATAGAAACCTCCAGGCTTTCATTTCTGAAATCACGTCGGGTCACGATAATGGGAACACGCACTGACAGCGTTATGACGCTACGTTATGCTTACGTGAACGTAAGACGGTACCTACCTGAGCTTCACACCAAGTGCAGTCAGGCATGGAGACTTTCGATGGCCGGAAAATTTATGACGATAAGGGAAATGTGCGATTTGTTCGATGTCACGCCGCGAACGTTGCGTTTCTATGAACAGAAGGAGCTATTAGCTCCAGAGCGTACGGGCAACCGTCGACTTTTCACAAAACGTGACAGAGCGCGGCTCAAACTTATCCTACGCGGTAAGCGATTTGGGTTTAGCCTTGAAGACATTCGACAAATTCTTGATCTTTACGATCCCGATCAAAACAACCTTCCCCAGATCAAGCGCGCCTGTAAGCTTGGCACGCAGCGATTGGCGGATTTGGAAGAACGTCGCAAAGAGCTGGACGAGGCGATCCAAGATCTAAGGGGTCAGTTGGTGATCGGCGCCGAAATGATTTCCTATGCTCAAGCCACCGCAGCTGAATAACATAAGAACCGGAGACCACTCGAATGCCTCATTACACCCCACCCGTTAAAGACCAGCAATTTCTTTTGCATGAAATTTTCAAGATCAGCGAAAGCGATGTTCCCGGATATGAGGAGCTGGATCGGGATTTTACATCTGCAGTGTTGGAAGAAGCCGGCAAGATTGCATCAAACGTCCTGCAACCTTTGAACACCGTGGGCGACACGGAAGGCTGCACGTTAGAAAATGGCGTCGTGCGTACACCAACGGGTTTTAAAGAAGCTTGGGATGAGATGGCAGCGGGCGGCTGGATGGGATTGGATGCTTCAACTGAATTCGGCGGGCAGGGCATGCCCTATATTCTGGGTACCGCTACGGGCGAGCTGTTCTCATCCGCGAATATGGCGTTCCAAATGTACGTTGGCCTAAGTCACGGTGCCGCATCGGCCTTGGCGGTACATGGGTCAGACGAACAAAAATCGACCTATCTGCCGAAAATCTATTCGGGCGAATGGTCGGGCACGATGAACCTGACCGAACCGCATTGCGGCACTGATTTGGGTTTGATGCGCACGAAAGCTGAGCCCCAAGACGACGGAAGCTATAAAGTTTCCGGCCAGAAAATCTGGATTTCTGGTGGAGAAAATGACTTGTCGCAGAACATCGTTCATCTGGTTCTCGCGAAAATCCCGGACGGCCCGGAAGGGGTGAAAGGCATCTCACTGTTCGTCGTGCCGAAATTCATTCCAAATGAAGATGGTACGCTCGGCGAACGCAACAGCCTGTCCTGTGGTGGCCTTGAAGAAAAAATGGGCATCCATGGCAATTCTACCTGTGTGATGAACTACGACGGTGCCACCGGTTGGCTTGTCGGCGACATGCACAAGGGTATGCGCGCCATGTTCACTATGATGAACGAGGCGCGTCTGTCCGTGGCTTTGCAAGGCTATTGTCAGGGTGAAGTTGCCTATCAAAATGCCTTGGCGTTTGCGCAAGACCGATTGCAGGGTCGCGATGTGACAGGTGTTAAGAACCCCGACGGCCCCGCCGATCCGATCATCGTGCACCCTGATGTGCGTCGCAATCTGATGGATCAAAAGTCCATCACCGAAGGTGGTCGCGCCCTGGTCTATTGGGGCGCCGAGATGATTGACCGGTCGCACCGTGCAAACGACGAAGAAGCAGAAGCGATGGTGTCGCTTTTGATTCCGGTCATGAAGGGCTTCCTGACGGACAAAGGTTTTGAAACCACAGTTTTGGCGCAGCAAACGCTGGGTGGATCGGGTTTCACCAAGGAATGGGGCCTTGAGCAATTCGTTCGCGATGCACGGATCGCCATGATTTATGAAGGCACCAACGGCATCCAGTCGCTTGATCTTGTGGGGCGCAAATTGCCACAAAACGGCGGAAAAACCGTCATGGCCTTCATTGAATTGGTAAAGACCTTCATCAAGGAAAACGAAGACAACGAGGCGTTGAAGGAAGGGTTTCTTGAACCCCTAAAAGCCGCTTCGAAAGATCTGCAAGCCGCCGGGATGTACTTCATGCAAGAAGGCATGACGAATCCAAACAACGCCTTGTCCGGTTCGTATGACTTCATGCATCTTTTTGGGCATGTGTGTCTTGGCCTGATGTGGGCTCGGATGGGCAAAGCGGCTCAAGAAGCGCTTGATGGCGGCGCGGAAGACAAGGAATTCTATGAAACCAAGATCGCAACCGGGCGCTATTACATGGCGCGGCAATTGCCGATGACCACAGCGCATCTTGCGCGCATTCAATCGGGTGGTGACACCGTGATGGCGCTGGACGCGGCGAACTTCTGAAGACAGGGTGCGGGTAACCCCCGCATCCGCCCGGAGACAGCATGCCAAAACGCCTTCGCCTGACCCGTCGATTTCCAGTTGCTATGACCGAGGATGGCTATCGCCGCCTGCGAAGCTTTGCGAATGACGCTGGGCTGGATGAAGGCGAAGCGTTGTCGTTCTTGTTCGAAAACTTCTCTTCGGTGATGAACCATGAAAACTTGGAAACCCGCCTGAGGTTGTTCAATTCTGAACTTGAGGCGCGCAAGCGATGAGAACAGGATTGGCGAACTGGAAATGGGCAGTAACCCGATGGCCGCCCCGCTGCTCGAAGGTTCAAACATGAACCGAACAGCAGGGCGTCACCCTTTGCGGTCATCGGCTCGCCAGCCCAATCCGCAAGTCCAGTCAGAACAATTCGAACTTAATTTGAGGTTAAGAAGGATGGCACTTCGTCCTTTTGAAAATGCGCAAATCCCCAAGTCGCTCATTATACGAACCGGGTTTAAGGAGAGACTATGACACTAAAACTGCACTGTTTCGGCGAAAGTGGGCATTCTTACAAAGCTGCGTTGACGCTGGAACTTGGCCCACTGGATTGGGAACCTGTCTATATCGACTTTTTCAATGGCGCGACACGCGGCGATGCCTTTCGCGAAGACGTTAACGCCATGGGCGAATCTCCGGTCCTGATCGACGGCGATGTGCAGCTTTCGCAATCCGGCGTTATCCAAGATTACTTATCCGAGAAAACCGGAAGGTTCGGTGGTTCGACTCCTGACGAAAAACGCGAAATCCTGCGCTGGATTTTGTGGGACAATCACAAACTTTCCAGTCAGGCAGGCGTAACCCGGTTTCTTCTTCATTTCTTGCCACCGGAAAAACAACCAAAACCCGTGATTGAATTTCTCCAAGGCCGCTTGCAAGGTGCTTACAGCGTCCTGAACAAACATCTGACGTCACGGGAATGGATTGTCGGACGCAGCGTTACAAATGCAGATCTGACGTGCTGCGGTTATCTGTTTTACGACGAACCTTACGGCTTTCAACGCACCGACTGGCCAGCGATCGACGCCTGGTTAGGCCGGATCGAACAACTTCAGGGATGGAAACATCCCTATGATCTGATGCCCCGCGCTTTTCCCGGCGCTCAAAGTTAAGAAAAGGACACCCCATGCGCGATGCCTATATCTTTGACGCTCTGCGTTCACCTCGCGGCAAAGGCCGCAGCAATGGAAGCCTGCACGAAGTGACGCCGTCCAAATTGTCTGCCGACATGCTGAACGCGGTCAAAGCCCGGAACGGGCTGGAAGGTCACGCGGTGGAAGACGTGATCTGGGGTAACGCGACCCAAGTGAAAGAGCAGGGCGGTTGTCTGGCGCGGACGGCAGTGCTGGCCTCGGATCTCGACGAACACATTCCCGGCCTGTCGATCAACCGCTTTTGCGCCAGCGGTATGGAAGCCGTCAATCTGGCTGCTAACCAAGTTAAGGGCGGCGCGGGCGACGGCTATATCGCAGGCGGCGTCGAGTGTATGAGCCGTGTCGCCATGGGCAGCGATGGGGCAGCTATTGCGGTCGATCCAAGCATTGCGATGAGCGCCTATTTCGTCCCACAAGGCATCTCAGCCGACATAATCGCGACCGAATTTGGTTTCAGCCGGGACGACACCGACACTTTTGCAGTCGAAAGCCAAAAACGTGCAGCCGCCGCGTGGGAAGCCAAGCGGTTCGCCAATTCGATCATACCGATCAAAGACCAAAATGGCTTAGAAATCCTCAGCCAAGACGAACACATGCGTCCAGGCACCGACATGCAATCCTTAGGTGGGTTGAAGCCGGCGTTCAAAGATCAGGGCGAAGTCATGCCGGGCTTTGATGCTGTTGCGCTTTTGAAGTACCCGCATCTGGAAAAGATTAATCATGTGCATCACGCCGGTAACTCCAGTGGGATCGTAGATGGCGCGGCAGCGGTTCTGATTGGTTCAAAGGAATTCGGCGAAGCCCATGGCTTGAAGCCGAGGGCGCGCATCAAGGCAACTGCCAAGATTGGCACTGATCCCACAATCATGCTGACCGGCCCTGTGCCCGTGACCCAGAAAATCCTTGCTGACCATGGTATGGCGATCAGCGACATTGATCTGTTCGAAGTAAATGAGGCGTTTTCGTCTGTCGTGCTGCGTTTCATGCAGGCATTCGACGTGGATCATGACAAATTGAACGTGAATGGCGGCGCTATTGCCATGGGCCATCCGCTCGGGGCGTCAGGTGCCATAATCATCGGTACGCTTCTCGATGAGATGGAGCGGCAGGACAAGGAAATCGGACTTGCGACACTTTGCGTGGCCAGCGGCATGGGCGCGGCTACGATCATCGAACGTGTGTGACCGAGAAAACAGATTGCTCATGCGAAATTGTCGATTACAGTGTGTGATTCTTGTACAACAGCAGGTCTTTGGCGGCAAAGGCCTGTCGTCTGACGAGGTTTGTTGTTATGCGTCAAGAGCTTACAGATTTCTTGAAAAGTGCTCAAAGTGCCTTCCATGCGGGGGATGTCGATACCCTTTTGGGCTGTTTTCGGCTTCCACTGGTCATTTACAGTGCGGCTGGCGTGGTGCTTTTGAGAAACCGGGAAGAATTCGTGCGGATGGTCGAAGACTACCGGAAAGCACTGGCCAGCATGAATGTATCGCGGGGACGTCAATCTGTTTTGGCGATAGATCCGCCAGTCAACAAACGATTGCGGGTCACCGTACGCACAGTCGACGAAGACGAGAACGGCGTGGCCATTACCGGCAGCACAATACGCTATTTTCTGCTGCAAACCGAAACGGGGTTGATCGTCGAGATGTTGGAATACCTCGAAGCGCCGCTTCCCATTTCGGACATCGAAAAAATCGTTCACTGAGCCAGCCATTTCTGGCGGTTCGTATTGATCCTATCCAAGGAGCCTATTGCCATGTCTGACTTTACATATGCGCTTCACGATGATGGCGTCGCTGTCATAACCTGGGATGTGCCCGGCAAGTCAATGAACGTATTGACCCGCGAGGCATTCGAATTGGTCGAATGCTTTATTGATGATGCTTTGGCCGATGATGCCGTTAAAGGCGTGGTCATCACATCTGGAAAAGATAGTTTTGCCGGTGGAATGGATTTAAACGTTCTGGCGTCAATCAAGGAGGAAGCGGGTGACGACCCGGCGCAGGCTTTGTTCGACTTTACCATGAACGGCCATCGGATTCTGCGCAAGATTGAGCGCGCCGGCATGGATGACAAGACGAACAAGGGCGGTAAGCCAATCGCCTGCGCCTTGCCTGGTCTTTGCGCCGGGATCGGAACCGAGATCGCGCTGGCCTGTCATCACCGCGTCATGGCGGATACGCCGAAAGGCCGGATCGGTCTGCCCGAAATTCTGGTGGGTCTCTTCCCCGGTGCTGGTGGCACGACGCGTTACAGCCGGATGGTTGGCGCAATGGCCGCAGCGCCGGTTTTGCTGGAAGGCAAAATGTTGACCCCGGCTAAAGCGAAGGGCGCGCAACTGATCGACTATGTGGTGCCCAAAGACGAATTGCTGGACAGCGCCAAGGCCTGGGTGCTTGGCGCAACCGACGCCGATATTGTTAAACCATGGGATGTGAAGGGCTGGAAGATGCCCGGTGGTGCGCCGTATCACCCGCAGGGCTTCATGACCTTTGTTGGCGCCAGCGCGATGATCAATGGCAAGACAAAAGGCGTGTACCCAGCAGCCAAAGCTTTGCTGTCTTCCATCTACGAAGGCTCGATGGTGCCTTTTGATACCGCTTTGAAAATCGAGGCACGGTATTTCACGTCCATCCTGATGAACCCAACGTCGTCGGCGATGATCCGATCCTTGTTCATCAATAAGGAAGCCCTTGAAAAGGGGGCGAACCGCCCTGCGGTCGACGATCAGAAGGTCAGCAAAGTCGGTATCTTGGGTGCGGGTATGATGGGTGCAGGTATCGCCTATGTCAGTGCCAATGCGGGTATTGAGGTCGTGTTGATCGATCAGGATCAAGATGCCGCTAACCGGGGTAAGTCCTATTCCGAAGGCATTCTTGATAAGGGGATGGCGCGCAAACGCGTCACCGAGGAAAAGAAGGCCGAGGTTCTGGGTCGCATCACGGCCACCACGGATTTCGAGGCGCTTAAAGGCTGTGACCTGATCGTGGAAGCGGTGTTCGAAGACGTTGGCGTCAAGGCCGAGATTACCAAAAAGGTCGAAGCCGTTGTCGGCGATGATTGTATCTTTGCCACGAATACCTCGACACTGCCGATCACCGAATTGGCTAAGGCCAGCGCACGGCCTGAACAGTTTATCGGCATCCACTTTTTCTCGCCAGTCGACAAAATGCTATTGGTCGAGATCATCAAGGGCGCAGAAACCAAAGACCGCGCCGTAGCCAAGTCGTTGGATTACGTACGCCAAATCCGCAAAACGCCCATCGTGGTCAATGATGCGCGGTTCTTTTATGCCAACCGCTGCATCATCCCCTACATCAACGAAGGCATCCGCATGGTTGGCGAAGGTGTATCGCCTGCGCTTGTTGATAATGCCGCTCAGCTATTGGGTTTCCCGGTTGGGCCACTTCAATTGGTCGATGAGACCAGCGTCGACTTGGGTGTGAAGATCGCCAAGGCAACTCGTGAAGCCGTGGGCGATGCATACCCTGACGGTGCCGTCGATGCGGTGCTGTTCTGGATGGCGGACGAAGGCCGTCTGGGTCGGAAGGCCAAAGCGGGCTTTTATGCTTATGATGATGCGGGCAAGCGCACCGGTCTTTGGTCGGGCCTTGGCGACAAATACACCCAAGCCGAAGATCAACCGGATCTTGGCGATGTTCAGAACCGTCTGATGATGGCCCAGGTTCTGGAAGCGGTGCGTGCTTTGGAAGAAGGTGTTTTGGAAGACATTCGCGAAGGCGATGTGGGCGGTATTTTGGGTTGGGGCTTTGCGCCTTGGTCTGGTGGTCCGTTCTCGTGGTTGGACATGATCGGCGCCGCCAAAGCGGTGGAAATCTGCGAAAGCCTCAGCCATCACGGCCCACGGTTCGCCACTCCAAAACTCCTCAGCGAAATGGCCGCCTCGGGCGAGACGTTCTATGGGCGTTTTACAGAAGCCAAAGCATCCTGATCAAACAGGCGGACAGTCGTTAGCTCGGCTGTCCGCTGTGCGAGACGGAACTGCCGTTGCCAATCGCGAGCAGCCAATTCAAAGTTTGTCCATGGTTGCTTTCGTTCTACCTCATGATCCGCGTTGGAAAATGGCTTTCGAGGATGAAGCCAAGGCAATCAGGCATGCTTTCGGGAACACTACAGCGCAAGTCCATCACATCGGAAGTACAGCGATCCCCGGCATTCTGGCCAAGCCCATAATTGACCTTCTTGGCGTGGTTTCTAGCCTTGAAGATGTAGATGCCAAGGCTCGCGTTCTCGAAGGACTGGGGTATGAGGTTATGGGTGCCTACGGCATTGAAGGTAGGCGGTATTTTAGGAAGTTCGACAGCAACGGTATTCGAACACACCACCTCCACGTGTTTGAAAAAGATTCACCGCATGTCGAGCGCCACCTCGCATTCAGAGACTACTTGATGGCGCATCCCAAGTTAGCCAAGGAGTACTCCTCATTAAAGGAACGGCTGACGCGTGGTGATACTCCTACTTGGGACGCGTATCTGGACGGAAAGGACCCGTTCGTCAGCCGTGTCGAACCGCAGGCTCTCGATTGGTTTCGAGAACTGAAGCGGTAATTAAGGGCTCGAAACGAACCTGTGAAGCGAGAATGCACGCCATAGCTCACATCTTGCCCCACCAGACACTCCGAAACCCAGCGTGTCCGGCAACCCCCCCACGTTCCATTAAACTGCGGCACAAAGGCCTCGTGACATGGAGTGCGGTTTCCGGTAGACCGCCTTCGAATTCTAGTTGGAGTGCGGAATATGTCCGAACACAAGCACGGCGAAATGGATACCACGGCCCAAGAAGCAGCATTCAACGGCTTCATCACTTGGGTGAAGAACGGTTCGATCGTTTGTATTCTTATTCTGGTTGTGCTCGCCATTTTCGGAGCCTAAGTGCGGCTCGCCGTATTTTTTGCGTTTCTTATCGCACTGTTGTCGGGATGCGGCGGCCCAGCTGAACCGGTTTGGGCCCCCGATGCCGAAATCCAAAAACGGGCTTACAGCCACAGTGGCCCACCTGAAATCACACTTTATACGGTGGTTAGCAAAAGAAGCGGGTCCGGCGCGCATTCCGGCCTGCTGATCAACAGCACTGAACGCATTCTCTTTGATCCGGCAGGAACGTTTAAACTGCCCTTCGCGCCCGAACGAAACGACGTCCATTTCGGCATTACCGATCGGGCCTTGGCGGTCTATATCGACTACCACGCCCGCGAATCTTTTGATGTTATTGAACAACGTCTTACCGTGACGCCTGAACAAGCGGCGTTGGCGGCTCGTCTGGTCAAATCTTATGGCGCGGTGCCAAAAGCGCAGTGTTCATTGTCAATCACACGCATCCTAAGGCAAATTCCGGGATTTGAATCCATCTCAACCGGGTATTTCCCAAAACGAGCCCGCGCAGAATTCGGCGCGTTGCCCGGTGTTCGCGAACGGATCATCACCGACGATGACGCCGACAAAAATCACAACGTCCTGATCCGCGCGAGCACTGGTTAAAACAGCTGACTTAATGCGATCAACGTAGAGGCCCCAGCGGCCGCGCCCCACAACATATTGCCCCGCCACCAAGCAACCCCAAGTGTGGCCGCCGCCGCTAAAAGGTGCGCCGGGTCCGGGTTACCGCCTGTTGACTCTGGCCATGCCACCAAGGGTGCAACCAATCCGGGCAGGACGGCGACGGGCGTATACCGCAAATGGCGCAGCACCCATTCCGGCATCTTGCGCCCACCGATCAGGCCAAGAAACGAAAACCGGATCAAGAATGTTCCAATCCCCATCACAACGATGATCATCCAGATGTCGAACGTCGAATAGGTCATCGCCCGCGCCTCCGCTCAATTTCGGCCCCGACCACCATGGCAAGAAACCCTGCGATCAATAGCCCGGAACCAACGGGCAATCCCGAAAGCAACAAGGCTGCGACGGCCGATGTTAAGGCCGCTCCCAAATGCGCCAGCGTTTTGACCATTGTGCCGACCAAAGCCAGAAACAAAATGGGCATCGCGAAATCGATCGACAGATTATCTGGCAACATCCCGCCCGCAATCGCACCTACGTAAGTACCCACGATCCAAACCGGGGTCATCAGTACCATCGTTCCGAAAAAATAGGCCAGCTTTTCGCCCAAAAGCATCTTGGGGTGTTTTTCGTATTCGATGATTCCAAGGGCGTAACTGGCGTCCACGTTCAGATAAGCAATCGCCAAACGCTGCTTAAAACTGGCCGCGCCCAAATGGGGTTGCAGGCTGGCGGAATACATCGCCATCCGCAGGTTCACGGCCAACCCGGCCATAATAATCGTCCAAACGGGCGCGACTTCCGTCATCAGTTGTACGGCTGTAAACTGAGCCGCACCTGCGATCACGACAACCGACATGGCGACGGTTTGAAACACGGACAACCCGGCTTCGATGGACACAAGGCCAAAAAGCACTGCAAACGGCCCGCCGATCACAAGGAAAGGCGCGCTTGCATAGCATCCTTGCGCAAAGGCTGATTTTTCGGTGGTGGTGGACATTGGCTCGCCCTAATCTCTTTCAGACGCGGATAACGCAGGCGGGGAGGCTTCGCAAATCATGGCTCGTGATGCTAGCCATCAGTATCTGATCGCTCCGAACCCCGGAGATCGGCGCTTGACCCGATCTGTAAAGGGTGTCGATGAAACGGGGAAGGTGGCCGATATCCCCGTGGTGGAAGAACGCCCTTTGACAATTTTCCTGAACGGTCAGGAAATCGTGACGGCCATGACGATCGGCGATTACCCCGAGTATCTGGCGTTAGGGTTTCTGCGCAATCAGCGGATGCTTCAGCCGGACGAAACTGTGACCAAAGTCGATTATGACGATGACCTTGAAACCGTGGTTGTGCGCACAGATGGTTCGACCACCTATGAAGAAAAACTGAAGAAAAAGACGCGTACCAGCGGTTGCGCCGTTGGTACGGTATTCGGTGACATGATGGAGGGTCTCGATGAACTGACACTTCCCGAAGCTTCGGTCCATACGTCTTGGCTTTATACCTTGTCGGCCACGATCAATCGCACACCTTCGATCTATCTGGAAGCTGGCGCGATCCATGGCACCGTTCTTTGCCGGCAAGATCAGCCGCTGGTCTATATGGAGGATGTTGGGCGTCATAACGCCGTCGACAAAATCGCGGGCTGGATGCTGAGCGAAAAAGAAGATGGCGGTGACAAAATTCTATACACAACCGGACGACTGACATCGGAAATGGTGATCAAGTGCGCGCTCATGGGTATCCCGGTGCTGGTTTCACGCTCAGGGTTCACGGCTTGGGGTGTGGACATCGCGCGGCAGGTCGGGATGACCTTGGTTGGACGAATGCGGGGCGCGCGCTTTACGTGCCTGTCTGGCGAAGAACGATTGGTGCGCGACGCCGAACCAAAACATGCGCAGGACAAAAAGCCCCGATGACCGAACCACTGACAGTCACTATCACCTATGATCGCAAGCTCTGGCGGCGCGGCATGACCGGCTGGTGGCAAAGCGTGGTTCCGCCGGCACCGTTTGCGCAGCGCGCGATCTTCTGGGCGGTTGTTTGGTTTGTTATCGCTGTTTTAGCGGGCGCGGTGTCGATCTTTGGCGTTACACCCGGGTACGTCGTTGCGGCGTTGGTCGGTGCGGGGTTGCTGGTTGGTGTTTTCACATATCTTCAACGCACCCGCATGTCGCGGTTCTGGGATGTGATTGGTTCGCATTGGGATCAAGCTGGCGAGACCCACGCAACCTTTTCCCCGGATGGCATCACGTTGATTGACGACGTGTCGCGTCGCGAACTTAGCTGGCTCGCAGTTGACGCTATCGCCAAAGTACGGGGCGGCACTGTTCTACGTTCGGGAATTTCGATGACGATTGTCCCCGATGTGGCTTTGCCGGACGGGACGGACGCGACTGCGTTCCGCAAACAAATCAACGCATGGCGATCCCCATGAAGCAGCCGCTGGGTGTCATTCTTGCCGGGGGGCAATCCCGGCGTATGGGCGGTGGCGACAAAGGTTTGTTGCCGCTTGGAACGGGCAGCATTCTTGACCAGGTCATTGATCGGATCGAACCACAGGTGTCTGGGCTGGCTTTGAACGCCAATGGCGAAGCGGCGCGGTTTGCGACACTCGGCCTACCGGTTGTACCCGACAGCGTCGTAGGTTTTGCCGGACCACTTGCGGGCGTGCTTGCAGGCCTCGACTGGGCATACAAGAGTGGTGCAACCCATATCGTCACTGTCGCAGCCGATACGCCATTTTTTCCACCCGATTTGGTGCCGCGGCTTTTGCTTGGGGCGGAATCGCAAGGTTGTCCTATCGCGCTTGCTCGCACCGAAAACGGACGTCACCCAACTTTCGGCCTTTGGCCGGTCGCGTTAAAAGACGATTTGCGAACCGCGCTTGAAACCGGTGTTCGCAAGGTGGTGCAATGGACGGACAGTCACGGCACTGCCATGGTGGATTTCCCCACCGGGCGATTTGATCCCTTTTTCAACGTCAATACGCCGGATGACCTGACACTGGCGCAAAGCTATCTGGAGGGGTCATGAACGTCTGGGGCGTCGTTGGTTGGAAGAATTCGGGCAAAACCGGCTTGATGGAACGTCTGGTGACCGAGTTCGTGACGCGCGGGCTGACGGTCTCAACACTAAAGCACGCCCATCACAGCTTTGATGTGGATCACGAAGGCAAAGACAGCCACCGCCACCGCATGGCTGGCGCGACCGAGGTTCTTTTGGCAAGCCGAACCCGATGGGCTTTGATGCACGAATTGCGCAACGAAGTTGAGCCAACACTGGACGATCTGTTGTTGCGCTTGTCGCCGATCGATTTGGTGCTGGTCGAAGGATACAAGCGTGATCGCCACCCCAAAATTGAAGCACATCGCGCCGAAACCCAAAATGTCCTCATCGCGCCGGAAGATGACACGATACGCGCAATTGCATCAGACAGCGGCGCGACCGTCGAAGGCCGTCCAACGTTTGATTTGAACGACACGACATCCATCGCCGATTTCATCGCGGCCGAGCTTGGGCTGTGATCCAGTGGGACAGTTTTTGTATGGTCGATTGGTCGGGTGGGAATGACACCGGCCCTCGCCCGAAGAAGGATGCGATCTGGGCCGGGCTGGTTTTGGCTGGCGTCGAACAACCGCCTGTTTACCTTCGAAATAGGGTTGAAGCCTCAACGTGGCTCACCGACCTGATTGAAGCCGAACGTCGCCAGAACCGGCGATTGTTTATCGGATTCGACTTTCCGTTTGGCTATCCCAAAGGGTTCGCTCGAGTGATCACCGGTAGTGACGATCCGTTCAGCCTTTGGGCGTACTTTGCTGAACATTTGAACGACACGCCGAAATCCAACAATCGGTTCGACTTGGCGGGTCGGCTGAACGCAAAGTTTCCGGGAATTGGCCCTTTCTGGTTCAACGGAACATCGCGCGATATCCCGCATCTTCCACGCAAAGGTCGGGATCGGCAGGGTCATGGGATGGTTGAGCGTAGGGCGATTGAAGAAAGGGCCAAAGGAACATTTACCTGCTGGCAGATGGGCGGAGCAGGAGCTGTCGGCGGGCAGGTGATGACCGGGACCAAGACGTTGGAAAACTTGCGGCGGAGGTTTGCGGGGGAAATTGGTGTTTGGCCGTTTGATCTTGTCGATCAACCAGTGGCCTTCGTTGAAACCTGGCCGTCAATTCTGGCCAAAGACGTTGCCGAGGAAGGTGACCTTATTAAAGACCGTGCTCAGGTTCGGCTGATGGCGCGCGCGTTGTCTCGCTTGCCGACGTCGGTGCTTCACGCCATGCTTTGTGTTGACGCGCCCGAGGAAGGTTGGATCCTCGGACTTGGCTATGAACAGGATCTAAGACACGCCTTATGCTGACTCCACCCCGCCTGAAGAATGATTGTTTTGCCTTGCCGCCCGGTGTGGATTGGACGCCTGTGGACGAAGCACTTGCCCGATTGCGTAAGACGTTGACGCCAGTTGTTGGCCAAACGACTCAGCCAACAAGTGACGCATTTGGACGGATTCTGGCCGCGCCTGCTTTGGCCCATCGTTCGAATCCGCCCGGTGCAAATTCGGCAGTGGATGGATATGGATTTACTCACGCTGCCTTGACGACAGGCGATCAACATTTGCCGCTCATGTCCGGTCGCGCGGCTGCCGGTCAACCATTTGCGGGCCAAGTGCCCCCTGGACAGGCCATTCGCATTCTGACGGGCGCGCTTTTGCCCGAAGGTGTGGACACAGTTATTCTGGAGGAAGACACGTCCACAGACGGCACGCACATTGCCTTTGACGGAAACCTGAAACCCGGCGCGAATACGCGGAAAGCGGGCGAAGATGTGATCAAGGGTGCGACGGCATTGCCAGCGGGCACGCGCCTCGGCGCACCGGAACTTGCGATTTTAGCGGCGACCGGCGTGCGCGATGTGACCACCTATCAGCCCTTACGGGTCGGCGTATTGTCAACTGGCAGCGAGATTGTCGAGCCGGGTGCAAGCCTTGATCCCGCACACACCTATGACGCAAATCGGCCCATGCTTTTGTCCTTGATCCGTGATTGGCAGATGCAGCCCGTCGATCTTGGCCATGTGATCGATGACCGTGACACTCTGCGCCTTCGTTTGAACGAAGCGGCCCGAAACACTGATGCCATCCTAACGTCGGGCGGTGCATCGGCGGGCGATGAAGATCATGTCTCGGCGTTACTGAAGGAAACTGGATCATTGGCCGATTGGCGGATCGCATTGAAACCGGGTCGTCCCTTGGCACTTGGGGTTTGGGATGGCGTGCCCGTGTTCGGCCTGCCCGGCAACCCGGTTGCAGCGCTGGTTTGCACGATGGTCTTTGCGCGCCCTGCATTTGGTGTTTTGTCCGGCGAAGGCTGGCGCAATGTCATTGGTTTCACAGTGCCCGCCGCATTTCAGAAGACCAAAAAGCCGGGACGCCGTGAATTCTTACGGGCCCGGATTAACGACCAAGGTGCCGCCGAAGTTTTTAAATCCGAAGGTTCGGGCCGCATTTCGGGATTGGCCTGGGCGGATGGCTTGGTTGAATTGGAAGATGGCGCAAGAGACATTCGCATCGGTGATCCGGTGCGTTATATCCCTTACGCCAGCTTCAGATAGCGTTTACCCCGCTTCAGTTGGTCCGCCTGCGTCCTTCCAAGCCGGAAACCCACCTACGTTCGATACATTCTGATAGCCCATGTCTTTTAGCGTCTTTCCAGCCAGCGCGGCCTGACCTCCCGCACCACAGACCAAAATGATCTCGGCGTCTTTTGAAAGCGCCTCGTTATGGAAATTGGTGGCCGGATCTGCCACGAACTCGATCATGCCTCGTGCAACACGATGTGCACCCGCAATCGTTCCGGACGCAGCGATTGCGCCGCTGTCGCG
This sequence comes from uncultured Paracoccaceae bacterium, assembly GCA_938005545.1. Classification (GTDB taxonomy): domain Bacteria; phylum Pseudomonadota; class Alphaproteobacteria; order Rhodobacterales; family Rhodobacteraceae; genus CALKXV01. Next base: position 116,154 of record CALKXV010000006.1, read on the forward strand.
CACATCGACGAAGACAGCATCGCCGGATTGGTGTTTAGCGATTCCCTCGTCAGGCGTCAGTTTAGGGACGATACGGTTCGCTTCTTCTAGAAAATCGTTGGCAGTTTTCATCTTTGTTTCCCTTAAATTGGTGATTGTAACGCACCTTCATGGTTTGACGGAAGGTGCGATACTCTTTCGGAACTAGGTCTAGTTGACTGAAAAGGTACAAATCACAAGATCGTGCGTTTGCGTGAGCATTCTTTCACTGCGGCGAACCGCCGCGTATGGCAAGGTGCTATCAACGTCGTTCGTATGAGGGAACCAATGATGAAGCTTAAAACAACCGTGTTCGCGGCTGGATTTATTGCACTTGCAAGTCTCGTGTCCGCGCAGGATGCACAAGAGTGTACAAATGTCGGTGTCGAGGATTTTTTCGATCTTGAAGAGGCGCAGGTCGTAGACGTCTACACCTGCCTCGAAGCCAAAATGGCCGATGGCTATGCAAAAGAAGGCGACGAAGTCGGTTCGTCATTCCGCGATTGGACAGTCACGGCGACGCGGGCGGCGGTTCAGGGGACGCATGGGGGGCGTTTGTTGCTGACGTATGCGAATGATGTTGCGGCTGAGCAGTATCTGACCTTTGCAGAAGAAAACGAAATGCCTGTCGGCTCGGTGCTGGCCAAGGAATCGATTTCGCTCAGCAAAAAGAAAATGACCGCACGTCCTGGACCCTTGTTCATCATGACCAAGATGGAAGCCGGTTCCATTCCTGAAACGGACGACTGGCTTTACGGCGGTTTGCAGCCCAATGGTAAGCCTATGAAATTCAAGCAGGCTTTCTGCCACGATTGCCACTCTGGCTGGGCCGAGCAAGACAACCTTGCCTACCCCGTGGAAGAAGTTCGCGTCAGTTCGGGCGGGTAAACACTCCCCCAAAAATTCAAATGTGGTGATCGGGCGCTCTGAAAGGAGCGCCCTTTTTCGTGTTAATGATGCGTGCGCACGGCGGGCGTTGCGGGCAACGAGGGTGCGCGTTTACCCCTTAAAATGCAGGGATATTGGCGAATTTGCGACGTCGGTATCGTGTCGGTATCACGTCGGTATCGCGTCGGTGGATGGATCGGTATTGCAGAACGAGCGGTAGGTTGGAGGAGCGTTCGTTAAGGGAGGTTAATGGGGGGTTTAGGTAAGAGTTTTTGAGAAGGAGTGGGCCTTTGATGCGTCGTACACCGTATCTCGCGTTGCAGACCACGTCATCTTTTGCTTTAGACGCGCGGCCGAAATTTACCAACGTTTGCTGGCCTTGGGTGTTGCTTGTCGCCATACTGGAATGACGGAATTAGTTCTCACTTGGTCAGAACTTGAGATAGGGATGATTCTTATCTCAAAAGCACGGCTGTTTCTGAGATAAAGATTGCTCACACCCAAAACATGAGATAGAGGTTTTCATAACTGAGAAACTGGGATGAATTTTGAGATATGGACATCAAGAACTTCAAATCAGGCGCCCTTGAAGATAGATATCAGTACAAAGCCTTCCTTCCGGAAATGATCTGCCACGAGTGGGTCATCGCTGACCCAGAGTTGTCAGAATTGCTTGGCCGTGCCGATCGAGCACTTGGTGAGTTGAACGCCTTTGCGCAGTTGATTCCCGACATCGAATTTTTCATTACAGCTTATGTAGCAAAAGAAGCTGCCAAATCCAGTAGGATTGAGGGCACGCAAACAAACATCGACGATGTTTTTAAAGAGGAAGATGACATCAACCCTGAAGAACGGGACGACTGGGCTGAGGTTCAAAACTACATCAGCGCCATTACCTATGCGATTAAAGAGCTTCAGGATTTACCCCTTTCGAACCGCTTGCTTCGACAGACCCATGAAATTCTAATGTCTGGGGTGCGCGGCGAGCACAAACAACCGGGGCATTTTCGGGAAAGCCAAAATTGGATCGGCGTCAGTCTTAAGAATGCTGTGTTCATCCCGCCACATCATGACCACGTGCCGGATTTAATGAGCGATCTGGAAGCGTTCCTGCATGCCGATGATCTCTATGTGCATCCGTTGGTACGCATCGCTATCGGACACTATCAGTTCGAAACGGTTCACCCTTTTCTGGACGGCAACGGACGCTTGGGGCGTTTGATGATATCCCTCTACCTCGCGTCAGAGGGTTTGTTGGTGAAACCCGCGCTGTACTTGTCTGACTACTTTGAGCGCAATAAGACCGCATACGTGGATCACCTGATGGCTGTACGGCAAGGCAATCATATGCGCGAGTGGTTGATTTTCTTCCTTCATGGCGTCGCGGAAACCGCGCGAGCCTCTGCGGATGTCTTTCGTAGCATCCTCAAAATCAAAGAAAGGATCGAACGCGATGTACTCCCCCGTTTCAGCTCACGTCGTCAAGATAACGCACAAGCTCTTATGCGGCATCTCTATGCTCGGCCTGTAGTAGATGTGAACCAAGCCGCCAAGATTATTGGGGCGACAACCAATACAGCCAACGCTTTGGTCGCTGACATGGTCGTGCATGGGGTACTTACCGAAATCACCGGCCAACGTAGAAACAGGCTGTTTGTTTTCAATGAATACATTGAGCTTTTCCGGAGCTAAGTACCGCGCTCGACCGGTGCGGACGTCGTGAGCTTCAGACTTGGGCCCATTCCAGCATCAGTGTGTCTCCCGCCAAATACCCCCTTCCCAAACCCCACAAAACCCTCTAAGACCCGTCCGTCCCGGGTAACTCCGGGATACTTCGTCCGAGATGGTGGGTTGGCTTCAAGCTGATAATTCCTGCCTGAGACGGGAACAGAAGAATTTTCCTTTGGGGCACCCCCTCGAAGTGCGATTCCACGGACCCGTAAGGACCCGATTGTCGGGCCTTTGCCCGGCATGTTTGAGCCGGAGGGAAACCTCCAAAATTGGAGTGAAACTGTGGATAGAGCCCAGAAAGAGAAAGTGGTCGACGAACTCGGCCAGATCTTTGAAAGCTCTGGCGTTGTGGTCGTTGCCCATTACGCAGGTCTTACGGTTGCCGAAATGCAGGACCTTCGCGCGCGCATGCGTGATGTCGATGGTTCCGTGCGTGTCGCCAAGAACAGGCTCGCCAAAATCGCCCTTCAAGGTAAGTCCAACGAGTCGCTGACTGAGCTTCTTAATGGAATGACCGTTTTCGCCTATTCCGAAGACCCGACTGCTGCGGCACGGGTTATGGATAAATACTCCAAAGAGAATGCAAAACTGCAAATTCTCGGCGGTGCTATGGGTGAGACGGCGCTTGATATTGCCGGTGTTAAAGCGGTTGCCGCATTGCCATCCCGTGACGAGCTTATTGCCTCGATCGCTGGTTGCATTGGCGCACCTGCTTCGAACATCGCGGGCGCGATTGGCGCACCTGCTTCGAACGTTGCAAGCATCCTTTCGACAATCGAGGAGCGCGCGGAAGCCGCGTGAGCCTTATGACCTGCGTTTGGATAACCCCATGCGTTGGAACACAAACTTGGAAATAGGAACAGTATAATGGCTGATCTGAAGAAACTTGCAGAAGAGATCGTGGGTCTGACCCTTCTCGAAGCACAAGAACTGAAAACCATCCTGAAGGATGAATATGGCATCGAGCCCGCTGCTGGCGGCGCTGTGATGATGGCTGGCCCTGCTGACGGTGGTGGTGCTGCTGCCGAGGAAAAAGACGAATTCGACGTCATCCTCAAGTCGGCTGGTGCTTCAAAGATCAACGTGATCAAAGAAGTCCGCGCAATCACTGGTCTTGGTCTGAAAGAAGCCAAAGACCTGGTCGAAGCCGGTGGCAAAGCTGTCAAAGAAGCTGCGCCAAAGGCCGAAGCCGAAGAGATCAAAGCAAAGCTGGAAGCAGCTGGCGCCGAGGTCGAACTCAAGTAATCGCGGTTTCTAAAGCGATTTAAAGGCCGGGCGGTTTTGCCCGGCCTTTTGCGTTTTGGCGTGCTGTGAGGTGGCTGGTTTCTGACCCGATTGATCAAAGGAGCGGACCAAATTAACAAAACGCCTGAGGGTTGGCATCGACCTTCGTCGCGCAAATCTTCCAGGAATAAACGTTCCGACTGCGGTCCAGATTGGTACCGGGCATCATACTGGATCATGGGCGACCCAACTATGGTCGCAATCATCCGTTTGAACCGGAACCGGTTTTTCGATCCGCTCAAGTCCAAGAGCTACCGTGCTAGGGGCAATGGCCTGTAATCTGCCAATGCAACAGTCTTGACCAAGCCAAAGTTGCGATGATGTCGTGTCTTGTCTGTCTGGTGTCGTGCTTTGCCATTGCGCTGACATGCCAGTCGGGTTTAGATGACGGCGCTTGGTCTTGTTGGGCAACCGGCAAGCTTGAGGGAATGCGGTAGATTTTCGGATCGATGCCGCAGCCGCCCCCGCGACTGTAAGCGGAGAGCGCCTTTTCAAAATCCACTCCCGGTGATCGGGGGGAAGGAGGAAAGCGCGCCTCGACCCGTGAGCCAGGAAACCTGCCAGGCACTTGGATCAACCGTCGTCGGGTAGGGCGGCAAGGAGGATACTTACTATGACGACACGTACTTTAACCGCCGCGCATCCGGCTTCCGCCCGTTTGGCCGCGCTTTTTGCGGGTGTCTTGGGCCTTGGCATTATTGTTCTTGCCGGTCATGTGCAGGCTGCTGCACTTCATGACGCCGCTCACGATGTGCGTCATGCAACTGGCTTCCCCTGCCACTAGCAAAATGTTCACACGTATCCTGACCAGCGCGCTGATTGCTGGTGCCGCCGCTGGCTTTGCTGCGGCTGTGCTTCAACTTTTGTTCCTGCAGCCCGTGCTTTTGCATGCCGAGCTTTATGAGGCAGGTGAGCTTGTCCATTTCGCTGGTGCGTCCAACCCGGCTGCTCATCCGCCAATTGGTTTTGATCCACTCCGTGACAGTCTTAGCGTTGTTTTCTCAATGCTGGTCTATGCCGGCTATGGGTTGATCCTTGTGGCGTTGATGTCGTTGGCCGAGGAAAAGGGCGCGATTATTGATTCGCGCCATGGGCTTCTTTGGGGGTTGGCAGGGTTCGTTACGGTTCAACTGGCCCCTGGATTTTCATTGGCCCCCGAAGTTCCGGGCGTGGCCGCCGCCGACGTTAGCGCGCGTCAGATATGGTGGTTCGCCACTGTCATCGCAACGGGCCTTGCCGTTTGGTTGATCGCATTTGGGTCGAGCTGGATCGTATGGGGTGCGGCTGTTATCCTGCTGGTTGCCCCTCACGTGATTGGTGCGCCTGAGCCCGAAGTCTTTACCGGCCCGGTTCCGACCGAATTGGGTGCGCTTTATGCGGCGCGTGTCTTTGGTGTCGGGATGGCCGCCTGGGCGCTTTGTGGTCTTTTTGCCGGCGGCCTTTGGGCGAGTAGTGAGGAGGCATCCCAATGAACCGGGCGCTTGCATTGTTGGTTATCGGTCTTGTTTTTGGTGGTGGGATTGGGTTTGTTTTGGCTGCGGCCAATGGCGTTGCGCTTGATGGTCATGACCACGCGACGGATCACGGTTCCGGCGGTCACGAAATGGCGACGGCGCATTCGAGGCACGATCATTCAAAACTACGCGAAAATGATGGCGATGCGCCTGCGACACTTGCGATCCATGTGACCGAAGACTCTGTCGCGGGTTGGAACCTTCATCTGATGACAACGGGTTTCGCTTTTGCGCCAGAAAGCGCAGGTTCGACGCATGTGCCGGGGCAGGGTCACGCTCATGTCTATGCCAATGGTGCAAAGATTGCGCGTGTGTACGGGGATTGGCTTCATATCGACACGCTGCCGTCTGGTGCCGTCGATCTTATGGTGACGTTGAATTCAAACGATCACCAAACGCTTGCCGTTGATGGCGCACCGGTTCAGGCCATGGTGTCGCTGACCAACGACGCTGAGTAGTTTCCGAGAGCGCGAGGGTTCTCGTAAATCGATCCCCAGTCACAGTAAGGGCCGCCAATTTGGCGGCCCTTTCCGTTAGATCAGAGCGCGTTTAAAGGCCCCATTTTGCTCGGGTTTCATCGAAGAAGCCCTTGGCTTGCTTCACTTTGACCCAGTTGTTCACATAGTTGATCCAAACCTGATCATCCTGTGGAACCAGCATCGCAATCGGCGATGGCGCGCGTGGGCCTGTGCCCGGAACCTGCACAACACCGTGCTTTTCGGTCAGTGTGGCGCCTTCGATGTTGGATGTGATGAACACATCCGCGCGACCCGCAAGAACCTCCTGGAACCCACGTGCCGGGGCTTCGACGACCTTGATTTCGGCATTCGGGAACCAGGCTTTGGTCAACGATTCAAACGTCGTGCCAAGGGTGGTCGCAACCGTTACACCGGGTTGGTTGATGCTGTCATAGCCATCAAATTTTGCAGCCGTCTCGGGCAGCGTGAAGGGCATGATTTCAACCGCGATATAGCTTTCGGAAAAGCCAGCGGCTTTCATCCGGGCAGGTGAAATCGAGGCTGAACCCGACAAGTGATATTTGCCTGCAACCACACCGTTCACCAGCGTTTTCCAATCTGTCGCCACGAACTCAACCTCGACCCCAAGGTCTTTGGCAAGCTCGGTCGCGACGTCGATGTCGTACCCCTTATAGCTGTTTGTGGCGGGATCGCGCACCGTCATGGGGTTCCAGTCCCCTGTTGTGCCAAACTTGAGCACTCCAGTATCCAGAATTTCGTTTAAAGCTGATTGCGCGCCAGCCGAAGTTGCAAGTCCGAGGCTGATAGTACCAGCCGCGAGAGCGGTTATCCAATGTTTCATTGTGTCTTCTCTCCGATAGTGCGCACCAGTGAGAGGCGCGCTTTGACCCTTGAACTTGTCGGCATTCCCCGACAAAGCTCAAGTCGATATTTGGCCCATTGGCCAATGCGGGGGTGTTATGGCCGAAATTGCCATCGAAATGATCGATGTGAACAAGTGGTTCGGCGATTTCCACGTCTTAAAGGACATAAACCTAAAGGTTTCGCTTGGTGAGAGGGTTGTGATTTGCGGGCCCAGCGGGTCGGGTAAATCGACCGTTGTGCGGTGTATCAACCGGCTTGAGCGTCATCAAAAAGGCGTGATCAAAGTAAACGGATCGGAGGTCACCGACCAACCCGAAGACTTGGGCGGCGACGTGGGCATGGTGTTCCAACAGTTTAACCTCTTTCCGCATTTGAGTGTGTTAGAGAACTTAGTGCTGGGTCCGATGAAATCACGCGGGCTGTCCAGAATAGAGGCCGAAGACCGCGCAGCCGAATATCTTGAACGGGTGAAAATCCCGGAACAGGCCGATAAACGCCCGGGCCAATTGTCAGGTGGACAGCAACAGCGCGTCGCGATTGCGCGTTCTTTGTGCATGGAACCCAAAGTTATGCTGTTCGACGAGCCGACCAGCGCGCTTGATCCCGAAATGATATCCGAAGTGCTGGACGTGATGGTGGAACTGGCCGAGGAAGGTATGACCATGGTCGTTGTAACCCACGAAATGGGATTTGCCCGCAAAATTGCCGATCAGATGGTTTTTATGGATGAGGGCGAAATTGTCGAAACCGGCGCACCGGCCGCGTTTTTCGAGGCACCTAAATCGAAGCGGTGCCGGAAATTCTTAAGCCAGATTTTGAGCCATTGATGTCGATGCTCCCCTCTTCCCGCAATCTTGTCCTTATGGTCGCTGTTCTTGGTCTTGCGGGCTGTGCCTCGTCATCCACATGGGGCTGGTACGTTATCAATCCGGCGACTGACACCGGCTGGACCAACATCCGTTTTTTGATCAATGGTATGGGCGCGACAATTCTGATTTCGGTCATCGCTGCGCTTATGTCGATGTCGTTTGGGCTGATTGTCGCACTGCCCGGCTTGTCGTCGCGCTGGTACATTCGGGCGATCAACCGCGTCTATGTTGAATTCATCCGCGCGATCCCGTTGCTACCTATGTTGTTCTGGGTGTTTTACGGCCTGCCGATCATTTTCAAATCCATGGGTCTCGATATCCCCATTGATCCGTTCTGGGGTGCGATCATTACGCTGGCGGTATCCGACAGTGCCTTCACGGCCGAGATTTATCGCGCGGGCATCCAATCGATCGCGCGGGGCCAAACCGAAGCGGCACAAACCGTTGGTCTCAATTACCTGCAAACCATGCGCTATGTGATCTTGCCCCAAGCGATCCGGCGCATCCTGCCACCTTTGGCCAATCAATTTATCTACATCGTAAAGATGTCGGCCTTTGCCAGCGTGATCGGTATGCAGGAACTCACACGTCGGGCCAATGAGTTGGTGGTCACCGAATATCGACCGCTGGAAATCTACAGTTTGTTGATTCTGGAGTATCTTGTGCTTGTTTTAGTGATCAGCGCCGCCGTACGTTGGCTGGAGCGCCGCATGGGCTCAGACGAAAGGAATTAATCATGAACTGGGACGCTTTCATGGACGAGACGATGGCCAACATCGGCACGCTCGCCAAAGAAATCCCTGACACTGCCAAGGCCTTTAACGCCATGGGTGTCGCCGCAAAGACTGACGGTGAGCTGGATGCGACCACGAAAGAAATCATGGCGCTTGGCATTGCGGTTGCCACACGGTGCGACAGTTGTATCGGCTTTCACGTCACGGCCTTGGTGCGCTTGAAATTGTCGCGCGCAGCACTTTGCGAAGCCCTGGCCATGGCCGTTTATATGGGCGGCGGGCCGTCCTATGCGTATTCTGCGAAGGCGCTTCAGTACTATGATAAGTTGACAAACAAGGCCTAGCCCCGGTCATTTTTGCGCTAGAGCTTCCGGGCGTAATCGTCTAAACCGCCTATGTCGCGTCCATTGGATGCGAGCACTGTCGATAACGCGGATTGATCCCGCAGCATCCACAATCCCGGATGCACCCGTAGCTCAGCTGGATAGAGCGCTGCCCTCCGAAGGCAGAAGTCAAGTCTGGCGATGGTTTGGGGTGCTGGTAAAAGGAAGTGAAGAAACAATGGCTTGAGCGGATATCGGGTTCGCTCTTCAATCGGCCGAAAAT
>CALKXV010000007.1 GCA_938005545.1 uncultured Paracoccaceae bacterium
TCGTCCCCGTCTGCTGTCGGACAATGGCCCCTGCTACATCTCTGGGGATTTGGCTGATTATCTGGAAGACAAAGGCATACCGCACACACGTGGCGCGCCCTATCATCCGCAAACCCAAGGCAAGATCGAGCGTTGGCATCAAACGCTCAAGAACCGCATTCTGCTGGAGAATTACTTCCTGCCCGGTGATCTCGAAGCGCACATCGCTGCCTTCGTCGGGCATTACAACCATCAGCGCTACCATGAGAGCCTGAAGAACCTGACACCCGCCGATGTCTATACAGGACGCGGTCAAACGATATTGCTTGAACGCGAGAAGACAAAGAGGAGGACCATGAAACTTAGGCGCTTGCAGCACGCTAAATCCGCTGCTTAACTGAAAACAGATGAGCGATAACTCAACGAAGTCAAAACGCCATCTGTCTCAAACTATCTGATGACGGACATGCAAGCAAGATTTGACCTGCGTTTTCGACTACGTAGACATCACGCCCTGCGCCACCGAAAGCTACCGTTACACCTGCAGTTACGCCCGGGTTTTCTTTGTTAAGGATCAAGCGATCATCACCACTATTTCCAGCAAAAAATGTCACGGTGTCGGGATTGGCAATGAACCTATCGTTGGCAGTTGTCCCTACAAATGCCTCAGCCTGAAGTATTCTATCACCTGCGGCCTCGCCCTCAGTTCCAATGACCAGATCAGAATTCTTAACGACCAATCTCACGCTTTCGCTGCCTTCAAAATACACGGTGTCGAAGCCATCGCCAGCAACTATTCGATCACTTCCACTCCCACCATTGATGTAGTCGTTTCCACTGCCTGAACGAATAAAATCCGCACCGCTTCCTCCAACGATGACATCACTGTTTATTCCGCCCCGAATGTCGTCTACGCCACTGCCGCCAAAGAGAGCAAATTGGAAAAACTCGAGGTTTTGGGTGTTATTCGCAAAATTCTGTGGAGCAAGTATATCGCCTTCAAACGTTCCATAAATGACACCATAGTTCCCAGCCGTGTAGCCAAGGAACTCATCCTCTAAAAAGGAGTTCAACACGCCGACTCCGCCATTCACAGCAATACTGGCAATACCAACGGCATCAGAAACGCTTTCGACAGTTTCATCTAACTCATCGTCAAACAAAAAATCGTTTTGGTCATAGTTGGTGTGTGCCGCGCCTTCGCTTCCTATGAAATTTATTTCTACAGACGGCTCACGAGCTAGCTCGTAGGGGTCAACACGACCTCCCAGAAAGAGATCACTAAAAAGTTGCTGTGCGCTGTCAGGCCTGGATTGGAAGTCAAAGTTATCCGATTGTGCCACAACAGTAAAACCCGAGATTGAGCGGCTATCTCCATCTACGGTGAAGGTTGCGCCCTCCTCAAAGGTTAGTTCGAAGTCTGAGATTCCAAATATGTAGGCTCTGATGGCATGATCTGAACTTAGAATGCCGGTTGAATAGTTGGAGAAACTGATCTTGCGGTCCGCGTCTGAAAGGCCGAGTTCGGTCACAAGATCAGTTAGAAAATACTCGCCATCGGTAAGGGTTGAATCTTGAAAGAATTTTTGGATTGCCGGAAACAAAGTTGGGTAGGCAAACCGACCCGCTCCGGACGTCATGTATTCCGCCATTGAGTAAGTGATCGACGGTTCTGCTGTGTCTTCGGGACGAATATGATCATCGTAATTTGATGATGGAATCGTAGAGCCAAACAGATATAGTCTTGTAATCTCGATAGGCTCAAACATGATCGCTCCAAAATTTTCTTGTTTCTTAATGATAGAAGATAAACATATGCTTCAATTGCTTTGCAACCGAATTCGTTCGGCGCGACCACATCCTACCACTCTATCAACTGTTGCCCTCATCTGCACTTGTCTCGCACATCCAGTCCACAGCCAGGCTCGGGACATGACACCAAAAGAAGTCGCGCACGTTGACGCTCTTTCGGAGGAGCTGAAGGTAGATGTACTCGGTGGTGAGTATCAGGTGTGGGCTGGTGGTACAGTAGTAAGAGTTTCTAAAGGCTCTCGCGTTTTTGATGGCGTGACAGTTCGCCAATATAGCGGTGTTGTCGAAAGAATAGTGGCTTCGGGCGACGGTCGTAGAGTTTTTGTTGATGGTCGGTCGGATGACTGGTTGGTCAGTGTGAGTCAGACCAAGGGTCAACAGCCCAAACTTACTGTTTTGCCAATGCCACAATTTTTTGCCGAAAGATGTGGCTGGTGGAAACTCTTCAACAACAACTGTGAGTCTGCCAAGTGGGAGTTTGATCCGGTGACCGGCACGATGTCGGCGACTGGGTTTCGCAAAGGTGCGAAACAACCGGAGTTTCTAAAAATTCCAGAGTAGGCGGAAACATTTCGTGGCCCACACGCTCTTGCGCCTCATTCTGCAATCTCTGCGGGTCATTGGATCATTCCTTGCCGCCGTCGGGATCGGAACGCCGAATGTTTTTATGACGTCTGACCTGCGCCCCTAAAACTCCTCCAAATTTGTGTAGAGTCCGCCCAACAAAAGGACGGACGAATGAAGGCACGATTTACGGATGAACAGATCATTTCGATGATCAAAGAACAGGAAGCTGGCGAGAAGACTGCCGATGT
>CALKXV010000008.1 GCA_938005545.1 uncultured Paracoccaceae bacterium
CGCGGTTTGGGATTTCTGATATCACCTTGTGGCGACCAATATGATCCAGTCCGAGCGTCGGGCGAATTGGATAAGGCACCGCTAAGGTGTTTAGGTTTCAGTGTCCAGTCGTCATCGCGAATGGCCGCTACGTCCCGCAAAGCCGCCATCGACGTGGATTTTGAGGCCAAAAGCCGACTGAAACCGTCGGATGATCGCTCTGAGCCGATTCAGTTGAAAAACAACGTGTTGCGAGCCAGAAAGTAGTGGTTTGAACGGCGCGAAAGTGCCTTTCTTATCAGGCTTCGCTCGGATCATGATGGGACTGGCCGAGCAAGCCCCGGACAATAAAACCATCTCAATTGATGCTACGTACCTCAAAGCACATCATACGGCGTCCAATCTGCGGTTAAAAAAGGGAGGGAAAGCACGCCTGGAGCAACTTTGGTCAAGATGAGTTCTCTTGAGACCTTCGCTGCTCTGTCCGCAGGAATTCTACCAGTGCTCCTGAAATGGAAGGTTTGCCTGTCTCGTGCGATGGATCAAATGAAACGTAGCAATTCCAAGTTGGATGACATCGCAATTTTTGAAATCGTAACCGTTGAGATCGGGGTAGCCCTGCTCATTCTGCAAGCGACATCGAGCGTTCACCCCAAGGCGTACCCTGCCCCACGAACGGTGCGCAACGGGTCATTGCCGCCGTGTTGACAAAGGGCTTTGCGGAGGCGGCCGACATGGACGTCAACCGTGCGGGTGTCGACATAGATATCGCGACCCCAGACGCGATCCAGAAGTTGTTCGCGTGACCAGACGCGCCCGGGTTTTTCCATAAACGTTGTCAGAAGGCGAAATTCCGTCGGGCCAAGTTTGACCGGTTTTTCCGAACGACTGACACGGTGCGTTTCGCTGTCCAGAGTGATATCGTCAAAGGTCAGACATTGCCCGACACTGGCCGGACGGACACGTCGAAGCTGGGTCCGCACACGCGCCATCAGTTCGATGACCGAATAGGGTTTGATGACGTAATCATCCGCACCTGTTTCAAGGCCACGAACCCTGTCGGTTTCTTCGGTTCGCGCGGTAAGCATGATGACGGGGATGTTCCGCGTCCCGGAATTGGCCTTTAAACGGCGACACACTTCGATGCCGGACACACCTGGCAACATCCAATCCAAAATGATCACGTCGGGCTCAACTTCGTCGACCAGCAACAAGGCATCGTCGCCAGTTTCAGCCTTGGAGACGCCATAGCCTTCGGCTTCCAGATTATAGGCCAGAACTTCGCGCTGCGCAGGCTCGTCTTCGACGACAAGAACACAAGGATTATCGGCAGACATCAGGTTAATTCGCTTCGGTCACATAAGGCGTCCGGTCTTTCTTCGGACGGCTGTCATCGGGCATCTGACCTGTCACCAGATAAACCACCTGTTCGGCAATGCTGGTAACGTGATCGCCCATACGTTCCATGTTTTTGGCGATAAAATGCAGATGCATACAGGCCGTGATGTTGCTGGGGTCTTCCATCATATGGGTCAGCAATTCGCGGAAGATCGAGTTATAAAGCTGATCGACATCTTCGTCGCGCAAGATCACTTGTTCGGCGAGTTGGTCATCGCGTTGAATATAAGCGTCCAACGCGTCTTTCAGCATCAACTGCACTTCGCGCGCCATGCGTTTGATCGAAACATCAGCGCCTTCAACCACAGGCGCTTCGGCCAGTACGGTGGTTCGTTTGGCAAGGTTTTTGGCATAATCACCACAGCGTTCAAGGTTCGCGCTGATCTTGATGACGGTCATCACGGTGCGCAAATCACTGGCTGTGGGTGCCCGCAAGGCAATCACGCGGGTTGCTTCCTCGTTCACCTGTTCTTCAAGTGCATCGATGGCTTTGTCGCCTTTGCGCACCTGATCCGCCAGTTCGACGTCGCGATCTCCGAGCGATTTGGCGCTGTCCAGAATGGCCGTTTCGACCAACCCGCCCATTTTCATCAAGATGCCTTGAATGGCTTCCAGATCGCGGTCGAATGCTGAGGCAATGTGTTGTTCGTTCATAAGCTTGGCTCCTACCCGATCCGACCGGTGATATAGCTTTCGGTCCGGCTGTCCTGTGGGGTGGTGAAAATTTGACCAGTTTCGCCGTATTCGACCAGTTCACCCAAATGGAAAAATGCCGTATTCTGGCTGACCCGTGCAGCTTGCTGCATCGAATGTGTAACGATCACGACTGAAAAATTCTGGCGCAATTCGTCGATCAACTCCTCAACCTGAGCCGTCGCAATCGGATCAAGCGCGGAACAGGGTTCGTCCATCAACAACACCTCGGGTGCTGTGGCAACCGCGCGCGCAATGCAAAGGCGTTGCTGCTGACCGCCTGACAATCCGGTTCCGGGAGCATCCAGTCGATCCTTCACCTCGTCCCAGATCGCACCGCGTCGCAGTGAGGTTTCAACGATCTCATCCAGCTCGGCCTTGGTGTTGGCCAACCCGTGGATACGCGGACCATAAGCGACGTTGTCATAAATCGACTTTGGAAACGGGTTCGGCTTTTGAAACACCATGCCGACCTTGGCGCGAAGCTGAACAGGATCGATCCGCGCATCGTATATGTCTTCGTTGTCCAGAAGAATATCGCCTTCAACGCGGCAGATATCAATGGTGTCATTCATACGGTTCAGACACCGTAAGAACGTCGACTTGCCACAGCCCGACGGGCCAATGAACGCCGTAACGGTTTTGTCTTCGATCTCGACATTCACGTCTTTGATGGCGTGGTTATCGGCGTAATAGACGTTGACGTCCTTGGCCGAAATTTTCATGTCTTCCATTTGGTCCGTCCGTTGAATGGTCCGCATATCGTTCACAAGACCGCCTTCCATGTTACCAGCGACGCTCAAAGCGGCGACGCAGGATGATTGCAATGGTGTTCATCGTCAGCAGAAATATCAACAACACGATGATACCGCCCCAGGCCTTTTCATAAAACCCTACGTCTGCACGGGACGCCCATGTGTAAATCTGTGCAGGCATGGCCGAATTCGGATCGGTAAAGCCCGCAATCAGCCCATCGGGATAGCCACGCGCCACAAAACCGACCATTCCGATCAGCAACAAGGGCGCGGTTTCGCCAAGGGCTTGGGCCAGACCAATAATCGTGCCGGTCAGAATGCCGGGCATGGCCAGGGGCAGGACATGATGGAACACAGCCTGCATTTTTGAGGCCCCTACCCCCAAAGCCGCATCGCGGATTGACGGCGGTACGGCTTGCAACGACGCACGCGTCGAAATGATGATTGTCGGCAGTGTCATGAGTGCCAGCACCAAACCACCAACCAGCGGCGCCGATTGCGGCAGGTGCATGAATTGAATGAACACGGCCAGACCCAAAATGCCGAAAACAATCGACGGCACGGCGGCAAGGTTTGAAATGTTGACTTCGATCAGGTCGGTGAACCTGTTTTGAGGGGCGAATTCCTCCAGATAGATCGAGGCTGCCACACCAATCGGCAGCGACAGAAACAAGACCACCAGCATCATAAAGAACGATCCCACAACCGAAGCCCCGATCCCGGCACCGCCGGGGTTGTCCACGCCGGAATCAGCTCCTGTGATAAAGTTCCAGTTGAACGCAGTCTTAAGCACACCGGCCTCGGCCATGGCATCCACGATATCAAGATCGTTTAGTTCCAAAAAGCGGCTGTCGACCAGAGTATCGCGCGTCACCCGGCCTTTGAAATAACCATCCACCCGCGAAGAGGCCGCAAGCTCGAACATAACCGGGCTTCCGATATCATCCGTGTTTTCGCGGAAATACTCGCGGATGGTGCCACCGGTCTTGCCAAGGATGCGTTCGATGGCTTTATCGTCAAATGCCACGTCGATGCCCGCTTCGGTCAGCTTGTTTTGCAACGCGGTGTTGAACAACCCCTGATAGGCTTTGGTTTTGAACAATTGCCCTTCGGCGGCGTCAAATTCTTCTTGGCTCAGCGAAAAATCGACGGCAACAACTGCATTTGTGAAGGCTGGCAAGCCCGAGCGAACGATTGAAACCGTCAGAACCACAAGGAAAAACAAGCCCGTACAAATGGCCGCCATCCCGTAATACTGAAACCGTTTTTCAGCCGCTTCGCGTTTTTTCGTACGTTCATCACCGTTCAGCAAGGATCGTGAAGCAGGAACTGCGGCGGCGGGCTTATCCAGATTTGCATCCGTCATCAGTCATATTGCTCCTGATATTTGCGCACGATGTAGAGCGCGAAAACATTTAGGCTAAGCGTCAGCACGAACAGCGTCATGCCAAGCGCAAAGGCGACAAGGGCTTCGGGCGACGCGAAATCGCTGTCGCCCGTCAATTGCGAGACGATCTTGGCGGTCACTGTCGTCATAGCCTCGAACGGGTTCAGGCTCAGCCGTGCCGCTGCCCCTGCCCCAAGAACAACGATCATCGTTTCACCAATAGCGCGCGATGCCGCCAAAAGAACCGCACCAACGATGCCCGGAAGTGCGGCTGGCAGAACGACTTGCTTGATGGTTTCGGATTGCGTCGCACCCAATCCATAGGAACCATCTCGCATGGCTTGTGGCACAGCGTTGATAATGTCGTCGGACAGCGAACTGACAAAAGGGATCAACATGATGCCCATGACCAGCCCGGCTGTCATGACCGCGCGTCCACCGCCCTGCCAATTCAGACCCAAGGCCCCACCATCGCCGAAAACGCTGACCAACATCGGGCCAACGGTCAGCAAGGCGAACAGCCCGTACACAATGGTTGGAATACCGGCAAGGATTTCCAAAAGCGGCTTGGCAATGGACCGCACCCGGTTCGATGCATATTCCGACAGGTAGATCGCCGCGAACAACCCGATGGGCACCGCCACCGCAAGGGCCACGATGGAAATGTAAAGCGTGCCCCAAAGCAACGGCAGCACACCCAGTTCCGATGCACCGCCCCGGCCAGAAAAACTGGGCGCCCATTCGACGCCAAAGAAGAAATCCATCGCCGGATAAAGTTTGAAGAACTCAACCGTGTTAAAGATAAGCGACAAGATAATCCCGATGGTTGTCAGGATCGCAATCGATGCAGCGCCGATCAAAAGTGCTAGAACACCCTGCTCAACCACGTTTCGCGCCCGGAATTCGGCATTGGTTTCGCGCAGACTCCAGAACAATCCAGCCAAAGACACAAGGATCACCGCCATTGTCATCAACCATCTGCCGGTTGATGACAGAACCCGAAGTTCCTGTGCGCCGCGCATGATCGGCTGCGTAATGCTTGATGTGACGACCGCGCCCGCGTCTTTCAAACGCGCGGTCATGTCTGCGAACTCCGTGCTTTCGTTTCGGGCGAACTCTTCGTCCATAATGTTTTTCGAGATCGCCAGATCGATCCCTTCCGCCGTCCGGCGCAACTCGGCCAAAAGCAAACCGCGCGATGACCCTTCCTTGATTTCGGCGTCGGGGATCATGCCCGAAACAACGCTGTCGACATAAAGCGGCTGCGCCAGAAGCCAAAGGATCATCAGACCGAACCCCGGCACGATAATCTTCAGACCCGAATTCATTCCGTAATAAGATGGCAACGAGTGCAAAGCACTACGATTGCCGCCAGCGCTTGCCAAGGCACGCGACCGCGCCAAAACATACCCAAGGGCAGCAATCACCAAAATGAGTGTCACCAGCCAGAAAATCGGCATCTCGTCCCCCAGTCTCAGGTTAAAAAGGCTCTAAAAGGTAATTGGGGCGACGAAATATGCCGCCCCTGAAAGCAATCGCAACATCGCCGCTTACTTCATCGTTTCCTCGGATGCGACTATGTATTGAACCACGTCCAGTTCGGGGTCGGACACCAGCCCATAGGTCGCCAATGGTCCGTCAGGACCGGCCAGTTCGTTCGAGATAAAGAACTGAGCGTATTCTTTCAGGCCTGGAATGACACCGATATGCGCCTTTTTGATATAGAAATACAATGGACGCGACACAGGGTATTCACCCGAAGCAATGGTTTCGGTTGAGGGTGCAACGTCAGACATTGTTGCGACTTTCAGCTTGTCGGTGTTGTTCTCATAGAATGCGAGGCCGAACACACCGATGCCGTTTGCATTGGCGTTGATCGATGCCAAAGTTTCGGTGTAATCGCCATCGATATCGACCGAACGACCGTCTGTGCGGACTTCCAAACACGCGTCTTCGGCGTCGTCTTCCGACATACCGCCCGCGATCATCGCCGCCTTCGCGCCCGTGGCTTCACAACCCGTTGCAACGACTTTTTCCTCGAAAACTTCGCGCGTGCCGTGTTTGGTGCCGGGAATAAAGGCAAGGATGTCAGTTGCTGGCAGATCACCGTTAAAGTCAGCCCACTGGGTATGCGGATTGTCGACCAATGCCCCATCAACGATGACCTTTGGGGCCAAGGCGTTGAAGATGTCCGAGGGTGTAAAGGCGCTGTAGTCAGGGCCCGATATCTGGCTCGCAAACACGATACCGTCATAGCCGATGCGCACTTCGATGATGTCGGTTACGCCGTTTTCGGCACAGGCGGCCAGCTCTTTCTCGCGAATTTTGCGCGAGGCATTGGCAACATCCGTATGTTCTTCGCCAACGCCTTGGCAAAACCGTTTCAGACCAGCAGATGAACCACCCGATTCAATGACCGGTGTTGGGTAATCAGTGTTTTCGCCAAAAGCCTCGGCAACGATCGAAGCATAAGGCAGAACCGTGGACGACCCCGCGACCTGAACTTGGTCACGAGCACTTGCCGCGGTTGCAGATACAGCGACGATCGCCAGAGCAGAGGCGGTCCGTTTCGCGTTCAGCATAGAAATTCTCCTGATTTTCAAAGCCGCCCCTCGCGGCTTCAATGCACCTCAAACCTAGAAGCGCATGTCTATGCTTTTGTGACAGCTGTGTAACGGTTTCATGACAGCGGGGATTTAACCATGTATTGAGGTGTATCTTATTGTTTTACATACATTAAAGTTCACACGCATAACCATGCCAAGGGTGCAGATGATCGTGGAAACACAATGTTTGATACCCATTTTTAAGGCGTCGGACCCATCAGAATCAGGCGCAACGGGTCGCCAAGCCTAAGGATCGGCGGGCAGAATGACAGAAAAGCGACTACCCGCACCCGGTTCGCTTTCGATCTTCAAACGGCCCCGGTGGCGGTTGACGATATGTTTGACGATGGCCAGCCCCAGACCGGTTCCACCCAATTCACGCGAACGATGGGAATCGATCCGGTAAAACCGTTCCGTCAGGCGCGGGATATGCAACGGATCGATCCCCTGCCCCGTATCCGCAATCGTCAGAACAAGTGCGGTGCCTCGGATCATTGGGTTGGTTTCCTCCCGCACCAAAGTAACCGAGACATCTGCCCCGTTGCCCGAATACTTGATGGCATTCTCAACAAGATTGGTCACCACCTGCGCCAATTGATCGGCGTCGCCGCGCATAACGTCCGTGCTGTCTAACCCATGTGTGTCGACGCGCACAATTTGATCGTCTGCCAAGGGTTGCAGCGTTCCAACGACGCCCCGCACGATGGCGGCCAACTGTACCTGCTTTGTCGGACGAATGCGCGCTTCGGCTTCAACCCGGCTCAACGAAAGAAGGTCTGCCACCAACCGGTTCATACGGTTGGCCTCGCTTTCCATAATGCCCAGAAAACGATCACGCGCCGCATCGTCAGATCGCGCCGCCCCGCGCAAAGTTTCGATGAACCCGATCAAGGCCGTCAGCGGTGTACGCAATTCATGGCTGACGTTCGCCACGAAATCCCGCCGCATCAGCCCAGCTTCTTCCTTGGCAGTCAAATCTTCAAAACAAACCAAAACATCTCCGCCGTGCGACACAGGCGTTGCAACGGCTTCATACGTCACATCACCGCGCGCATCCGATGACAAATAGCCCGCACGGGTTACCGTTTTATCTTCGCGGACTCTATCGACGGCATCCAGCAGCGGTGGCTGGCGCAGCGCCGTAACGTAATGTCGTCCAACGATCCGGGCCCCAAACAACTTACGTGACGTTATATTGGACGCGACAATTCGACCGTCCGAGCCAATCAGAACAGCCGGGATTGAAATTGCCTCTACCAGATCTTGGGGCATTGAATTTTCTCACGACTAAGTCGGCCTTGAAATACCTCAATCAAAGCGAAATTAGAACCGCGCCCAAACCGCATTGCTTGATGGGCACTGAAAAATATCAGCTTGACGTTGAAAATTCATTAGCTCAGCTTATAATTAACACGGGAAGTCGGGTTTGTTTCCGATTTAGAGACAGTTTTTGTGATAGGGATGAGACGAATATGAATGATTTTGGGCATACTGTCTTTGCAAAGGCAGTTAAAAACATGGCTGTAAAAGTCCTGGCCGTCGGTGACCCGAGCGAATGGACGGATGCCGAAAAAAACTTTCCCGATGCGCGCGACATGCACTTCCTTGGGTTTGATAACATCAACGAGGCGGCTTTGGCTCTTTACCAACCGCATTCGATTTACTCGCCGGTGTTCGCGCGCAATTTCGATTGCATCGAACTTGCCATACTATTGCAACACCTGACCTTCGACGGTGTGTATCGCGCCTTCGGAAATAATTTACCCAATCCCAAACTGATCGAACGCGAGGTCCGCATGGCCTGTCCGCGCTTGAATTTTGAGATCGTCCAACGCTAGGGTTTCAGCGCCGCTTCGAATGCCCCGATCAAGTCGTCCGGCGCCTCGCATCCGACCGAGACGCGGAAAAAACCTTGGCTGATGCCCAAGGCCAGCCGCGCGTCTTCTGTCAAAGCGCGGTGCGATGAACTGGCCGCATGACTTACCGTAGTCGCCACATCGCCAAGGGTTGGTGCGAATGCCACACCGTCAAGCGCACGCACAAAGCGATTGGCAGCATCGCGCCCGCCGTTCAATTCGAAACTGACCATATTGCCACCACCCTTGGCCATCAGAACCGACGCACGGTTGTGATCGGGGTGATCCGGGCGACCGGGATAAAGCACGCGTGCGACACTCTCAAATCTGGCCAAAGCCTCGGCCAAAGCTGCCGCGGTATTTGAGGCCCGTTCGAACCGCATATCAAACGTATAAAGCCCGCGCTCGGCCATCCAGCAATCAAAGGGCGACGCATTCACACCCAAGGTTGCCGCCAGTGTTATCATCCGCTCGTTGACTTCGGCATCACGGGCAACCACATATCCCAAAGTCGCATCCGAATGCCCGGCCAACATCTTGGTGATCGAATGGATGAGGATGTCTGCGCCAAGATCGAAGGGCCGGATCAGAACGGGCGTTGTAAATGTATTATCGACGGCGACCGGAATGCCACGGGACCTGCCAAGCGCAATGATCCCTTCCAGATCCGCGATACGCAACGTGGGGTTCGCCACGGTTTCAACCAGGATCATTCGTGTTTCGGGGCGCAGCGCGGCTTCAAAAGCGGTGATGTCGGTCGGATCGGCCAGCGTGGTCGCGATCCCCATGCGCGGCAGTTCTTCGTTCATCAACCGCAGGGACCGACCATAAAGCTGATCCGCGCCGACCGCGTGATCCCCGGCCTTCAGCACACTTAACATCGCGACAGTAACCGCGGCCATGCCCGAACTCACCACCTGTCCGCCCGTCGCGCCTTCCATCCCGTCGATCAAACCGGCCAAAACATCGGCATTCGGATGGCCCTCACGGGCATAGGTATATCCGTTGGTTTCGCCCTCGTATTGCGCGTCCAATGCGTCTGGATCAACGGCGGTATAGACGACGGATGCCTGCAATGGCGTAACCAAAGGGCGGCTGACGCTATCGGGCCAGACAGCGCGTTTCATCGGGGGTTTCGTCATGTCTCAAGCTTTCTCAAGCCAACGCGATACTGCGCCTGGCGGTCGCGGTAGTGCTGCGCGGCGCCTCGGTTCATTTGGATATGGCGATCTTCGACGGGGCATAAAACCTTCGCAGGCATCCCCATCACCAAAGACCCATCCGGGATCTCTTTACCTTCGGTCACCAAGGCCCCTGCCCCGATCACACAGTTCTTGCCGATGACGGCACCGTTCAAGACGGTCGCGCCCATACCGATCAAAGCACCGTCGCCAATGGTACACCCATGAAGCATCACTTTGTGGCCGATGGTCACGCCAGCCCCCAACGTACAGGGAAATCCCATGTCTGTGTGGATCACTGAATTTTCCTGAACGTTGGATCCTTCGCCCACGATGATCAGCTCGTTGTCACCACGCAGTGTCGCGCCGAACCAGACCGAGGCGCCCGCGCGCAATTCAACGGCACCGATCACGTTGGCATCAGGCGCAACCCAGTAATCACCGTTGTCCGGGACGTTCGGCACCCGGTCGCCCAAAGCATAAAGCGTCATTCGTTTTCCTCGAACTCGATCTGCAACTGGCGCACATGATCAGACAATCCCGGTTGTTGGGTCCGCCGCAATCGTTCCGCCGTGACAATCGTCGTCAGCCGGTCCTTGGTCGCGTCAAGATCATCGTTGACCAACACGTAATCATACATGCCCCAGTGGCTGATCTCATCCCAGGACCGGGTCATGCGTTTTTCGATAACCTCCGCAGTGTCCTGCCCCCGGCCTTCCAAACGCCGCCTGAGTTCCGTGATCGAGGGTGGCAAAAGGAAGATCGACAACACATGCGGTGCAAGGGGTGAATTTGCGATTTGCTGTGCGCCCTGCCAATCAATGTCGAACAGAACATCGGCCCCTGAAGTGATCGCACCTTCGACCGGTGCCAAGGGCGAACCATAGAAATTCCCAAAGACATGGGCATGTTCCAGCATCTCGCCGTCATGGACCAAATGCTTGAAGTCCGGTTCGCTGATAAACCGGTAATCGACACCATCGACTTCACCGTCGCGCGCGCTTCGTGTGGTGGCCGACACCGAAAACTGGATGTCAGGATCCCAGTCGCGCAACCGCCGCGCCAACGTCGATTTGCCCGCACCCGAGGGCGATGAAAGAATGATAAGAAGTCCGCGACGTTTCATTCGATGTTCTGTACCTGCTCGCGCATCTGATCAATGACAGCCTTCAGGTCAAGCCCGATGGCGGTCAGTTCGGTCGACTGGGATTTGGAACACAAGGTATTGGCCTCGCGGTTAAATTCCTGCATCAGGAAATCGAACTTGCGCCCCACAGCACCCGTTTCGGACATCAAAGCGCGCGCAGCGGAAATATGGGCGCTCAATCGGTCCAGTTCCTCGGTCACGTCGTTTTTTACGGCAATCAACGCCAATTCCTGCACCAATCGCGCTTCATCCTGAACCTCGGTCACATCCATGACCCGCGCCAAAGCGCGTTCCAACCCTGCCCGCGCTGCCGCCTCGCGGTCACCAACTACCTTGGCGGCCGCGATCGAAAATTCTTCGACGCGTTCGATCTGTTCGCTCAAGACACGCCCAAGATCTGCCCCTTCGCGGGCGCGGTCGATCTCGAATGCTTCCAACGCGTCGGATAAGGTGTCTAGAACGGCGGCACGCAACGGCGGAATGTCTTCGGTACTGTTTGCATCGCTCACATCGATTACGCCGCGCATGGATGCGATGTCGCTGGCTGTGACCGGTGCCAGATTTACACCCGCAGCCTTCGCCGCCGCTTCGATCTTGGACATGGTCGCCAGCGTGGCCTGAAGCACCTGGTCGTTGATCGCCAAACCACCCGATTCTGCGCCGCGCTGGACTTTGACATTCACCGTTATATTGCCGCGCGCCAGTTTCGACTGAAACATTTTGCGGGTTTCAGCTTCCAATCCTTCGATCCAATCCGGCATCCGAAACCGCAGATCCAGACCGCGCCCATTGACCGAACGCACTTCGATCATCCACGTCCAGTCCTTTAAAACACCTGACTTCGAGGCGAAGCCGGTCATAGACATCAGACCTGTATGTAAATCTTTCGCCACTCCATTAACCTTCTGTTCAGAAACCGGAAGCCTTTCTGTCCAATTTGTGGCAGAATTTAGACGGTGGTTAAAGAGAGGTTGTCTGGCGTGTGTGTTTGCCGGACGTGTGGAAGGTAAGAGAATGTCGAAAGAAGAACAGTCGCCCGACGGAAACGTCCTGACCATGGTCCGCCAGCGGGCCGTCACACCAACTCCGGCGTTGGACAAGATTGAACGGTACTGGAACGTGACCCGGTCCAATCGACTGGTTCCATCGCGTTGCGAGATTGATCCGCGCGGATTGGAAGGCGTGCTTGGAAACGCCTTTATCCTTGAGCGGATCACGGGCGGTTTGGCGCGGTTTCGCATCGCCGGATCGCATATTACGGAACTCACCGGGCTCGAACTGCGCCAAATGCCGATTTCGGCACTGTTCACGCCAACATCGCGCGAAGTTCTGAGTGATGCGCTTGTCGCAACCTTTGAAGACCCGGCAACCGTTCGGATGCGGATCGAATCCAAGGGCGGTTTTGGCCGTCAGGCGCTAAGCGGTGAAATGATCCTGATGCCTTTGCGCAGTGACATGGGCCAGATTGACCGCGTTCTGGGTGGCATTGTGATGGACGGCAAAATTGGCCGCACCCCGCGCCGACTTGAGATCACAAGTCAATCAAGACAATCGCTGGTCGGATATGCCGGACCGGCGCATTCGGCCCCGACACTTGCACCAATCGCACCGGTGAATGCGACATCGAACGGTGCTTCGCTGCAAATTCCAAAGAATGCGGGCCGAAAGGCGTCGGCAAAGCTTCCAAACACGCGATCGAGCGACCGCCGTCATCTGCGTCTGGTCATCGACAACGAATAAGCGATGTTCTGGGGAGAGATCGGATCGGCGATGCCACATCGGCATCGCCGCTTTTCGTTCAGCCGACCGCAGCCGCAGCCGTCTTTTCACGCCGGGCTGACAATTCTTCGGCCACAAGGAACGCAAGCTCCAAGGATTGGCTGGCGTTCAGACGGGGATCACAGGCTGTGTGATACCGATCCGACAGGTCTTCGTCCGATACAGCACGCACGCCACCGGTGCATTCGGTCACGTCCTGGCCGGTCATCTCAAAATGAACACCCCCCGGAACCGTGCCTTCGGCCCCATGGATCTGGAAGAACTCGCGCACTTCGCGCAGCACAGACTCGAAAGGCCGCGTTTTGTAACCCGTGGACGATTTGATCGTATTTCCGTGCATGGCATCACACGACCAGACAACATTCGCGCCTTCGTCTTTGACCGCTTTGATCAAACGCGGCAGATGTTCACCGACTGATCCCGCGCCAAACCGCGCGATCAACGTCAAGCGCCCGGCTTCATTTTCCGGGTTCAGCTTCGACATCAGCACTTTCAGATCGTCCGCCGTTGTCGTGGGGCCGCACTTCAGACCAATCGGGTTTTGCACACCGCGCGCGAATTCAACATGCGCGCCGTCGGGCTGACGGGTCCGGTCACCAATCCAGATCATATGACCCGAACCTGCAATCCATTTGCCGGTGGTCGAATCAATCCGCGTCAATGCCTCTTCGTATTCCAGCAACAAGGCTTCGTGGCTGGTATAGAAATCAACCCGCGACAGATCAGGCGAGGTTTCGGCGTTCAGACCTGCCGCCGCCATAAAGTCCAAAGTGTCCTGAATGCGGTTGGCTATGTCACGGTACTTGCCCGCCTCATCGCTGTCTGTGAACCCCAAGGTCCAGGAATGCACGTGCTGCACATTGGCGTAGCCACCCGTCGAAAAGGCACGCAGCAGGTTCAGCGTGGCTGCGGCTTGGGTATAAGCCTGCAACATCTTCGTTGGATCAGGAATGCGCGCACCTTCTGTGAACGCAAGTTCGTTGATAATGTCACCGCGGTAGGACGGCAGTTCAATGCCCTCAACCGTTTCTGTCGGTGCAGATCGTGGTTTGGCGAACTGCCCGGCCATGCGACCCACCTTGATCACAGGCACCTTGGCCCCAAACGTCAGTACAATCGCCATTTGCAACATTACCTTGAAGGTGTCGCGAATGTTATCGGCTGAAAATTCGGCGAAACTCTCCGCACAATCCCCGCCCTGAAGCAGAAACGCCTCGCCGCGCGAAGCGGCTGCAAGCTGTGCGCGAAGTGATCGGGCTTCACCGGCAAACACCAAAGGTGGATATCGACCAAGCTGTGCCTCGACAGATCCCAATGCGGCTGCGTCCAAATAATCGGGCATTTGCACCCGAGGTTTAGATCTCCATCCGTCCTTCTGCCAATCGCTCATCGTTTTGTCCTCACAGGCTGATGTTGCAGGCCGTGGTTATAGTTCGCCCAGTTCCAGTTGCAAACAGGTTCACGCGATGACGCATATGAAAGATGAACACCGACACCGGCACCGCACAGGCAAAGAAACGCATTCTGTGGGCCAAACGTCCGATTGTGACGATATCGTCTTGTCGGATGGTTAAAATTGGTGTTTCGCTAATCCAACTGGTTCCGAAGGCATTCGGTCCCGCTTAGGCCACGGTGCAGATCATGATGACGGACCAAACAGTTCCAACAGTCGACGTCGAGGCCCCGGACGCCCCAAGGCGCTTTGCCTTTGTTTTGTTGGATCAGTTCACGCTGCTTTGTTATTCCTGCGCCGTTGAAAGCCTGCGCATCGCCAACCGTATGGCGGGCAAAACGCTTTATGATTGGCGCGTCATTGGCGAAGGTGGCGAACGGGCGGTTTGTTCCGCGGGCACGGCTTTTAATCTGGATGGCGGGTTAGACGAAACCAAGCGCGGCGAAACCGTCGTGATCTGCGGTGGAATTGACGTGGCAACAGCCACCACCAAACCGGTTCTTAACTGGATCCGGCGCGAAGCCCGACGCGGCACGGTCTTTGGCGGCCTTTGCACCGCCGGGTACACCCTTGCGCGTGCAGGCCTTCTTGACGGCAAACGCGCGACGATCCACTGGGAAAACCAGGACAGTTTTCTTGAGGAGTTCGAAGAGGTTGAACTGACCAAATCCGTCTTCGTGATCGACGGCAAAACCTTCACCACCGCCGGTGGCACGGCGTCGATTGATCTGATGCTGAAATTCATTGCTGACGATCACGGCGAAGAATTGGCAGGTGCTGTTGCCGATCAGCTGATCTATACCACCATCCGAACCGATCAGGACACACAACGGTTGTCCGTACCGACACGGATCGGGGTTCGGCATCCAAAGCTTTCAAGCGTTATCCAGATGATGGAAAACAACATCGAAGAACCCCAAAGTCCCTCGATCCTTGCCAAAGACGTGGGCATGTCGACGCGCCAGCTTGAACGATTGTTCCGGCGCTATCTGAACCGCAGCCCAAAACGCTATTACATGGAATTGCGCTTGCAAAAGGCGCGCAACCTTTTGATGCAAACCGACATGAGCGTGATTAACGTAGCCCTTGCCTGTGGCTTCGCGTCGCCCTCGCATTTCTCGAAATGTTACCGCGCGCAATACAACACGACGCCCTACCGTGAACGCGGCGCACAAGCGACACGGCTGGCCATCTAAAATTCCAACGGACATCTGAAATAGCAGCCCCGTCTCTCTTTCCTTGCGCCTGTTCAACCCTTCGAAAAGACACCGCTTTAACCGCACCAGACTGATCGACGCCCATGGAGACTGCTCAACACGATAGCGCCTATTCCTGGCTGCGGCTTGCGATCAGCCTTGTGTTGTCGATCATGGGCAGCATCGGTATGTGGGCGACTATTGTGGTTCTGCCGGATATGCAGGGCGATTTTCAGATCTCGCGAAGTGCGGCAACGCTTCCCTATACAGTCACAATGGTCAGCTTTGCCGCCGGTAACCTGTTGTTGGGCCGCGCGGTTGACCGCTGGGGGATCACACCTGTTCTGATTGCATCCGCCATTGCACTTGGTATCGGCTTTGGCGGCGCTTGGATCAGCACATCCATCTCCGCAATCGCCGCGTTCCATGTTTTTCTGGGTTTTGGATCTGCCGCCTGTTTCGGCCCCCTTATCGCAGATGTCTCGCTTTGGTTCCTGCGCCGTCGCGGCATTGCCGTCGCGGTGACGGCCAGCGGTAACTATCTTGCAGGCGCAATCTGGCCGCCGATCATGGCCCTTGTGATGGAAGACTACGGCTGGCGCGGTGCCTATCTGATGCTCGGCAGCGTCATTGTCCTGACCTTGCTGCCCGGTGCATTCCTTCTCAGGCGCAAGATCAACGCGGTCTCAACTGCGCGCGCTACTTCAGAAGCGGCGGCAAACGCCTCGGCTACGGGCCTATCACCGCGACACCTGCAAGCGCTTCTGGCCATAGCCGGGATCGGGTGTTGCGTGGCCATGTCGATGCCGCAAGTCCATATCATCGCGCTTTGCATCGACCGTGGATTTGGCATGCAGGCCGGTGCCGAAATGCTAAGCCTTATGCTGGCGGGTGGCGTCGTGTCGCGCCTTGCTTTCGGCGCTTTTGCAGACCGGTTCGGCGGGCTGATGACGCTGTTCATTGGCGGCACGTTGCAAATGCTGGCGCTCTGTCTGTTTCTCATGGAAGGCGGGCTGACATCGCTTTACGTGGTGTCACTGATCTTTGGCCTCAGCCAAGGTGGTATCGTGCCAAGCTATGCGATCATCGTGCGGGAATATATGCCCCCTGTTGAGGCCGGAAAACGCGTCGGCATCGTGATCGGCTCGACAATCATTGGCATGGCCTTGGGCGGATGGATGTCCAGCTGGCTTTACGACCTCACAGGCAGCTACGCGATGGCTGTCTGGAACGGCATTGGCTGGAACGTTCTGAACATCACAATCGCGTTGTTCTTACTGACCCGAATTGGCCCGCAAAGACGTGTCGCTCCCGCTTGAACAGTGAAAGCAGCACCCCGTCACAAAGTCCGCGCGCGGAACGTTTCGCAAGCGTTCAAATCCCCGCTTTCGAACCCTTCCGCAAACCATCTTTGCCGCTGCTCTGACGTGCCATGGGTAAAGGTATGCGGTTGCGGCACACGGCCTGCGTTGCGCTGCAAGGTGTCATCGCCGATTTGCTTGGCCGCGTTCATGGCTTCGGCGATGTCACCACGTTCCAGTGACCCAAATCGCTGATCCGCCAACCGCGCCCAAATACCGGAAAAACAATCCGCCTGAAGCTCGATCCGCACCGATATCCCATTGGCCTCGGCCTGACTGACCTGACGCCGCCTTTGGTTGGCTTGCCCCAAGATCCCAAGCTCGTTCTGCACATGATGCGCAACCTCATGGGCCACAACATAGGCGGCGGCAAAATCTCCGCCCGCGCCCAACCGGTCTTGCATCGTCGTAAAAAAGCCCGTGTCCAGATAAACCTTCCGGTCTGCCGGGCAGAAAAACGGCCCCGTGGCACCGCTTGCGTTCCCGCAAGGCGATTGCGTCACGCCCTTGAACAACACCAATGTAGCGGGCCGATACGCCTCGCCCACTTGGGTGCGGAAGATATCAGCCCAGATTTCTTCGGTATCCGCCAATGTGACCGATACAAACTCGCCTGCCTGACGATCCGCAGCCGTGATCTCACCGCCCTGCTGAACCTGTCCACCTGCCCCGCCGTTTTGCAGTAATCCCGACACATCGACATCAAAGATCAGGCCAAACCCAACAATCAGTAACACCCCGACCAAACCAACACCGCCGCCACCACGCGCGGACATCCGACGCTGGCCCCGACGATCTTCGATATTTCCGCTGCCGCGTCGGCCCCGCCACTTCATCGTCAGTGTCCCTTTCGTTACGGATCGTACGATAGACCAGAGCCGCCCTTGACGGCAATGGCCGGATCTGGCCTTACCCAACCCAATGATAAAACGCCTTTATGACTGGACACTGGCATTGGCCGAACACCCCCGCGCTCTTTGGGCGCTGGCGCTTGTGGCCTTTGTTGAAAGCTCATTTTTCCCGATCCCGCCCCACATCATGATCATTCCCATGGTCATCGCCACACCACACCGCGCCTGGACAATTGCGCTGGTGGCCACGGTGGCATCCGTTCTGGGCGGCATCGCAGGCTATATGATCGGGGCTTTCGCCTTTGACGCCATTGGTCAGCCCATCTTGGAATCTTTGGGCAAAGCCGACCGGATGGCTGAGTTCAACGAACGGTTCAACGATTTCGGCTTCTGGCCGGTCTTTATCGCCGGCCTCACACCCTTTCCTTACAAGGTCATCACGATCATGTCCGGCTGGACGGGCCTGCCGTTCGTGACGTTCCTTGTAACCTCGATCGTGGCCCGCGCGATGATCTTTTTCATTATGGCCGGGCTTTTGTGGAAGTTTGGCCCCCCGATCAAAGTCTTTATCGAAAAGTATCTTGGGCTTCTTTTCACAGCCTTCGTCATCCTGCTGATCGGCGGCTTCTATTTGGTGCGCCACATATGACGCGCCGGAGTATGATGCTTTTGGCGGCGTTTGGATCGCTCGCCCTGCTGATCGCGGCCTTCGCTTTTCAGGCCCTGGGTTACGCGCCCTGCAAGCTGTGCCTGTGGCAACGCTGGCCGCACGGGGCTGCCATCGCCCTTGGCGGTGCTGTCTTGATCCTTGGGCCAATGCTTTTGCTGGGCGTTTTGGGCGCACTCTCGATGCTGATCACAGCCGGGATTGGCGCCTATCACAGCGGTGTCGAGCGTGGCTATTGGGAAGGCCCATCGTCCTGCACGGGCAGTGGTGATGCGCTTCAGGGGTTGTCCGGCGCAGATCTTTTGTCGACTGACGCCCCAAACACCATCGTTATGTGCGACGAAGTCGCCTGGGCATTCGCAGGTCTGTCGATGGCAAGCTGGAACATGGTCTTTTCGCTGGTCTTGATGAGCCTTTGGATCGCAGCACTTCGGAAATCGCAATAAAGCCACGGTTTGGCTTTGACCTTGCCTAAAATTTTATACACGTTTAACGCGAGCAGTCCTCAATCGAAGTCTGCTTTTTATCTTTAGCAAGCGGTGTGA
This sequence comes from uncultured Paracoccaceae bacterium, assembly GCA_938005545.1. Taxonomy (GTDB): domain Bacteria; phylum Pseudomonadota; class Alphaproteobacteria; order Rhodobacterales; family Rhodobacteraceae; genus CALKXV01. The sequence continues at coordinate 18,855 of CALKXV010000008.1, forward strand.
TCCGCTAATTCGTGCGCTTTCGGTGAGTGAAGTGCAAATTTTACGAGGGAACAGAATGTCTCAAACCAAAACTTCCATTAAAAAGACGGCCTTTCTGGCAAGTGCAGCCTGCCTCGCGGCGTCGACTTTCGCGAACTCTGCCCTTGCCGCAAGCGTATTTGAAACCCAATCCTTTTCGTTGGGCTGCGAAAGCCTGGGCGACGCCTCAGGGCCCGGTTGCACAGACAGTGTTGCCCTGTCCTTTGCCAGCTTTGATACCTCGCTTGGAACCTTGAGTGGCGTTGACATCGAACTCGACAGTTTCTTTGACGTCTTCGGCGCAAACGCCACGGCGACAGTTTCGCTGGCCGGTTCGGTTTTATTCTCGGCGACAACATTCTTCTTCGATGAATTTGACGGCTTCCAAAGCCTGTTGGCCGGAAGTGCGTTCACCGGCCCCAACCCGGTTGTTTTCGATCTGGCGTTGGATGCGGGAAGCGCCAACACATCGTCATGGAACGGCGGATTGGCTTTGCCGCCCTTTGATGCATCGCCCGGCTTGTTGACCGTGACCTATATCTTCGACGATACGATTGACCCACCCAGCGAAGTGCCCCTGCCCGCCAGCTTTGGGTTTTTGGCCGTCGGTCTTGCGGGTCTAGGCCTGACAAAACGACGCCGTCGCACCAAAACCTAAAACCACCTCCAACACGCAACGATCAAACGCCGCCTTCGGGCGGCGTTTCTATGCCTTGTGGGCACACTTCCGCATTGCACCTAGGTCTTGGGGTCTGATACAATAACATCAACGAATAACAGTCTCTGCATCAACAGCGAGCCAGAACGTGAACGACACGCCGGAACCCCCTGACAATACCGACGAAACACCACCTTCGCCGCCAAAATATGACGGGCCGTCGATTTCAATCGTCGATGAGATGCGCACGTCCTATCTGGACTATGCGATGTCGGTCATCGTCAGTCGCGCAATTCCAGACCTTCGCGACGGGCTAAAACCGGTCCATCGGCGAATTTTATACGCCATGCAATTGGGTGGTTACACCCACGACAAATCCTATCGAAAGTCCGCGAAATCTGTGGGCGATGTTATGGGGTCGTTCCACCCCCACGGCGACAGCGCGATCTACGACGCTTTGGTGCGGATGGCGCAACCCTTTTCCATGTCCCAGATGCTGATCGACGGACAGGGCAATTTCGGATCGATGGACGGCGATAACCCGGCGGCCATGCGTTACACGGAATCCCGGCTCGACAAGGCCGCTCAGGCGCTTTTGGCCGATCTCGACAAAGATACCGTTGACTTTCAGGACAATTACGACGGCAAAGAACGTGAACCCACGGTTCTTCCGGCGAAATACCCGAATATGCTGGTCAATGGTGCCGCAGGGATCGCGGTTGGCATGGCCACCAACATTCCACCGCACAATCTGGGCGAAGTGATTGATGCCACGCTGGCGTTGATCGAAGATCCAGATCTTAGCACCGACCGTCTGATCGAAATCATTCCCGCCCCCGACTTTCCAACCGGCGGCATTATTCTTGGCCGGTCTGGCGCGCGCAAAGCCTATCTTGAAGGCCGCGGCAGCGTCATCATCCGCGCCAAAACCCGTGTAGAAGAGATCCGCAAAGACCGCTACGCCATCGTGTTGGATGAAATTCCCTATCAGGTGAACAAAGCCTCGATGATCGAGAAGATCGCCGAACTCGTGCGCGATAAGAAGCTGGAAGGCATTTCCAATATCGCTGACGAAAGCGACCGTATTGGCGTTCGAGTTGTGATCGAGCTGAAACGCGATGCAACGCCCGACGTGGTGATGAACCAGCTCTACCGGTTCACTCAGATGCAGACGTCGTTCGGCTGTAACATGCTGGCGCTGAATGGTGGTCGCCCTGAACAATTGATGCTTCGGGATTTCCTGACCTATTTCATAGACTTCCGCGAAGAAGTTGTTGCACGCCGCACGGCCTTTGAGCTTCGCAAAGCCCGCGAACGCAGCCATATCCTTTGTGGTCTGGCCGTGGCGGTTTCAAACGTTGACGAAGTGGTTGCAACGATCCGGTCGTCGGCTGATGCCCCTGAAGCCCGCACAAAGTTGATGGAACGCCGCTGGCCCGCCGCAGATATCGCCGATTACATCAAGCTGATCGATGATCCGAGCCACACGATGAACGATGACGGCACCTATAACCTGTCGGAAACCCAGGCTCGTGCCATTCTTGATCTCCGCCTTCAGCGTCTGACGCAGATCGGTGTCAAAGAGGTGACGGACGAACTTGAAGTTCTGGCCGCTAAGATTCAGGATTTGCTGGATATTCTGTCATCCCGCGAACGGATCATGGACATCATTTCGACCGAACTGCGCGAGGTGAAAGAGCAATTCGCTGTACCGCGTCGTTCGGAGATCGTCGATTGGTCCGGCGATATGGAAGACGAAGACCTGATCGAACGCGCCGAAATGGTCGTGACGGTCACCCAAGGCGGCTATATCAAACGGACAGCTTTGGACGAATTCCGAGCCCAGAAGCGAGGCGGCAAAGGCCTTTCGGGGGGATCGCTGAAAGACGACGACGTGGTGACGTCGTTGTTCGTGGCCAATACGCACACGCAACTGCTGTTCTTCACGACCGATGGCATGGTTTACAAGCTGAAGACCTGGCGTCTGCCTTTGGGGGGCCGAACCTCGCGCGGCAAAGCCATCGTCAATATTCTGCCCATCCCGACGGGCGTTTCCATCGCTGCGATCATGCCCGTGGACCGGGACGAAGACGAATGGGATCAGCTACAAATCTTCTTTGCGACCACCCAAGGTGATGTGCGCCGAAATGCGCTGTCTGACTTCACCAACGTAAAGTCGAACGGCAAAATCGCGATGAAACTTCCAGATGACGTTCATCTTGTAGACGTCAGAATTTGCGAAGAAAATGACGATGTGATGCTGGTAACGGCCCTCGGTCGCGCCATCCGCTTCCCAACGACTGCGGTGCGCGTCTTTAAGGGCCGCGATTCCACCGGTGTGCGCGGGATCAGACTGGCCAACGGCGATTCAGTCGTCTCCATGGCTGTGATCCGCCACTTTGACGCCGAAGCTTCGGAACGCGCAGCCTATCTGAAGCAACGTCGCCTGATGGCCGGCACGCCGGAAGAAGAGATCGAAGCCGATGACGACGAAGAAGCCGTGGCAGAAGGTCAGCTTAGCCCCGAACGCTATGCAGAAATGTCGGCCCGCGAAAATCTGATCCTGACCATCAGCGCCAAAGGCTCGGGCAAATTATCGTCGAGCCATGACTACCCCGTCCGTGGACGCGGAGGACAAGGTGTGATGGCGATGGACAAAGCGATGCGCGGCGGGCCTTTGGTGGCGTCGTTCCCTGTGGAAATGGGTGATCAGATCATGTTGGCCACATCCACCGGCCAATCGATCCGGGTGCCTGTCGATGGCATTTCCTTCCGGTCGCGGTCTGCGGGTGGTGTGAAGGTATTCAACACGTCTGAAGGCGAAGAAGTCGTTTCGGTCGCTTGGATTGCCGAGCAGGACGAAGATGACGTCGACGCGGACAGTGAAGTTATCGACGGCACGGCGGACAGTGAAGTTATCGACGGCACGGCGGACACACTGCCCCCATCGGATGGCACGCCAGATGATACACCCGACGATCCATCGGACGACGCAACAGATTAAACGTCAGGGTTAACGGCCAGGTAACCATGCGCCGCTACTTTGCGGTTCATGAACTTGTACCATTGCATGATATCGCTCAAATCCGATGCCAAAGCGCTGGCCTTTGCCTCAGCCGCTGAACATTGGCTGTCGGGGTTGGTTGATCGCGGCCTGATTGCGGATTGGCGACTATATAGACGCAAATTCGGTTTGGCGTCGTCTCGCCACAGCGATGTGCTTTTGTTAATCGACGTTCAGGATATGGCGCAGCTTGAAACCGCGTTCCGAACTTTGTCCGAAGGGGCCGACGATGCGGACCAAAGGCACTATGATTTGCTGCACGACATGATTGGCGACGTCGATATCGGGCTTTACCGTCCCTACCCGGATGCCGATAATCGCGAACGTGTCGCCCTGATCTAACGCAAATTTCCTGGAAAACCGTGTCGACCGAATTGGGCGCAAGGCCTTTGTGATCGCCCACTATAACCCGAAAGGTTCGTTTTGGGGCATTCTGCCAGCGTCTTGCACGCTGATCAGACGGGTGGCGGATTTGCTGGGGCAAGGGGATGGATGTTGTCGTTCTATTACGATCGGTCACACGGGCGGAGCCAATCCCAGACCCGGCCCGTCTGGTCCGTCGATCCTGTGGCACACCTGCCCCGCCACATTTTTGCCTTGTTACTGTATGAAATTTAATCTGTTTCCGTCAACGAAACGCCGCCATTAACCCTTTTGTTCACAATAAGGTCTGACGTGGAAGATTATCCACAGTGTGTGGGCCCGGTGTGTTCAGTGAGCTTAGTTTTCGCTTAAACTGAGACAAAGGAATTAGACGTGCGGACGAACGAAAAAGATGGCTCTGCGGCCAGTCACATCACACGAATTCTCATTTTGTCGTATTTTCTGGCTCTGGCGACCGGATTGATCAGCGGCGCGGAATTCTCGCGTCTGGCAACGCCGTTTTTGCCGGAACCGACGGCATCCTTCGCGATGAGTGCCGTTGTTATCTTTCTGTCCGCCCTTGTGCTTATCGGTGTCTATCGCCGTCCTGCCGCCCTGATCCTTGCACTTGCCTTGTTCTGGGCCAGCTACATGACCATGTTCGCAACCGGTGATCTGACGGGTTTTTGGCGCGATCTTGCGCTTCTTGGCGGGTTGCTGATGTCAGCGGGCGTTGGTGCAGGTCTAAGTATTCCACGTCGCTCGCCCGAAGAATTACCGGAAAAAGAAGTGGTACAGCGCATCGTTTCGACCCCACAATTCGAGGTGGAAGCCCCGCGCCGCAACAGCATCACGCGCTTTCGTGAAGATCTGAACCTCGCCCGCGAAGCCTGATCCCTTTTCAATTCTGTCCACTGGGGCTACATCGCCCCTATGGTAAAAACACTTCACATCATCGGCGGTGGTCTTGCTGGCTCTGAAGCCGCTTGGCAGGCTGCAAACCGTGGCATTCACGTCATTTTGCACGAAATGCGCCCTGAAGTGGCGACATTTGCGCATAAAACCGATCATCTGGCCGAAATGGTTTGTTCGAATTCCTTTCGCTCGGACGATGACGAACAAAACGCGGTTGGGCTTTTGCATTGGGAAATGCGTCAGGCCGGCGGATTGATCATGGAAATGGGCGATGCGCACCGGTTGCCCGCTGGTGGAGCCTTGGCCGTTGATCGGGACAGGTTCGCCGAAGCCGTCACCAAACGATTATTGTCGCATCCGAACATCACGCTGGAGCGAGGTGAAGTCACCACCCTGCCCGACGACGGTCAATGGATCATTGCAACCGGGCCTTTGACCTCGGGCGCTTTGGCCGAGGCGATTAAGGGCGAAACCGGTGAAGACAGCCTTGCCTTCTTCGACGCCATTGCGCCGATCGTTTATGCCGAAACCGTGGATATGTCGGTGGCTTGGGCGCAGTCGCGGTATGATAAGGGTGACACGCAGGAAGAACAAAAAGCCTATATCAACTGCCCGATGACCAAAGACCAATACGAAGCCTTCATCGATGCGCTTTTGGCGGCCGAGAAAGCCGAATTTCACGACGGCGAAACCGCCGGGTATTTTGATGGCTGTTTGCCGATTGAAGTGATGGCCGAACGTGGCCGCGAGACATTGCGCTTTGGCCCTATGAAGCCGGTTGGTCTGACCAATGCCCATAAGCCCGACGAAAAGGCCTATGCCGTAGTCCAACTGCGCCGTGACAACAAAATGGGCACGCTTTTGAACATCGTGGGATTTCAAACCAAGATGAAGTATGGCGCGCAAGCCGATGTTTTTAAATCTATACCGGGTCTTCAAGATGCAAGGTTCGCGCGTCTTGGCGGCATTCATCGCAATACATTCCTGAACGCGCCGATCTTGCTGGATCACACCATGCGATTGCGTACGAAACCCAATATCCGCTTTGCAGGGCAGATTACGGGGGTTGAGGGCTATGTTGAATCTGCGGCCATGGGATTGCTGGCAGGACGGATGGCCGTGGCCGATCTGACAGGACAAACCCTACCCGATGTTCCCAACACCACCGCAATGGGCGCTTTGATGCACCACATCACCGGGGGGGCCGAGGCCAAGACGTTTCAGCCCATGAACGTAAATTTCGGGTTGTTCCCGCCGATTGACGCCAAAGGCGGACGGCGGAACCGAAAAGACCGCTACAAGGCCTATACGGACCGGGCAAAGGCGGATTGGGCGGCATGGTTAAACGCTTCGGTGGACGTCGCTGAACCCGCCTGATCTGCAACAGTTTTCACAGCCCTGTCAGCCTGTCGTCACATCACTGGACCGGGGCCGTTGCTCATCCTACCTTCACGTCCATGACAGATGAAAACCCAACCGCCCAGCTTTGGACCCGCCACACCGTTGAGGAAACTCAAGACATCTACAAAAGGTGGGCCAAAGATTACGACAAAGACGTCACCGAATGGGGCTATGCGACGCCGGGACGGGTGGCGATGGCAATGCGTTTGGCGGGCGCCAACGTCGACAAGGGCATTCTGGACTATGGATGCGGCACCGGGCTTGCCGGAATGGCGCTGACGGGCGTTGGTTTCCAAACCATTGATGGAACAGACATTTCGCCCGAAATGCTGACCCAAGCCGAAGCGCGCGGGTGTTACCGACAGGTCTGGCTTGGCGAACCCGGCACGCTGGGCCATATCAGTGCGGGCGATTATGCGGCGATCTGTGCCTGCGGTGTCGTCAGCTTGGGCGCTGGTCCGCCCGAAACGCTGGACCTGTTGGTCGCGGCTTTATCCCATGGCGGGTTGCTTGGTTTTTCATACAATGACGCCACATTGGCGGATCGCGGTTACACCGATGCGCTGGACCGGATTTGTCTGATGCCCGACATTGAACTGGTTTTTGAGGAACACGGGGCCCACTTGCCGGGCAAAGAGCTTGGCTCGACGGTCTATGTTCTGAACCGCATTTGAAAACCCGTTTTGCGCCCTCGCCCACGGGGCCGCTGCATCTCGGGCACGCTTATTCTGCGATCTTGGCCCATGACATGGCCATGGCAGCGGGCGGTGCGTTTTTGCTTCGGATCGAAGATATCGACACATCGCGGGCCCGGCCCGAGTGGGAAGATTTGATCTTTGAAGACTTGGCGTGGCTTGGCCTGAGTTGGGAAATGCCGGTCTTGCGACAAACTGATCGAATGGCGGCCTATGACGCGGCGCTGGATGCGCTTTGGGCGCGTGGATTGCTCTATCCCTGTACCTGCAACCGACGCGATGTTCTGGCGGCAGCTTCCGCGCCGAACGAAGGCGAACCCCTGGTTGGCCCGGACGGAATTGTCTATCCCGGCACCTGTCGGCGCGACGTGTCTCGGGGCGAAACCCGTCCGGAGGACGTGGCGCTTAGGCTCAACGTTAAGAAAGCTCTGAGATTGATTGGAATTGATCAATTGGATGTTTCTGTGAAAGGGGATGCGACTGGCACATTTCCAACATTCAATGAGTTGGGTTTTGGTCCAAATGGCGAAACTGGTGTCCAGAAAATGGCTCCGAAACGGTTGTTAACCCAAATTGGCGACGTGGTTATCGCGCGGCGTGATATGGGAACGTCTTATCACCTGTCTGTGGTGATTGACGATGCGTTTCAATATGTTAGCCACGTCGTGCGCGGCTCTGATCTGTTCGCTGCAACCGAAATTCATTTGCTTTTGCAACGCCTTCTTAACCTGCCAACCCCGATCTATCACCACCATGCTTTGATCCGGGACGATGCTGGAAACCGGCTCGCAAAACGTCACGATTCCAAGGCAATTCGCGCGTTTCGGGAAGACGGAGCCTCGCCCAACGATATCCGCGCCATGGTTAATCTTTAGAAATCACTTACCACGAATTGGTTAATGCGGGCGTTACATGGGCGTCATCAGCTCGACATCCTGACCCTGACGCACTGCCGTATAAAAACAGGTCTTGCGATCTGTGTGACAGGCTGGCCCTTCCTGGCGAACGACCAACAGCAAACAATCCTGATCACAATCGACACGAAAATCGACCAGCGTTTGGGTATGGCCAGAGGTTTCGCCCTTGATCCAGAACGCCTGACGCGACCGGGACCAGTAAGTGACACGTTTGGTCGCCAGTGTGCGCATCACGGATTGCGCATTCATCCAGGCCATCATCAGAACCATGCCAGTTTCTTCGTCCTGCGCAATCGCGGGGATCAGACCCTGGTCGTTGTATTTCAGGCTTGCAGGATCAAAAGCCATGGGCCAATCCTTTCATTAACAAAATCCTACCCTAGATAGGGGGGACGCGCGCTGAAGGAAAGCAATGGCCGACACCGATCTCATCAAGCTCTATTCGGACAAGATTCTGAAACTGGCCGCCGACATCCCGCTGACGGATCGGTTGGGCGATCCGGATGCAACGGTTCGAAAGCGTTCACCTTTGTGCGGATCAACGGTGACGGTGGATGTGAGCGTGTCGGACGGCCAGATCAGCGCGTTTGGCCAAGACGTCAAAGCCTGTGCCCTTGGCCAAGCCTCGGCTGCGGTTCTGGGGCATGTGGTGCTTGGGCGAACCCGCGCCGAAGTGGAAATGGCCCGCGATCAACTGCGCGCCATGCTGACCCAAGGCGCACCAACGCCGGATGCGCCATTTGATGGCTATGATGTTCTGACCCCGGCCCGCGATTTTAAGAACCGGCACGCCTCGATCCTTTTGGCGCTGGACGCAACCGTCGACGCGGTGGCAGAGGCGGAAAAAAAGGCCTGCGCTTAACAAGCCCGTAACTCTCGTTCGCTATGTCCCGGGTCGCACCGAAGAACGAGCCGCCATGACCCAGCCTGCGTTTGCAGAAAACTGCCCCGATCCCACGACCACAGAATTAGACACTCTGGCGCGTAATGCGCTGCGCCTTGGATATGAAATTGTTGAAATCTCGGGTACGCTTGATGCGATCGAGGAGGACACCCGCGCTCAGGCCAGCGCAATGTCGACGCTTAAAATCGGTGCCGCGGCAATTTTAGAAGCGAACCAGGGGGTCGAGGAATCGGCCTGTAGGGTCAAAGCGCGGGCCGAAGGATCGCGAACGTCTCTTCAGGACCTGATCAATCACGTTCGCAAATCAGGTGAAGCAACAGCGGGGCTGTCGGAATGGGTTACCGCGCTGGAAGGGCGTTTTGAAGACGTCAGCGCGATGTTGGATGACGTGCGCAAGTCGAACGATCTTGTGAGCAGCATCGCCACCCAGGTGAACATTCTTGCGATCAACGCCAAAATCGAAGCCGCGCGCGCAGGTGATGCGGGGCGCAGCTTTGCGGTTGTGGCCGAAGAAGTGAACGCCCTGTCCAAGAAAACCGCCAAAATAGCGACGCAGATATCCGATCAGGTCAAAGATTTAGGCGGCTGGATCGTCAATCTGTCGACAGAAACCAAAACTTACTGTGGCATCGCAAGTTCGGTTCGTGAGGACGCAGAACGGACCGACGAGGTCGTCGGCCAAGTGCGCGACCGCGTGGGCGAAAATCAAAAAGACGCTGAGATCATCGTCGCCCAAACCGCCGCTGTCCGCACAGCCAGTGACAGTTTTGGGCCGACGTTCGCGCAAATTGAAGAAAGTGCATCCGATACAAGCACGCGCATCCTTTCGACCCGGGATCGTATCCACGGGCTTGTCGATGTGTCGGAAGCCATGGTCCAGGGCACCTTCGCCATTGGCGGCTCAGCCGGAGACGCAATCTTTATCGAGCGCGTCACCAAAGACGCAGACACATTGGGCCGGTTGTTGAGCGAAGCTGTAACAGCCGGCAAAATCACCGAAGCGGCCCTGTTCGACAGAACCTACACGCCCATTCAAGGCACTCAGCCCGAACAAATGATGGCCCCTTTCACCGGATTGACGGACGCTGTGTTCACGCCGATCCAGGAAAAAGCGGCCCAATTTGACGACAGGGTGGTGTTTTGCGCCGCGATTGACCGCAACGGGTATCTTCCAACCCACAACCGCAAATTCTCACAACCGCAAGGCCAGGATCCGGTTTGGAACGCGGCGAACTGTCGGAACCGTCGCATCTTTGACGACCGTGTCGGTTTGAAGGCCGGGCGAAATGACCGCGCGTTCCTGTTGCAAGTCTATCGCCGCGACATGGGCGGCGGAGAGTTTTGCATGATGAAGGATTTGTCGGCACCGATATTCGCCTGCGGCAAACATTGGGGTGGGTTAAGGCTGGCCTATACGTTCTGACAAAAAACCGCCGCACATCCAAAAGGATGGCGGCGGGGAAGTGGCGTATCTGGTGTGAAGCCAGTCGCAAGCCCGGGACAGGGGCTTATGCGAGGGATATTGGTGCACGCATCAAGGTGGGACAGAATGCGTCGACCGGCACGTCAGACCGCAGGCAGTTTAAAAATTAGAAAAAGCTGGGTGCAATCAAGCCTGTAAAGACGATTACGGCAAGTGCGACAACAGCGGCAAAGTCACCCGGAAGCGTTGTGGCATTGCGGGCGAATGTGTCTTTGAGTTCTTGCATTTGGTGTGTCCTTCTGGCGGTGAAGGCAGCGGGCGGGCTGCTTTGTTGCCAGATTGTTCTCAAATTTGATCCGAAGTGTAAAGAACTTTTTAAGAACATTCGTGAACAAAATGTTCCAAAATGATCTAACCCACTGAAATCATTTGGATTGCCTTATCTTGCTCAAGAAGCCAAAGCAGAACACGCACGGCCTCGCCACGCGGGCTGGTCAGATCCGCATCAGCGGCGATCAAGGCTCGGGCGTCATCATTGGCAATCGCCAACAGCGCGGTTTGGCGCTCTAGATCCGCAATTCGAAACTGGGGCAACCCGGATTGCGCAGTGCCCAAAACGTCACCGGCGCCCCGCATTGCCAAGTCTTCCTCGGCAATGCGAAACCCGTCTTCGGTTTCGCGCAAGGTTTCAAGACGGCGCCTGGCGCTTTCAGATAAAGGCGCTTGATAGAGCATGAGGCAGGTCGATTTTTCAGCGCCGCGTCCCACGCGCCCCCGCAATTGGTGAAGTTGCGCCAGACCAAACCCTTCGGCCCCTTCGATCACCATGATCGAGGCATTTGGAACGTCCACCCCGACTTCAATCACGGTTGTTGCGACCAAAACCTTGGTGTCGCCGTTTTTAAAGGCCGCCATTGCGGCATCCTTGTCGGCGGGCGGCATTTGGCCGTGCACCAAACCGACCGTGCCGTCCTCAAACGTGGCACGCAGTCGTTTGAACCGCTCTTCGGCGGCGGTTTTGGCTGTGACTTCGCTTTCATCAACCAAGGGGCAAACCCAATAGGCCTGTTTTCCTTCGCTGACCGCCGTGCGCAGGTTCGCCACCACCTCGTCCATCCGGCCAGAGGACACGAGGGCGGTCGTTACCGGCGTCCGTCCGGGTGGTTTTTCGTCAAGGATTGACACATCCATATCGCCGTATTGCGCAAGGCTGAGCGACCGTGGGATGGGGGTTGCGGTCATCACAAGGACGTCCGCGGATTGGCCTTTTTTGCCCAGTTCCATGCGTTGCGCGACGCCAAACCGGTGCTGTTCGTCGACAACCGCCAAGCGAAGATCCTGAAACTCCACGTCTTTTTGAAACACGGCATGGGTGCCGACCAGAATTTGAATGGCCCCCGATCTAAGCGCCTCAAGCTTTGCGGTGCGTTCCTTGCCTTTGTCACGGCCCGTCAGAATTTCCAGAACCACACCGGCACTTTCGGCCAAAGGCTGTAATCCGGCCAGATGCTGGCGCGCCAGGATTTCCGTTGGCGCCATCATGACGCCCTGCCCGCCCGCTTCGACGGCTACCAAAAGTGACATCAGCGCGACGAGCGTTTTACCAGACCCGACATCGCCCTGAAGCAACCGGTTCATGCGTTCGGGCGCGGCCATGTCGTCCGCGATTTCCCGGATCGAGCGATCCTGAGCATTGGTCGGACGATACGGCAACGCTTTCAACACCTTGGATTGCAAAGCCCCGGTCGCAGGCGACGAGCGACCGGCTCGTTTTCTTTGCCGTGCACGCGCCAGGGCTAAGGTAACCTGATGGGCAAAAAGTTCGTCATAGGCCAATCGCACGCGCGCAGGCGCCGTGATGGCCAGATCACCACTGCCAATCGGCGCGTGGCTTTGGGTGATCGCGGTATGCCAGTCGGGCCAGTTTTCGCGCGCCAACAGGCTTGGATCGATCCATTCTTTCAGTTCGGGCGCGCGTTTCACGCTCGCTGCGGTTGCCTTGACCATCAACTTTTGCGTGACGCCTTGGGTCAACGGATAGACGGGCTCGAAGGCAGGCAAGGTTTCAAGATCGCCGGGCGCAAGGATGTGATCGGGGTGCACGATCTGTGCCACGCCGTCGAACACCTCGGCTTTGCCGGAAATCACACGGCGCGCACCTTCGGGCAGTTGACGTCGCAGATAGTCGCCCCGGGCGTGAAAAAAGACCAACGCGAAACTGACTTCTTCGTCTGAAACATCGATCCGGTAGGGGCGGCCTTTGGTTCGGTTCGGGTGGTGACGCTCGACGGTAATTTCTGTGGTCACCACGTTCGGCAGGGGTATGCCTTTGATTGTTTTGCGAAATTGGCGATCTATGCCGGACGTGGGTAACGTAAAAAGTAAATCGCGTGGCGTGTTTACGTTGAGCCCGGCGAAGTGTTTCGTCGTTTTCTCGCCAACGCCGGGAAGTGTTTCAAGCCCCGCAAACAGCGGAAAAAGGATTTCGGGCCGGGTGCTCATAACCCGTCGATCAGCGCGATCCAGCCGTCCTCGTCTATGGTTTCGATGCCCAGATCCGTCGCCTTCTTCGCCTTTGATCCTGCTCCCGGTCCGGCGACCAGCAAGTCCGTCTTGGCCGAAACCGAACCGGATACTTTGGCCCCGAGCGCTTCGGCGCGGGCTTTTGCCTCGGCGCGGGTCATCTTTTCCAACGTGCCCGTGAAAACAACCGTTTTGCCCGCAACGGGGCTATCGGAGGCCTGATCTTCGGGGGGCAGGATTGTTAAATGCGCCACAAGGCGGTCGATCACGGCGCGTTCGTGGTCTTGCGCCAATGCGGCGACCAGCGATTGCGTCAATGCGCGCCCGATCCCGTCGATTTCCAGAAATGTGGCCCAAGCCGGGCTTTGGGCGGCAGCATCTTTGGAAGCGTCGGTTGTTGCGGGCTCCAAGGCCGCGCGGTCGGCGGTGTCGGCAAGGGTTTCCCAATCGGCAAAGTTCCGGGCCAGATCTTTTGCCGCAGCTTCACCCAAGTGTCGGATGCCGAGGCCAAACAGAAAGCGGTGAAATTCGATGGTGCGGCGTTCGTCGATAGCATCGAAAAGGTTTTCGGCGGATTTTTCGCCCCAGCCTTCACGGTTTTTCAGCTGCTGAAGGCCCGCGCCAAACCGTGCGCGCAGCTCAAAAATGTCGGCCGGTTCTTTGATCCAGCCGTCTTCAAGGAATTGCTCGACTTGCTTGGCACCAAGACCTTCGATATCAAAAGCAGCGCGTGAGACGAAATGCTTTAGTTTTTCAATGGCTTGCGCGGGACAAATGAGACCACCCGTGCAGCGGCGAATGGCGTCGCCGTCATCGCGGATCGCGTCGGACCCACATTCGTGACAGACCGTTGGAAAAACGTAAGGCATCGCGGTTTTCGGGCGTTTCGTCAGATCGACGTCCGCCACTTTCGGGATGACATCGCCGGCCCGGTAAACCTGAACCCAATCGCCTTCGCGAATGTCTTTTCCGCCGCGAATTTTGCTGCCATCGCCGCCCAATCCGGCAATATAGTCTTCGTTGTGAAGTGTGGCATTCGACACAATGACGCCGCCAACGGTCACGGGTTGAAGACGTGCAACCGGCGACAAGGCGCCCGTGCGACCGACTTGGATGTCGATAGTTTCCAATCGGGTCCATGCCAGTTCGGCCGGAAATTTATGCGCAATCGCCCATCTTGGTGTGGTTGATCGAAACCCGAGCCGCGCCTGCAAAGCCAGATCATCCACTTTGTAAACAACGCCGTCGATGTCATAGCCAAGTGTTGCGCGTTTGGTCTCGATGTCGCGGTAATGTTCGATCATTTCGACCGGGCCGTTGCAGGTCTTGGTTAACTCATTGATTTGGAATCCGAAGTTTTTCAACTGTTGAATGGCGCCCGATTGCGTTTCCCCTAACGGCGCGCTGAGACTTCCCCAAGCGTAGGCGAAAAAACAGAGCGGGCGGCTTTCGGTGATCCTGGCATCCAACTGGCGTAAAGATCCCGCGGCTGCATTTCTTGGGTTGGCGAATGTTTTGTCACCGGTTTCGGATTGGCGCGTGTTTAAGGCTTCGAAATCGGCGTGGCTCATATAGACCTCGCCTCTGATCTCAAGCAGGTCCGGGGCATTCGGAATATGGGCGGGAATATCCGCAATCGTACGCGCGTTCGACGTGACGTTTTCGCCCGTCGTACCATCGCCACGGGTCGCGGCATGGATCAATTGGCCGTTTTCGTACCTGAGCGACAACGATAGCCCGTCGATTTTGGGTTCAGCTGTATAGGCCAGCGGGTCTTCGTCGCCAAAGCCTAGATATTTGCGAATGGAGCGATCAAATTCTGTGACGTCGCCATCATCAAAGGCGTTTCCCAATGACAACATGGGCACGGAATGCGTGATTTTCTGAAATCCGGACGCCGGTTCTGCGCCAACTTTGTCGGTCGGCGAGTCGGTGCGTTTCAGTTCGGGGAACTGAGCTTCGATTTCGGCGTTGCGTCGTTTCAAGGCGTCATAGTCAGCGTCCGAAATCTCGGGCGCGTCATTTTGATGATACGCCCTGTTCGCAGCCGACAGATCGATGGCCAGTTGGGCGAGTTCCGCCGCGGCCTCTTCCTGTGTCAGCGTTTGAACGTCTTTCATGGGTCTGGCCTTGATGTCGTTTCACAATAGATCAAATCCGACCGCCCGTGAGCAACCCCAGCTGAGTGGTCTGATTTGGAAACTAATGCATGATTGGCCAGTGATCCATCGGGATCATGACCTGTTGTGCAATGGCATGAAACTGACGGTGCAAGACCGGCGGAAACGAAAAAGAAAGCCGCCAGCGGAGTCTGGCGGCTTTCAGTTAGTCGAAGGAGAGAGTGATAAAAGGAAAGTCGGTCTTACGCAGTTGCCCGGACCGGTTCGGGCGTGATTTCAAGGGGTTCCGGATCACGCAGTACATAGCCCCTGCCCCAAACCGTTTCGATGTAATTGTCACCGCCTGTCGCCACAGCCAGTTTCTTACGTAGCTTACAGATAAAGACGTCAATGATCTTCAACTCCGGCTCATCCATGCCGCCGTAGAGATGGTTGAGGAACATTTCCTTCGTCAGCGTTGTGCCCTTTCTTAATGATAAGAGCTCAAGCATCTGATATTCTTTGCCAGTCAAATGAATGGTCTTGCCATTGGTTTCGACCGTTTTGGCATCCAGGTTCACCGAAACTTTGCCTGTATGAATGACCGATTGCGCATGACCTTTGGACCGGCGAATGATTGCGTGAATGCGCGCAACCAGTTCTTCGCGGTGGAAGGGCTTGGTCAGATAGTCATCCGCGCCGAACCCAAAGCCTTTGATCTTGTTTTCTGTATCATCGGACCCCGTGAGAATCAGGATCGGTGTTTCCACCCGTGCCAGACGAAGTTGCCGCAACACTTCGTGGCCATCCATATCCGGAAGATCCAGATCAAGAAGAATAAGGTCGTAGTCGTAGAGCTTGGCAAGATCGACCCCTTCTTCCCCCATGTCGGTCGCATATACATTGAGATTGGCGTGCGTCAGCATCAGCTCAATGCTTCGAGATGTGGTGGGATCGTCTTCAACCAAGAGTACGCGCATTAAAACTTCTCCGCAGTCATGTCCTACTTATTTCGCTAACATGGAGGCTATTGGTTAACTGGCCGTTACTATCCCGAAAGAATTAACATTACACGCTATGATTGTCTATAGCGCTGAATTGTTGTTGCTTTTAGAGCTGCTTCGCCGTGCTGCTCAACTGCAACGTGCCAAGCGTCCAATTCTTCTTCGGAAAGTGCGTATCTTTTTAGCGCCTCTTCACGGGTCAAAAGCTTATGCGCGATGGCACGCACGACTTTGGCTTTTCGGCTGGCCACCCAGCGGCGCGTTGAGGGATCGGGCAGGTCCGCGTGGGTCATCACGGTGCCATCGGGCAACGTTACAGCACGGGGTCCATTCACCTTTTTCAAATACATTCGTCTGCGCCAATTGCGATGTTCGTTGCGGCCTTATAGGCCAAGGGTGCTTAATCATGGATGAAGGCTTGCTCTTGTGACTGCGTACAATTTTCCTATATTTCGTTCGACCTTCCTTCCAATTGGTGTCCCGCATGGCGCTTGATCGTACAGACAGGCTGAATTCCTTAGGTTTTGCAAAAGCCCCCGCTGACACGCGGGTTGTCGTTGCGATGTCGGGGGGCGTCGATAGTTCTGTTGTCGCCGCTGAACTGGCGCGCGAAGGCTACGACGTCGTTGGCGTCACATTGCAGCTTTATGACCATGGTGCCGCCCTCGCTAAGAAAGGTGCCTGCTGTGCGGGTGTCGATATTCATGACGCACGTCGTGTCGCAGAAGAAATGGGGTTTCCTCATTATGTGCTGGATTACGAGAATATCTTTAAAGACGCCGTGATCGACGAATTCGCCGACAGCTATCTGGCGGGCGCAACACCTGTGCCCTGCATCCGGTGCAACGAACGGGTTAAATTCAAGGACTTGCTGGAAACCGCCCGTGATCTTGAAGCCGACTGCATGGCGACGGGGCACTATATACAACGCAAAAATGGCGCATCGGGGCCCGAACTGCACATGGCGGCGGACCCTGTTCGCGATCAAAGTTATTTCCTGTTTTCAACGACACCGGACCAGCTGGCCTATCTGCGGTTTCCTTTGGGGCATCTGAAGTCCAAGGAAGAAACCCGTAAACTGGCCCAAGCCCATGGGTTACAAATTGCGGATAAACCCGACAGCCAAGACATCTGCTTTGTGCCTGACGGAAATTATGCGAGCGTTATCGAAAAGTTACGCCCCGGTGCTGCGGAACCCGGCGAGATCGTCGATGTCGACGGCAACGTCCTGGGTCAGCATGACGGCGTTATTCACTATACTATAGGTCAACGGCGCGGGCTTGGCATCGGCGGGCTTGCAGACCCTTTGTATGTGGTTCGTCTGGATGTGGACAAAGGCCAGGTGATCGTGGGTGCGAAAGATATGCTGGCCACGCGGACCGTGCCTGTACGTGAAATCAACTGGCTGGGTGATGAGCCGTTTCAATCGCGCGATACATGGGACATCTCGGTCAAGGTGCGGTCCACGAAACCGCCGGTTGAGGCTGTTGTGCGTCCCCTGTCGGCAACAGAAGCCAATGTTGAATTGCTGAACGCCGAAGAAGGTGTGTCGCCGGGACAGGCTTGCGTGTTCTACGAAACGAATGCCAGCCGCGTGTTGGGTGGCGGATGGATCTGGCGTGGCGCTTGAACAGCGCATTTTACGCACCAAGCGGTTGATTTTACGCCCCTTCGAGACCGCCGACGCCGAGGCATTACATGTCTTTTTTTCGGATGCAGAGGCAACGCGGTACTGGGACAATGCCCATCAGCATGTGTCAGAAACCGAAGCCTTTGTCGAAGGAACGCGAAACGCCAACCCGGCCAAAACCTGCGATTATGTATTGATCTTTGAAGGTGACGTGATTGGAAAGGCGGGCATGTGGTCCAATCCCGAGATCGGGTTCTTCGTCCTGCCAGCGTTCCAGCGACAGGGGTTTGCACGCGAGGCGCTGGCCAAGATCATCCCGCATCTTTTTCAGACCTACGACATGCCAGCTTTGACAGCAGACGTAGACCCCGAGAACCAAGGGTCCTTGGCGTTATTGTCCGAGCTTGGTTTTCGCGAAACAGGTCAGGCCCAAGGCACGCTTAAAATCGGTGAGCGGTGGTGCGACAGCGTTTATCTGGCACTGGAAAGATCCTGCTAACGGCAGCGCACGGCGAAAATATCCGTTCTGTAAGTTCCAGCGCGCTTCGGAATGTATTGATGATCAACGCCGCGAACGGCGGTTAACGCAGGATGAGAGCCACGTCCTGACGCAACGGCAGGAAAGTATAAGGCTGTGCCGGGTTAACGTTTTCATCCCCTCGGTCGCATTCGCAATCGTTGCATTGACGTTCAGGCTGACAATTGGGCCGAGTTCGGGCATACTGGTAAAGCCCGGGGGTGCTTTGATGGCGCGGCCGACTTCGGCGCAGGAGCCACCCATCCCATCCGCAGGTCAATCAATGGGGTTTGCCTTTTGGAGCACTTGCAGCGGACGACAACACCCAAGACAGCATCTGCGAAGTATTGGTGCACATCAAAACTTTCCTAGCTTCATCCACCAACCCACCGAACACGACGGCATAGGGTGGCACAACCAAATCCGATGGCTGGATTTACAGTTAAAACCCACCTACTTTGCACAATTCAAGCTGGGGGAAATTGGAATGGGATTGAAGATCATTGGGTCGGGTTTTGGCCGAACAGGAACCAAATCCATCAAGGAAGCACTCGAAATTCTTGGTTTCGGACCATGTCATCACATGTATGAAATCGTCGAAAACCTTGACCAATTACCAAGCTGGCAATCAGCCGTAAAAGGTGAACCTACGGATTGGGATCGCATTTACACTGGGTATTCAAGTCAGGTGGACTGGCCCGGCGCGCACTTTTGGCGCCAATCGATTAAGGCTTTTCCAGATGCGAAAGTATTGCATTCCGTCCGCCCTGTCGAAAAATGGTGGACAAGCTTTGACAAAACAATCGGCAAATTGCTGACCGCCTATCCTTCCATGGATCTTCCACCACAAATCCGAGAGCTGTTGGACATAAACCGCGAGTTTATCGGCGAACAAACCTTTGGCGGAAAGTTTCAAGATCGCGATGCGGCAATTGCAGCATTTGAACAAAGGACCGCGGATGTCCGCGCGTTTGTACCGGCTGAAAAACTGCTGGTATTCGATGTCACCGAAGGCTGGGAACCCTTGTGCGCCTTTCTTGACGTGCCCGTGCCCGACGTCGGGTTTCCACATCACAATCTCAGGGCCGATTTCTGGGAAGTTCTCGGCGGCGAACCGACTTAATTCCACGCATGAGGCCAAGTCGCCCGAACGCCGGAACGAACGCTATTGGTCATCGTGTTCGCTTTTCGCGACGCGAAATCCACCGACGTGATACCGACACAATACCGACGCGATACCGACGTTGCCAAAACACCCCTTTTTGCACGTTATCGTGGTGCGCGCCGTGTTGCCCAACCGGGGCTGGCCACGTAGTTCTCGTACCACATTCTCAAAACCCTGATCGGAGATCCCATGACCAAACCAACAATCGGCTTTATCGGCATCGGCCTCATGGGCCACGGCTTGGCAAAGAATATCCGCGAGGCAGGATATCCTCTGAATATCACCGCCTTTCGCAAACGCGAGGCCGTGGACGATCTGGTGGGACGTGGCGCGGTTGAACTGGACACAGTAAAGGCAGTTGCAGAAGCTTCTGATATCATTCACCTTTGCGTCACCGGATCGACCGAAGTGGAAGCCCTGATGCGCGGGCCGGACGGCATTATCGCCAACTTGAAACCCGGTGCGATTGTCGTGGATTGCTCCACCTCTGATCCGGTTTCGACCCTTGTCCTTGCCGGTGAAGTCGAAGCCGCAGGCGGCCACATGGCCGACGCACCTTTGGGCCGCACACCGAAAGAAGCATGGGACGGCACCGTTGACGCAATGGTCGGTGCATCCCCTGAGGTTTTTGCCAGGATCAATCCGGTCATCGAAACCTGGGCCGGCGTCATCGTACACCTGGGCGATGTCGGTCTTGGTCATAAAATGAAGCTTATCAACAACTTCATTGCCATGGGCTACGGCGCGCTTTACTCCGAAGCCCTGGCCATCGCGCGAAAGTCCGGCCTTACGACCGAACAATTCGACAGCGTCATTCGCCCCGGTCGCTTGTCGAACGGGTTCTACGAAACCTTTATGAAGTGGTCTTTGGAAGGCGACGAGAACGCGCATAGATTTGCGATCGCCAACGCCCACAAGGACATGCGTTATCTGGCCAATCTGTCGGTATCGGTCAGCGCCGTGAACCCTGTGCAATCGGTCGTCAAGAATGCCTTTGCCGCGATGGATGCCGCTGGCGAAGGAGATCGCTATGTGCCGATGTTGGCCGATTTTATCGCCCGCACCAATGGGTTGGAGGAATAGTTAAAAGCCTTTACCGAAGGTAAAATCCGGCCCGTCGCGCGAAATTGAGACTGGGAAGCGCTTGATTTCCCCTAATTTCCCCGTCAGCCTACGAGCTTCACTTTAAACAGATTGATACTGTCAGATCACTGTCGGGGAGAAAACGATGAAAACACTAGTATTTGCTGCGGCATCAGCCGTGCTGTTGGCCGGAGCGGCCATGGCTCAGGACGTTGTCAGGTTGGGGACCGAAGGCGCGTATCCACCGTGGAACTTCATCAATGACGCCGGTGCAGTCGATGGCTTTGAACGCGAATTGGGTGACGAGTTGTGTAAACGCGCCGAACTGAATTGCGAATGGGTGACCAACGACTGGGATTCGATCATCCCCAACCTTGTGTCCGGCAACTATGACGTCATCCTTGCAGGCATGTCGATCACCGACGAACGCGACCAAGTGATCGATTTCACCCAAGCCTACACCCCGCCCGATCCATCGACTTTCGCGGCCATGTCCTCAGATGTCGACCTGACAAGCGGTGTGATTGCCGCTCAGACAGGAACCATTCAAGCAGGCTATGTCGCCGAAACGGGCGCAACTTTGGTGGAATTCGCAACACCCGATGAAACCATCGCAGCCGTTGTGAATGGCGAAGCGGATGCGGTTCTGGCCGACGACAGCTTCATAAAAACCGCTCTTGCCGCAAACGGCGATCTACAGATCGTTGGTGATCCGGTTGCTTTAGGTGGCGGCGTCGCCATGGGCGTTCGCGAAAGCGACGGTGATCTGCGTGACAAATTCGACGCGGCCATTTCCGCGATGAAAACGGACGGCAGCCTGAATGCCATGATCGTAAAATGGGAAGTCAGCTCCAAGTGGTGAGCTTTCCGGGCGGGCCTTTCGAGGCCTGCCCAGCCATTAGGCCACGTTAAAGCACACATAGTTACGTCGTCAGGTCAGTTGTCATTCGGCGCAACCGGGCCGAACTCTCTACACGTTCTGCCTCAAAGCTTGGGCGGATCAGTTTCATGTTTCGCTGGCATTCCGCGATCAACATTATGGCCCCCGACTTTGCGCCCTTGGCGGAACTGGGGCAATTGCCACAGCTGAGCACCCCTTCGCCAACTACCATTGCTGTTCTGACGTGCTTTGCCCAAAGTGGCGCTTAATGTTTAGCAATTGCTCTGATCCGGACCTTTTGGACGGCCTCGCTTGGGTCGCGTGCTATCTGACCAATGGCAAACATTTGGTTGCCTATACGTCGTTCGGAACGGTGCTGTTGTTGCTGGCCATCACGGCCCCCATTTCCCTTGCCTTCGGTTTTGGTGGCGCCATCGCCGCGCGCAGCCGGATTGCACCCCTTCGGTGGTTTGGCCAAGCCTATACAGCCATCGTGCGTGGTGTGCCGGATATCTTATTTTTCCTGTTCTTCGTCATTGCGCTGGATCAGGCTTTTGAATGGATGCGCCACCAGGCGTTTTGTCCTAATTGGGTTGAACCAATCCGTCAGGGCAACGATTTCGTCGTCTGTACTGCCGCCAAGCTTCCCCTATCAACCTCGCCACAATGGGTGCACGAAGTCTATGGGTTCTTGCTGGCCGTTCTGACCTTTGCCATCGTCTTCGGAGCATTCGCGGCCAATGTACTGTTTGGTGCAATGCGCGCAGTCCCGGTCGCTCAGATCGAAACCGCACAGGCGTACGGCATGACCGAACGCCAAAGCTTCTGGCGCATTCTGGTACCGCAGATGTGGGTGTTTGCCCTGCCCGGTTTGTCGAACCTATGGCTTATTTTGGTGAAGGCAACGCCCCTGCTGTTCCTTTTGGGTGTCGAAGACATCGTGTATTGGGCCCGCGAATTGGGTGGCACCAAAGGACAGATTTTCGCTTACCCACACCCCGACTGGCGGCTTTGGTATTTTCTTGGGTTGCTGGTGTTCTATCTGGCTCTTACGCAGGTTTCCGAAGTCGTCTTGCGCCGGTTGTCAATCCGGCTGTCGCGTGGCCAAGCAACCTTTGCGGGTGAAGCCCAGCGAAAGGCGGCGGCGTAATGGAATGTCTGGACACCATCGCCGACTATGGCCTGCGCTCAATCGGCATCGGCGAACGTTTGTTGCCACGTTCTGACTTCACGCTCTGCCAACAGATCACGCTGATCGGTTCAGGTCTTTTGTGGAACATTTATTTCGGCGTTTTGGCGCTGGCATCGGGGTTCTTTCTGGCCATTGCCCTGGCCGTTGGGAAAGCCGCAAAATCACCGCTGATCCGCAAACCCTGCGTTTGGTTCATCTTCGTCTTTCGCGGCTCGCCCTTGTTCATCCAGTTCTTTCTGGCCTACGAAGCCTTCGTCCTGCTTCCAAAGGAAGGCATCGAGATCTTCGGCATCACCACCGAAACCCGTTGGCTCACACGGGCCTGGGCCGGGGCTTTGATGGTGCTGTTCCTGAACACATCCGCCTACACAGCCGAGATTTTCTATGGCGCACTTCGCTCTGTCCCCAAGGGCGATCTGGAAGCGGCCGACGCCTATGGCCTGTCGGGCTGGACGCGGTTTCGCAAGATCGTCTGGCCAACAATGATGCGGCTTGCCTGGCCGTCCTATACGAACGAAGCGATCTTCCTGTTCCACGCGACCACACTTGTTTTCTTCTCAAGCTTTCCGGCATGGCAGCAAAAAGGTGACGCACTTTATTATGCCAACTATTTTGCCGACAAAACATTCAATCCCTTCGTGCCTTACCCCATCGTCGCCATCTATTTCATTCTGCTGACCCTTGTGGTGATCGGGGTGTTCAACCTGATGAACCGATACCTGAACCGTCATCTGCCGGGCCAGGCCAAACGCATCCGCTATCGCCCGCAAGTCATCCGGTAAAGCCGATGAACGTGGTTCTGCAAATTTGCGCGCCCTGCCTTGGGTCAAGCGGCAACGCTGACATCGAAAACCTGATCAAAGCCCTGTCGACAAGCGACATCGCCAAGCGCGCAACCATTACAACCACCCATTGTGGCGAGACTTGCGCCGCCCCGGCTCAGCTTTGGCTACAAAGTGAAGATGGCGCGTCCTACATTTTCGAAGGCATTGATCTTACTGCTGACCGCGATGACATTCTGGCCACCTTGCGGACCTATCTTGCAAGCCCCAACGGGTGGATCGAAGACGCGCGTCCCTGTGGTCGGCTGCGGTTCTGTCTGACCGCCCGTGTGCCCGCATGATGTTTTCCGTGGCAGATCGGCACGCATCTGTGGCAAGGTTTTGTGCGACTTTCCCATGAGTAGAACTCCTTGACCCAAAAGACCTGCTGCACCCCAAACGCTGCGCACCCACACGCGTCATCTGCAACCGCAACGCCCTTAGGCAAAGGCCCAAAGGCGCGCCCGGCCCTTTGCGACATTCCGGGCGGTCAGGCCATGGTCGGCACCAAAACGCCCGGAATTCGCGACGATCGTGAAAGCCCCATCAAAACCAAACGCCTGAAACCCTTTCGCATCATGGAAACCACCGTCACCAATGCAATGTTCGCCGAATTCGTCGATGACACCGGCTTTGAAACCGAGGCTGAACGTTTTGGTTGGTCTTTTGTGTTTCACCACAACGTTTCGGACCACATAAGTGCATCCGAAGCGGTTCAGGGCGTCGAATGGTGGCGCAAGATTGACGGCGCAGACTGGCGGTTGATCAATGGGCCGGGTTCGAAGGCGGATTGGTACGCAGACCATCCCGTGGTGCATGTGTCCTGGAACGACGCGCGGGCTTTTGCGGCATGGGCGGGCGGGCGATTGCCCAGCGAAGCCGAATGGGAACATGCTGCCCGTGGTGGCTTGGGGGATGTGCCTTTTCCATGGGGCGACCGTGAACCGGACGACACCACATTCCAACCCTGCAACATCTGGCAAGGGCATTTCCCGCACGTGAACACCGCCGCCGACGGGCACACGGTCACCGCGCCTGCCAAATCGTTCGATCCAAACGGCTATGGGCTTTACAACATGGTCGGCAACGTCTGGGAATGGACGGCAGAGCCATTCAAACTGCGCTCGGTCTCAAAACGTCTGAAAGCCCATGCCGGCAACCAGCCCAATGCGAAACTGCTGAAAGGAGGGTCGTTTCTCTGTCACAAAAGCTATTGCTTTCGCTACAGAATTGCCGCGCGCACGGGCAATACGGCGGATACATCAACCGCGCATCAGGGGTTCCGATTGGTGTTCGATTAGCCACGAATGTTTTCGACGCGAACCCCTCGCATCCAGTTCGACAAGGCTTGGGGCTGATCCGTCATGATCAGACCAGCACCCGCATCAATCAAACGCCCCCAAACCGACGCTGGGTTCTGCAACGCCGCTTTGTCGGACAAATCACCATTACTCACGTCATCAAGCGTCAAAACGGAAAGCCGCAGACTGTCACCGCCAATCGCACAGCCTTCCCGAAGCAGATCGAGGTCGGAAAACGTCACCTCAACCGTCGCGACATCCGCCGTTTTCAGGGCGCGAAGTATGTCCAAGGCATCACTTCCATCCAACTGAACCTTGGCCATCACCATAACGCCATGGGCGGCTTCAAGGTCTTTGAGGGCCGCGACATCGCCGGGATTCGAAACCCTGATTTTCAAGGTTGCCCGGTGTGTTTCGCCCAAACCCGCCACGTCACGCGCCACGGCCTGCAAATCCTCAGCGCGTTTCACATCCAGATCGAAAATTGCATCGGTGCCATCAAGTGCGGCAAATCCGTTGGACAGCCAGGGAACCGGTTCTGACGTTTCATAAGCGTCCACACCACCAGCGCCATGCAACAATTTAAGGCCGCTCAACGTAAAAGGATCAACACCATCCGAGTTTGCGTCCAAACCGGTTGTTCGCAGCAGCGATTGGTCATGCATCATATACGCACGCCCCTTTCCATCAAGACGAACGTCGACTTCGACCACATCCCAAGTCGCAGCCGCTTGAATGGCGGAACAGGAATTTTCCGGGCTGCGGCTCCAAAGCCCGCGATGCACGGACACCAAGGGTCGGTGCGACGCGCGAAACCGCGCCTTCATGTCAGAAACGCTCATATTATGCCTGCCTTGCCTGCGCAGCTTAGACACCAAATACCTTTATGTCCTGAAAAGATTCTGTACGAAATTGCCAATAACCGGACCGAGGTTGTTCAATCCGCTAAACCAAGCGCTTTGAAAGAACGGCCTTCACGGCATTGGCCAAATCGTTGGCGGCGCAGGGTTTTACCAGGATAGGCGCGTCGTAAGGCCCTTTGTCTGCGTTCAGAAACTCGGAGTAGCCCGAAATGTAGAGAACGCCCGTGCTTTCCGACAATTGCTTCACCTGACGCACCAGATCAAAGCCATCGACATCCCCCGGCATGATGATGTCCGTGATCACCAGATCGAAATCGACACCCTGTTCCAACAGCCCAAGCGCCGCAGTGCCAGAGGTTGCCGAAATCACCCGGTATCGCAACTCTTCAAGCGTTTCTTGCAGCATCATCAACATCATCGCATCGTCTTCAACAACCAGAACGGTTTCGCCACCGCCAACAGGAAGCGGCGCATTCCAGTTGGCTGGCACCTCAAGACTTTCGCGTTCCAGCGGTAAAACAAGATGCACCGACGTCCCTTGAGGGGTGTTCGGTTCGACGTGCACATGCCCGCCGGCTTCGGTGACAAACGACTGCACGGCGATCAATCCCTGTCCAATGCCCAACCCGCCGCTGCCTGACAGAACGAACGGGTTGGAAACTTGGTTGGCAATCGCCGGATCCATGCCCGGTCCGTCATCCGAAACGATCAATTCGACGAACTCTGATTGCGAGCTGTGCAATTCGCGCAACTGTAAAACGCTGTCGGAAACATCGGCGAGCTGTGCGGAAATCGTCACGGTCCCGGCATCCGCGTGCCGCAAGATTGCATCGCACCCATTCAACACCAAAGCCAAAAGCGCGTCTTCCAGCTTTGCCTGATTGCATCGCACCAAAAGGCCGGGTTCGCGGCACTCCACAACCAGGGAAACGTTCTCGTCTATGACCGACGGTACAAGGATCTGAAAGTCTTCCAACATCGACATGACGGACCGCGAAGACACCTGACCGACCTGTTGGCGCGCCAACAATGTGACTTTGCGGGTCAGGCTGCGGCCCTTTTCAACGGTAGTCAACGCGGTCATCAGATGGCTGGTGGCTTTGTCGGGCAATATCTGATTGAGCGACGCATCAATGGCATAAGCGATGGTGTCCAGCATGTTGGAATAATCGTGGGTAATGCTTTGTGCGAGCGCGGAAAAAACGTCTTGTTGGCCGAGCATCGCTTCGGATTTCTCGGTCGCGACCATAGGGCTGATATCTTCCAATACGATCAACGCCTTAAGCTTCCCGTCGGACGCATCCATCGGCGCGCTGGTTATGCGGACACGTCGCGCCTCGTTGTGCCGAACCGCGCGGCTCATCAAAAAGGTTTCCCCCTTCAGATGGTTGTTTGACAGTGCGCGATCCACAGGGAATTTAGCGCCTTCAAGCGGCGTTTCATCCGTGTCATCCCAAAACTCGATGTTTTCAGGCCATGCAAATGGGGGAGCCTTGGACACACCACCCAACATACGTCGCCCTGTGTCGTTGATCATGACGATGTTCTTTTCAGCATTCACACCAACGACACCGCCGCTTGCCAAATTCATGACGGTGTCCAGTTGCTGCGCCGACCATTGGTCTTTCGCGGGCGGTTTTCGGTTTTGCAGAACCCAAAAGGCGATCACCGCGATTACGGCCAGAAGGATGGCGGCCATTGGCCAAAACATCAGGGGGGAGCCCTGACCCGTTATGACTTGAGCCGTCGCACCCATCGCAGGAAACACCAGCGCGACGCTGGTGAAGCCGTTTCGGGCAAAGGAATTGCACGTCATGGGCTGGACAATCTGTGATTGCGTTAACCTATTTGAGCATAGCAAAATAAGGTCGTCAACCTCAGGTTGTATTTTTTAACGTAACGCTCCCACCGACTGCAACGCTTCAAACTTGGCCTGATCCCACCACCAGTAATCGACACCACGATCATATGCGGGCTTTTCGGGCGGTTTGCCGAAGACATCCCAATAAGCGATCCAATGGGTGCCTTTGTGCCAATTCGGAACCCAAATGATCTTGTCCCGCAAAACTCGGTCCAACGCCTTAACGCGCACTTCCAAGGCAGCGCGGGAAGGTGCACCAATGATTTCTTCGATCAATGCATCAACCACCGGGTCGGCCAAACCGGCCAGATTGAATGTCCCGGGTTCATCGACGCTGCTGGACGCAAAGACAGACCGCAACTCCAGCGACGGGCTGAGCGAGACATTCAGCCTCGCGACGTAAACATCATAGTCGAAATCTTCCTGCCTTTGTTCCAATTCGGCACTATCGATCAGTTCGAACGACGCTTCGATACCAAGCAGTTTCAAGTTTTCGGCGAACGGCAACACAATGCGTTCAAAGGCCGGGCCGTCGTCGATAAATTGCACCGACAAAACTTCTCCCGCTGCGTTGCGACGCTTGCCATCGTCGCCAATCACCCAACCTGCCTCTTCCAACAGGGTATTGGCTTGTCGCACCAGCTTGCGATCTGTTTTTCGCGTCGTACTTACGGGCGGCACAAAGGCAGGCTCTGTAAAAACCGTGCTGGGTAATTGATCGCGGAACGGTTCCAGAACCGCCAGTTCTTCACCTTCCAGAAGACCCGATGCCTGCATCGGTGAATTTTCCCAAAAGGAGTCTAACCGCTGGTACGAACCATAAAACAACGTATCGTTTGACCATTCAAAGTTGAACATCATCCCGATGGCTTCCCGCACGCGGCGGTCTTTGAACTTTTCAAGCCGGGTGTTGATCCAAAATCCTTGCGCACCCGACGGGCGACCATCCTCGATCACCTCGCGCTTTACCCATCCATTGTCCAGAGCGGGGAAATCATAGCCCGTCGCCCAAAGAGCCGAGAAAAACTCCTCGTGGAACAGATACACGCCTGCCTTTAAGGCCTCAAACGCTGCGGTGCTGTCGGAAAAATATTCATATCGGAAGCAATCAAAGTTGTGGTTGCCAACATTCACCGGCAAGTCAGCGGCCCAATAATTCGGATTGCGGCAATACACGATCTGACGCCCGGCATCGACCTTGTCGACGATATAGGGACCAGACCCCAAAGGCGGCTCAAGCGTAGACCGGGTGAAATCGACATCCTGATAGTAATGTTCTGGAAGGATTGGAATTTCGCCCACAGTGGCAATCAAATCCCGTGTCGCCACGCCCTCTTTAAATTCGACCCGCACCGCCAAATCCGACAAAGTTTCGATCCTGGCGACGTCGGCAAGCACAATCTGATAGTTTGGGCCGCCATCTTTTTTCAGCGTTTCAATGGTCCAGACCACATCTTGCGCCCGCACCGGCTTGCCATCCGCAAACGTCGCGCCGCTTCGCAGGGTGTAAATCACCCATGACCGGTCGTCGGGATATTCGATGCTTTCGGCCAAAAGCCCATAGACCGCATCCGCCTCGTCGAACGCGCGCACCATCAGCGTGTCATACAACCGTTCCAAGCCTTGCGCAGGTTCGCCCGCCAGAATGAACTGGTTCAAACTGTCAAAAGTCTGGCTGGCCAGAAAGCCACGAAAACTCATCGTGCCACCTTTCGGGGCCTCTGGATTCACATAGTTGAAATGGGAAAAATCGGGGGGGTAGTTAAGCTCGCCAAAGGCCGAAATACCGTGGCTGATCGTGGTCGTCTTGTGGTTGTCGGCGAAACTTGGCCCTGACAGGCAAAGAAGAAAGCAAAGAAAGGCAGCGCGCATCTGGTTCTCCCGATTGTAACGGGGTGAAGGCTAGCACTGATTGGCCGCAAGGCAAGGTTGTCCCCGCTTGCACTTATGCCCCCACACAGCTTAGCGTGATGGCAATGACACGCCTGTTCTCAAACAAAAACCGCCCCGTCCATCTTGGCCCGTTTCCGCTGGAACGCCTGAAACGCCAGGACAGTGCCGACTTGAATGGCCTGCCTGCGCCGGCGCCCCTGAATTTCACACGGCCCGACGAACCAACAAGCATCGTAAACGCCATGGCCGAATATCAGGCGATGATGGATGCGATCCAAGACGGGCTGGTGAACAAAAGACGTTCGGCCTGCCCCGATGATGCGACCGAACGCGCGCAGCATCTGAAAGGCTTTGGATACTTTTCGGATGCCGCCATGATCGGCATCTGCCGATTACCCGAAGCGGCCCTGCTGGATCACCCCTGGCGAAATCCCGAAATCGACCGGCTGGCCGACGATCTAAAGACGCGTCAGACCAAAACACTGGCGTCTGGCATCGACATGATCATGGCCGATCTGAAAGATGCGATGGAGGCACCGCCCGTCACCATCACCGGGCACACCCATGCGATTGTATTTCTTTATGCCCGCCCGCGCCCCGGTCGCGCTGACGAGCCCGGAACCGATTGGCTGGTGGACGCAGAACATCACACCGCCGCACTTCGGGCGTCGGAAACGGCTGTCATTCTTGCCAATTACATCCGGTTACTGGGATACGACGCCAAAGCCCATAGTGCGTCGACCTCGGACGTGGATTTGAACCGGTTGGCCGTCGAGGCCGGACTGGCCGTTGCCCATGACGCCGTGTTGCAAAACCCGTTCCTGGGCGACAACTTCGGGCTTGCAGCCCTGACCACAACGTTCGAGATGACGCCCGACAAACCGCTTGCCCGCCATCAACCCCTTTGGGGCAGCAAAGGCCCGGCGTGGTGGGCCGGTTACCGAACTGCGAAATCCGCGCTGAACCTCGACCCATACAAGAAACGGCGATATGTCGATGGCGCGTTTCCCTTTGAAACTCTGAAACGTGTGGACGATCCCACCACCTTCATCGACGAACCCCGTGTGCCACGCGTGCCAAAGCGCACCGATATGTTTGCGCGCGCTCAATTCGGCGATATGGGCAATACCGTACAGGACGGCGCGAAAGGTGGCCATTACGCGCGAAAATCACCAACTGCGTCAGCACAACGTCGGATGCTGGGTGCCTTTGTGCTGCTTCAGGATGGAGCTTCGGACGATGGTGGACGGCCCACAGATGCGGAGCGCAACGCGGCCAATGTGAAAGCCACCAGCTATTTTCTGGGCGTCGACGCGGTTGGGATCAGCCGGTGCCCCGATTGGACATGGTACAGTCACGATGCCACTGGCAAGCCTGTGGACCCACCCCACGACCAAGCGATCTCAATGATCATTGATCAGGGGTATGAGACGATGGAGGGCGCGTCCGGCGATGACTGGATCAGCGTGGCGCAATCCATGCGCGCCTATTTGCGGTTCTCGCTTTTAGGCGGCGTGATTGCCAAGCATATCAGGCGCTTGGGCTACAAAGCTAAGGCGCACACGGTGCTGGACGGCGAAGTCTTGCAACCGCCGCTTTTGTTGCTCGCCGGCCTTGGCGAGGTCAGCCGCATTGGCGAAGTTATCCTGAACCCCTTCCTTGGCCCCCGCCTGAAATCCGGCGTTGTCACGACGGACATGCCGATGGCCCACGACAAGCCAATCGACTTTGGGCTGCAAAAGTTCTGCGAGGCTTGCAACAAATGCGCGCGCGAATGTCCGTCGGGGGCGATCACGTCTGGCCCGAAGCTGATGTTCAATGGCTATGAAATCTGGAAATCCGACAGCCAGAAATGCGCGACTTACCGAATTACCACTGAAGGCGGCGCCATGTGCGGACGCTGCATGAAGACATGCCCCTGGAACCTCGAAGGACTGTTTGCCGAAAAACCGTTTCGCTGGGCGGCGATGAAAGTTCCTTCTTTGGCCCCGACACTTGCCAAGCTTGACGACAAAGTCGGCAATGGCGGGCTGAACCCTGTGAAAAAGTGGTGGTGGGACTTGGAAATTAAGGAAGACGGTGGTTATCAACCGACGCGAAAGCCCGTAAATGCCCGCAATCTACAGCCCGAACTGAAGCTCGACTATGCCGATCAGACACTTGCTGTGTACCCCGCGCCACTGACGCCACCACCTTGGCCCTATCCCTATCCAATGGACCGCGAAGCCGGGATTGATGCCTATAACAAGATGATCACGCCCGCCGCCTACAAATCCCGGCTGACCGCTGGCAAAACGGACGGGTTGGCCCATAAGGTCGGCGATCATGACGACAGTCCTGTGGTCGAAGTCACGGTCTCAAAGGTCGACCCGCGTGGCGGCAATGTCACGCTTTATGAATTCCGTGATCCAAACCGCGGCGATTTGCCCTCATGGACCGCAGGTGCACATTTAGACATCGTCGTCGCGCCCGAGTTTCTGCGACAATATTCCATGTCCGGCAATCCAAGTGATCGCTCGGTATATCAGATCGGCGTGCTGCGTGAGGATGATGGCCGGGGTGGCTCGAAACTGATGCACCGGATATTCTCGGAAGGTCGGCGGGTGTTCCTGTCGAAACCGATCAATCATTTCCCGCTGATCGAAGACGCCTCCAAAACGTTCCTGATGGGCGGTGGTATCGGCGTAACCCCGATGATCGCCATGGGACATCGGCTGCACGCCCTTCAAGCCGACTTCGAGCTGCACTATTCGGTGCCATCAAGGGCAGCGGCGGCTTACCTTACCGATCTTGAGACC
Organism: uncultured Paracoccaceae bacterium; assembly: GCA_938005545.1. GTDB lineage: Bacteria > Pseudomonadota > Alphaproteobacteria > Rhodobacterales > Rhodobacteraceae > CALKXV01. The sequence goes on from CALKXV010000008.1 coordinate 50,843, forward strand.
GTGCCTTGGGCCGATCACGTGACACTCCACGTCTCGGACGAAGGCTCGCGCGCGGATTTCTCTGATGTTCTGGGGCCTTACACAACCGGTGCCCATGTCTACACCTGTGGGCCGGATCGTTATATGTCGGCTGTTTTGGACGCAGCCAAGGCTCAGGGTTTCGGCGAAGACGCCCGGCATCTTGAGTACTTTTCGGTCCCCGATCAGCCCGACTATGAAAACCACGACTTTACGTTAAAACTCGCCCAAAGTGGCCAATCATTCAATATCCCTGCCGACAAAAGCGCGACGGATGTATTGACCGAGGCGGGCATTTCCATCGACGTAAAATGCTCGGATGGGCTGTGCGGTGTGTGCAAATGCGGGTTGATATCGGGTGACGTCGAACATCGGGATTTCGTTCTTTCAGCGGCCCAACGGAAAGACGCGATCATCCTGTGCCAATCGCGCGCAGCGGCCCCGGACGGCGTGGTTGAGATCGATTTGTAAGCCCGTTTTCAAACCCGTGATCGCCGACCACAAACAAATAACAATCGTGTCATTTTTGAACGGCTTCTTAAGGGAATTGGTTTTATGCGTTGCCTAGCCAGCACTTTCGTTTATCAAGTTCGCAACAACGACAAGAAGCAGTGATATGCACCATAGTTCTGAGGCTTTCGAGCAAGACTCCACCGAACCGAATGCGCGTGATTGGGTCAAAGTACTGGCAGATTATCGGGAACCCAGCGGTCTTCGAAGTACATTTGAATTGGGGGTCACCTTGGGGCCCTTCGTTCTGCTTTGGGCAGCGGCCTGGTTCAGCTTGTCAATCAGCCCATGGCTGACACTGTTCATCTCGCTTTGCAACGCAGCCTTTTTGGTGCGTCTTTTCGCAATCCAGCACGATTGCGGCCATGCCGCCTTCTTCAAAAACCGCACGCTCAGCGATTGGATCGGACGCGTTATCGGTGTTCTGACCCTGACGCCTTATGACGTATGGCGGCGTGCTCATTCGATCCACCACAGTTCTTCCGGCAACCTTGGACGCCGCGGCATGGGCGATATCCAAACGCTGACGGTGACGGAATACAAAGCGCTTTCGCCAACCAAACGCTTTATGTACCGCCTTTATCGTCACCCCATCGTTCTTTTTGGTCTTGGGCCGGGATACATCTTTTTGCTGGAAAATCGGCTACCCCTAGGGTTCACCGACAAGGCAAAGTATTGGATCAGCTCGATGTGCACCAATGCCGCGATCTTTGTCGCCCTTGGCGTGATCATCTATTTTGGCGGACTGATGCCGATCCTGCTGATCTTCCTTCCAACGACACTTTTGGCAGCTTCAGCAGGTGTCTGGTTGTTCTACGTCCAGCACCAGTTTGAGCACACCCACTGGGACGATGACGAAGACTGGGACCTGCACGAAGCAGCGTTGCATGGAAGTTCGCACTATGTGCTGCCGTCAGTTCTGCAATGGTTGAGCGCCAACATCGGCATCCATCACGTGCATCACCTTTACAGCCGCATCCCGTTTTACCGACTTCCAGAAGTCCTGCGCGATCACGCTGTTTTGGCGGAAAGCAATCGCATGACGATCCGCGACAGTATTGTGACTGCGAAACTTCACTTGTGGGACGAGAAGAGCAAGCGCCTTTTGTCCTTTGCACAGGCTGAAAAAGCAACTTAACCAAGGCTTATCAATAGCTTGGCCCAATCGGTTAATCTGATGGGGTTACGCCCGCTTTGGGACGCTTTGAACCGGTTCGCTTTGATCACTACTGCCCGCAGACAATATCCGATACAGCAATTCCGCCATGCTGGACGTATCCGTCTTGGCGTAAATCGACCGAAGATGCGTGCGAACGGTCGCTTCGGTCAGGCCCAATTCATCGGTGACGCCTTTCACAGACAATCCACGCGACAAAAGCAGGCACACGCGAAATTCGGCGCGGCTTAATCCTGCCGGGTTAGACATTCCCAAAATCGGCGCATCCCACTTCAGCTTGTCGGCCTGCACCACATTGCGGGCGCGAACCAGCCGTTCATCCATGCGCGTCTTCGTCACAAGACCGGTTTTCCGACCGGTCCACGACCGTACGATTGTCGGCAAAAGGCTTTCAAACTCAAGCTTTTCAGATCGCTCAAGACTGCGCCCGAAATGAAATTCGACATAGTCGGTTTGTTGTTGGTTCGATGCCAGAACCATCACAACAATTTCGCGCATGTCACGATCCAAGCGCCAGTGTGCAAGGGTTTTCGTGGTGCGCCAATTAGGATCGTCCAAAACGTCGCTTAGAAACCAGATCGTCGAGCCGCGCGCCTGCCCGTAAAAATAGCCCAAAACATCTTTAGCAAGCGATCGGCCCAATCGAGCCAAATCCGGCAGACTTGAATAGTAATCAAAGAGAGCAACAGTCCGTGCTCGATCCTCAGAATTCAACTGGCGCGACAACACCGAACATTGCGCGTCAAAACCGTAGGCAAGCGATGACAAAGCGTCCTGCAACGGCATCGAACCGTGCAATCCGCCACACCAGCCCGCGATACCGTCCAGAACCCGCAACTGCGGGGCCATCCGGGTTTCGGGCAAAGTGCTGCCATTTCTTCCGTCCACGTTCGTACTCCTTATGACGCACAATAACACAACCAAACGCATTGTTTTGCGTCTGGCAGTCTGCTCGATGTTACCGGTTGGCCCAGTTTGTAAGTTGCGATCCCCCGCAAGGTGACTGAGCCGGAGTAATGGCAAATAGTCAAGTTGTGGAATTTTGACGATTTTCGGAATGCGACATTCCGGCTGCATTGTTCGCATTTTAGCAACAAAATGGCTATTCAACCCAGCATTGTATCCAAATACTAGGCTTATTTCCGCTTTAACCTTTACCCGAAGGTACCAGTCCAGCGAATCGCGATCGGCCCCAGAATCAGCAGAAAGAGCGCCGGAAGCATCAAAGACGCCATCACACCCGACATTTTGACGGGCAGTTTGTTGGCCATCTCCTGCGCCTTCAATTCACGCGAAATCCGCATTTCGGTCGCATAGGTGGTAAGCGCATCAGATACGCTTGTACCGAACTGAATGGATTGCAAAATGACGCTGGCAAAAGACGATACTTCGTCGACATTTGTGCGCGAGGCCATGTCCATTAGCGCTTTCTCGCGCTCACCACCGGCCGCGACTTCTAGCTGAACAAGCCGGAATTCTTGTGCAATGGCTGGCGCGGTATGTTCCATTTCGTTCGACACACGCGTCATAGCTGCATCAAAACCAAGACCCGCTTCAACAGCCACAACCATCAGATCAAGCGCATTCGGGAAGGTTTCGGAAATTTCCAACTGGCGTTCATCCACTTTTGAGCGCAGCCAAAGGACCGGCGCAAAGAAACCCGTAAGCAGGAATGTCGTCAACAAATAATATGTCAGAAGCCGCCCCGATGGCCCGTTCAGCACATCGCTGACCGCTGCCGGAAGTGGCAAAATCGTCGCCTGGTGAAGCACAAGAAACGCCAGAAAAAGCCCGGGCAGTGCAAGCGCCAGAACAACGCGCATGGTGTAATATTTCACGATGGCGTTCTGGCCGATCATGCCCGCATTCATCAATTGACGCCGGATGCGCGTTCGTTTTTCGCGGTTTTGCGGCATCAGCGCTTTCATGAACCCCTTCGGGTCCACGTCGGCATTGTTCAAAAGCCCTGCTTCGAATGCCGACCGTCGCTGGGTCGGTTTGCCGGTGTGATATCGTCGCCCAACCGGGTTTTGCGCGATCAGCCCGCCGAAAAATCCATATGCGATCAAGACCGATCCGATAAAAATGCCAAGTGCTGCCAACTCGCCCGATGCACCAAGGCCGCCAAAGAAGTCTGTGATCTGATCCAACATCGCCCGCGCCCTAGAACCGGAAATTCACAAGGCGACGCAGAACCAATCCGTTCAAAACCGTCAGTACGATGATCGCGATGCCCAAGGGGATTGCGCCGGGTTCATCGGCGATCGAGCCATAATAGCTTGGCGTCAGAACCTGCATCGCCACAAAGATCATCACAGGAATAAAGCTGAGAAACGCCGCCGTCAGCCGCCCTTCGGCCGTCAGCGCGGTGATTTTCTTGCGCATGTTCAACCGGTCACGAATGGTGCGCGACAGAACGTTTAGCACACGTGCCAGATCACCGCCGGTGCCATGCTGGATCGCAATCGCGGTCGACAGGTAATGCACGTCTTCCTGATCAATGCGCAAAGCAAAATCGCGAAAGGCATCTGTCAGATCTTCACCAAAGCTGACCTGATCAACCACAATGCCAAACTCAGACCCGATTGGATCAGCCATCTCGTTGGCGACCGAAGACAGCGAGGTGTTCAAAGGATGCCCCACCTTTAGACCGCGAGCCATCAAATCCAACGCATCCGGCATCTGCTTGACCAACAAGTTCATCCGTTCGTTCCGCTTCATGCGCACCTGCAAAATAGGTATGAAAATGCCCAAAACAATCGCAAATCCGACCGCGTTCAGCGATGTGATGAATTGGACGGCAATCACAAAGATCGCAATTGCAGCCGCGAAACAGGTGACCAGAAAGGCACCGGGGGCCATAACGATGCCCGCTTGGCGCAGCACCAACGGTAAATCGCCGACGAACGGCAAACGTTCGACAAAGCTGCGTTTTTCCGTGGGCTTCAGGATCTTCAGGATTTCTTCGGTCGACGCGCCTTTCTGGATCAACTGCATCCGACGGCTTTTGGCTTTTTCAGCGTGTTCCTTGCGCGACAACAATTGCCGCAGGCCTTCGAAAACGAGCAGCACACCTACAAAGGCCACGACGTAGACGACGAATTGCAAATCAACCCGTTGAAGGAGATCTTGAAAACTCATGCCGTTCTCTGTCCATGCGGCGCCAAGGTCATCGGCCCGATTTCAACACCCGCAGCCGCCAGTTGTTCAGCACACTTCGGACGCATGCCTGTCGGCATGAATTCACCCAGAACTTCGCCGTTTTCGCCTTTGCCGGTACGTTTGAAGACAAAGATGTCCTGCATGGTGATGGTTTCACCTTCCATTCCGGTGATCTCGGAGATGCTCATGACTTTGCGGTTACCATCGGCCAGGCGGTTCAACTGGACGATAAAGTTGATGCCCGAAGCGATCTGACTGCGGATCGCCAACAAAGGCAGATCCAGACCAATCATCGACACCATCTGTTCGGTTCGGCTGAGCGCATCGCGCGCGGTGTTTGCGTGAACCGTCGTCATTGATCCATCGTGACCGGTGTTCATCGCCTGAAGCATGTCAAAGGTTTCGGCGCCGCGCACCTCGCCCACAATAATCCGGTCCGGGCGCATCCGAAGCGCGTTCCGCACAAGATCACGTTGCGAAATTGATCCCGATCCGTTCGGGTTCGCTGGCCGCGTTTCAAGACGCACAACGTGTTCTTGCTGAAGCTGAAGTTCCGCCGCATCTTCGATAGTGACAATGCGTTCGTTTTCGCTGATTGCGCGCGACATTGCGTTAAGCAACGTCGTCTTGCCCGATCCTGTACCGCCCGAAATCAGGATATTCATGCGGGCCTCGACAAGGCCGTTCAGCAAGTTGGATGCGCTTTCCGTCAGTGACCCCAGTTCCTGCATCTTGTCCAGAAGGATTGGCTTTTTCGAAAACTTACGAATGGAAAGCGAAGGACCATCAATGGCGCAGGGGCGAATGATCGCATTAACCCGGCTGCCGTCGGGCAAACGCGCATCCACCCAAGGTTGGCTTTCATCCACACGGCGACCGATTGACGACACGATCTTGTCGATGATCCGAAGCAAATGGCGTTCGTCGCGAAACCGCACACCGGTTGGTTCCAAAACGCCAAAGCGTTCCACATAGACCTTGTCGTGACCGTTCACCAAAATGTCGTTGACCGTCGGATCTTCCAGCAAAGGCTCCAAAGGGCCATAGCCCAAAACCTCGTGCATCAATTCGTCAACAATGATTTTGAAATCTTCGGTCCGCATTGGCCGTTTTTCTTCGGCCAGAACCGCTTGGGCGAGGTTGGCAACTTCGCGTCGAAGTTCGTCGGTTTGCACCTTGTCGATGACCGAAAGGTTCAGCCGTTCCAACAAGGCTTCGTGCAGACGGCTTTTCAACTCAAGCCGGTCAGTCAGATCCTTGTCCCTTGGATTGAGCGATTTTAACGCCTGAGCTGCCACTGCATCCGCCGCTTCGGTTGCCGGCGTTGCCGCAGGATTGCCCGGTGCCGCGGCTTGTGTGCCATCGGATTTTCCAAAGGACTTAAACATAACTCACTACTCCTTACACACGAACCAAAGCGACATCTTTTGGAAGCTGTGTCAGCGTCGCTCGCGCCAACTGATGGATGCCTTTGGCCAGTTCCGAGCGCGCTGATACTTCGGACAGGGGTTTGCCAAAATCAATCGCGTTTCGGGCTGCCTTCGGATCGTCGGGTATCCAATGATTGAACGGCACGTCCAACGCCTTGGACGCTTCGCGGTGATGTTCGCGCAGCATCATCGGTTTCTTTTCGCGGTTTATGATCATCTCAATCGGCAACGCCGCGTTGTCCGCCAGAACAAAATCCATCAAACGCCGCGATGCACGCACGGCCGGCACCGTCATATCTGTGACGATGTAAAGCCGGTCAGTTTCCGCCAGAACCGGCTCGATCCACCCCACCAAGGCGCGCGGCAAATCCACAACCACATAGTCGAACATCGTTTTCAGCGTTGCGATCAGCCCGGCAACCTGTTCGGGCTGCAAACTGTCCAAAGGCGCGAACCGCTGCGGAGCCGCCAATACCGCAAGGCCAGACGGCAATCGGATCAGCGATTGTTCAACCCAGCTGGTGTCCGGCAAGAAATTCTCGACGGCGAGCTGCAAAAGCCCCTCTTGTTCTTCGATGTCCAGAAAATCGCCCACGGTCCCGAACTGAAGATCCAGATCAACAATCACGACACGGTTTGACGCTTCTTTCTTGAACGTGCCGCGCCGGTCTAACAATTGATCCGCCAGATTGACCGCAATCGTGGTAGCCCCAATACCGCCGCGTGCCTGCTGCACCGCAATCACTTTGCCGCGCGTGCCGATGCTGGTGTAACGCTCTTCAAGAGCGATGCGCTTCTTCTCGATCCAATGTGCGACCTGTTCGACAATCTCGTTTCCGGGTGACGGAAAGGGAAGCACATCGTCCACCCCTGCCCGGGTCAAAGCGCGGGCTTTCGACAAGGGCAAATCCGCATCGGTCAGCGCCAGATAAACCGTGTCAGCACCGCGATGATCTGTCAGCATTTCGATCGCCGACAAGTCTGCGGCAATCGACGGATCGGTTGCAAAGATCACGATGTCATGGTCCGACGCCAATTCAACCGCCGAGCCATTCATCTGGCTGACGCTCATGTCCTGACGATTTACGCGGGCCCCTTCAATGGCGTCCAATGCATCGCCAACGGTCGAGGAAATTGCCTCGTCAGACGAAATCAAAAGAATGGAGCTGGTACTCATTAGCTTGTTTTCCTTTGGCCCATGTTTGCCATTCGATTATCCCCGCCCGCCGACGTTCAGGTCTTCTGCGGGCAATGTTGTTGAAATTGCGGGAAACGGAATTGTGGCACCTTCGGTCGGGATGCCATTCGTGTTCTGTACACCGGTGGCTGCGGCCAATGCCGACAACGGCGTTACAAAAGTGAACGTAAAGTCGCCAAATTCACCATCGTCGGTCGCTGTGCCAACCAACTCTGCCGTAATCAGCGGCGTATAAGGGCCACCAAGAAAGCCAAGTTGTGGATCGAATTCGTAACGGATCAAAACGTTGTTGTTCGTTGCATTGTCGGGCAACAGCGGGCGAATGGCGGTCCAGATCTCGGACGCGGCCTGAAAGGCTTCGGGGTCATCCGGGTTTGCGTTCGACAAAGTACAGGGTGCGGGATTAACCGCAAAACAAAGTCCGGCAGACGCACGACACACGGTGCCCGACGGAAAGGTCGCATCCGTCGCGTCAGCGCGCAGATTGGTGCTGGGAACACCAGTGCAGATCGGCGCGCGGACAGATGCGATCCGGGCGGCGCGCTGCATGGCTTTTTCGGCCATCACCCAGTTGTAGGTCAAGCGCCCAAAATCAAGCACCGCAAAGAAGATCAGCAGGTAAAGCGCGATACAGATAGCAAATTCGACCATTGTGGTGCCGGTTTCATCGCGACGGAAATGCGCAAATTGAAACAAGGTGCGCGATTTCATAATCCGAATACCCGCGATTCTTCGTCGACTTCGGTGATGATGTTGTTCAAAACCGGTCGACCGTTCAATTCAAGGACATCGCCCAAAGGCAGGATGATTTCCAACCGCGCCCGAACCCGGACAATCGGAACTTCTGCCTGACGATACGTCCCCTCGCTGACGACACAGCGATACGACGATACGACCCGGCGAAGGCGCACGTTCGTTGGCAGCACGCCAACTTCATTGATCAGGTTCCGTTCGACGATGGTATAAAAGACATCCGGCGAACCGCCCCGCGATATATTGATGACAGCACCTGCCCCATCCGTCTCGCCTTCGCAGACATCCGAATCCAATGTCCGCGCCGCGTATCGCGTTGCATCGCGAACCCCGGATACTGCCCCTTGGAACGAAAAGAAGGTGCGTCCGAATTCCACGATCACAAAGAATGCCAACAGGAAAACCGGCAGGAACAGTGCGAATTCAACAAGCGCAACACCGTCATCGCGCCGACAGAATTGCCGCACGCGTCTCAGATGATTTGCCAATGCGCACCTCATCGGAACAACTGTACTAAGTTGCGGAAGGTGCCATTGGTCAAAGACGCGCCGGAGTTCTGAAGACCTTCGCTGATGATTTCGGCATTGACGCTGATGCCGTTAAAACCCGACGAGTTGTCAGCGACGTCCAGAAGGAACAGTTCAACAAACCAAGTCGCCCGGGCATTGAAACCGCCGTTTAAAGGTTCACTGCCACAGTCGACCGCGGCTGCGATCAACGCGCGGCGTCTTGGGTCCAGCGACACTTCGGACGTACACTGCGGCAGACCCGAAGCGAGCCGCTGACGTATCGTGTCTTCTTCGATGCCATTTGTATCGTCGCCATCATCAACCGCAGGTACGACCAAATCGATGTCGAGCAAATCAATCGGTGTTGACCTCAAGGTAGACGATGCACCGGAAAAATCGACTTCGCCGTTGCCGTAGGCGGCCACAGGATCCGAAAAGTAAGAAGCCGCAACTTCGGCATTATAATAGCTCCACCGCGTGTCTCCGGCCACCACAATGGGAAAATCGTCATATTGCGAAGGGCGTGGGTTATCGCCGTTGCCGGGGCGGAACGGATCGTCGATGTGATATTCGGCGCCCGAGACTATGATACGTTCGGTGGCATCCACAGTGCCAATGTGTTCGGACGCAGTTGAGTAATTTGCGTCCACATATGAAAGCCGTGCTTCGCTCCAATTGCCATCCCCAACCCGAGGCGACGAACACGTTCCGTTTTCAAAACAATCGTCACGTGGAAGGTCTGATGCTTCGGTCGTAGACGTGCCCCCACCCGGCGAACACGTTGATCCTGCCTCAAACGGTTTGGTCACAATCGGAGCCGACGAAAAATCGGGGTCGTTGATCGCTCCGCGAAACGCTGACTTAAAATCGTCCATGCGCGCATTGAACAAAAGGTTTGAAACACCCGGCACCAAGCCGTCCTGAAGCCTTAGCGCACCATTCTGAAGGCATTGCGTCCGCGTCGCGGCAACGGTGATCAGGCAGTTGTATAGGTTTACGCCGTTTATGCCTGAGCAGGCGCTGGCGTTATCCACCTGTCCCGATATATCAATGAACCCCATACTGCCGGGCGTCCAATCGCTCGGATCACCTTGGGTTGTGACAAGTTGGATGCTGTCGCCGATGTGGTTGGCAGGATCCCAAATGCCTTGTGTGTCCACACCGGAATCCGGCGGTGGCATACAAAAGAAAACCGGCGCCACGTCGCAAGCAATCGCTGAGTATCCGGCGGTTGCTTGGGCCATGACGTTTTGGCTGGGCAGCGCTATCGACGAAAACGTATTCAGAATGCGCGCGAATGACCATTCAACAACAACGGGGTTCACTGCGACCCGCGCAAAGCGCGCAATCCTGTCGTTTTCCGCGCTGATGTTAAGCGGTGTGCTGAAAATCTCTTCGTTTGTGGGAAGGGTCGCATAGAAGGTTAAGAGGTAATCCTCCTCGCCTGCCAAAATTCGATCGCCAGCCCCAAATGTCGTTCGATCCTGGATCAACTCCTGTGCGGCGGTTTGCGCCCGAAAAATGGCATCCGGCATTCCATCAAGTTCGCCTGCCGCTGCAAGGGCGACGTTGTCTGCAAAGGACTGAAGTTCAGTTTGGGTGGCTGCGCGTTTGCCCAAATCGAATGACAGCGCCGCAACAACAAAGATCGCCGCACAAGACATCGCAAAGAACACCAGCATTGCCCCGCGCTCGGTCGCGCTAAATCGAATAAGCAGCGTTCTCAACCCAAAGGGCATCGACGTCCGTCCTCCAACCCATCTTCGGCAAAAGAGATCGAACCATCCATTGGCCGTCCCCCACCCCACCGGATTACTCAGTCTCGATCTCGCGGTTGTCCAATTCGACGTTTTTAACGTCGCCTGCGCGGCGCACCTTGATCGTACGCTTCGGTTCGACAATCGCGGGTGCTTCGTCGTCCATAATGTCGGACAGGCGAATGGACGACAAAGGCGTATCCACCACTGAATCCAATGTACGAAGTGATAGGCTAAGCGTGCCCGCCCTTTGAGCCAGCGCAAGTTTCTGGCCCTGTTCAGGCGTCACTTCGACAGTAACGGTCTTGGCAACATTCGCCTGATCGTTCAGTTCATCGGCTTTTTGGTCTACGCCCACGATGCGAATGTTCTGTAATATGGTAACGGCCCGCAGACGCGCACCCCGACCTTGCGTCATAAGCACATCAACCGTGTCGCCCGGTGTCACAAAACCACCAACTGCGGTCTGTGCGTTGACCTTGATCGCCATGGCACGTGTATTCTTGCCCAAGGTCTGAACAATCGTCACTTTCTCACCGAACTCTGAAATTTTACCAGTCAGGACCAACTCACCCTGAGCCATCGCACGTTTGGCGCGGCGCGGTTCTTGGCCGTTCGCTGGCAAAAGATCAGAAAAATCGCTAAATGTGCCGGGTGGAACCGCATCGACCGGCCATTGAATGGTCGTCAGTTTTCGCGCATCAATCGGTACCCCGAAATCGATGTCTTGTCCTGCGACAACAACGCTGACCAAACGTGGTTGCGCCGGATCAACCGAGGCCGTCGCAGGCTGAACTTGCAGCAGTTCGCGAGAGGCATAGATCGACATCCCTGCCAGAGCCATCCCCAGCATTATCACCAATAGCGACCTAAAACGCATCTTTACTCTCCTTGTCGCGAGCGTTTGAGCCCGCGCAAAATTAACACCTAACTTGGCACGTCAAAAAGCGTCTGCCGTATCCGAGATCTCTTCCCCTACAGCAGTTGCCAAAGCGCTTAACGTTGTTGTTCCGACAACAATAACAATCAGTAGCGCTATGCCGTACTCAACAAGCGTTGCACCTGAAACATCGCGGATAAAATCGCGGATTTTGGATTGAAACATCCCCTATCCCCCATCAACGTTACAATTATTTTCGACCCGACCACCCAATTGCATGACCCCACAGGCGGTTTCCATATTGGTCCCCGTTTGATTGCTCAAAGATACAAGTGCTGCACCGCCAATGGTAATCGCCAAAATCAATGCAACTCCGTATTCGACCAGAGTTGCACCCGCCTCACTCGTTAAAAACAAACCAACCATTCGTGCCGCCTCAGGTATTTTATTATGGGTTTCAAGCGCCGCCCTATACAAAGGGCGGCGCATTGAGCAATTTTAGCCGTCAGCTGGTGGAGTAGCTGTTGTACCGCCGTCAGATGTACAGTTATCTGCAACCTCGCCACTGGACTGCAAAGCTGCGCAACCCGCTTCCATGTTCGAAGTAGTCTGGTTGGCCAGCGCAACCAATGCGCCCCCGCCCAAAACGATCGCCAAAAGCAAAGCCACACCATATTCTACAAGCGTCGCACCGCTTTCGGACTTACGAAAATTAATGAAAATGTCGCGCATTTGGAACTCCTTACATACGCTTTTGCCGCATGCCACAGCGCGTGTGAAAATGCAGCCTTACAAACCGGTGTCTGTCCCCCCGGCTGACGAAAAGTTTACGACTCGTTAAGCGCTTGTGCATCATCTGAGCAGATGAAAAAATCAACTAACGGTTGTATTTGTGGCGAAAATGGGGCGAACTTCGCCGAAAAGAGACAATTCAAAGGCCTCAACCTACAGGAATCATGGTTAAAAAACGATTGATCGACCCAACAGTGATTCTCAGACCAAGGGCGCTCAGGGGTTTGGTTCCAATTCCCGCGAAAACACATAATTTGCTGTGATAAAAAGACATTTTAACTGTCGTCGCGAATCCACGTGAAATCGGCTCAAGCCAGATCAACACGGTAAAACGGGGCAAAAACAGCCGAGTTATCCACAGTTTTGCGCCTCAATCCTGCCGCAATCGCCTTACCTTTGCCGCCACTGAGGCGCTCTGACGTTAAAACACCTTGGCACCGGCAAGCACGGGTCATCATTCCGCCGGACCGGGAACGCAGGCTGATATAGACGGGGCATCCAGTGTGAGTACGTATTATGAGTGACGAAAAGAAACCCACCGAGAGCAAGGCACCAGCACCGCGCTTAAGCCAGCTGTCGCCGAAACCTGAAACGCCACCGCATCCAACGACGGGTGCTCCACAGATCAGGGATTGGGCCTCGATCTAGGCTTTTCGGCGGACCCACAGCGGGCTAAGTTCGCGATATGACCGAGCCTGTCTCTGTGATCCGAAACCTTGGCCCTGCCTCGGACGAAGCATTTGCCCGAGCGGGGATAAAAACGGCTGATGAACTGCGTGCACTGGGCGCTGACGCCGCTTATGCGCAATTGCTGGCATCCGGGTCAAAACCACACTTCATTGGGTACTATGCCCTTGTTATGGGGCTGATGGGGCGTCCTTGGAACGATTGTCGCGGCACGGAAAAGGCGGGCCTGCGCAAGCGCTTCGATGCCATTGTCAGCCAGACGCCGAAAACGGAATCCGCGCCCATAGAGGCCATATTGAACGAGATCGGCGTCGTGCCTGTCCCAAAGACAACGACATGAGAAACGCGCTGTAAGGCCTTTAAACCAAGTCGAAAAGCGCGTCTTCGTCCACATCTTCTGTCAGGCCCAGTTCGACCTGCGACAGGGTTTCTGAGACCGAAAGATTGGGGATCAAAGATCCGGCGTTCACCGATGCAACAATTGCGCCATCGGCTTCGATCACGTCCAGCTTCACGTTTTCGCCGCCAATCGTCACGTCCGTCTCATAGGGCGCATCCAAATCACCGCCTTCAAAGACCACACGGTAGGTGCCCGGCGGCAGTGCAAGTGCATAGCCGCCCGCATCCCAAGTCGCGGTTGCAAAGGCATCTTCGCCGTCAAACGCTGTAATCTGTACACCACCCTGCCCTTCACCAACGTCATAAAAGGCATCGTCATCTGCGTCGTCGATCACAACGCCCGTCATATAGGTGTCGCCACGATCACTGAACAGTTCGGTTGCAAAGGTGGAACCGTTGTAGCCCTGATAGCTGCCATAGTCGTACCCCAACCCGATCTCAGACCAATCGTCGCCCAGAAGGTTGCGTTGATGACCATCCGAAGCCCAAAGGTTCTCATGATGTCCTTCGGCGCGTGCCTGAACATCGCTGGGCGACCGGGTTGAACCGATCCACCCGATGTTCTCGCCAACAAAACGCGAGCCATGCCCGGCTTCGATTGCGCGATCACTGGGGCTCTCGCCATCCAGGTTTCTATGCGCAAAGAAATCCCGGTTATCCATGTCTTCTGAATGATCGCGGGCGGCTTCGCTTAGGCTTTCGACAACCGCCAAAGCCTGAACAGGCGACGATGATACGCCCGAAGCAAGGTCATCGTTCAAACGGTTAACTTCGGCCAATGGGTCAAGCCGGGCGCGGTTTACCAATTCGACGATCAGTTGTTCTTCCGCAGTAAGGCCTTGCCAGCCAATGTCAAAAGCGCTCGACGGAAGGTCTGGAACATTCGATCCACCATCTGTGGCTCCGCCGCCGGTGACAGGTGCGCCCGCGACAACAGGTGGGTCGTTCGCAACGATCAGGTCGTCGGCCACATCGGGCGGGTCATCAGCGCCTTGCGGGGTTTCCAGAATTCGTTCCATGAGCGGAGAGGGGTCTGTTACGGGGTTGGTCTCGGCAGCAACCGTCGTTTCGCTGGACGATGACCCGCCGCCCACCAGAGCCGCAATTCCACCGACCAATAACGCATAGAGAGCAGCAATCATATGACCAAACCTTCGCAAAGGCCGGACCAATCAACGAGCAGTTGTTTTCAGCAAAACAACAGGCCGTCGCGTAATCCGACAGGCCCCCTGCAATATGGTTAACAAGGAAACACCCCGTCGATCAACTGTGGTTTGGGAAACAATCGGACGGCTTTGTGTCTAAAAGCGGACAACCGCGCATCCTGAGACCCGAGCAGGCGGTCAGTCCGCCTACCCGGTTATTTCAGCTTTTAGCCAACCAGTTCGAGGCCGGAAAAGAAGTATGCAATTTCTTCGGCAGCCGTTTCGGGTGCATCCGAACCATGCACGGAATTCTCGCCAACGCTTTCGGCAAAATCCGCGCGAACCGTACCGGCCGCAGCGTCAGCCGGGTTTGTGGCCCCCATGACTTCGCGGTTTTTGGCAATCGCGCCTTCGCCTTCCAGAACCTGAACAACAACCGGAGCCGAAGCCATAAACTCGCACAATTCACCGTAAAACGGACGTTCGGCGTGCACTTCATAGAATTTGCCAGCCTGTGCCATCGTCAGATGGATGCGCTTTTGCGCCACAATGCGCAGCCCTGCATCTTCGAATTTGGCATTGATCTTGCCGGTCAGATTACGCTTGGTCGCATCAGGTTTGATGATCGAAAGTGTGCGTTCTACGCCCATGGAATAGCCTCTTTGTGCAAAGGGCGAGCCACCCTATGTGTCCCGCCTGAATTCGCGGCCCGCCTAGCATGGCCCCCCTGCAAAGGAAAGCCCCAGCGGGTTTGAACACCCGTCAAAATGCCCGTGCGATTCGAGAGGTGTTAAGCGGGTCGCACTGTGCATTGTTAGTCGTCCCAGTATTTATGGGGTCAGCTAGCAGAATCTATGCTGCTTTCAGGTTCTGAACTGGAGTCTTTCCTTCCAAGTCCATGTTTGGGCGTTTCTTGTCGGTGGACGAGGCCTTGTTCACAATTGAACCAAAAACAATGGGCGAGCGAGCCGGCGTGTGGCATGTTCTTGGACATCTTCGATGTTTTCTAAATGGGACCGGCCCGGCCATTCTGCCCTGACTGTGTGGATGTAGCGCTCGACGTTAGCGTTCCGGTCCATTGGCCCATTGTCGACACGAATGGCCAGCGGTTTTGACTTCTCGCGCTGCAACCGTTGTCGCGGCTTGATCCGCATATTCAACCCCAGCTCACGGAATGTGCACCTTTTGGCAGGTTGCCGTGCAATCGCCTGTCGGCCAATGAATAAATACGTTTGTGGGTCCAGCCGAACCTTTTGACGTTGCGCAGGTGCAGTTAGCACGAGCCAAAGCCTCACATCTTCGTCCTGTCAGTCATGTCACCGCCCCTTGATCCCAACCCAATTCCGGGTCAACGTCCCGCCATGATCCGTGCCGCGCTCGTCTTCATTCTCACCGCCATCCCGGCACAGGCCGAGGGTTGGCAAGTTCTTGATGCGAAGGGTATTTCTGAGGCCTTGACCGGTCGCACACTGCAATACGAAACGGCGACTCAGGATTTTCGCGCTTCCGGCAAAACGCTTTATACTACAAGTCAGGAAAGCTGGGGGAACTGGTCGATCCGCGCCGATCAATATTGCAGCCAATGGCCCCCATCAAGCACTTGGAATTGCTATGATATTTTCGTCAGCGCGGATGGTGCAAAGATCCGTTTTGTGGGCAGTCCCGACGATGTGACCGACGGGATGTATGTCGACTGACATGGCAGGATTGAGCGCACTTTGGGACTTGGAAGGCCATTGGACCTTGCAACGCCGGATCACGCACAGTGACGGCCGCGTTGACACGCTGAACGGAACGGCTGTGTTTCAGCGATCCGACGACCGTCTTCTACAGATCGAAACCGGTATGTTGCAGGTGGAGGACCAGAAGCTTGAGGCCAGCCAACGGTATATTTGGGCGGTATGTGACACCGATTTGCAGGTGTTTTTCGCGGATTCGCGCCCGTTTCATTCCGTGGCGCTTGGTGTGGCAAGCCCCAAAGCTGACCACTTTTGTGCGCCGGACACTTACGACGTGCAGTATGATTTTTCCAACTGGCCCAACTGGCTCAGCACCTGGAACGTGCATGGACCGCGAAAGAGTTACGCCATGACCAGCACCTATGGGCCATGTTCGTCGTAATAGCGGCGCACCGAATGATGACAGACGCGCGCGAAACGCCAGAACCGATGGATTGCACGTCCCCGGCGAGGCATGTTAGGGCACAGAGCAACGAATTAGAGCAAAAGGGGCACCTCCCATGACGACACTGACCGCGCGACCGGTACTTTCCGAGATTTTTGGCGCTGATGAAGGCCTGAGCCTTCGCATTCGGCAGGTTCTTCTTGTGGCGCTTGGCATTGCGGCCCTTGCGGTTGCCGCCAAAATCCGCGTCCCCCTTTGGCCGTCGCCTGTGCCGATCACCTTGGGCACATTTGCGGTTCTGTCGATTGGCGCCGCTTACGGCGCACGGCTTGGGTTGCTGACGATCCTTGGATATATGCTGATCGGTGCGATTGGCTTTGATGTGTTCGCGTCTTCCAGTGCCGAAAAGAACGGGCTGGCCTATATGATGGGCGGCACGGGTGGCTATTTGCTGGGCTATGTGCTGGCCACGCTCGCACTTGGCTGGGCCGCGCGCAAAGGCTGGGACCGTTCGGTGATGACCATGATTGGTGCGATGCTGATCGGGAACGTGTTGATTTATGTCCCCGGCGTTTTGTGGTTGCACCAATTCACGTCGGGGTGGGCACAAACGTTCGATTGGGGCCTGACGCCGTTTTTGATCGGGGATGCCATGAAGCTTGCACTGGCCGCCTTGTTGTTCCCGGCGATCTGGAAACTGGTCGGGAAAGCCCGCACCTAAGAGCTTTCCCCATCTGAGCTACACGGAAAAACGCGACCCCAAATGGGGTCGCGTTTTGCGTTTTTCCTTGATTTGGCACAAGGTCCCGACGAAAGGATACAGGATGTTACCGCCGGAGCAGGATCTTGAAAACAGACGGCCCGTGTGGATTGCGTGCAGTGCGTTATTCTTGGATACCGAGCTTCAAGATTATACCTATCAGAGCATTGGCCAGATCTGTCGGCAGTCGCCCTATACTTGTGACGAGCTGGACGCCATCATGTTCAATGAACTTTGGCCAGCCTTCAGCGCCAACTTGAAATCCGTGGCCGGAGAATGGGCAGGGTGGCGCCCTGAGTTTATCGAAGATCAGGTTCTAAAAGCCTACAAACGACGGTGGCGTTTGCCTCCGTTCCTAAGCCCGATGTACCGGTCGTTCCGCACAGACTGGGCGAAGGTTCGCGAGTTTATCGAAGATTGATCCGCAAGACCGCGGCCGACACAAACGGCAAAAGCGCGATGCTTCCCAGCGAAATAACCGCCAGTAACATCAAGGGTGTTGTTACGGTTTGGCCGTCGACCGCGCGGCGGACGGCATCCGCGCCAAAAATCAAAGTTGGTACGTAAAGCGGCAGCACCAGGAGCGACAGCAAAAGCCCGCCCCGCTTCAGCCCCACCGTCAAAGCCGCGCCAAACGCACCGATCATCGACAAGGCTGGCGTGCCGATTGCGAGGCTGAGAAACAAGGTACCTTGTGCGTGGCTTGGCAGATTGAGCAAGAGCGCCAAGATCGGCGCCACCAGCGTCAGTGGCAATCCCGTGGTCAACCAATGCGCCAAGGTTTTGGCAAGCGTTATCCCCTCAAGCGGCAATGGTGCCGTGGCCAGAACATCAAGCGATCCATCCTCAAAATCCGCCTGGAAAATACGGTCCAGCGACAAAAGACAGGCCAAAAGTGCTCCGATCCACAGGATGCCCGGCGCAATCACCGCCAATTGGTCGCTGCCCGGACCCACACCAAAGGGCACAAGGGTGATGACGATCAGGAAGAACGCCAGTGCCAACCCAAAGCCACCGCCTGCACGGACGGCGAGCCTTAAATCACGGGCCAGAAGGCGGATCATTCGAAGGCCTCGTCAAACGAGGATGTTTCGGCGCGCATTGGTTTGAAGGTTGTGACATCAACGGTGCGTGCATCAAGACCAAGATCAATATGAGTTGCGATAATCGCCGCGCCGCCGCCAGCCAGATGTTTGCGCATGCAATCGGCAAAAAGTGTCACCGCATGTGTGTCCAGCGATACGGTCGGTTCGTCCAGCAGCCAAATCTTGCGCCCCGTCACCGGCATGCGCGCCAGACCCAGACGGCGTTTTTGACCTGCCGATAGTGATTGCGCCGCTCGGTTACGCAGATCGGTCAGCTCAAATGCCTCCATTGCAGGCACGATGTCGACCTGTCCGAACAATCCAGCCCAAAAGCCAAGGTTCTCGGCCACGCTCAATTGCCCCTTGATCCCATCGGCATGGGCCGCATAGGCGCTGTCTTCGCTCTCACCGTCAATATCGCCCGACGCGGGCGGTTGCAGCCCGGCAATGGTGCGCAACAAGGTGGTCTTGCCCGAACCATTTGGCCCTTTCAGCACAATCGCTTCGCCTGCGTTCAGATCGAACGATACGTTTGACAGAACCACCAAGCCACCCCGCACGCAGGTTACAGAGGAAAGACTGAGAAGAGGCTTGGTCATAGGTTTGCTAAACTCAGACCGGCATCAGCGCGACGGCGACGCGTCGGCCTTCGCCCAGCAACACATTGAACGTCCGGCACGCCTGCGGGGAGGCCATGGCATCAACGCCAAGGCCCGCATCCTCCAAGGGTTTGCGCAATGCATTCGGGATATGGGCAACTTCGGCGCCTGTGCCAATCAACAACACGTCGACCTTTCCGGCCAGCCCCAGAAGTGTGGCAATATCTTCCATCCCACCCCACGGCGTCACACCGTCCGGCAAAACTGCAAGCGGACCTTCAATCGCCTCGCTTCCAATGCGGAAAAAACCCGGCCCATAGCCGTCAATCGGTAGGGCGTCCGTATAAGTGACTTCGTTCAACCGCATGATCCGTTCCTTCAATCCCAGATCGGCAAACCCAAAACCGCCGATGTTGCAATGATTACGTAGGCAATGCGCCGATACAAGAGCTCGGCTTCCGGGCGGAAAATGCGCGTGCCCAACCAGTTTCCAACCAGATAGGGCAAAACCAGCAAAAGCCCCAGAACCAAGGCGGTAAACACCAGAAAACCGTTCCACCACAGAACCGTCACCACAACGACGTCCGCGGCAATCAGGTACAACGTGTTATTGGCGCGCACCACCGAGGGTGGCAGAGTTGATGCCATATAAAGCAAAATCACGGGCGGGCCCGGCAAACCAGCAGCACCACCAAGAAACCCACCTGCCCCGCCGGTCGCATATATCATTGGCTTGGTAATCGCGCCGCGATAGCGAAAGCCCGAAACCAACAGAATAAGCAAACCAAGTGCAACCAAAGATACCGTCCAGCGAAACACCTCGGGCGCGACAACCGACAGAACCAGAACACCAAATGGCACCGCCAGAACCGCCCCTAGGGTCAGCCGCAGCACATCGCCCGGATGACCGTCTTTCAAGGCACGGGGTACATGGATCAGGGGCGCGATCAGGTCCATCGCCATCAAGGTTGTGATCGCTTCAAACGGCCCCAACACCTGCCCTGCAACGGGCAGATAGATCATCGCGGTGCCGAACCCGGCAAAACCACGGACAATCCCGGCGACCAGCGCACCCAAGGCCACAAACCAAAGCCCCTCAAGCTGAAGGGCTTCGGAGGCGGCTTCAAGCATCTATGTTAGCATATTGTGTACCGGCGCCACCGCCATCGGATGGTTTGGACCAATCCCGTTTGACACCCAGCATCAGAACCACATTCTTGGCCACATAAACCGACGAATAGGTGCCGACAATAACGCCCCAGGTGATTGCGAAAACAAAGCCCCGGATCACATCACCGCCAAAGATCAAAAGCGCAATCAGCGCCAAAAGCGTGGTGCCCGAAGTCATCAAGGTCCGGCTTAGGGTTTCATTGACCGACGTGTTCATGACATCCTGCAAAGGCGTTGTTTTGAACTTTCGCAAGTTCTCTCGCAACCGGTCAAAGATCACGACGGTATCGTTGATCGAATAGCCCACAATGGTCAGAATGGCCGCAATGGTCGACAGATCGAACCGCATCTGAAGGATGCTGAAGATACCGATCGTCAAAATGACATCGTGGAACAGGGCGGCAACCGCCCCGACCGAAAACTGCCATTCGAACCTGAGCCAAATATAGATCAGTATAGCGGCCATGGCCGCGACAATCGCTAAAAGCGCCGCTTGGATCAGCTCGCCCGAAACCTTGGGCCCGACAGATTCGACGGATGTGAAAACAACCGTTGGATCGACAGCCTGCAACGCGGCTTCTGCGCGGTTGATGATTTCGCTCGTCACTGCTTCTTCGCCGTCTTGGGCCTGAATACGGATCAGGGTGACGTTTTGATCGTCACGAAAATTTGGGTCAAAGACCTGAATGACCGAGATTTCGCCCAGATCGAGAGCATTCATCGCGTCACGATAAGCCCCCACATCGACGGGCTGAACCGCCTCGGTGCGGATCGTGGTGCCGCCCCGGAAATCGATCCCGAAGTTCAGGCCAACAACGGCCCAAAGGATCAGTGACGCTATAACCGCGAAAATGGAAAAGCCCATGGTGATCTTCCGAAACCGGAAGAAGTCGAAGTTGGTCTGTTCGGGGACAAGTCTCAGGCGCATAACATTAAACCTCGATTGTCCGGGGGCGGCGGCGTTCAAACCACAGGATGATGATCAGCCGCGTGACGAATATGGCCGTAAAGACCGATGTGGCAATCCCCGCCATCAGCGTGACGGCAAAGCCTTTGACCGGCCCAGACCCAAGCGCAAACAGGATAACAGCCGTGATGCCCGTGGTGATGTTGGCGTCAATGATCGCAGACAGGGCTTTTTCATACCCAAGCTCAATCGCGCGCGCTGGCCCTTTGGCGGTTTTCAGCTCCTCGCGTATTCGCTCGAAGACAAGCACATTGGCGTCCACCGCCATCCCGATGGTCAAAACGATGCCCGCGATACCGGGCAGCGTCAGCGTGGCCCCGAAGATCGACAGGATACCAAGGATCAGTGCTACGTTCAGGATCAAGGCGATGTCTGCAAATATCCCGAACAGCCCATAAGACAGGGCCATAAAGACCATCACGGCGGCAAAGGCGATCAGGCAGGCCAAACGACCGGCATCAATACTGTCTTGGCCCAGGACCGGGCTGATGGTGCTTTCGGTCAGAAACGTCAGTTCGGCTGGCAAGGCCCCGGCCCGCAGCAAAACCGCGGTATTGGTCGACTCTTCGACCGAGAAGTTGCCGGTGATCTGACCAGAGCCCCCACAGATCGGTTCTTGAATTTGCGGTGCTGTAATCACCCGGTCATCCAAAACCGTTGCGAACAAAGCGCCAACGTTTTCAGACGAATAGGTACAGAAAATCTGCGCGCCAGATGGGTTGAACCGAAACCCGACGGCTGGACGTCCGTTTTGATCAAACGATGGCTGCGCATCGACAAGCTCGTCGCCCGATAGAACCGCGACGCTTTCGACGACATAAAACTGACCTTCATCATAAAGATCCTGAACCACCATATTGCCCGGACCGGGCGGTGTATTCGCATCGCCCGTAACATTCTCCACCCGATGAAATGTCAAACGCGCCGTCGTTCCAATCAGGTCTTTCAACTCACTGGCCGAGCCAAGACCCGGCACCTGGATCAGGATACGAACATCACCTTGGCGTTGAATTGTGGGCTCGCGCGTGCCGACCTCGTCGATCCGACGGCGAATAATCTCGACCGATTGCTGAACGGTGCGCTGATCGGTGGCCAGCCTTTCTTCTTCCGTCAGTTCAACGGTGATCACCGGGCCCTGGTTCGACACAAAGATGTCGGTCGAGCCAACTCCCGTCAGGCTAACAACAGGCTGCGCAAGGTTTCGAACAGCCGCCATAGCCGCTGCGATCCCTTCGGGACGTGAAATACGAAGCTGCAACGTTCCGACAGGCGCATTTTCAACCCGTTCAATGAAGCCGACCTGATCCCGGATCGCCACAAGGGCCTCACGGGATTCAAGCCAATAAACATCCATCCGTTCTTCATAGACGTCTTCAACCTGCACTTCGGCCAAAAGCTGTGCACCACCGCGCAGATCTAGCCCAAGATTTACCAGAGAAGATGGCAGGTAAGATGGCCAGGTCGCGGCAGCGGCTTCGCGCTCGGGGGTTGATCCCAAACGTTCGATGTCAGTCACCGCGTCGTTGCGCGCTTCAACTGTGCCGTAAAAGCCATTGGGAAAAGAAAACAAAATCCCGGCGCAACAGACCGCCAGGATCATGATCCGCCGCCAGAGGGGAATTTGAAGCATGTAAGCGCCTTTAGCTCGCCGGTTCCGTTTTGGACCGAACCGTCTGAATAGTAGATTTGATCACGCGGACATTAACGCCGTTTGCGATTTCAACTTCGACTTCGCCGTCATCACGCACTTTGGTGATCTTGCCGACCATCCCGCCTTGGGTAACGATCTGATCGCCGCGCCGCACGGCTTCGACCATGGCCTGATGTTCCTTCAGCTTCTTTTGCTGGGGTCGGATCAACAAGAAATAGAAGATCGCAAAGATCGCGATAAAAAATGGCAATTGCGCCAAAAGCGATGGGCCTGCTGCACCGGCTGCCTGAGCATATGCTGGCGTGACGAACATGGGGCGCTTCCTTCGTATTGTTTTTTGTTTTTGCGTCGGGCGGTATCGCCCTTTTCAACGTGCCGCGCACCCTATCTGTGGGTCGATTGCTTGGCAAGCAAGGGGCGGCCTCTCAAAGCTGTGAATTTAGGTGGATTTTGTCGCATGTTCGCACACAAAGTCGCGAAGCTCTTGAAAGATGTCGAAAATCGGCTTCGAAAGGCCAAATTCGCTCTGTAGAGAGAACGGGAACAGGAGTTTTCAAATTGACCGAAGTTACCATCGTTTATTGGCGGGATATGCCCGCACAGGTCATCGTCGGCAAAGGGCGTCGGGGGACGAAGGCTGCGCTTTCTGAACGTTTTGAACAGGCAATTGACCGCGCAGCCATGAAAGTGGGCGCGCGCGACAGCGATGCATACCTGTCCGAATGGCGCAAGGTCAATGAAGGCACGCGCGACGGCACACCCGAAGACATCGCAAGCGCAGAAGCCAAGCGCATCGAAGCAGAATACGATCAGGACCGGTTGAAGGTGTTGATCGAGAACGACGGATGGGCCTGAACGGGCTTGGAATAAGGGATAGGCTGATGGCTTTGTTGAACTTCCGCAAGAAAATCGAAGGCGAAAGACCCGTCGATCCCAAGGTCAGTGACTTTATTCGGGATTTTTCGATCGAGGTGATGCCGCGAACGGCCGAAAAGATCGAAGACTTCCGCGCCTTGTTACCAAGCGGCACTCGCGTCTATGTGGCCCACATTGACGGCACGCCGATTGACGACATGGTCGCAACCGCGAAACGTCTGACGAATGACGGTTTTCAGGTCATGCCGCATTTTCCTGCGCGTATCATCAAGGATCAGGCCACACTGGAAGACTGGATCGCACGCTATCAGGGCGAAGCCGGAGTGGATCAGGCGCTGATGCTGGCCGGTGGCGTCGATAAACCCCACGGCGATTTCGACAACTCGATGCAGCTGTTAGACTCCGGCGCTTTTGATCGCGCGGGCTTCAAGCGCCTGCATGTCGCAGGTCACCCCGAAGGCAACCGCGATATCGACCCGAACGGCGGTATGGACAACGTGGAAGACGCGCTGCGGTGGAAAACCGATTTCAATTCCCGCACGGATGCCGAAATGGCGATTGTCACGCAATTCGCCTTCGACGCCGATCCGATCATCAAATGGGCCAATGCCGTACAGGCCGCGGGTGTCGATCTTCCGATCCACATCGGCATCGCAGGCCCTGCAAAGCTACAGACCCTGATCAAATTTGCCGTTGCTTGCGGTGTTGGCCCATCGCTCAAGGTTCTGCAAAAGCGCGCGCTTGATGTCAGCAAGCTTCTTCTGCCCTATGAACCGGACGAGATTGTCACCACCCTCGCCCATCACAAAGCATCAAATCCCGGTTTCGCCATCACGCACCTGCATCTCTTCCCATTGGGCGGCATCAAAGCTTCGGCCAACTGGGCCAAGCGCCACAACGCCGCCGCCGCATCGGCATAAGCAATTTCCGCCATCAAAAGCGATCAGACCATCCGCGAAGTTTTGTCTCACTCATAACTTTGGTGAGAATTTTTCAGCCCCATAACCCTCGTCCTATGCGCGCCCATGGACTAAGTGTCTCTTTCAACACGTCAGAAGTCGTTTTGCGCCGCGCATGAACGCGACCTCTGACCAAACCTCGCCGCAACAGATGTCGCATCCGAAAAGGCCACCCACATGACGCGCACCGTCCTAGAATCCAAATCCAAAACTGTCGTCATCGGATTTGACGAGCCTTTCTGCGTGATCGGTGAACGGATCAACCCCACGGGCCGCAAACTGCTCGCCGCAGAACTCGAAGCCGGAGACTTTTCCACTGTCGAAAAGGATGCGCTGGAACAGGTCACCTGCGGCGCGCAGGTTCTGGATGTGAACGCAGGTGTCGTTTACAATTCGAACCCAAACCCAAACGAAACCGAACCGCCTCTGATGGAAAAGATGATCGATCTGGTCCAAGGCTTGGTCGATGTGCCCCTTTGCGTTGACAGTTCGGTACCGGGCGCATTGGAAGCCGGGTTGAAAAAGGCCGAAGGGCGCCCGCTTTTGAACTCGGTCACTGGCGAAGAAGACCGTCTGGAACTGGTTCTGCCACTGGTCAAAAAATACAATGTGCCCGTTGTTGCGATCTCCAACGATGACACCGGCATATCAGAAGACCCTGACGTGCGTTTCGAAGTCGCCAGGAAAATCGTCGAACGCGCCGCCGATTTCGGCATTCCCGCCCATGACATCGTCGTCGATCCCCTTGTAATGCCCATCGGCGCCATGGCGACCGCTGGCCAGCAGGTCTTCACCCTTGTGCGGAAACTGCGCGAAGAACTCGGCGTCAACACCACGTGCGGCGCTTCGAACATCTCGTTCGGGCTGCCCAACCGGCACGGTATCAACAATGCCTTCCTTGCGATGGCCACCTCTCACGGGATGACCAGTGCGATCATGAACCCGGTTGCAATGCCGAAAACCCTGAAAGCAACATCCGACCGGTTTGACGAATTGAAAGCTCTCGGGGCAACCGCACCGGACGACATCGATATGAAAGTCCTGCGCCCGCTTTTGGGCATGGCCCCCGACGACGTCCTTGTGCGCGAGCGGATCGCGCGCCTTGCCGATCTTGGCATCATCATTCCCGAAGACGCGGACGCCGCAAAACTCGCACACCTTCTGGGCCTTACCCCCAAAACCGGGGTGGCCTCGGAAGAAATACTGTCGATCCGGGCCGCTGACTTTCTCAACAACGCCGACCCCTCGGGCGGTAACTGGATCAACCTGAACAAAACAACCGGAGCCGCCAAGGGGGGCCGCGCCGCGCGCGAAGGCCGTCGCCGTCGTCGGTAATATGTGACAAGGGGCCGAGCACCGACGGTGCGCGGCCCCGCCCGGCGACGGGCAAAGCCCGGCGCAAACCAGATCGGGCTGACGCTTCCTGACACTTTTCTGGCGTTCCTAAGTCTTTTCACGCCATTTCAAACCGTTATGCTGCACCGAACACAAACAGGAGCCCCCATGACCAAAGACACGGCCCTTGTGATTTTTACCCCTTCGGGCAAACGCGGCGAGGTGTCCGTAGGCACGCCCGTTCTGACGGCTGCGCGTCAATTGGGTGTCGATCTGGACAGCGTCTGTGGTGGGCGCGGCATTTGTTCGAAATGTCAGGTTTCACCGGGCGTGGGGCAATTCTCGAAACATGGGCTCACCGTCGCCGAAGACGCGCTTTCGGACTGGAACGCAGTCGAAGCACGCTATGACGAAAAACGCGGGCTGAAAGAAGGCCGCCGTCTGGGCTGTCAGGCCTGCATTCAAAGCGACGTGGTCATCGATGTGCCGCCCGAAAGCCAGGTCCACAAACAAGTGGTCCGCAAAGCTGCCGCCATTCGCGACATCAAGATGGACCCGGCAACCCGTCTCTATTATGTCGAGGTCCGCGAGCCGGACATGCACGAACCATCGGGCGACTTGCAACGTTTGCGCGAAGCATTGGCACGCGACTGGGACATCGCCGACATCGACGCAGGCCCCGGCATTTTCCGCAAGTTGCAACCCGCCCTTCGCAAAGGAAAATGGGCCGTCACCATCGCCGTTTGGCAAGACCACAACGGCGGCACCCCGATCCTGATCGACGTTTGGCCCGGCTATATGGACGCGCGGCTCTATGGCCTTGCCATCGACTTGGGCTCAACCACGATTGCCGCCCACCTGTGCGATCTTCGAAACGGCCAAGTGCTTGGGTCTGCGGGCGTCATGAACCCGCAAATCCGGTTCGGCGAAGACCTGATGAGCCGGGTTTCCTATGTCATGATGAACCCCGGCGGCGATGTGGAAATGACCTCCACCGTGCGTGCTGCGCTTGATAAACTGGCCGCTGAATTGGCAGAAGAATACAACATCGAGCCCCGTCAGATCGTCGAGGCCGTGGTGGTTTGCAATCCGGTCATGCACCATTTGTTGCTTGGAATTGACCCGGTCGAACTTGGCCAAGCCCCCTTCGCGCTGGCAACTTCGGACGCCATCAATATGGGTGCAGGGGAAATCGGGCTGACCACAATCAACGAAGGCGCGCGCGCCTATATGCTGCCCTGCATCGCCGGACACGTCGGTGCCGATTGCGCGGCTGTGGCGCTTTCGGAAACGCCCTATACTTCGGAAGACCTTGTGCTGATCTGTGACGTTGGCACCAACGCGGAAATCCTGTTGGGTACCAAAGATCGCGTGCTGGCGTGCTCATCGCCCACCGGCCCCGCGTTCGAAGGCGCTCAGATATCGTCCGGCCAGCGCGCCGCCCCCGGTGCCATCGAACACATCGAAATCGATCCCGCCACCAAAGAGCCCCGCTTCCGCGTTATCGGCTCTGAGTTGTGGTCCGATGATCCGGGCTTCCCCGAGGCGATCGCCACCACAGGCGTCACCGGCATTTGCGGCTCGGGCATTATCGAAGCGGTCGCTGAAATGCGTATGGCCGGGCTGCTCGATCCCTCGGGTCTGATCGGATCGGCGGAACAAACCGGCACGTCCCGCAACATCCCCGACGGGCGCACGCATTCCTATGTGGTCTGGGACGGCACGACCGATGGCGGTGCCTTGGTCACTGTGACCCAAGGCGACATCCGCGCCATTCAGCTCGCGAAATCAGCGCTTTACGCAGGCGCACGGCTATTGATGGACGAGTTGGAAACCGACGTTCCGGACCGGATCGTTCTGGCTGGCGCGTTCGGCGCGCATATCTCACCGAAGCACGCTATGGTTTTGGGCATGATCCCCGATTGCCTGCTCGACAAAGTCACCTCGGCTGGTAATGCCGCAGGAACCGGTGCGCGGATTGCGCTTTGCGATATCTCGGCACGCGCAAGGATCGAACGCGAAGTCCACCGCATCCAAAAGGTCGAAACCGCCATCGAACCCCGATTTCAGGAACACTTCGTTGCGGCCAATGCCATCCCCCATGCCACCGCCGAATTTCCCGAATTGTCAAAGGTGCTGAGCCTGCCAGACGTCTCGTTCAACACCGGTGGCAGCGGCGACCGTGTACGACGACGCAGACGTTAGCCGGGCGGATAGGCTTTTTGTAAATAGTCGTCCATCGCCGGACGATAGGCCGCGACTTCCACGGCCACCGCTTCGAACCCGTTCAACCGCGCCTCGTACTCTAACACTGTATCCGGCCATTCGACGGGCAATGACACTGCGTCCTCAAAGGCTTTGATCCACGGAAACGTCACCGCAAACCCGCAATCCCCGATCCAAAGCCGCCCCGGATCCAGCGGAGTGTTTTCCAGCAGCAATGCCAGCGCCGCAAGTTGTTTTGACACCCCCGCCCCCAAGCGTGCCACAACCGCACCATCTCGCGTCCGATAGTCGACATGGGGATAAAGTGCCCGCACTGCCGGTTCGAGCCGCGTGTCATGGGAGCGGCTAAATTCGCGGGCCTTGGCGCGGTGCTGCACGCTTTCAGGAAGCATCGGCGTGTCCGGGAAAGCTTCTTCCAGATATTCAGCAATCGCTTCGGAATCCGACAGCGTAAACCCGTCATGGATCATCGCAGGCAGGTTTCCCGACGGCACAATCGCGCGATATTCATCCGATCCGTAGCCACCCGGCGGGGGACGTTCGTCAAACGCAATCGACTTGTGACGCATCACTATCCGCAGCTTGGCGCAATACGCCGCCACCGGAACAGAATATATGGTAAGCATCAGCGCGCTCCACAGCAAAATCCCGCCTTGGTGTAACCGGATATCCATCGAAACACAGCCAATAATAACGACCAGAGGCGCGCGGATCACAAAGATAGAAAACCGCAACAACCGCCAATCATCCAAACCAGACTAGTGGCTGCGCGGCCGCCAAATGACTTGCGCGCATCCGGCGCGTCTCTTACTAATTTGACCTCCTACGCGGGTGTAGCTCAATGGTAGAGCAGCAGCTTCCCAAGCTGACGATGAGGGTTCAATTCCCTTCACCCGCTCCAAACAGAAGTCGGACAACACCTTGGCAGATTTTCTCAACGAACTCGACGCGTCTGCCTTGGGCGCACAGGGCATTTCCGGCTGGTCCTACGGACTGGCGGATCAGGTGCGGTTCCATGAATTGGACGCGCTGGCCCATGTGAACAACGTGGCTTACCTCAGGTGGTTCGAAACGATCCGCGTGCGCTATATCCAAGCCTATAGGATGACGACATATTCAAACGACGATCCGCAAATTGTCGTTCGCGCACAATCGGCGGATTATCTTGCGCCGATGTTTCAGGACGAACATTACATCGTCGCCACACGGACGCGGTTGCTGAAGCGCTCAAGCCTTGTCATGGAATATGCCGTTTATTCCGGTGGCGTTACAAAAGCGACCGGCGACGCGGTTATCATCAGCCTGCAACAAGACGGCAAAACCCGGCGCGACCACAATGCCGAAGCCCGTGAATTGATCATCGCCCGCGACGCACCCGACGTGGTTTAGTGCCGGTCTGTGGGTACATCTATG
Source organism: uncultured Paracoccaceae bacterium (assembly GCA_938005545.1). Classification (GTDB taxonomy): domain Bacteria; phylum Pseudomonadota; class Alphaproteobacteria; order Rhodobacterales; family Rhodobacteraceae; genus CALKXV01. The sequence goes on from CALKXV010000008.1 coordinate 80,425, forward strand.
CCTGAGCAGACGTCTGTAACCAATTGATATAAAGCCGTTCCGCCGTCGCGTTGAACGCCGCCATGTTCGCATCAACATCCCGCGCCAAGGTCGCTGCCCCGTCGGCCCCCATAGCCTGTTCCAAAGCATCCGCATATTCTGGAATGGCCGACCAATTGGTGACCGTGTCAGGTTCAGCTTCAACATGGAATTGCGCCGAATAAGCGCGCGGACCCCATTTCAATGCCTGAACGACACACGCCGGGGAGGTTGCCAAAACCTGCCCACCCGGCGGCAGTTCGGTGATCTCGGCGGAATGCCATTGAAGACACGGAAACACCTCGGGCACACCGTCCATGAAAATGCCCGACGCGCCCTCTTCTGTCAGCATCACATCCAGCACGCCAATCTCGGGCGTCGTTGACGGCCCAACCTTGCCGCCAAGCGCTTCGGCCAGCAATTGGTGCCCAAGACACAGGCCCAGATACGGCATTCCGCGGCCCTCGACCGCGTCCTTGATCAAGGCCTTTTCGTCGATCAGCCACGGATGCGCTTCTTCCTGCCAAACATCCATCGGGCCCCCAAAAACCCACAAACCGTCATACCCGTCCAATGGCGGCAATGTTTCACCGGCATCCAGTTCTATTGCATCATAGGTGTGTCCGTCTTCGCGCAGAAACTGACGGAAAATTCCGGGGTGTTCGACATCCGCGTGTTGCAGAACCAAAAGCTTCATCTGTTTTCTCCTGTTGAGACGAGCGCATTCGCCGCGCCCCCATGCCGGTCCGCGCGCGGTCGAACGCCGAACATTTTATTGTAAACGTTGGAAAAGTGTCCCGCCGTCGAGAACCCTGTCGCCTCAGCAACATCCGCAACCGACATCGGCGTGTCACGGATCAAACGCCGCCCCACATCCAGCCGCAACTCGCGGTAATAGGCCATCGCGCTTTGACCCAGACTGGTATCGAACAACCGGTTCAGATGGCGCGGCGTCACCCCTGCAACCAGCGCCAGTTGTGACAACGACAAAGGATCGCCCACATGATTTTTCATCACGTCAATCGCCTCGACCAAATGCGGCGAATAGCGCCCCAAACGACCGGGTAGCCCACCCCGCTGCGGCGCCGTCGCGGCCCGAATGTCAGTGTGCAAAAACCAATCGCTGACCAGCCGGGCAAAGACGCTGCCGCATTGGCCTGAAATCAGCGCGTGCATCATATCCAAAGGCGCCGTTCCGCCACCACAGGTCACCCGGTCACGATCCATCACGAACAATCGCCGCTCGATCAACGTTTCGGGGTGCAATTCGGCCAAAGCTTCGGCGTGTTCCCAATGGACGGTCATGCGCCGCCCTTCCATCAAACCGGCACGTGCCAGAATGACCGACCCGCCTGAAACACCGCCAATGTGCACGCCGTCTTCGTCCAGTTTACGCAGCCAGGCAAAAACATCCGTATCCTCATAGGCAAAAGGATCACCCCCTGCCACGACCAACAGCAAATCCATGTCGGCGGCGTCACCGGGGTGCAAATTGCCCGCAATTCCGGCGGCGCCTGAGCTTGCGACCAAAGCCTCGGCGCCAAAATGAACCACATCATACAGCTTTCGCTTCGACAAAAGATTGGCCGCCCGCAAGGGTTCAACCGTGCAGGCATAAGACATCAGCGCAAAGCCGGGCACCACAAAAACACCCACACGATAGGGCTGGAAATCTGAACCAATTTTGTCCATATTTTGTAACTTTAAGTCGTCTTTTGGCATTTAAGGCTCGTGATACCCGCTTTATCATACAATACTGAACCAATCTGGCGGGAAAGCAATGCGATATTCTGCGCTTAAAATCCTCACCCAAGGCCTGACCGGTAACAAGGGCTGGACGCCCGCGTGGCGTGAGCCCGACCCAAAAGCAGACTATGACATCATCATCATCGGTGGCGGCGGACACGGGTTGGCCACGGCCTATTACCTCGCCAGGGAACATGGGCTTCGCAATATCGCCGTGCTTGAAAAGGGCTGGATCGGGTCGGGAAATGTCGGGCGCAACACGACGATCATCCGGTCGAACTATCTGCTCGAAGGCAATCAGCCGTTTTACGAGTTGTCGCTCAAACTCTGGGAAGGCTTGGAACAGGATTTCAACTACAACGCCATGGTCAGCCAACGTGGTATCCTGAACCTGATCCACTCCGACGCGCAGCGCGACGCTTATGTTCGGCGCGGCAATGCCATGCGGCTTTCGGGTGCCGATGCCGTTATTCTCGGCCCCGAAGAAATCCGCAAGACATGCCCCTACCTCGACTTTGAAAACGCGCGCTTTCCAATCCAGGGCGCGATCTGGCAACCCCGCGGCGGCACCGTCCGCCACGACGCCGTGGCTTGGGGATACGCGCGTGGCGCAGACGAACGCGGTGTCGACATCATCCAGAACTGCGAAGTCACCGGCTTTCAGATGGACGGCGGCACTTGCGTCGGTGTCGAAACCTCGCGCGGTCCGATCCGCGCCAAGAAAGTCGCAATGTGTGTCGCCGGATCATCGTCACGCGTGGCCGAACAAGCCGGGATGCGCCTGCCTATCGAAAGCCACGTCTTGCAGGCCTTTGTCTCGGAGGGGCTGAAACCCACCCTGCCCGGCGTCATTACCTTTGGTGCAGGCCACTTCTATGTCAGCCAGTCCGACAAAGGCGGCCTTGTCTTCGGCGGCGATATCGACGGCTACAACACCTATGCGCAACGCGGCAACCTGCCCGTGGTCGAAGACGTTTGCGAAGGCGGCATGGCGATCATGCCGATGATCGGACGCGCGCGCCTTTTGCGCATGTGGGGCGGTGTCATGGACATGTCGATGGACGGCTCGCCCTTCATCGACCAAACCCACATCGACGGGCTCTACTTCAACGGCGGCTGGTGTTACGGCGGCTTCAAAGCCACCCCTGCCTCTGGCTTCTGCTACGCCCATTTGCTGGCCACCGGTAACCCGCACCCGGTCGCAACCGCTTACAAACTTGACCGCTTCCGCACAGGGGCAATGATCGACGAAAAGGGCGCGGGCAATAGCCCGAACCTGCATTAAAGGTCCCGAATCATGATCATAAATCATCCGCTTCTTGGCCCCCGCGACGCCGCAGAATTCACCGTTTTGGGTGACGCCAGCCTTTTGCACCGCCCCGACGGAATGACGGCCACGATGGACGACATGCACGACTATGCCTACCTGCGCGACAACCCCGCAGGTCTCCACCGCGAGCTTTGGTACCACGAACAAGGCGACCGATCCTGGCTTGTCGTCACCCGCAACACGCTGACCCATGACGTCGAAAACGTTGAACTCGCCCGCGATGTGGCTCGCACAGAAGGGCGCTCAAAATGACGCAACCGAACCGCTTGGATGGCGGCCAGATCGACCGCACCCGCAAGTTGAAATTCTCGTGGAACGGTACTTTCTATTCGGGCTACCACGGCGACACTTTGGCCTCGGCCCTGCTGGCCAACGGACAACGCCTGGTGGGTCGGTCGTTCAAATACCATCGCCCACGTGGTATCTTTTCAGCAGGCTCCGAAGAACCGAACGCGCTCGTCCAGCTTCGTACCGGTGCCGCCCAGGAACCCAACACCCGCGCCACCACGATCGAACTCTTCGACGGCCTTAAAGCCACCAGTCAAAACCATCGCGGTTCGCTCGAATACGATCTTATGGCGGCAAACGATCTTCTATCACCCTTCCTAAGCGCAGGTTTTTACTACAAAACCTTTATGTGGCCCAAAGCGTTCTGGGAGCAGTTCTACGAGCCCGTCATCCGCGCCTCCGCAGGCCTTGGCAGGCTGTCGATGGAACCCGACCCGGATGTCTATGACCACGGCTACCTCCACTGCGATCTTCTGATCATCGGCGCAGGCCCCGCCGGTTTAACCGCCGCCCTTACCGCCGCCCGCGCTGGCCTTCGCGTTATTCTGGCGGACGAAGACTTCACCCCTGGCGGACGCCTGAACGCGGAAACCTATGCCGTCGACGACCAACCCGGAGCCACATGGGCCGCCGCCGTTACAGCAGAACTGCAAGCCATGGACAACGTCCGCCTCATGACCCGAACAACGGTCTATGGCGCATACGACCACGGCGTTTACGGTGCCCTCGAACGCAAAACCGATCACCTGGCTAACGCAAACGGCAAACCCCGACAGGTGCTCTGGCGGCTTTATACCAAACGCGCGCTTCTGACCGCTGGATCAACAGAACGCAGCATTGCATTCGGCAACAACGACCGCCCCGGCGTCATGTTGGCAGGCGCCGTGCGCACTTACGTCAACCGTTTCGGCGTGGCCCCCGGCAAGAAAGTCGCCATCTTCACCAACAACGACGACGGGCTTCGCACAGCCGACGACCTCAGGGCAAAGGGCGTCGATATCACCAGAATAATCGACGCCCGTCAGGGCGACAATGTGGTCAACACGGTCGGGCGGAAGGGTCTGCACACCGTTTATCTCAATGGCGGTCGTCACGTCGAAGCCGACTGTCTTGCCGTCTCGGGTGGCTGGTCGCCAAACGTTCACCTGACGTGCCACCACCGGGGGCGCCCCGTCTGGAACGAACAGATCGCGGGGTTCACACCGGGCAAAGACCTTCCCCCCGGCATGGTGGTCGCCGGTGCCGCCAACGGCGCCATGACACTTGCCGCCGCCATCAGACAAGCGCACGAAGCCGCCCAATCCATCGCCGCTGGCTTGGGCAAAACAGTGCGCGACACGGCCCCCAAAGCGTCGGACGAAACCTTCGACACCGCCCCTTTCTGGCACGTCGCCGAAAGCAAAACACGCGCTTGGGTCGACTTGCAGAACGACGTCACAACCAAAGACATCAAGCAATCCCATCAGGAAGGCTTCCGCTCGGTCGAACACCTGAAACGCTACACAACACTTGGCATGGCCACCGACCAGGGCAAAACCGCCAACATTCTGGGCCTCGCCCTGATGGCCGAAGCGCAGGGCAAATCCATCCAGGACACCGGTACCACAATCTTTCGCCCACCATACAACCCAGTCGCTATCGGAGCCTTCGCCGGTCGTGCGCGCGGCAAAGACTTTCGCCCGACGCGTCTGACACCATCGCACAGATGGGCGGAAGAGAACGGAGCCGACTTTGTCGAAACCGGCATGTGGCTCCGCGCCCAATGGTTCAAACAACCGGGCGAAAAGGGTTGGCGCGATTCAGTTGACCGCGAAGCAGCAATGGTGCGAAAATCTGTTGGCATCTGCGACGTAACGACATTGGGCAAGATCGATATCCAAGGGCGCGACGCCGCAGAATTCCTCAACCGTATATACGCCAACGCCTTCCTGAAACTGCCGGTCGGCAAGGTCCGCTATGGGTTGATGCTGCGCGAAGATGGCATCTGCTATGACGACGGCACAACCGCACGATTGGCCGAAAACCACTTTGTCATGACAACGACAACCGCCAACGCGGTCACCGTTTTCCGCAATATGGAATTCGCCCGCCAATGCCTTTGGCCCGACCTTGACGTGCACCTTATCTCCACCACCGACGCATGGGCCCAATTCGGCGTTGCCGGGCCGAACGCGCGCGCGTTGCTGTCCAAGGTGGTCGATGATCTCGATCTGTCGAACGACGCCTTTCCCTTCATGGCCTGTACGGATTGCACGGTCTTCGGCGGCACGCCCGCGCGCCTTTTCCGGATCTCCTTCTCGGGCGAGTTGGCTTATGAAGTCGCTGTCCCTGCCCGTTATGGTGACGCCATGATCCGCGCCTTGATGGAGGTCGGGCAGGAATTCGACGCAGTACCCTACGGCACCGAAGCTCTCGGCGTTCTTCGCATCGAAAAAGGCCACGCCGCCGGCAATGAATTGAACGGCCAGACCACCGCTCAAATGCTTGGCCTCGGCGGTATGGTGTCAAAGAAGAAAGATAGCATCGGCTCGAAACTTTCAGAACGACCTGCCCTGAACGGCGACGACGACATGCGCCTTGTCGGTTTCAAACCGGTCGACAAAACCATCGGGTTGACCGCAGGCGCACACTTTCTGAGCCCCGGCGATCCCGAAGACATGGCCCACGATCAGGGCTGGATGACCTCTGTGGCATACTCGCCCGAACTCGGCCATTCCATCGGCCTTGGCTATCTGAAACGCGGCCAAGACAGACTGGGCGAACAAATCCGCTCCTACTCCCCCGTGCGCGGCGGCAATACAATGGTCGAGGTTTGCTCGCCTCACCACATCGATCCGGAAGGACACCGTCAACGTGGCTAATCTCACTCTCACAGCGTCACCAGCTTTAGGCGGCATAGAATTGGAAATCGGCCAGAACCGCATCGCCGAACGGTCGGATTTGGCCATCGTGTCGATCGCGACGCCTTTGGGTGGCAAAGACATTCTGGCGAAGACACTCAACACCGGCTGGTCCCTGACCATGCCTGATCCCATCATGTCGACGGTCGAAGGAAACACGCGCGCAATCCGCACCAGCCCTGATCAAATCCTTCTGATTTTTCCTCACGGCACACCGGATGCAAATGCCACCGTTCAGAAGAAACTCAACGGCACCGGATACACAACCGACCAAACCGACGCTTGGGTGATCCTGGAAATTTCCGGGCCCGACACATTGAAAGCGCTCGAACGTCTCTGCCTGCTTGACACGGCCACGTTTGAAATTGGCCAATCGGCCCGCACAATGATGGAGCATATGGGCGCGCTCATCATCCGTCTTGAAGACGACCGCTTCATGTTGATGTCGGCAAGTTCCTCAGCCGGGTCATTCCTCCACGCCGTCGAAACGTCCTATAATTACGTGTCGTAAGGTCTTTCGAACAAACCCGCAGAAAAAAAGCGCGCCCTCGAAAGGACGCGCTTTCTTTTCAGGTCGCCGCATAGGTTTAAAACAACCCTTCGATCTCGCCGGCATCATTCAAGTGAATGTTCTCAGCCGCAGGTTTGCGCGGCAATCCCGGCATCGTCATGATCTCACCACAGACCACCACCACAAATCCGGCGCCCGCCGACAAGCGCACTTCGCGGATCGGCAAGGAATGCCCCGTCGGCGCGCCACGTTCATTCGGATCCGTGGTGAACGAATATTGCGTCTTGGCCATACAAACCGGCAAATCGCCATACCCCTGATCTTCCCAGGTCTTCAACTGGTCGAGGATTTTCTTATCCGCAATCACGTCTTCGGCGCGATAAACCTCTTTGGCCACCGTCTCGATTTTGTCCATCAAGGACATCGCATCGGGGTAAAGCGGCGCGTATTTCGACGGCTTGCTGTCGATAATATCGACGACCTTCCGCGCCAAATCCGCAGACCCGGCCGAACCATCCGCCCAATGCCTGGACACCACCGCCTCAGCACCCTGAGACGCGACGTAATCCAAAACCGCCTGCACTTCTGCATCGGTGTCCTTGACGAAATGGTTAACGGCGATGACAGCTGGCACGCCGAACTTCTGGATGTTCTCGATATGCCGCCCAAGGTTCGCACAGCCGGTTTTCACCGCTTCAACGTTCTCGGCATCCAGATCGCCCTTGGCAACGCCGCCATTCATTTTCATCGCCCGAATGGTTGCAACAATCACAACCGCCGCCGGGGTCAAACCGGCTTTGCGGCACTTGATGTTGAGGAATTTCTCTGCCCCCAAATCCGCGCCAAAGCCCGCCTCGGTCACAACATAATCCGCCAGTTTCAAAGCGGTCGTCGTTGCAATCACCGAGTTACAGCCGTGTGCAATGTTTGCAAAAGGTCCGCCGTGTACGAAGGCCGGGTTGTTCTCCAGCGTCTGGACAAGGTTCGGCTGCATCGCATCTTTCAGCAATACCGTCATCGCGCCATCGGCCTTGATGTCACGGGCAAATACCGGCGACCGATCCCGGCGGTAAGCAACGATCATATCGCCAAGCCGCTTTTGCAAATCCTTCAGATCTTTCGCAAGACAAAGGATCGCCATCACTTCGGACGCCACCGTTATGTCGAACCCACCTTCGCGCGGGAAACCATTCGAAACACCGCCCAATGACAAAGCGACCTGACGCAAGGCGCGGTCGTTCATGTCGACAACCCGACGCCAAGCGACACGGCGCAGGTCAATTTCCAGCTCGTTGCCCCAATAAATGTGATTGTCAATCATGGCCGACAACAGCGAATGCGCCGAAGTAATGGCATGGAAATCACCGGTGAAATGAAGGTTCATATCCTCCATCGGCACAACTTGCGCGTAACCGCCGCCAGCGGCACCACCTTTCATGCCAAAATTTGGCCCTAGCGAGGCTTCGCGAATACAAATCATCGCGTTTTTGCCAATGGCGTTCAGACCATCACCCAAACCAACCGTCGTTGTTGTTTTTCCTTCGCCAGCGGGTGTAGGATTTACGGCCGTCACAAGGATCAGTTTGCCATCCTCATTACCTTGCACTGAGTTGATAAACGACTGACTTACCTTGGCTTTATCATGGCCATAGGGAAGAAGATGTTCGCTTGGAATACCAAGTTTGTCACCCACCTCCATGATCGGTTTCTTCTTGGCGGCACGTGCAATCTCGATGTCGGACATGGTCATTTTCCCACTTGGTGTTCTGTTATACAAATCTTACTCGAAACGAAGCCGTTAAACGCATAAAAAACGTCAATTGGCAGGCTATTTTCGACCAATCAAAAACCCAAATTGATCGTGAATGTCATTCCGCTGCCAATGCTTCAGCTTTTTCGACCCGGACTGCCGAAAATTTGAATTCCGGAATCTTTCCGTAAGGATCCAAAGACGGATTGGTCAGGATATTGGCCGCCGCTTCAACATAGGCGAACGGCACAAAGACATTCCGTTCAGCAACCGCGCGATCGGCGCGCGCCATGATCGAAATCGTCCCGCGCCGTGTCGTCAACCGCACATATTCGCCAGCCTTCACTCCCAACTCGCGTAGCGTTTTGGGATGCAGCGAACAGTTCGCTTCCGGCTCCATCGCATCCAAAACCGACGCGCGCCGCGTCATAGATCCAGTGTGCCAGTGTTCCAACTGACGCCCGGTGATCATCACGAACGGATACTCATCGTCGGGGACTTCATCGGGTGGAATGACATTGGCGGGCGTAAAGCGCGCACGCCCATCAGGGCGCGGAAACCCATCACCAAAGACAATCGGCTGGCCCGGATCATCTGGCGTCAGGGACGGATAGGTGACTGCACTTACCGCCTCCAACCGATCCCACGTGATGTTGTCCAACGATCCCATGTTCAACTTCATCTCGGCGAAAATCTCGCGCGGATGGGTGTATGTCCAATCCAGTCCAAGCCGTTTTGCCAGCTCAACTTCGATCCACCAATCTTCCTTCGCATCGCCCGGCGGCGGCGTCACAGGACGGCCCATCTGAACCTGCCGATTGGTATTCGTCACAGTCCCGGTCTTTTCAGCCCAGGCCGATGACGGCAGGATCACATCCGCATAATTCGCCGTTTCCGTTAAGAAAATATCCTGAACCACCAAGTGGTCCAACTTGGCCAAAGCGGCCCGCGCATGGTCGGCATCCGGGTCCGACATCGCGGGATTTTCGCCCAGAATATACATGCCCTTGATGTCGCCGTCGTGGATCGCGCCCATAATCTCGACGACCGTCAGACCTTTCTCGGCCGAGAAATCTTCCGTGCCCCAAACATCCGTAAAGGCCGAACGCACACCGTCATCCGCCACCGATTGATAGTCTGGCAGAAACATCGGGATCAGCCCGGCATCCGACGCGCCTTGTACATTGTTCTGCCCCCGAAGCGGATGCAGCCCGGCACCGGGACGACCCACTTGACCACACATCAGCGCCAGCGAAATCAAACACCGCGAATTATCCGTGCCGTGAATATGCTGCGAAATGCCCATGCCCCAAAAGATCATGCCCGCCTTGGCACCGGCAAAGACCTGCGCCACATCGCGCAGAACATCAGCTTCGATCCCGCAAATCTCGGACATCTTTTCAGGCGGGAAGCCTTTCAGATGGTCCTTCATTGCATCCCAGTTTTCGGTGTAGGCCTCGATGTATTGCTGGTCGTACAGCCCTTCTTCGACGATCACATGCATGATCGCGTTCAGCATTGACACATCCGCACCGGGCTTGAACTGCAACATGTGCGAGGCGTGACGTTTCAGCCCCTGACCGCGCGGATCCATCACGATAAGCTTGCCGCCGCGCTTGGTGAACTGCTTGAAATAGGTCGCCGCAACGGGATGGTTTTCCGTCGGGTTCGCACCAATCACAATCGCCACATCGGCGTTTTCAATTTCGTTGAACGTCGCCGTCACAGCCCCCGATCCAACGTTCTCCATCAAGGCGGCAACCGACGACGCGTGGCACAACCGTGTGCAGTGATCAACGTTGTTGTGCCCAAATCCCTGACGGATAAGCTTTTGAAAAAGATAGGCTTCTTCGTTCGAACATTTGGCCGATCCAAAGCCCGCAATCTCGGTTCCACGGCCCTTCAAGCCCGCAGCTGCAAAGTCCAACGCCTCGTCCCAGGTCGCTTCGCGAAAGTGCGTGTGAATGTTGCCGGGATCCACGTTCAGGCCTTTGGCGGGCGCATCGTCACGCCGGATCAAGGGCTTCGTCAAGCGGTGCGGATGGTCGATATAGTCGAACCCAAACCGCCCCTTCACGCACAACCGGCTTTCGTTCGCAGGGCCTTCGATGCCGTCGACGTAAAGGATTTTGTCGTCCTTCACTTTGAACGACAACTGACACCCAACACCGCAATAAGGGCACACCGATTTGACCTCGCGGTCATAATCCTTGGTGTCGCCGTCCACCGTTGCGGGCAACAATGCCCCCGTCGGGCAGGCCTGCACGCATTCGCCGCAAGCCACGCAAGACGACGCCCCCAGGTCATCGCCCTGATCGAACACGATTTCCGCATCGCGGCCCCGGCCCGACATGCCGATCACATCGTTCACCTGAACTTCGCGGCAAGCCCGCACACATAGATTACAGTGAATGCAGGCGTCCAAATTCACCTTCATCGCCACTTGGCTGTCGTCCAGCAACGGAACGCGGTCGGGTTCAACAGGTGGAAAACGGCTGCCATCGACACCGTTGGCCTCAACCATATCCCAGAAATGGGATGACACATCATGGGCCTTGTAGGGCTGGTCGGCGGCTAAAAGTTCAACCACCAATTTCCGCGATTTTTCAGCACGTTCCGTGTCGGTCTTTACAACCATGCCGTCCGCAACTGGCCGGATGCACGACGCGATCAACGTCCGTTCGCCCTCGACTTCCACCATGCAAGCCCGGCAATTGCCGTCGGGTCGATACCCTGTCGCGGGTTTGTGGCAAAGGTGCGGGATCACCAGACCCCGCCCATGCGCCGCTTCCCAGATCGTTGTGCCTTCGGGAACAGTTACGTCTGTTCCGTCCAGCGAAAAGGTAATCGAAGTCTCGACGACGTCTTTCATTCTAGCTCCCTAAGGCTTTCTCGATTGCCTCAAAACAGGCGGGTCCAAAGTGCTCATCACCATCGGCCATCTTGCAAGGCTCGATGGCAGCACAGAAGGATGCGAAACCGGCGTCATCCAACTCAAGTTGCGATTGGTATCCGGCGGCCAGAACGCTGGCCTCAGCCGACATCATTTCAATGGTGCGCGTTGAGATTGGTGAGGTTTCGGAACATTGCGCGCCTTCCAAAGCACCGGCCAATGCGCCTTTTTCGGCTGTCGTGTCCGCGCCGCAGGCATGTCGGATCGCGGCCACGCCCAAAGTGTCGCCAAAACCATCAAGCGGGTTTGCACCTTCGCTTACTTTGGCATCTTCGGGCACATCACCCACATAGCAATGGGCATATTCAGCGCCCAAGACGGGCAACGGTAGTAGCAGAAAAGCAGCAATAAAAAGACGCATTAGATTTCCTTCGCGAAGTGTTTCATGACCAGACGGATCGGATTAGGAGCCGCCTGCCCCAGCCCACAGATTGACGCATCCGCCATCACAGTGCAAAGATCTTCCAAAAGCGGCTGATCCCACGTCTCGGCCTGCATCAGCTTAACTGCTTTTTCACAGCCGGCCCGACAAGGCGTACATTGCCCACAACTCTCATCTTCGAAGAATTTCAACATGTTAAGTGCTGCATCACGGGCCCTGTCATGATCCGACAGCACAACAACAGCCGCAGATCCAATAAAAGTTCCGTGAGGTTGCAAAGTGTCGAAATCAAGCGGCACATCGTCCATTGATGCAGGCAAAATCCCCGAAGATGGCCCGCCCGGCTGATAGGCTTTGAACGTGTGGCCGTCGGCCATTCCGCCTGCTGCCGCAATAATATCCGTTATTGTCGAACCCGCCGGCAACAGAAATACACCCGGATTGGCCACGCGCCCCGACACGGAATAACTGCGCAATCCGACGCGGCCATTCTTTTCGGTCGCGTTCAGACACTCCGACCCGTCGCGGCAGACTTTCGTCACCCAATACAGCGTCTCGACATTATGCACCAAAGTCGGGCGATCAAAGATACCCACTTGTGCCACGAACGGCGGGCGATGGCGAGGCAGCCCGCGCTTGCCTTCAATGCTTTCGATCATCGCGCTTTCTTCGCCGCAGATATAAGCCCCGGCCCCACGGCGCAGATCAATGTATCCGGGCGCAACAAGGCCCGCCTTTTCCAGCGCCGCAATTTCACTTGCCAAAATGCGCAAAACGGCAGGATATTCGTCGCGCATATAGATGAAGCACGTCTCGGCCTCGACGGCCCAAGCGGCAATCAACATGCCCTCAAGGAACAGATGCGGCGTGCGTTCAAGATAATAACGGTCTTTGAATGTCCCCGGCTCGCCCTCGTCGCCATTCACAGCCAAAAAACGCGGGCCTTCGTTGGCACGCACAAAGCCCCATTTTTTACCCGACGGAAATCCAGCGCCACCCAGCCCGCGCAACCCGCTTGCCAGAATGCGCGCCTGAACATCTTCCCAGTCGCCGTCCTTCCGCAAGGCTTCAAGCGCGGCATAGCCACCTTCCGCACGATAAGTCTCAAACCCTTCATAATCGGGAATATCCGCATGGGTATGCCCGGCAGCAATCGCGGCATTCACCTTTTCAGGCGTTGCGTGATCAATATGGTGATGGCCCAGTTCCAACACAGGGGCCGTATCGCATCGCCCCATGCAAGGCGCGCGCAACACGCGAACGTCGGCCGCATCCAAGCCGTCTTCCAAGGCCTTCTGCAACTGAGCCGCCCCCGCCATTTCGCAAGACAGGCTGTCGCAAACGCGAATGGTCAAAGCGGGCGGCACAGGTTCACCATCGCGAACCACATCGAAATGCGCATAAAACGTCGCAACTTCATAGACTTCCGCCTGCGCAAGCCGCATCTCATCGGCCAAAGCCGCGATGTGATCTGCCGACAAATGCCCAAACTCATCTTGGATCAAATGAAGATGCTCGATCAAAAGATCCCGGCGACGCGGACGATCCCCCAAAAGCCCGCGCACCGTTTCAAGCGCAAGATCATCCACCTGACGGCCCTTTGGAGTACGTCGGCTTTTGCCCGTACCCTTCTGTTTCCAGACGCCTTTTTCACTGTCCAGTGGTGCCATGGTGATCTCCCCTGGCGGCACTTTGCCTTCGGGAATACCAATCGTCAAATAAGCATTTTGGATAGAGCGATAGTTTTTGCTTATTGCATAATCACCACAGTTCTCCGCAAAGCCTCAACCACCGGAATGCCCTGCCCGCGTTTCGGCGTCACCAATGCGACCGGTTTCTCGATCACGGGGTCGATCAATGGCAAAAGGTCCGCACGCTGCAATCCGCCCAATGTTTCGGCCATCATGCGCGGCACTACAGTCGCCCCCATGCCTTCCTGCGCCATGGAAATCGCCGCGATAAACCCGTTGGTTTCGGCCACCACGGTCGGCAAAGCGCCCAAATCCGCAAATATCTGATCCAAAATCCGTCGGTTCTGCATTTCAGGGTCCAACAGGATCAACGGCAATCCAGCCGCGTCCGCCCAGGAAATCTCATCCCCCGACGCCAAACCCTTCGGGGCCAAAAGCACATATTCCTCGCTATAAAGTGCCTCAACCACCAATAAATCCGCGCTGGCCCCTTCGGCATAGGTCAGCCCTGCATCAAATGATCCGTCGTCGACCCCCTGCTGCACACCCAAAGATGTCGTCGATTTGATCCGTGGGCGGATACCCGGATGCGTCTTCCTCAACCGATTGGCCACCAACCCCGCATAGGGCTGCGCCGTCGGGATCGTGCCAATCGTCAAATCGCCCGCAACTTCGCCACGCGCAGCACGCACTTCTTCTTCCAAGGCGCGCACTTCGTCTAAAATTGACCGCGCATGTGCCACCACACGTTCGCCTTCCGCCGTCAGACCCTGAAACCGATTGCCCCGTTTGACGATCTGCGTTCCCAAACGTTCTTCTAAATTCCGAATGCGCATCGAAAACGCTGGCTGCGACAAGCCGCATTGTTCGGCAGCCCGCGCAAAATGCCGGTGCCGCGTCAGGGCCAACAAACAATCAAGGTCGCGCAAATCAAGCATGTCCCTTGCATGCACGCTCCTCAAGCGGTTGCCAAGCCCGATGCAAATGCTACCCATGTCCAAACCGCGAAGGAACCCGAAATGACCACCCCAGACACCATGCGCGCAATCTTGATCCGCGAACCGGGCGGACCCGACGTTCTTGAAGTGGGCCAAGCCCCGGTCCCGACACCCGGCCCCAAACAAGTGCTGGTGAAAGTGACCGCCGCAGGCGTCAATGGCCCCGATCTTCTTCAACGCCGCGGCCATTACCCACCACCGCCCGGAGCCTCCCCGCTTCTCGGCCTCGAAATCTCCGGCGAAGTCGTCGCTTTGGGTCCCGACTGTCCCCGCTGGCAAATCGGTGATCGCCTGTGCGCGCTGACGAACGGTGGCGGTTACGCAGAATTCGTTGCCATCGACGCCGACCATTGTATTGCGCTTCCCCAGGGTGTCTCGGAAGTTGACGCTGCTGGCCTGCCCGAAACCTTTTTCACCGTCTATTCGAACGTGTTTCACGACCATGACATCCCAAAAGGTGCGAATTTCCTGATCCACGGTGGTGCGGGCGGTATCGGTTCAACAGCCGTGCAGCTGGGTGCCGCCATGGGCCTTAACGTGCTGACAACAGTATCAAACCCAGACGCCGCCGCTTTTGTCACAAACCTTGGCGCAAACCGCGCCATTAACTACAAAGACGAAGACTTTGTCGAAGTTACCCGCGACGCTGGCGGCGCTGACATCATCCTCGACATCGTTGGCGGCGATTATATCGCCCGCAACATGAAAGCCGCACGCCACGATGCGCGCCTCATCCAACTTGCCTTCAATCAAGGCTCCAAGGTCGATATCAACCTGATGCCCGTCATGTTGAAACGTCTGACCTTCACCGGCTCAACGCTGCGATCCCGCCCGCCGGAATTCAAAGTCGCCGTCGCAGCAGGCGTCGAAACCAACGTCTGGCCCCATTTCGCGTCCGGTAAAATCAAGCCCGTCACCCACACGACCCTGTCCATGGAAGACGCCACAAAGGCGCACGAAATGATGGAAGCCTCGGCTCACCGCGGCAAGATCATCCTGACCATGGGTTGACGGCAATCTACCCGAACCTGAAGGAGCGGAACTATCACTGAAACAAGCATAGGATCTTCACGCAGGGCATGGTGAATGCCGCGAGTGGATGGCTCCTGCATTGCAAGAGATTTCTTTGATTGCGATGGTCTTTCAGTACAGTCGTGTGTCCGGCCTGTTTGCGTAGCAATTGCCACTGGCCCTGATGAGTTCTGCAAGCAAGGTTCCTAGCGGCTACCATCCGGACCACAGCACCTTTACCATCCCACGCGCATCCGTCTTGACCGTCTTATTGCGCAAAGCTGACAGGGCGGCGTTCACTTGTCTTGCTTCCATACAGACACCATCAAAGCCAGCAGCCTGCAGGTCAAAGTAAAGATGCTGGCTCATTGCACCGGACTCAAATCCAACCCGACACTGACCAGCAGATACATCACTCAGGCAGGTCGAGATTTTCTCAACCTCACATGCTATCGAGCGCTCAAAGATGTGCTTCTCTAATTGGGTGTTTAGGTCAAGCTCGTATTCCTTCTTTCTTCTGGGTCATTGTCGCTCATCCGGGTCACGCTTCTCTCCGCAGTCTGTTTGATGCCGTGATGGCATCACTGCATGCATGTGTCGGATTGGTTGTG
>CALKXV010000009.1 GCA_938005545.1 uncultured Paracoccaceae bacterium
CCGCGCCTTCGGCGCGGCCCCCACCAACTCGAACCCTGTGAACAATATGAGGCAAGACCGCTTGCCTCGGAGGGGCCGCAGGGCTAAATCTCGACGGTCTGTCCGGGGAGATATCGAGAATGGCCAACGATCTATTTAACAGCTTTATGACCGGCCCGGATGAAAACGGGCGGTTTGGCCAGTTTGGCGGACGTTTCGTCAGCGAAACACTGATGCCGTTGATCCTTGATCTTGAGGCGGAATACGAGAACGCCAAGACCGACGACAGTTTTTGGGCGGAAATGGATTTTCTGTGGAAGCACTATGTGGGCCGCCCTTCGCCGCTTTATCTGGCTGAACGTCTGACCGAACAGCTTGGCGGCGCGAAAATTTACATGAAGCGCGACGAACTGAACCACACAGGCGCACACAAAATCAACAATGTGCTGGGGCAGATCATTCTGGCGCGTCGCATGGGAAAAACCCGGATTATTGCCGAAACAGGTGCTGGTCAACACGGTGTTGCAACGGCCACTGTCTGCGCGAAATTTGGTTTGAAATGCGTGGTTTACATGGGCGCCCATGACGTTGAACGTCAAAAACCGAACGTATTCCGCATGAAGCTTTTGGGCGCTGAAGTCGTGCCCGTCACATCGGGACGTGGCACATTGAAAGACGCAATGAATGATGCTTTGCGCGATTGGGTAACCAATGTGCGCGACACGTTTTACTGCATTGGCACCGTTGCCGGACCACATCCTTATCCTGCTATGGTGCGTGATTTTCAGGCGATCATCGGTAAGGAAGCCAAGGCACAGATGCTGGAAGCCGAAGGCCGTTTGCCCAACACTCTGATCGCGGCCATTGGCGGCGGATCGAATGCCATGGGGCTGTTTTTTCCGTTTCTGGATGACAAGGATGTCGAGATCATTGGCGTGGAAGCCGGCGGCAAGGGCGTGAACGCCAAGATGGAGCATTGCGCGTCGCTGACCGGCGGGCGGCCCGGCGTTTTACACGGGAATCGCACCTATTTGCTTCAAGACGATGATGGGCAGATATTGGAAGGGTTCAGCATTTCCGCCGGTCTCGATTATCCCGGTATTGGGCCTGAGCATTCCTGGCTGCATGAAATCGGTCGCGCAAAGTATGTTTCGATCACCGATGTGGAAGCGTTGGAGGCGTTTCAGCTGTCTTGCCAAACCGAAGGCATCATTCCGGCTTTGGAGCCATCGCACGCCCTGGCCCATGTTGCGAAGATCGCACCCGATTTGCCAAAGGATCACATCATTTGCATGAACATGTGCGGACGGGGCGACAAAGATATTTTCACCGTCGCCAAGGCGTTGAATTGGGACATGGAGGAAAGCGACTGAGGCTTTCCAAAGGCAGCGGTCAATGGCACGCTTACGAATGGCTCCTTCCGAACTTGACCTGAAATACGATGCTGCGGCCCCGGCTTGGGCCGACAAAATGCGGCTGCTTGGATATTACGACGCGTACCTTGGGTTTTTGGCGTCTCAGACCTTTCGCGCATCGACGGGCACGCGCGTTATGGACATTGGGTGCGGCACAGGCACGTTTGCAGATGCTTGGGTGGCGATACAAGGCCCTGATCAAGCGATCACGCTTTTGGATCCCTCGAAAGAAATGCTATCCCGCGCAGAAGCGGCGCTGAAAAGACGGTCGGCTGTCAGCACGCTGATCCAAAAAACGCTTGAGGTTTTTGAGCCCGAAGCCCCGTTTGACTGTTTGCTGGCGGCACATGTGATCGAACATCAAAGCGATCCACTGCCGACTTTGGCTTGCATGCGCAAGGTTATCCGGCCCGATGGCACGCTTTGGTTGATTGTTTCAAAACCGCATTGGTGCAATGCGATCATCTGGCTTCAATGGCGTCATAAAGCATATCGACCGCAAGAGGTGGGCGAATACCTCGCCAAAACCGGATGGGAAATCGAAGCCGAATATGCGTTTCCAACAGGGCCACCATCACGAACGTCGTGGGGGTATTTGGCCCGCGCGGTTTAGGCCGTGAGTTTTTCGACCGTTTGCGGCGATCGCCAGCGGTTGACCAAAAGCTGATAGCGGCGAACCGGAATTTCGTCTTCGTCGACCTGTAAGCGCACACGCCAAGACCCTTCAACATCCAGCGGAATGCGCAGAGCCGAAACGTGCGGCATTGGCAAATTTGCGGCTTCGCTTTTCGAACGTGCGGTTTTCACAAGTTCCGCAAGTTGGGTCACCAGCGGGATCAAAGCGTTTTCACGTTTAAAGATGATTTCCACTTCTGACTTTTGAACATAACCCAAAATTACAATGTCACCGCTCGGCGTTTGCTTTTTCTGGGGCGTCAATCCGACGCGAAGCCTGACCAGGGGACCGGGTTGCGAGGGATTGGAGATTGGAACCGGGAGAGGCGCCGGTTGGACCGCGCTTTGCTGAGATAAGGACATTCTGACCTAACACGTTTTGCGTTTCAGCTTGCTTTTAACAGGCAAATTCTGAATTTTCTGCAAACGCCCGTTAGCGACGCCCTTCCCAGAGCCACGCGCCAACTGCAAACAAAGATGCCAACAGCAACATGGCCCAAGCCGGCAAAAGCGGAGAAACCCGGATGTCGGCAGTCAAATAAGCCTCGCGCGGGGTGATGCCGATCCAGCCCCGCCCCGTTGCCGCGCGACCGGCGCGCACCCGCCGGATGTCTGGCACGCCATCCGAAACCAAATGCACTCCGCCTCGTGTTGCCGCGACCGGGTTCGCCAGAACCGCATCGCTTGCAATCGTCACTTCGAATTCTTTTGGTGCCGCTGGCCCAAGGGCCACAACGCTTTCAAAATCGCCTTCTTTCAACCGATAAAGCCCCAATTCCGGGCCGACCCAGTCGGCCACGAACCGGCCGGGTGAGACTTCTTCCAAAGGAACCAAGGTGACAGTGCCATCCGGGGCCGTGACTTCGACATCTTCGACCACCCCGCCCAGAGTGCGGCGCGTGATGGTCATGGTTTGCCCTTCAGCGATGGCTGTCAGGGCTTCTTCTTCCAGATCGGGTTCCTTCATCATCCAATGCGCCAAGCGACGCAGCAATTCCAGCTGCGGCCCGCCGCCCTCAAAGCCACGGGACCAAAGCCAAGCGTGATCGGACGCCATCAGGGCCACGCGCCCCTCGCCGACGCGATCAAGGATCAAGAGCGGTGCACCGTCCAAGCCGGACATGATTGTGTCACCTTCGTCCTCCACTCTCACGTCCACCAGACGCAGCCAACGACCCCAAGGCGGAGTGTCGTCGCCGGGTACGGCTTCGGGTGTGAACCCTTCGGTGACGGGATGACGTTCGCCGAGGTCAGTGACTTCGGGCAGGAACAATTCTTCGCGGATCAGACCACTTGGTTCACCCGGCAGGATTTCGGACAGGGGCGAACGATAGATGCTTTCCGCCGTCGCGAAATCCGGGCCTGCCGCCACCAAAAGTGCGCCGCCATCTTCGACGTATTGGCGCACGTTATCCAAATAGATGGCCGGCAAAATCCCGCGCCGTTTGTAGCGATCAAAGATGATCAGATCGAATTCGTTGATCTTATCCAGAAATAACTCGCGCGTCGGAAAAGCAATCAGGCTGAGTTCATTCACGGGCACCCCATCCTGCTTTTCGGGCGGGCGCAGAATGGTGAAATGCACCAGATCGACTGAGGCATCCGACTTTAGCAGGTTTCGCCAAGTTCGCTCTCCGGCATGGGGTTCGCCGGAGACCAAAAGCACCCGCAGCCGATCACGCACGCCGTTGATCTGAACAACCGCCGCGTTGTTGCGTGTTGTCAGTTCCCCCGGTTGTTCTGGAAGGGTAAACTGAATGACGTTCGCGCCGCCATGGCGCAAGGTTATCGGAAGCTCCAGATCCTCGCCTATTGGTACGTCGAAACTTTGCACGTCGCCGCCATCAACGGCAATTTCCAATGTTGCCAACTCGGGCAAGTCGCTTGGAACTGCGCCCTGATCTTCAATCCGAAGGGTTAGGGTTACGGGTTCGTCGATGATCGCAAAAGCTGGCGCGTTTTGGACCAAAAGCCTTCGATCCCAGTCATCGTCTTCGCCAGTCATCAAAAGATGCAGCGGCGCTGGAATGTCCGGCAAACGTTCAATGTCGTGCAACTGACCGTCGCTTAGCAGAATGGCCCCTGCAAGTCGCGCGCGCGGTTCTTCGGCCATTGCATCCGCCAAAGCCTGAGCCAAGAGCGTGCCACGATTTCCATCTGCGTCGCCGAGCGAAACAACACGCAATTCGGTGTTTCCGAAGGCGGCGATTTCATCCTCAATCTCGGCCACGGCTGATGCAATCTGATCCGGGCGCACATCGATCCCTTGGCTGGCGCTTTCGTCGACCACCAACAGAACGATGTCCGTCAGAGGATCACGATCTTCGATCTGCAATGACGGGTTCGCAACGGCCAACAACAAAAGCGCAAAGGCCCCAGCCCTGAGCCACCAACCGGACAAACCCCGCCATATGGCAATTCCGGCGAACACACAGGCAAAGACCACGCCAATCCAAAGAATCGGCCACGGCAATAAGGGATCAAAAATCACGCTCCCTGAGCCCATCACGCCGGTCCTCTAGTTGTCTTTGGGGAAAGGAACACGGTCATTGGCCCAGCCGATCAAGAAGTGCCGGGACGTGTACCTGATCGGATTTATAGTTCCCCGTCAGCACATGCATGATCAGGTTCACACCGAAGCGATAGGCAATCTCGCGCTGTCGTTCACCGGCCATCCCACGGCCCACGGGGAACATCGGGCGACCTTGTTCATCCACAGCCCAAGCGGCGGCCCAGTCGTTTCCGCCAATGACAATTGGGGTGACATTGTCGTTGAGGTTGCGAAACGGCATGCCTTCGACCAGTTCGGCGTCTGCGGGGGCGGCTTCCACCCAGACTTCACGGCTGACGTGACGACCCGGAAAATCCTGCAACAGATAAAAGGTACGCGTCAGGACGTGATCGTCAGGTATGGGCTCAAGGGGTGGGACATCCAGCGGAAGCGCCAATTGCTGCAATTTGCGGCCATTTGGGCTACTTGTGGTGAAACCCGATGTGCCTGCGTCGCGGGTGTCAAACAGGATCATGCCGCCGGTGCGCAAATACCGGTTCAGGCGCTCGTAAGCCTCGGACGAGGGGCGCGGTTGGCTTTCCGTGATGGGCCAGTACAGGAACGGATAGACCGACAATTCATCGGTTTCTAAATTCACAGCCGCGGGTTCTGCTGGTTCAATAGATGTGCGACGGAACAAGGTATTCGACAACGCTCGAAGCCCGGCATAGGCGATATCATCGACCCGTACATCGCCGGTAAGGACGTGGGCCAAAGTCACTTCTGACGTTGCTGCCAAAAGGCGCGCCACATCGTCATCTTGAGCCTCTGCCGACCCAGTTGGCGCCAAAGTCATCACCGCCAGAACCGCAGCCGTTGCGCCGCCACGCACCAATCGGCCTGACAGCCAAAGCGTGGCCAAGATATCGATCATCAATGCAATCAAGGCCAGCGACAGCAATATCCCCATCAACGGTGTTTCACGGGACACCGCAAAGCCCTCAACGGCGACATCGGCTGGCCAGACCGTCGCAGAAAGAACGTCGTCCGCGCTCAATACATTTCGCGCAATCCGGCGTTTTTCGCCGACATACAAACCGGGTGGCAAATCGGCGCTCAAAGCCTCGTCCGCCAATCGAACCCCGTCAACGCCTGCCAGCTCGCCCGCGTCTTCGATCTCACCAAAGCCCGTCAACCGCTGATCCAGCGACCAGATCGTGCCTTCCAGATCCTCGGCCGCCAGGGAAGACAACCGTGTCGAAACCGCCAATCGTTCCAACATCTGAACGAACAATCCTGACAGGGGCACCGTCGACCAATCTGCATTGGCCGTGACGTGGAACAGAACAATTTGCCCCTGATCCAAACGCTTTCGCGTCACCAGCGGGGTGCCGTCTGCCAAAGTTGCAATCGTACGCTCGCCCAATGTCGGATCGGGCTGTGCCATAACTTGGCTGGACACGGTCACGTCTTCGGGGACGTTTAGTCCAAAGAACGGGCTTTCCGCGGAAAAACTGCGCAGCGCCTTCGGTTCGCCCCATGACATCGCGCCACCGACGGTCCGCCCCCCTGCCCGCAAGCGTACAGGCATCAGCACATCTTCAGCGTCGCGCCCCATGTCCGACGCGGCAAGGCGCGGGCCCGCGAAGCGCAACAACAAGCCGCCGTCACGGGTCCAACCTTCAAGCGCATCTTTTTCGTCGCCTGCCAAGGCCACGACATCGGCCAAAATGATCACATCCGGGTTGGCCAATACAATGTCAGACATCGAGCCGCCGATGAGGTCCGCGTTTGGGATCAGGGCTTGTTCCAGATAATGCGTCGGCGACAGCAATTGCAGCCCTTCGCGATCATCACCGGGGGTCACAATGGCCACTTCACGGCGACGCAAACTGTCATCGGTCAGACTGACCGCGCCCGCTGACCTAATCCCGTCCAATTCAAACCGCGTCACCCGATTGCGCAATTCCGCTGGCAAAGTCAAAACCACATCGGTTTCCGCATCGCCCGCCGCAAAGTTCATACTGGCCGAAGCTAAAATACGTGGCGTGCCGACTGGGTCCAATCCATGGGCTGACAGTGTCGTTTCGCTCGCTGAACCGCTGCGGCTGCGCACCGCCGAGATCCGAATGCTGCCGTCTTCAAAAGTTGCGGGCTTCAACCCAATCACCGGGCGCGGGCTTTCGAAGACCGTCACGCTGCCTTGGGATTGTAGATCGCTTAGCACATCCGCACGCCAATCCCGCGTCACGCCGTCGGAGAACCAAAACGTATCGAACCCGCCGTCCAATTGGCTGACCCAGGTTGTGACGGCTTCACCATCGGGCGGCCAGGCCATCGGTGCCAAACCCGGCAAGCGTGAAAACCAAGTATTTGCTGCCTGCAGTGGCAATTGCGCGTCCGGTGGTAAATCGGTCAGCGAGACAATCGCGGTTTCGCGGCCCGCTTGACTGGCCTCGCCCAGCAAAGCTTCGACACGTTCGATCCGGCGCGACCAATCCGGGGCCTCGGCCCAGCTTCCGTCCATGAGGATCAGCAAGGGCCCATTGCCCGCGCTGTCAGCCTTTGGGTTCAGAACGGGCCCCGCAAACCCGATGATTGCCGCAGCGATGGCCAGTGTGCGCAGCAGCAAAAGCCACCATGGCGTGCGATCGGTTTGTGTTTCGTCATCCGTCAGGCCCAGCATCAGCGCAACGCCCGGGAACATCCGACGGACCGGCGCAGGCGGCACGGCGCGCAACAACCACCATAGGACAGGCAGTAAGATCAGACCCAACAACAGCCACGGAACCGCAAAGCCCAAGGGACCAATCGACCACATCAGCAACCACCCCGGCGACGTTCAGAGGTCGCGAAACTATTCAATGTACCCGCTCCAACGCCGCATAAAGCCAAAGCAATGCGGCCGTGGCGGAGGTATCGGTGTGATAGGTATGAAACTGCCAGCCAGTGCTGCGCGTCAGCGATTTCAGCTCTGCTTTCCGCTCGGTCAAACGGTTCAGATAACGGTCGCGCAAGTCGCCCGCCTTCAGTGTCTCATGACTAAGGGTGCCCCCAACGGATTCGAAAATCGTGCGTCCGTCGAAGGGAAAGGCCTCTTCCTGCGGATCGAGCACCTGCAACAGAACGCCTTCGATTCCGCGATCCGCCGCGCGGGTCAGAGCCCGTTCCACGCCTGCAATATTGCCCATGAAGTCTGACACCAACACGGCACGTGACCGGGGTGGCGCACCGGTCAACTGTGGCGCGGCGTAATCGCTTTCATCCTCGTCGAAGGCCAGCGCATTGGTAAGACGCAACAATTGCAGCTTGCCGGTGCGCGGTGGTAGGTTGGAGTTTGACAATCCCACCCGTTCGCCGCCTCGGATCAGCAAAATTGCCAGCGCCAATGCCAATCGACGCGCCGCCGCGGCTTTCTGCGGCAGGTGTTTGCTGGATGCGAAATTCATCGAACGCCCCGCATCCATCCAAAGCATCACAGATTGCGCCGCCTGCCATTCCTTTTCCCGAACGAACAACGCGTCTTCTGAACGTGCAGAACGTCGCCAATCGATCATGCGCGCCTCGTCGCCTGCGTGACTTGGACGGTATTGCCAGAATTCATCGCCTTGGCCGACGCGTCGACGCCCGTGTTCGCCCAGCATGACACTGGCCGCCAAGTGTTCGGCTGCCGCCAAAAGCGGCGGCAAAGCACCCGCAAGCGCCTCGGCATCGCGCCGAATCCCGGCTGACACATGAGAGGTTGCGGTTTCGCTCAAGCCGCAGCCTCAATGCGTGTCACGCTTTCGGTGACTTGCGCGATCACATTGTTCAGCACCAATCCTTGCGCACGCGCGGCAAAGCTCAACGCCATCCGGTGGGTCAAAACGGGGCCTGCCAGTGCTGCCACATCTTCGCTGGACGGGGCCAAACGGCCATCCAGCAAGGCACGGGCCCGTACCGTCAGCATCAAAGCCTGCGCGGCGCGAGGCCCCGGTCCCCAACCAACGTTGTCCCGGACCAATTCCAGCGCGCCGGGTTCTTCAGGACGGCAAGCGCGAACGAGGTCAAGGATAAGCTCCATCACACCTTCGCCGACGGGCATTTGGCGTACAACGTGTTGCGCTGCCATCAATTCGGTGGGTGAGAATACAGTCGTCGCCTCTTCTTCTTCGACGCCGGTTGTAGCCAAAAGAATATCACGTTCTGTATCGCGATCCGGGTACGGCACATCGATCTGTACCAAAAACCGGTCCAATTGAGCTTCTGGCAAAGGATACGTGCCTTCTTGCTCAATCGGGTTCTGCGTCGC
The DNA here is from genome assembly GCA_938005545.1 of uncultured Paracoccaceae bacterium. Lineage (GTDB taxonomy): Bacteria > Pseudomonadota > Alphaproteobacteria > Rhodobacterales > Rhodobacteraceae > CALKXV01. The sequence goes on from CALKXV010000009.1 coordinate 8,852, forward strand.
CAGCACATGAAACGGCGCGGGCAAATCAAGTTCAGCGCCCGCGATGGTGACAGATTTTTCCTGCATTGCCTGCAACAGCGCCGATTGTGTTCGCGGGCTGGCGCGGTTGATCTCATCGGCCATCAACAACTGGCAAAAGATCGGCCCTTTGATGAACTTGAATTCCCGGCTGCCGTCTGAACCGGCTTCCAACACTTCCGAGCCCAAAATATCAGCGGGCATCAAATCCGGTGTAAACTGCACCCGCTTGCCATCAAGGCCCAAGACCGTCGACAAAGTATCGACCAGCCGGGTCTTGCCTAAACCCGGCAATCCGACCAAAAGTCCGTGCCCGCCGCAAAGGATCGCTGATAGGACAAGATCGACGACCTGTTCCTGTCCGATGAACCTTTTGGTGATACTGGCCTTGGCTTCGGCCAACTTTTCACCGAGGCCTTCAATTTCGGCCACAAGCTCTGGCGTGTCGGACATGGCAATCGCTCCCGTTCAGATTATTATGCCTATAAGAACGAACTATTCCGATCAGCACAAATGGCAAAACTAGATATGGGTCAAAACACCGTGAAACTAACCGCCGAAAGCCTCGCAACAAGCGCTCGTGCTGCAACAAAGCGCGGTTTGCCGCCGGTTCACCTCTGGAATCCGCCCGATTGCGGCGATTTGGACATGCGCATCGCGCGTGATGGTACGTGGTTTTATCTGGGCACCCCGATCGGACGGCCCGAACTTGTGCGACTTTTTTCAACGATTCTCCGCAAGGACGGGGACCGCTACGTTCTGGTGACACCCGTCGAAAAGGTGGGAATCACTGTCGATGATGCGCCTTTCGTTGCGGTAGATTTTCATGTGACGGGCACCGGAAAGGACCAAACCCTAACCTTTGTCACGAATCTGGACGACGAAGCCCAAGCAGGCCCCGATCACCCGATCCGCGTCGAGCGAGACCCAGAAACCGGCGAACCATCGCCCTATGTGCTGATCCGCGCCAATCTTGAGGCTCTGATTGACCGCAAAAGCTTCTACCGTCTGGTCGACATCGGTGCCCACGCAGATCATGAGGGCGAAAGCTGGTTCGGCCTATGGTCAGACGGTCAGTTCTTCCCGATCATTCCTTCGGGCGAATTGCCCTGACGTAAAGCCAATTGTTGCGCGGTGCTTGGAAACATCTGAGCGTGCCGGATATTGGGCGCGACCCCGCCTACTCCCGAGCTTTCCGCAATGCGCGCATATCCGTATTTGTCTCAACTTGCGAAGGCGCAGAACCGCGTGACGGCTTTGAAGCGCCATCGTACTTTACGAAAGCCAATGCTGAGGCGGCCCAGATAACCGAATGGAGCCACAACAGGCCTGCACTCGCCGCCAAGCCGCGCAATAGAACGTCGAGATCAATGTCGGGCACGGATTGAAAGATAACAATAGAAAATATCGATAAAAACAGCGGAACGATTGCAAAGAGAAAAGTGAACAGATCAAAGAAGAATTGAAGGAAGAATGATACAGAGAAGATAAGAAACAGCGGGATAAAACTGCGCGCAACTCCATTAAAAAAGCCAACACTCATTGTCCCATGGCCCACACCGCGCGCCGCACTCGCAAGTGGAACTGCCATAACCACAAAAACTGTTGTATAAAACACCATCGACACAATCGCTTTGGCACTCATGGCATGAAGTGAAAACGCAACTTGCAACGATCTCTCGGCATTTACAAAGTTCCGAATCGTGATGCCGCCATCAAATTTCCATTCGGCGTAAGCCACAGCGACGACATCAGAAAGCATGAGTACCGCGCCCTTAGCGATGAGGAGGAACAAACCGTACAATACAGAGTACAAAACCAAGGTCTCGTACGCCGTTCGGTGGTTGTCCCCCAAAAGTGAAAGGGCCACGCGTATTCCGAAGAGGCTGATGAAGGTCGCGGTGACCGTTCCGCTAATGAAACCGGCATACCCGCCCGAAATAAGGTTTAGCAAGCCCCACACAACGGAGGAAAGGATGACGATGGCAAGAACGGGAAAAATCATTCGCGAAAAAACGCCAAACGACAGGAAGAAAGAATCTAAGATCAATCGCATAAGATACGCTCAAGTGTCACTTGAGCCTCCTTTTCAATAATGGTGCGATGTTAAGAATACAAAGACGACAATCTTTTGCCGACATTAAGACGGAATATCGAAAAGTTGCATAAAGTCATTGGAGTTCAAAATTCTATAGCGGAGGCGCGACCACTCCTCGTATAGGTGCACAGCGTTAATCTCTGCACAGTCAATCAAAATGAGTCCAATCTAGATACCTGAATTGATTTATCTGGTGTTTTTCTTATTCAGCCTCCATTCGGATTGAAATTTCAGAACAAGGCTCCGAGCTCTTTCAAATCCTTTCACTCATCTGGTCGCGCCACATTCGCCAAGGCGGCTTCCAACCTGTTCTTCCGGGTCACCCTCGCCAGCCAACCCTCTGGCACGCCCTTTTCGCCGCCCATTCCGTGTACTCCTCCAAGCGCAGCGCCCAGAATGATCGCGCGACCGCAATTGTCGCCGCCCGCGTAGATGTTGGTGCGCACCGCATCCACAAACGAATGTCCCTGCGCCAGATTGTGGAAGACTGACGGTAAACCTGTATCCAAATTGCATATCATTCCAATGTCGGCTGTGACGGCTTCGGTTGTGTCGCCCTTGCGCAACAGGGCGCGTTCCAGGGCTTTGGCGACGTCTGGCGGCGCTGCGCTGGCTAAGGCGTCTAAGTCCGGCAGTTCACCAGTTTTGATGATCTCTTTCAACAAAAGTGCCACCACCTGCGCATATCGAACGGCCACATCCGAGTTGTTTGTCACGCGCACGGCCTGTTCGACCATGTTGGGCAAGTCGGGTGCATCGTAGTGAATGGCAACCAGTGCGGGCAGTTTCGAGACCGCCGGAAGCTGTACGTCATCCGCACCGGGTGGGCGCGCATTCTCGTCGAGAACCTCGACCAATTTCACCGCATAATCCACAAGTGCATCATCGTCATAAGACCGCTTCACTGCTCCAGAAAGTGCCTCACGCAAGGCGGCTCCCGATTTCTTAGCACGGTTCGACAGGACCTTGGCCAGTATCGCTTTGTGCGTTGCATCATCGATCGACGGGTCTACTGCGCGGCACTTTTCCTGTGCCTGCGCTTCGATCCTAGTCATATTGTCCAAGGTGTCGCGGGTCGGGCGGTCGATGTAACCGACATAGACCCCGCCATAGCCAAAGTGCTCGCGGAACATCTGGCTATAAGTCGCGGTGGAATACCCTTCGGGCGATATACAGGCGTTCAACATCACCATCGCCTGTTCACCATATTGCGAAAAATCGCCGGCTCGCCGCATACCATGGGCAAAGTAACCCGGCACGCCCTCAAAATCGCTCGGGTCTGGTGCACGGAATTCCGGCGTTTCGGGTGCCAAAGCGCGCAAACGATCCTGATCATACAGCCAGTGGACGCCCATTGTGGCTGCATCGGCGACAAAACTGCCCATTATCATCGCGCGTTTTCGGTCTGTAATCGTCATCGTGTTCCCCAATTGGCTGGCCCCCGTTCGACTGTCAGCACACATATCCCAATTAGCAAGACACAACCAATTTACAAATTCGTCCCACGGCCAAAACCTCCTGACAGAACGCTGTCAGGAGGGGTGTGCAAGGAAGGGTCATCAACACCAACAAAGGAACATGAAAAATGAGTACTCATCCTGACAATGCCCTCGTTTGGACAGAAATTCCCGTGCGTGATCTTGATCGCGGCGTGGCGTTTTACGGCACCGTATTCGACTTCGGCTTCAATCGCGACGAAACCGGACCAAACCCGATTGCCATGATCAAGACAAAAGACGAAATGGGGATTGCTGGCCATCTTTACCCCGGCAAACCAGCTGGCAACGGCGAAGGCCTGACGATCCACCTTGCGGTGCCGGATACATTGGAAGCAACTGCAACACGGTTTGCAAGCGAAGGTGGCACGGTGATCTCTGAACCGATTGAGATCCCGCCCGGACGCTTCCAGTATGGCACTGACCCGGATGGCAATTCCATCGGGATGTTCGAAGCCAACAAGGGATAATCCTGATGCGCCGCGCCGACCGCCTCTTTCAAATCGTCCAACATCTTAGGGGTGGGCGGCTTGTCACAGCACGCCAGTTGTCCGAACGACTTGAGGTCAGCGAACGCACAATTTACCGCGATATCGCTGACCTTATTGGCACCGGCGTGCCCGTCGAAGGCGAGGCCGGCGTTGGCTATTTGATGCGCGACGGATTTGATCTGCCCCCTCTTATGTTCACGCACGAAGAAATCGTGGCCCTTGTGGCCGGTGCCCGCCTGATCCGCGCATGGGGCGGAACAAATATGGCCGAAGCTGCCGAAGAGGCGTTGATCAAAATCAATTCTGTCCTTCCCGACGATGCCCGTGCGCGCGCTGAAAGCGTTCAGGTCCATGCCTTTCAAATGACAGGACTTGACGATGAAACGCGCGCGCGCCTTGATCGGTTGGAAAAGGCCACCGACAAACGTACCCAGCTGACGATTACCTATGAAGATGACAGTGGAAACGCCACATCCCGCACCATTCGCCCCTTGGGGCTTTGGTTTTGGGGGAAAGTTTGGACCTTGGTTGCTTGGTGCGAACTGCGCGAAAACTTCCGCATGTTCCGCGTCGACCGTATTAAGTCGGAAACCGTTGACGGCGTTTTCCGCGCCGAACCCGACAAATCACTTTCTGCCTTTTACAAAACGCAATCGCGACGCCCCAACCTCGACAGGAACTAACGACCGCTCACTGTTTTGGAAGTCACCAAGCCTGAACGCACAAAAATCTACTCTACGCGCCCACGTCGGTCACTGCGCAAGTTGGCGTACAAAACATGGTTCCGCCACCGCCCGTCGATTTGAAGATAGCTTTGTGCCACGCCTTCGTACTTGTACCCGCAGCTTTCCAACAACCCGCGTGATGCGGCATTCTCGGGTAGACAGGCGCTCTCGATACGGCTCAGACCAAGCACTTCAAAGGAATAATGCACCTTGGCCAAAAGTGCTTCGCGCATATAACCTTGCCGCGCAAATTCAGCCCCGATCCAGTACCCGATTGTCCCGGCCTGACTTGGGCCGCGTCGAATATTGTCCAACGTGATGGCACCCAGAATGCAATTATCGCTGCGTCTCTGAAGAAAAAGCGGAACCGCCGTGCCCTGTTGGATCGATCTATTCGACCAATATACCCGGTTCACAAAGCCCTTTCGCGTCAGATGGTCATTTGACCAGGACGGTTCCCAGGGTTGCAAAAACTCAGCGCTTTGGCGACGCAGATCAGACCACGCGCGAAAGTCGCCGTGGGTCGGTGGGCGCAACACCATGCGTTCAGTGTCGATCCTGATCCGTCCACGCAGGCCAAACATCAGGCCGCCAGCTTGGCCGTGACGTCATCGACCGAAGGTGCTTCTGCAACGGGGCCATAAAGCGCCAAGGCCGCTGATCCACCAGTTGCCAATCCACCGGCCACATCGCGTACTGATGCAACGCTGACCGCATCCAACCGTTCTACGGTTTCCTCAATCGATGGCACCCTGTCCCAGATGCCTACCAGCCGTGCCAATCGTTCCGCCCGGCTGGCAGGGCTTTCCAAGCCCATCAACATGCCCGCCTTCAACTGAGCCCTTGCACGTTCGACTTCGGCTTCTGACATATCGCCCGATGCGCGCTTAAGTTCGTCGACGGTCAGGTCCAACAATGCGGTCACTTCCTCGCCGCTGGTGCCCGCATAGATCGTCATCAAGCCACTATCGGAATAGGCTCCTGTTTGCGCGAAAATCGAATAGCAGAGCCCGCGTTTTTCCCGCACTTCCTGAAACAAGCGCGATGACATACCGCCGCCCATGGCTGTGGCAAAAATCTGGGCAGAATAGATCGCATCATCGCGGTAACCGGGTCCCGGAAAGGCCAATGCGATATGGGCTTGTTCCAACCCTTTCTCAACCCTGCATTCGCCGCCTTGGTACAAAGCAGGTTCAGTCGCGCTTTGCGCTGACGGGGTTAAATGGCCGAAACGCTCTTCAGCCGCGCGCACGATCACATCGTGATCGACGGCCCCTGCCGCCGCGACAATCAAGTTCTCGGGCGCATAGCGTTCGCGCACAAACCCCGATAAATCACCCGCACCAAACCGTTCGACCATCGTCGCGGGCCCCAAGATAGGCCGCCCCAGCGGTTGATCGGGGTACGCGGTTTCCTGAAGCCAATCAAAAATAATGTCGTCAGGCGTGTCTAACGCCTGTCCGATTTCCTGAAGGATCACGTGGCGTTCGATCTCGATTTCTTTGGGGTCAAAGACCGGATTCAACACGATGTCTGACAGAACGTCCAAAGCCAGTTCGGTATCCGCCGCCAGGACCCGCGCATAATAAGCCGTCATTTCGCGGGAGGTGTAGGCATTGATGTAACCGCCCACATCTTCAATCGCCTCGGCTATTTCCAGCGCGCTTCGCCGCTTGGTGCCTTTAAACGCCATGTGTTCAAGAAAATGCGCGATGCCGTTCTGATCGGCGCGTTCATGACGCCCACCTGCCGCGACCCATACCCCAAGCGAGGCGGATTGCAGTCCCGGCATATTCTCGGTCACGACGCGCACGCCGTTTTCCATGCGATGTAATTCAATGGTCACAGTATGCGCTTCTCTCTGATGATATGTTTCAACTCGCCCAGATCATTTGAGATCCGCGTCACTCGTTCGGAACGGTCATAAAGATCCGCCATCCGCTTGGGAAGAGCCGGATGGAGCCCCGTGGCCTCTTCAACCGCTGCCGGAAACTTCGCCGGATGCGCCGTCGCCAAGGTGATCATCGGCGTGTCTTGTTTGGCACATTGCCCCGCAACGTGCAGCCCAACGGCGGTGTGCGGGCAAACAACTTCGCCGGATTGCGCCAGCGTGCGCGTAATGGTTGCCTTGGTCGTCGCCTCATCCGCCATACCGCTGTCGTAGTGGGACCTCAGATGCGCCATAGCATTATCCGAAATGCCGAACTCCCCGGTCTCGTTCAAATCGGCCATCAAGCCGGCTACCGCATCTCCGTCGCGACCATGCGCCCAGAACAAGGCGCGTTCAAAATTCGACGACACCTCGATATCCATCGACGGCGAAATTGAAGGGCGCACACCCGCTTTGGTATATGCGCCTGTTTCAAGACACCGGTGCAAAATGTCGTTCTGGTTTGTTGCGATCACCAAACGATCTATCGGCAAGCCCATTTCCTTGGCAATGAAACCTGCAAAAATATCCCCGAAGTTACCGGTCGGCACACAGAAACTCACCCGCCGAACAGGCGCACCCACGGCGACCGCCGAGGTGAAGTAATACACCACTTGCGCCATAACCCGCGCCCAGTTGATCGAATTCACCGCGGCCAAACGCACCTCGTCCCGGAATGCGTGATCGGCAAACATGTCTTTCAGATGCCGTTGGCAATCGTCAAAGGTGCCGTCAACCGCCATCGCATGAACGTTGGTGTCAGATGGGGTCGTCATCTGTCGCCGCTGAACTTCGGACACCCGACCATGGGGGAAAAGGATACAGACATCCACATTGTCCAACCCCTTGAACGCCTCGATTGCTGCGCTTCCCGTGTCGCCACTTGTTGCACCCACAATGGTGATCCGCTCACCGCGCCTTGTCAGGACATGCTGAAACATCTGCCCGATCAACTGCATCGCGAAATCTTTGAACGCCAAGGTTGGTCCGTGGAACAACTCGCATATCCATTGCCCGTCGCCGACTTGCTTTATTGGCGCGCGCGAGACGTGTTCAAAACCGGCATAGGCACTGGCGATCAACGTGCGAAACTCTTCGTCCGTAAACGTCTCACCCACAAAGGGGCGCATCACGCGAAACGCCACCTCTTCATAGCTTTGGCCTTCCATCGCCGAAATATCGGCGGCGGACAGGGTTGGAACCGCCTCGGGGACATAAAGCCCACCATCGGGCGCCAGCCCTGTCAGCATGGTGTCTTCAAACGAAAGTGGTTGGGATCGGCCCCGGGTCGAGATGTATTTCATAGCTTGTCCTTACGACGTCTGGCCCCGGATACGCCACATCAGGAACGCTGTCATCCCCGCCCAGACAAATGCCAAGCCAAACCATTGCACAGCATAGCCCAAGTGGTTGTTTGGAATACCAGTTGTGGTGACAGGTAAAGGTGTCGCAGGCGGTGTATTGGCCGATATTTCGCGCGCCACGATCAGGACGGGTTCCGTACCCAAAACCTCGGCCATAGCAGTTATGTCGCGGCCAAAGAACACGCCCCGATTGTCGGGTTCGGGCGTCCACTTATCAACCTCATCGGGCCAGTGCAGATTTCCAACGATTTCGACATCCCGCATCGGCGCGGTTCGCATCTCGGGCGTCGGGTCTCCACGGCCCGGAATGCCACCCCGATCAACCAGAATGCGTCGCCCGTCTTCCAACTGAAACGCTGCAATCAATCGATAAATCGGCCCACTGTCATGGCTGAGAAACACAGGGACATCCGTTCCGTCGAAATCGCCTTTGACGGCAACCGGCATAAACCTGTGGAGTCCAATGTCAGGAGCATCCGGCACCGTTGCTGGATCAGCCACGATCCGCGCTTCAATCTCGGCCAAAACGCTTTCTTTCCATTGCAATCGCTGTACTTGCCACAGCCCCAGCGACACCAGAACAAGCGTGCCCGAAAGACCTAAAACTAAGGGAGCCAGATATCGCCTCACGGTCATCGCGTCCTTTCTTTTTCAAGAAAGCCCATTAATGCGTCAATCGCTTGGCGTACAGCGGGATCGTGGCGCGCATCCTGATGGGCAACAAGCCATTCGTCGTGGCAAAGCTCCTCGATTGGCTCAGACACCCGTTCCAATTCGGGTTCACCGTCACCAATAAAAGTCGGCAGCACCATACGGCCAACGCCCTTGCGAGTGAGATCAAGCTCCAACCGCGCATCACTGGCCGTTGTGACAATCTTTTGCGACCGGTTGTCATGTACCCAACGCGAGGATGGCGCGATCGCAATATGATCGGCCAGCGTCACATACCCTTCGACCTTGGCAGACGTGGCGTATTCTGCATAAAGTACGCGACGCGTGCGTCGGCCTGCCAACCATGGCTGTTCGGGACGACGATTGCGGATCCCAATATCAGCTTCGCGACGCGCAATATCCAAAACAGCCATGGACGCCAGAAATTCAGGCATCCAGGCGTCATCAGGCGACCAAAAGTCGGTCAGGTTACGGGTCAGATAATGGGCGTTCCAGGTGCCCGAGGTGATCCGCACACGTGGCGTGCGTGCCGCAACTGAAAACGTCGCAAGGCGGCGTCGGATCGCGGTCAGCGCCTCGGCCTCGGCTCTCAACTCGCGCCCTTCGGCCGTCAGTACATAGCCTTTGTTACCACGAATAAAGAGCGGCCGCCCCGTTTGACGTTCAAGCGAAACCATTTTGCGGCTAAGGGTCGGCGCGCTTTGTCCGCTCTCGGCCACAGCACCGGCAAGACCGCCAGCTTCACAGACAGCCAAAAACAGCAATAAATCGTCGAGTGACAGCTCGTCTTTCATTTCTGAAAGCCTACTTGCGAATTATCCTGATTTCCAGCCCATGCATCCCGCTTATTCTGTCGAGCATGTCACATTTTTGAAAGGATTGAATAGATGATGCCGCTCGTGTTTCCAAAATTTCCGCCGTGCGAACCTGAAACCCGTGCACTTAAAGAAATACGCGAATTTCGCGAAAAAGCCGCCCTGGTGGCAAAGCTGAAACGGCGTGCCACCTTACGAGCTGCGTTTCTTTGGCCTTGGCGGAGGATCGCAGGGTTCAAACAAAAGGCGGCCCGGTTCGCACCGCGCCGCCTCAAGAACCCTAAAGGGTCGTCTGCTTAACCGCCCCAGACGTAGACCGCTGCGAACAGGAACAACCAAACCACATCCACAAAGTGCCAGTACCAAGCCGCGGCCTCGAAACCGATATGCCGTTCAGGCGTAAAGTGCCCGGCCCGCAGGCGCAGGTAGCAAACGAACAGGAAGATCGTGCCAACAATCACGTGGAAGCCGTGGAAACCGGTCGCCATAAAGAAAGTCGCGCCATAAATGTTGCCGGAAAATCCAAACGCCGCATGGCTGTATTCATAGGCTTGGAAAACCGTAAAGATCAGCCCCAGAACAACGGCAAGGATCAGGCCCGTCGCCATATCTTTTCGGTTGTTTTCATGGGCAATCGCGTGGTGTGCCCACGTGGCAGCGGCACCGGAACACAAAAGGATCAGCGTGTTGATCAGCGGCAGATGCCACGGATCAAATGTTTCGATACCAACAGGCGGCCAAACACCGTCAACGGCTGGGCTTTCCGGGCCCATTGGATACATTGCGTTCTTGAAAAAGGCCCAAAACCAAGCCGAAAAGAACATGACTTCCGACATGATGAACATGATGAAACCGTAACGCAGACCGATGCTGACGACCGGGGTGTGATCACCAACGTTCGATTCTTTGACCACCTCGCTCCACCAAGCGAACATCACGAAACAGACGCCGAGCAAGCCAATAATGAACATGTAAGGCGAATTTGTTTCGACGTTCTGACCAAAGGCCTTCACGAAGCCGGCCAGCATAATGATGCCGGACACCGCACCGGCAAACGGCCAGATCGACGGGTTTAGAATGTGATAGTCGTGGTTTTTTGCGTGCGCCATATCGGTGGTCCCTCGGGCGTTAGTTAAACGTTTGGATCACGCCGTCCGTCACCAAAGCCGCTTGGTCCGGGGTATAATCCTCGGGCACATCGGCTTCATGAAACGTATAAGACAGAGTGATGGTTTTGACAAAGCGAGCATCGGGATCGTCGACGATCTCGGGCTCGACAAAAAAGGTAACGGGCATCGACACGCGTTGCCCCGGTTCAAGCACCTGCATTTCAAAGCAGAAACACTGGATTTTTGAGAAATACGCACCCGCAGAATAAGGCGAGACGTTAAAACTGGCCGTGCCCGCAATGGTGCGGTCGGTGGGGTTATAGGCCTCGTAGAAAGCCAGGCCTTCTTCGCCGATGCGCAGCTTCATCTTGATTTGTTCGGGCTTGAACTCCCACGGCATACCCGAAGCGCGAGACGCGTCAAATCGGACGGTGACCTGTTCTTCCAACGGATTGTCCGATGCAGCCGCTGCAATATCCGTTGTGCCACCCCATCCGGTGACCCGGCAGAACAGATCGTAAAGCGGCACCGAGGCCCATGCGAGAGATCCCATAAACAGGACCACGCCAACCAGCTTCGCCACGGTCTTTTGCTTGGCGTCCATGCTCATGACCCCGAGCTTTCAATACTGGGGCGTACAACATGGTCAAACCGTTCCATGCCATCGCCGCGTTTGACCTTAACAACCGTCAGACCAAGAATGATCGCAACCAATCCGGTCAGCGCCAGAGCAACCCCAAGGTTGCGGGAAAACCGACGGGTGTGGATATCGTGGGTGGCGCGCAGATCGCTCATGCCAGCCCCCGAAGAATGGCGTCGGCGATCAATGCGCCAAAATGCAGGAAGAGATAGTAAAGCGACAGACGGAAGAATTTTCGTTCAGTTCGGTAGTCATCGGCTTCGGCCATATTTTCGTCGCGGTGCCAAATATCATAGGCCCCTTTCAGAAAGAAACCGTTCAAGATCAATGCCGTCACCAGCGTCACCGGGCCGCCAACCGACGTTAGCGCCAACCAAATCGGTACAGGCGTCAACAAAACCGTATAGGCCAGAATGTGGCGACGTGTCGTCTTGCGCCCATGGGTGACGGTCAACATGGGCACACCTGCATCGTCGTAGTCGGACTTCATGAAAAGGGCCAAGGCCCAGAAGTGCGGCGGCGTCCACATGAAGATCAGCGCGAACATCAGGCAAGCTTCAAGCGACACAGAACCAGTTGCCGCGGCCCAGCCCACCATCGGAGGGAAAGCCCCGGCGGCGCCGCCAATGACGATGTTTTGCGGCGTCCAGCGCTTTAGCCACATCGTGTAGACAACGGCATAAAAGAAAATTGTGAAGGCCAGCAATCCGGCCGCAACAAGGTTCGTCGCAAGGCCCAACATCACGACCGAAAGGCCCGAAAGCCCGACGCCGATCGCCAAGGCTTCGCCCGGTTCAACGCGGCCCGAAGGCACGGGGCGTTTCGCCGTTCGGCGCATCACGGCATCAATATCCGCGTCGTACCACATGTTTAACGCGCCACTGGCCCCTGCCCCAAGCGCGATGAACAGAATTGCGGCGAAAGCTTCCACCGGATGCAGCGAAACTGGCGCAACCAACAACCCAACCAACGCCGTGAACACCACAAGCGACATCACCCGTGGTTTCAGCAGCGCGACATAATCCCCGAATGTCGGTTCATAGTCGCGTGTGACGTTGATGGATGCCTCGCTCATGATCTATTCGCTCGCCGCGACCCGAACCGCGCCGGGTTCCACGTAACGTCCAGCCACTTGGCTTTCGGCGACCCAAGCATCGTATTCGTCCTGCGTCACAGCCTTTACGGTGATCGGCATATAGGCGTGGCTAAGGCCGCAAAGTTCGGAACATTGACCGAAGTAAATGCCTTCCTGGCCCTCGTCGACTTCAAACCACATCTCGGCCAGACGACCGGGAACTGCATCCTGTTTCACGCCGAAAGCCGGGATGGTCCAGGCATGAATGACATCTGCACCGGTGACTTGAACGACAACGATCTTGCCCGTTGGAATCACAACAGACGTGTCTGTTGCCAAAAGGAATTGTTGATCCGTATAACCGGCATCTGCCAATTCCTGACTGGTTTCGGGCGTCAGCTGATTGCCGCTATCGACACCAATCATATAACTTTCGAACTCGATCTCGTGGTCAGGATATTCGTATCCCCAGTACCACTGGTATCCCGTTGCTTTGATAAAAACCTCAGCTTCGGGAATTTCCTGCTGTTTGAACAAAACAGGAAGCGAAAACGCCCCGATGAACACCAGAATGATGATTGGCACGATTGTCCAAGCTACCTCAACCGGTGTGTGATGAGTGAAGGTCGCGGGTTCCGGGTTGGCTTTGCTGTTAAAACGCAGAATGCAAATCGCCAAAAGTGCGACAACAAACAGTGTGATCGCCGTAATGACAATCAACAGCATGTTATCCAACCAGCGGATATCCTGCATCACTTCAGTCACGCCGGGCTGAAAACCGATTTTGCCCTGAATGGGTTGACCAATAATCGGCAAGTCCTGCGCTATGGCGGCCCCACCGGCGGCGAGCGTTGTCAGAGCGGTAAAGAAAGTTCTAAGGCGCATCAGATTATCGTCCTGTTCGCGATGTCGATCCGGCGCGCCCACATGAACTGACACGGGGCAAAACGGATGCCGGTTGTTCTCCCGGCGCTAGAAACCATATTAGGTACTTATGAACAAGCCGTGTGATTGCGGCATTCAGCCGCTTGTTGGCATTTTAAGAAGGAGCCTTGCATGGCCGCCCAAACCCCTTTCCGCCCGTTTGAGACGCTTTTGGATGAAAAATCCGCACTGGATCTTCTGCGGCAGGCCGTTTCGGGGGCCGATGATGGCGAATTGTTCCTTGAACGTCGGCGTTCGGAAGTTCTGGCTTATGACGACGGGCGCGTGCGCAATGCCAGTTATGATGCGTCTGAAGGGTTCGGGTTGCGCGCGGTACGCGGTGAAACGGCAGGCTATGCCCATTCGACCGAAGTGAGTGAGAGCGCATTGAAACGTGCCGTTGAGACCGCGCGTTTGGCCGTTGGCGACGGCGGCGGGACGCTCGCAGATGCGCCATCGAACACCAACCGCAAGCTCTATGGCGATGGCGACCCAATGGCCGATGCGGCGTTTCCCGTAAAGATCGACACATTGAAAGAGATCGACGCCTTCGCGCGTGGCCTTGATTCTCGGGTGGTCCAGGTCTCGGCGACATTGGCTGCATCCCTGCAAGAGGTCGTGATCCTGCGCCCGGAAGGTCATATGGTCACCGACACGCGGCCAATGTCGCGCTTGAACGTCAGCGTGATCGTCGAAGAGGCCGGGCGTCGCGAATCGGGCATGTCTGGGGGTGGCGGGCGCCATGCCCTGACGGGATTGATTGACGCCGAGCACTGGCAAACGGCAGCCCGCGAAGCCTTGCGGATCGCTTTGGTCAACCTTGAAGCCGTGCCTGCACCCGCCGGTGTCATGGATGTGGTCTTGGGGCCGGGCTGGCCCGGCATCCTACTGCACGAAGCAATTGGCCATGGTTTGGAAGGCGATTTCAACCGCAAGAAATCTTCGGCCTTCGCAGGGCTCATGGGGCAACAGATCGCGTCAAAGGGCGTCACAGTTCTGGATGACGGAACGATCCCTGATCGGCGTGGTTCGATCACCGTTGATGACGAAGGCACGCCCGGTGCGAAAAACACCCTGATCGAAGACGGTGTGCTGACCGGGTACATGCAAGACCGTCAAAACGCCCGCCTGATGGGCGTTGCGCCCACCGGCAATGGACGGCGCGAAAGCTATGCTCATGCGCCGATGCCACGGATGACCAACACTTATATGGTGTCTGGCCAAGACGACCCTGTGGCGATCCTTTCTGATCTGAAAGACGGTATCTACGCCGTCGGCTTTGGGGGCGGGCAAGTCGACATCACAAACGGCAAGTTCGTCTTTTCCTGCACCGAAGCCTATCGGGTCAAAAACGGTCAGGTCGGCGCGCCCGTCAAAGGTGCTACGCTCATCGGTGATGGCGCGACAGCTTTGAAACAGATCCAAGCCATCGGCAATGACATGGCGCTTGACCCCGGCATCGGAAATTGTGGCAAAGCCGGTCAATGGGTGCCCGTCGGTGTCGGGCAGCCCACTTTGATGATCGGAGGACTGACCGTAGGTGGCTCAGCCGCCTAAAGTCAGTTCATGTCATCTAAAGGCTGCCGAACCCCGCGCCGCCGCCCGGGCCCTGTCGCGCAGGTGCGGTGATGGCACGCTGCGCGTCCGCTTTGCTGCCACCGGCCATCAGAATGTCATCGTGACGTTTTGTGGTCGATGTTAATTGCAACCGGTCACTAGGTTGAGCACCGACCGCGTCATAACAATCGTTCAGCCGACGCTGTTCGGACCCGTTCGCAAGGGAATGCGACATCGCACCAGATGCCAAGGCGATGGCAAGCGATGCACCAAATGACAACCCACCGCCTGTGGCAATAACCGCATTGCGCTCGTCCGGATTTTCATAAACGTCGACCCGGCATTCCAACGCAGAAGACGGAGCGCTTTTCTGAGCCTCTTCGGGTGCCGAACAGCCAGCCAGAACAGCAAAACAACAAAGGCAGGCAACAGCCTGGGATTTTCGATGTGTCGTCATATCTTGTACCTAAATATTTAGAGTGAAAAGTAAGTCGTAAGCCGCATACATGCGGGGAATAAGACAACTGTCGGGCAATTTTTTGTCGACCGGCCACTGGCCATCTGAACGGAGGTGATCAGCGCGCGCCCCAGGGGTTACGTCAATCAATCTTAGGAGCTCGGCATCAGGCGATTACCGCGCATTCCGTTCATTTCCAAACGAAGTGAAAAACCCTCCCCATTTTTGGTGAGGCAATTAAATTTTAAAATTAATTCGCCGTTAACCCTCAGAACGCTAAACCGGTTTCAGCAAGAAGACGGAGACAGGATGGCCAAGGATTTATCCCCTTCCACCCACCCTCTCACCCCACCCCTCACAGAGGAAGAGTGGCACTCCTGGCTCCGTCTCTTGCGATCTCGCCGGGTTGGCGTGGCAACCTTCTTTAGATTGATGGCCGAACATGGAAACGCGTCCAACGCGTTGGACGTTCTGCCGGATGTTGCCGCTCAAGCCGGTGTGGAAAACTACGCTCCTTGTCCGATGGGTGTCGTCATCCAGGAATGGCAATCGGCGAAACGTTTCGGTGCAACCCCCGTCGCGTACGGCGCGCCTGATTACCCCAAACACTTGGCCGAAATTCCGGATCCGCCGCCCATTCTTTGGTGCATCGGCGACACGGCCTTGCTCGCCAAACCGCTCATCGCCATTGTTGGTGCCCGCAACGCGTCATCCCTTGGCACACGCATGGCTAAAAAGTTGAGCGGCGAGCTTGGAGAGGCTGGCTATGTTGTTGTCTCCGGGCTCGCACGTGGCATCGACACGGCGGCTCATCTCGCGGCGCTCGACACAGGAACCATTGCCATCATGGCGGGCGGCGTCGACGTGATCTATCCAAAGGAAAACGCGGTTCTGGGTCAGGAAATCGAACACAAGGGCCTGCGTCTTTCTGAGATCGCGATGTCAGTTACCCCGCAAGCGCGTCACTTTCCACGGCGCAATCGCATCATCTCAGGTCTCGCCCGTGCCGTTGTTGTTGTTGAGGCCGCTGCCAAAAGCGGCAGCCTGATCACCGCACGGACAGCCCTTGATCAGGGGCGCGACGTATTATCCGTGCCGGGCCATCCCTTCGATGCGCGCGCCTCGGGCTGTAACATGTTGATCCGCGATGGTTCGACGCTGGTTCGCTCGGCGTCCGACATTCTTGAGGCCCTTGAAACGCAAACCCCCGATCCTGTTGTCGAAGCTCCGACGCCTGAACGACAACGCGCCCTGCCTTTGGAAACTGTCGAGCTTCACGCTCAAATCCTTGAACGTCTTGGGCCAAGTCCCCTGCCCGAAGATCAATTGATCCGCGATCTTGGTTGGTCGGCCAGCGCGGTATCGCCGCAAGTTGTCACGCTGGAGTTGGAAGGCAAAATTCACCGTGCGCCGGGTGGCCTGTTGTCACGCACAGTGGATGACTAAGAACAGCCCGCGCACGCGTTCATCACGAACTTCTCAATCGCCAAGCCGCCAAAGATGACACAGAACGATCACACCTAGAACAAGTTGACATTGACATTCCCACCAAAGCGCACGCATCTACCGCCGCCTAAGACCCATCCGTTTCCCGAAAGGTAATTCATGCCAGTCGTCGTTGTTGAGAGCCCAGCTAAAGCTAAGACAATCAACAAGTATCTGGGGAATGACTATACGGTCTTGGCCAGTTACGGGCACGTGCGCGATCTGCCGGCCAAGAACGGTTCTGTCGATCCGGATGACAATTTCGAAATGAAATGGGAAGTCGCTTCCGATTCGAAAAAGCATCTGAAAGCCATTGCCGATGCACTGAAAGATGACCCGGCGCTTATTCTGGCAACGGACCCGGACCGAGAAGGCGAAGCGATTTCGTGGCACTTGGAAGAAACTCTGCGCAAACGAAAGGTGTTGAAGAAAGACACGCCGGTCAGCCGTGTGGTTTTTAACGCGATCACCAAAACTGCCGTTACCGAAGCGATGGAAAATCCGCGCGAGGTGGATCAAGATTTGGTCGAAGCCTATCTGGCGCGTCGCGCGTTGGATTATCTTGTCGGCTTTAACCTGTCGCCGGTCTTGTGGCGCAAATTGCCCGGTGCACGCTCTGCGGGGCGGGTTCAGTCGGTGTGTCTGCGCATCATCGTCGAACGCGAAATGGAGATCGAGGTCTTCAAGGCGCAGGAATATTGGACAGTCAAAGCAATCCTTTCCACGCCCCGCGGCCAAGATTTCGAAGCCCGCCTGACGGTTCTGGGTGGCGAAAAGCTCGATAAATTCTCAATCGGTGATGCGACAGCCGCCGAATTGGCCGTTCAAGCGATCAACTCCCGCGATCTGTCGGTCAAGTCTGTCGAAGCCAAACCGGCCAGCCGGAACCCATCCGCGCCCTTTATGACGTCGACCCTGCAACAAGAAGCCAGCCGCAAATTCGGCTATGGCGCGCGCCAGACAATGCAATTGGCGCAGCGGTTGTACGAAGCCGGGCACATTACATATATGCGAACCGATGGTATCGACATGGCCCCTGAAGCGGTCACGGAGGCGCGCAATGCGATCAAAATCCGCTATGGCGCGGAATACGTCCCCGGTAGCCCCCGCATCTATAAGAACAAAGCGAAAAACGCCCAAGAAGCCCACGAATGTATCCGCCCGACGGTGATGACCGAAGATGCCGGATCGCTTGGGCTGACAGATGGCGATCAGAAAAAACTGTACGACCTGATCTGGAAACGCACGCTTGCCAGCCAGATGGAAGGCGCGCGTCTTGAACGGACAACTGTCGATATCGGTAGCGATGACGGCCAAATCGTTCTGCGTGCCACCGGCCAAGTCGTGTTGTTCGATGGTTTTTTGCGCATCTACGAAGAGGGCCGCGATGATGTCGTGGTTGATGACGACGACAAGGTTCTGCCGCAGATCACCCAAGGCGACGCGACGCCTAAAAAGTCGGTCTCGCCCGAACAACATTTCACGCAGCCACCACCGCGGTATACCGAAGCGACGCTGGTGAAAAAGATGGAAGAAATCGGCATCGGTCGTCCGTCAACCTATGCGTCGATTGTGACCACCATTCAGGACCGGGGCTATGTGCGGAAAGAAAAGAACCGTCTGTTCCCCGAAGACAAAGGCCGTTTGGTCACCGTCTTCCTGTCGAATTACTTCCGCCGCTATGTCGGGTATGACTTTACCGCGAAGCTGGAAGCCGAACTTGACGACATCACAGCCGGTGACCGCGAATGGCAGGACGTGCTGGCGCGTTTTTGGCGTGATTTCAAAGCCGCCATCGAAGAAACTGCCGATCTGCGCATTGGCGAGGTTCTGGACAAAATCAACGAGGTGCTTGAACCGCACCTGTTCCCGCCGAACGAAGAAGGCACCGATCCGCGCCTTTGTCCGAACTGTGAAATTGGTCGGTTGTCGATGCGCACGGCACGGTCTGGCGGCGCGTTTATCGGGTGTTCGAACTATCCCGAATGTCGCTATACCCGCGCCTTTGGTCCTCCGGGCACGGAACCCGAAAGTTCGATCCCACCTGAAGGCAAAAACCTTGGGCAGGATCAGGGCGACAACATCTGGATCCACAAAGGACGCTTTGGCCCCTACGCCCAGCGCGGCGAATTGACCGAAGAAAACAAAAAACCCAACCGTCAAGGCATTCCCGAAGGCTGGGAACCCGGCGACGTGACATTAGAACAGGCACTCAAGCTTTTGGAATTGCCACGTTTAATCGGTAACCATCCAGAAGACGGCGTGGCAATCTGGGCTAACCTTGGGCGTTATGGCCCCTATTTGAAGCACGCGGAATCGACGTCTTTCAAGGGCGGGACCAACGCAAACCTCGAGTCTATCGAAGAGGTTTGGGAAGTCGGTATGAACCGCGCCGTCCAGTTGATCGACGAAAAGAAAGCTTCGCGCGGGAAAGGCCGTGCGGCGGCCAAAACGCTAAAAGAACTCGGTGAATTCCCCGAACGCGGCGGTTTGATCACAATCATGGACGGGAAATACGGGCCTTACGTGAAATGGGATAAGATCAACGCGACCATTCCCAAGGAAACCAAGCCCGATGACGTGGATATCGCAGCGGCGGTCAAACTGATCGAGGAACGCGAGGAAAAAACCGGCAAAGGTCCGAAGAAGAAAAAAGCACCGGCAAAAAAGAAGCCAGCTGCGAAAAAGAAAAAAGCCTCCTGACGTCGCTCTTCTTCAGGGGGACGACGTCAAATAGTGCTTACAAGATCACCGGCCTTCCTTTAACTTCTGGCAAAGGAAAACGCCCATGACCCTTTCGGAAGCCATCGCACAGCAGCCAGCCTGGGTTGGCATCTGGCTGAACATCCTCAGCTTTTGCGCATTGTTATTGCCGCTGAGCCTTTTCATTTGGCGCGCCAGTCGAACAGCAGCCATCGCAACTCTCCTGGCAAATATTGCAAGTTTCGTCAGTATCACCTGGCTTTATAACCAGTTGGGATACGTCAAACTTCTGGGCTTGCCCCATGTGATTTTTTGGACGCCCATCGTGATTTTCTATATTTCCCGGATGCGGCGCGACGACATGCCTATTTGGCCCCGCAGGATCATGGCTGTCGTTGTGACGGCCATGGTCATCTCGCTGGCTTTCGACTACGTCGATACTGCGCGGTATCTTTTGGGGGAAACAACGCCCTCAATTCCGCCGCCAACGAATTAACATCGGTTCAAAGCCGAAAATCGGTCAAGATCGTGCAAATTCCACAAAATTGCCCCGGTATTGTTCATATATCGGAAACAACACCATATTGATGCCCCATTCTGTCGTTAATCCGTGGTCAGCACTATGAATATGACATCAAACACATCCCCTCGTGTTGATAACGCCGCGGCAGTCTCGCCGCGGCGTTATCGTGATTTGGCCCTTATGGTCGGATTGCTCGGACTTGTTATTGCAGGCTTTTTGGGCCTCGCAGCCGCAACCGGTTGGGCCGAAACCTTAACAGCCTTGCGGTCATTATCGGGCGTCGGAATTGGCATTTTGTTGGCACTTAGCCTTATGAATTATGGATTGCGCGGGTTGCGGTGGCATTTATATGCGTCGCGATTGGGCCTTGGGACGACCGTTTTGCAGAATATGCGCCACTTCTTAGGTGGCTTTGCGATGTCGGTCACGCCGGGCCGCATCGGTGAATTGATCCGTATGCGATGGATCAGGCGCGAAACGGGGTGGTCGTTCGACCGCACCGCCCCCCTTGTATTGGTGGATCGCGCCGCTGACCTGACAGCCATGGCGATCCTTTTGGCCCTTGCATTGGCACTTTCCACCAGCGGGATATCGGGCGGCGTGCCTGTCGCAGTCGCCGCACTTGCAGCAGCTTTTGTCGCCACGCGGCCCAAGCTTCTTCATTGGGCCGCTGGCCTTGGCCATCGCGCCACGTTTCGAAAATTGCCCCATCTTTTTGCCCGTATCCGCCGCGCTTCGCATTCGCTTGGCGCTTTTTCAGGGCCATGGATAATGTTCATGGCCGGGCTTCTGGGTGTGATCGGCTGGGCGGCCGAAGGCTATGCCTTTCACCTTTTGCTTGACTGGCTTGGGTCTGACATTCCCATGTGGAAAGCGATTGGTATCTTTTTTCTCGCCACAATTATTGGCGGATTTACGGGCGCTCCCGGTGGATTAGGCGGTGCCGAGGCCACGATGATCGCGCTTTTGGCGCTGGATGGTGTGCCCCTTGAAATCGCCCTGCCCGCAACATTGGTCATCCGTATCACAACACTCTGGTTTGCCGTTCTGATCGGATTGGCCGTATTCCCTTTTGCAGAACATCAATCAAAGAAGGCATCACATGCGCTGGAAGGATAGCACCTACACTGGCTGGGGTCGTTTTCATCAGGCGACCGGCTCGCTTGCGCGCCCCGAACGCGCCGATCACGTTCAACAGATCACCGCTGACGACCCAGCGCCTGCAATTGGTATGCGGCGAAGCTATGGTGACGCCTGCCTGAACCATCAGGGTCGCGCCATCGATATGACGCGTCTTGACCGGGTTTTGGAATTTGATGCCGAAACCGGGATGATCCACGTCGAAGCAGGCGCGCAGATCGGCGACTTGCTACACAGTTTTGCGCCACGTGGCTGGCTTCCCCCCGTCATGCCCGGCACAGGTTTTGCCACCATCGGGGGTGGCATTGCCATGGATGTGCATGGGAAAAACCACCATGGCACCGGATCTTTTGGCCAGCATGTCACAGAATTCACGCTGATGACCCCAAAAGGACCCAAGGTGATTTCGCCGGACACAGATGAGGCTTTGTTCAAAGCGACAGTTGGCGGATTGGGCCAAACCGGACCAATTCTGTCAGCAAGGTTCCCGCTTTTGAAGGCCAAGGGTGACGTCATGGTTGTCACCGAACGCCGGGTCGACAACTGGGCAGACTTCATTCCTTTGCTCGATAACTCGGATGCGACCTATTCCGTGGGTTGGATCGATGCGACAGCGCGCGGCAGGTCGTTAGGGCGCGGCATCTTGGAGGAAGCTGAAACGGGAGGCGGATTGGTCAAAGCGGCCAGGCGCGCCAAGAAGATCCCCTTCAATACACCCGGTTTCGCCCTTTCACCGGCTATCGTGCGAATGTTCAACGCCAGCTATTGGCGACGCGTGCCCCACAGCGGGCGAACCTCTGTGAAACCAATCGACGATTTCTTTTTCCCGCTGGATAAGATCCACGACTGGAACAAGCTTTATGGCAAGCGCGGATTCCATCAATTTCAATGCGTCGTCCCGCTTGAGGCTGTTGATGCCTTGCGGACCATGCTTGTGAACATCGCGAATTCTGGCCTTGCGTCGCCTTTGGCCGTCTTGAAGCGGATGGGCCCCGGTCGCGGTGGCTATATGTCCTTTCCGATGGAAGGTTATACGTTGGCGGTCGATTTTCGGGCCAATCGACACGCTGAAAAGCTGGTCGCCGAGCTGGAAAGTATGACGTGCGACGCCAAGGGGCGCATTTATCTGGCAAAAGACGGTTTGGCGGCATCGACGCATATTCGCGCGATGTACCCCGAACATGCAAGCTGGCTGGAACAGATCAAAAAAATTGACCCCGAAGGCAGTTATTCAACCGATTTGATACGTCGTCTGAACCTGAGGGACGCAACATGAGTGAAACTTGGATCATCCTGGGCGCCACATCGACCATCGCGCGTGTATTCGCGCGCAAAGTGTCAGAGAGCGGCAAAAGCGTCATTCTGGCAGGTCGTGACTTGGACGAATTGGAACGTTCGGCCGCTGATTGCAAAAGTCGCGGTGCCCCTGACGCAAAAACCGTCGCCATTGATGCCCGAAACATCGAAAGCTTCGAAGCTGGGCTGGCTTTGGCGCGCGCAACGTCCGGCACGGTGAATGCAGCCGTTTTTGTGGGTTCGATGCCGCCTCAGGAAGAGATCGACGAAAACCCTGACTTGATCGAAGGCACCATCGCAGACAGTTTCACTGGCCCTGCGCAGTTTTTGACCATGCTTGCACCGCTTCTGGAAGATCGTGGAAGTGGCACCATTGTGGGCGTCGGTTCTGTGGCGGGGGATCGTGGACGATTGGGCAATTATGTGTACGGGGCCGCAAAATCTGGGTTTCACACCTATCTATCAGGCCTCAGGAACCGTCTTGGGCGCAGCGGCGTACATGTTGTGACCGTCAAACCCGGCACTGTAGATACCGCGATGACATGGGGAATGGACGCGCTTCCCTTCCTCGCTCAGCCCGAAAAAGTTGCCGATGATATTTTGCGCGCTGTCAGTAAACGCAGGAACACACTATATACACCCATGATTTGGTGGCCTGTGATGACAATTATAAAGTCCATCCCCGAGGCGATCTTCAAAAAGCTAAAGATATAGATGTTCGCTCTTAACCGCCGTTCGCGGCGTTCTGGGTGGTAAAGACGCATCCATCACTGACCAACACGGGCGGGGTCAGGCACATGGATCGTGCAATATTCCACGCTGCAAGCACTTTGGGCACATAAGCGCGGGTTTCTTTAAAGGGCGGTACACCCTGATGCTTGGTCACTGCACCTTCGCCAGCGTTGTAGCCCGCCAGCGCGAGAACCGGGTCGCCGTTGAATTCATTCAAAAGCCAATTCAGGTATGTGACGCCGCCTTTGACGTTCTGGGCCGGGTTCAAACTGTCTGTGACGCCAAACCGGGCTGCCGTGGCCGGGATCAATTGCATCAGGCCTTGCGCACCTGCGTGGCTTTCTGCGTCGACCTGACCCGCGCTTTCAACCGAAATCACCGCCAAAACCAATGCAGGCGACACATCTGTTCCGACCGTCGATTTCAAGATGTCGATGCCATGCGCCTCAACGATTGCCTGAAGCGATTGCAACCGCGGGGTACGGACCTTGCCCG
Organism: uncultured Paracoccaceae bacterium; assembly: GCA_938005545.1. Lineage (GTDB taxonomy): Bacteria > Pseudomonadota > Alphaproteobacteria > Rhodobacterales > Rhodobacteraceae > CALKXV01. The sequence continues at coordinate 32,597 of CALKXV010000009.1, forward strand.
CATTCTTCTGAAGTGCCGCCAGCGCCGCCACGAAGCGCGATGAGGGGTCGGCAGTGATCGCGGGCGATACGGCTTCCCAATACCAGTCATAGGCGCTTGGCGTGGACGGTACCAACCCCGGCGGAAGCTGTGTTGCTGCTTCGGGGCGTTCATCACCTGGCCGACGCGCTTCGGCACCCGGCGTTATCCGAAAAACCTCGACCTTCGGGTCAATCTGGACGTTTATCCGATTGCTGGTTCCACTTTGTGGGGGTGCGACGCGGCGAAACGTGAAATCTCCGCCCTCTTGAGCGGTTGGAGGCGATTGTGCCGAAACCGAAGCCCCCAGAATCGCTGCAATACAGGCGCTTGGTATGATTCCACGGCCGGATTTCATGGCAAACTTCACTTTTCGTTAGGGTCCGTGGCCGAATTTTCGCAGAATCTGTCTCCGCCGACCAGCACGATTACGGCCTATTGTTTACAGACCGCACAAAGTGATGTGATTTCGCAGTGATTGATCCTCAATTTTGCTCGAAGGCTCAGATTAGTTTTGTTTATTTTCAATATCTTAATGGAAAAATTGCCTGTACCGAAGAAGGCTGGAAAATTGTACGACCGCCGCCCAACTCTCGCCCAGATTAGGGGGCCATATAGGGACATCCAACAGCGGACCCTGATCGGATGTGAGAGGCCGGTCACCGTTGATGGTGTTTGATTTGAGCGTGTAAATGGAGGGACATCAAATGTTCAACGCTTTTCTTAATGACGAATCTGGTGCTGTAACGGTTGACTGGGTTGTTTTGACGGCTGCTATCGTTGGCCTGGGCATCGCAGTTCTGACTTCGGTTTCTAACGGTACGAACGCACTGGCTGGCAAGATCTCTACAAGCCTGTCGACTGCAACTGTTCAGACACTGGGTGTTTTGGGCAGCAACTAATATTGATATCATTGAAGGCCGCAGTCCTGCGGCCTTCAGTTCAACTTAACAACTTGTGCGGGCTACTAAGAAAACAAAGCCAAGGGGATGTTGGGATATGTTAAAGTTAAAAGAGTTTTTTGAATGTGAAGACGGAGCCGTAACAGTTGATTGGGTCGTTTTGACCGCTGCAATTGTTGGGATAGGCATAGCCGTGACGACACTAATCGCAAACGGTGCAACCGACGTGTCCACTGGAATCGGTGCAAGTTTGAGCAGCGCGTCGCCAGTTACCCTGGATTTCACAACCGTCACAGCAGGCAACTAACGCTCTAAACAGTGCACTTCAATTTCTGAATTCGTCCACGCTTTTGCCACAATCAGCCTTTACAAATGTGGGCGTACTTATCGGACGGCAACAAAGATATTGCCACAATCCGGAACCAGAAAGGGTAGACTATGCGTTTGGTGTTTGGATTAGTTATGTTGATCGGGCTGGGACTTGCAGGCGCCGCTGTCTACCTAGCTAAAGACTTCATTGGTCATCAACAAGCGCAGCTTGCTGAAGCGGAACTGGCCAAAAAAGCAATCGTTCCTGTTGAGAACGTATACGTTGTAAACAAGCAGATGCGCTACGGCCAACGTTTAACCCTCGAAGACGTAAAGCTCGTACGCTGGCCCACATCGGCCATCCCCGAGGGTGCTTTCTTTAAAGAAGAAGACTTGTTTCCCGAGGGAACAGACGTTCCAAGATCGGTTCTCCGCACACTTGAGCCTGATGAGGCGGTGATGGCGGTTAAAGTTACAGGTGCAGGCGAAGATGCCGGTGTGTCTTCGCGGTTATCGCCTGGAATGCGTGCCTTCGCCATCAAAACCGATGTCACTTCAGGTGTTTCCGGTTTCTTGCGCCCTGGTGACCGCGTCGACGTCTATTGGACCGGCCGTCTTGGCGAACAGCAGGTTACAAAACTAATTGAATCGGGTGTTCGACTCGTGGCCATCAACCAATCTGCCGATGAAGACAGAAACGGTCCGATTGTTGCAAAGACTGTCACAGTTGAAGCCACGCCATTGCAAGTTGCCTCACTTGCTCAGGCTCAAGCCGCAGGACGTTTGTCCCTATCGCTTGTGGGTGCTGACGACCAGATCGTAAGTCAAGACGTCGAAGTCGACATGCAACAAGTTCTTGGCATTGAAACCGTGGTTCGCAAACAAGCCGAACGTAAGTGTTTTGTCATGCGCCGCGTCGGCGAAGAAACCATCGCGACGTCGATCGAGACCGAGTGCACGAACTAAAGTAAAAACATCGAACTGAAAAAACGCGCCACCACATCCGGTGGCGCGCTTTTTGTTTGACGCAAGCAATGGATAGGTGTTGCCTTCCATCCACATTACATTTGCCTTTTAATCCCTTGATTGTTGAAAATTTATCAACATTAGCGCATCGTGCCGCCTATAAGGGCTTAGACCCGGTAAACTGAGGCGTGATCGGAAAGGCAGGTCATGACATTTGACAAAATTATGAAGGCAGCCCTCTTGGGCCTAGCCATCACAGCGACTGGGGCGTCCCAAAGTGGCGCGCAGTCCCTGACAATCATGCAGGGGGAAGTTTCGACAGCATTGCAGGTTCCGATGAACCGCGCAGTTGTTGTTGAGGCAGAAAATCCTTTTGCAGAACTAAGTATTGCGAACCCTGGAATCGCCGACATCTCGACGCTTTCGGATCGTACAATCTATGTGCTTGGTAAGGCTCCTGGCCGTACCACGCTAACACTTCTTGGTCCTGATGGACGCCTGATTACCAACGTTGAGGTGCAGGTCACTCCGGATATCGCCGAGTTTAAAGAGCGTCTACGCCAAATCCTTCCAGGGGAAGCGGTTGAAGTACGCACTGCTAACGACGGTATCGTGCTTTCGGGCGTTGTGTCGTCAATCGAAAAGTTAGATCGCGCACTTGATCTAGCGACGCGTTATGCTCCTGATCGGGTTTCAAACCTGATGACGGTAGGCGGATCGCAACAGGTTATGCTGAAAGTTCGTTTTGCCGAAGTTAATCGGTCTGTGTTCAAGTCATTGAGCAATGGATTGACTTTTGCTGATGTCGGAGCAGGCGGCGACGGCGTACTTGGCGCTTTAGGTTCTTCAAGCTTCGAACCTGCGACTGTCGGTGGGGTAGATACCGCAGTTCCTACGCTTCTCTTCAACCCAGCATTTGCTGGTGGTCAACTTGCCCTCACCGAAACACTTGGCAGCGTGGCTATCGGCGCTTTACTTGAAGCACTGGAAACAAAGGATCTTGTCCGTACATTGGCTGAACCAAACTTGGTGGCGCTTAGTGGGCAAGAAGCGAGCTTCTTGGCAGGTGGTGAATTCCCCGTTCCGGCCATTGACGACGAGGGGCAAGTATCGGTCGACTTTAAACCCTTCGGTATCCAGTTGAACTTTATCCCACGCGTGCTCGATGGGCGCCGTATCAATCTGGAACTCAACGCAGCCGTTTCTGAAATCGACATTGGTACGACAGTAACGACAGTGGCTGGTTTGTCGATTTCCGGCTTTAGCCGTCGTGAAACACAGACCACAGTTGAGATGCTGGATGGTCAAAGCTTTGCGATTTCGGGTCTGTTGCAAGATGATTTCAGCGACTCGGTCAGCCAAGTCCCATGGTTGGGTGATGTTCCCATTCTTGGTGCTCTGTTCCGCAGCACGAACTTTCAGCGTGAACAGTCCGAGCTGGTTGTTATCATCACGCCGCATCTTGTGACTCCCACATCGGGCGAAACACTTGCGCTTCCAACCGACCGGGTGCGTCCACCGACCGAAGCTGAACTGTTCCTCTTTGGACAGACAGCGCGTCCAGCGGGTGCTCCGCGATCCGGTGCTGCGGCCGAAGTGGCCAAGCAGGACTTCACCGGCTCCTATGGCTATGTGATGGAGTGAGACTGATGATGCTCAAAACCAAAACTCTCGTGGCAGGAGCCGCTCTGGTTGCTCTGACAGCCTGTGGGTCCAGCAAATCCTGGAACCAAGAAGCTGGCGCTTTTCTAGACGAAGGTGGCTTCGGCAACCCGACGATGCAAAACATGATGGCTCAGATGTGTTCTGGTAAAGCCAAAGGTCACATCGTCGCCGATCCTATCGTTGTTGCGGATCCCAACAGTTCAGTATCGAACCCGACGTATCGTCAGGGTCGTGTGTTGTGCTCGGGTCATCTGAATGGCAAGTACGCTCAGGTTATCTTCGACGGGTATGTCGACAGTGCACGCCCACCGTCCGACCTTGATGGTGGACTTGCGGCAATTGAAGCTGCCGCCGGTGATGGCTAAACGCCTCGGTTAAAGGCCAATTAAATATCGATTTGAAGGGCGGCCAATGGCCGCCCTTCTTTGTTTCAGATCGTTGTGGAATACCGAATAATTACGATCTTTTAGCCTCAATGTCGCCAATATTGCCCGCCAGTTTCCGGACAAGGGGCGAAGTGCGTCAGGAATCGCAATCCGCCCACTGTTACGATTTTCCCGTTCTTACGGGGGCCCAGACCGGAAGGACGTGAGGGTATGACGAGCAACGCGGCTTTACAGGACGAACCGGCACCCATTTTGGCGTGTACAATAAGTCGGGATGTCCAGAATTTCGATCTGCTGATCGAGGATATGGAAAACGTCTGCGGTGAAAACTGGGGGGATTTATCCCTGCAAGACGCCAGTGTTTTTTTTGATCAACCGGAAGCCGACACGTTAGAATTTGTGGTTCTGGCTGTGGATCAGGAAGACGAAAGCGACGTTGATCTGATTTCGGATTTGATCAAGCGCGCGTCGGGTCAGAAAATCAAAGTTTTGATCGTTGCCGAAGAAGTCAGCCCCATCGTACTGCACAAGCTTCTGAAAATCGGTGCCGAAGAATTTATCCCCTACCCGCTTCCGGACGGTGCGTTGAATGACGCAATCGATCGGATGCGCAAACGGGCCGAAGACGCCAAGATGCTGGCCACGAACCATGCCAACAATCTGAAAGCCACAGGCGACCGCGATGGGGTTGTGATCCCAATCCATGGGCTTGCGGGCGGAACAGGATCAACTACGTTTGCTGTGAACCTTGCGTGGGAACTGGCGAATGTTGATGGCGGTGACGAAGCGCTAAGGGTCTGCCTGCTGGATCTGGATCTTCAATTCGGAACGGTTGCCACATATTTGGACCTGCCGCGCCGAGAGTCAGTTTTCGAGCTTTTGCAAGACACCAGTTCGATGGACAGCGACAGCTTTATGCAGGCGCTGTTACCGTTCAACGAGAAAATGCATGTCATGACCGCGCCGAGCGATCTGATCCCACTGGATATTCTTGACCAAGAAGACGTCCAGAAAATCATCGATATCGCACGGATGAATTTTGACTATGTGATCATCGATATGCCGACGTCTGTCGTCATGTGGACAGAAACGGTGTTGAACGCCGCGCACATCTATTTTGCCATGAACGAATTGGACATGCGGTCGGCTCAGAACACGCTTCGGATGATCCGGGCTTTGAAGGGCGAAGATCTGCCCTATCAGAAGCTGCGCTATGTGCTGAACCGTGCACCTGGCTTTACCGATCTGAACGGGAAAAGCCGCGTCAAACGTATGGCTGAAAGCCTGGACATCACAATCGAAGTCCTGATGCCTGATGGCGGCAAACAGGTCGTCCAATCAAACGACCACGGCGTCCCACTGTCGGACGTTGCGGCGAAAAATCCACTCCGCAAGGAAATTCAAAAACTCGCGGAATCCATTCATGAAACGAACCTAGAAGCCGTTGAAGGCGCCTGAGTGACGAAGGAGCAGTCTGTTGTTTTCGAAATATAAAAAAGGTGATGACGGAACCGGAGCTCCGGAACTGAAGTCTATTCAAGGCGGCCAGGACAAAGGCACACCCAATGTTCCCGCCACGACGGAAAGCGCCGTTCAAGTCAAACGCCGTGCGAAAAGCCGAACGCCAGCGCAAGTTGCGCCCGTTGACAAGGAACGTAAGCGAAAGGAACGTTTGGGCGAGATCAAGTTGGAGCTTCACAAGCGCCTGCTTGATAACCTGAACCTTGCCGCACTGGAAAACGCGACCGAAAGCGATCTACGATCGGAAATCGTTGCTATTTCGGGCGAAGCACTGGACGAACTGGGCGTGGTTTTGAACCGCGACGAACGTCAGACACTGAACCAAGATCTTTACGACGAAGTCACAGGCCTTGGCCCGCTTGAGCCTTTGCTGAAAGACGACACGATCAACGATATTCTGGTGAACGGCCCACAACAGGTCTTTGTGGAACGCGCCGGTAAGTTGGAGCTGACTGACACGCACTTTAAAGACGAACGCCATTTGTTGCGGATCATCGACAAGATCGTGTCCGCCGTTGGTCGTCGCGTCGATGAATCAAACCCATATGTTGATGCCCGTCTTGCAGATGGTTCGCGTTTCAACGCCATGGTGCCACCAATTGCTGTGGACGGTTCACTGGTTTCAATTCGTAAGTTTAAAAAAGAAAAATTGGCGATTGATGACCTGGTGAATTTCGGCGCCTTTACGGAAGAAATGGCCGCCTATTTGCAAGCCGCCGTGGCAACACGCCTGAATGTCATCGTCTCTGGCGGTACGGGTTCCGGTAAAACAACCACGTTGAACGCGCTGTCGTCCTTTATTGACGATGCCGAACGTATCCTGACGATTGAGGATACGGCCGAACTTCAGTTGCAACAAACCCACGTGGGTCGGATGGAAAGTCGTCCACCAAACGTCGAAGGCAAAGGCGCTGTGACCCAGCGGGATTGTTTGCGCAACGCGCTTCGGATGCGACCTGATCGGATCATCGTGGGTGAGACCCGTGGTGAAGAAGTTATCGACATGCTTCAGGCCATGAACACCGGCCACGACGGATCAATGACGACGATCCACGCCAACTCGGCGCGTGATGGTGTGTCGCGTTTGGAAAATATGATCGCGATGGCGGGTATCGAAATGCCGCTGAAAGCAACAAGAAGTCAGATTTCCTCGGCTGTGAACCTGATTGTTCAGGCCTCCCGTCTGCAAGATGGTTCGCGTCGTATGGTGTCGATCACGGAAGTGACCGGAATGGAAGGCGAGGTTATTTCGATGCAAGAAGTCTTCCGTTATCAACGTGTTGGCTTGACCCCGGACAATAAGATCATCGGCCACTTTACGGCGACAGGTGTTCGTAGCGCATTTTCAGAACGCTTCAAAATGTGGGGCTATGACTTGCCGTCAGCTATCTTTGAACCCTTCGCGGCGGAGTAACTTGAAATGGTCATTTCTGCTGAACCGCTAATTTACGCACTGATCTTCATAGCCGTACTGGCTTTGGTTCAGGGCATCTACCTGACAGTGTTCGGGAAATCGATTTCGCTCAACAATAGAGTGAATCGCCGTCTCGACATGCTCGAAAAGGGCGCCGGACGCGAACAGGTGTTGGAACAACTCCGCAAGGAAATGTCTCAACACATGAAATCGCGGTCGATCCCGCTTTATGCAATTCTTGCAGACAAGGCGCAGAAGGCGAACATCGCCTTTACGCCCGGTCAGTTGGTCATGTTGATGGGTGTTCTTACGGTTGTCTCGTTCTTCCTCTTGAGCTTCGGTACAAGTGCGTCGCTTGCAATCCGGGCCATCCTTTCAATCATGATGGGTGTTGGCGCCGTGTTTGTCTGGGTCAACAACACCGCCAAAAAGCGGTTAGGTATGATTGAAGAACAACTTCCTGACGCCGTTGAATTGATGGTGCGAAGCCTGCGTGTCGGCCACCCGTTCGCGTCTGCCTTGCAAATCGTTGCGAAAGAAGTCCCCGATCCGTTCGGTACGGAAATGGGTGTTATCTCGGACGAAGCCAGCTATGGCCGCGATGTGGGCGAAGCCTTGAAATCCATGGCTGATCGCCTGGACATGCAGGATCTGCGTTTCCTTGCGGTTGCTGTGACAATCCAGCAGACCTCCGGTGGTAACCTGGCCGAAATCCTCGACGGTTTGGCCAAGGTTGTCCGCTCGCGATTTCGGCTTTTCCGCCGCGTAAAAGCGATCACGGCCGAAGCGAAATGGTCCGGTATGTTCTTGTCGGTGTTCCCTATTTTGGCGCTTGTGATGATCAATGTCATCCAGCCGAACTATTATGACGACGTACGCGACACGGCCGCCTTTATCCCGGCCTGTCTTGTTGTCGCTGGCTTCCTTGTCGTGAACGTCTTCGTGATGCGCATGCTCGTGAACATTAAGGTCTAAGCTCATGGAAAAAATCTTCTCTCTCTTGGATCAGGCAAATACGTCGCTGACCGATCAGTTCGGCGAGTTAGGTCCGCTTTTGATCATTGGCGTATTGGGCTTGTTCCTTATCCTGCTCACGCTTCCTATCTTGTTGAAAAAGCATAAGGATCCGTTCGATCAGATCCGCGCGGCGGCCCGTAACGACGCATCTAATGATGGCGACACAAACAAGTTGCGTCGAGGCCGCGGCAAGGGAGGCGACAAGCTTGAGAAGTATTCGTCTTTCCTGGAACCGCAGGACGAAAAGCAATACTCTGACACCAAACTGAAACTGTTACAGGCCGGCTATCGCTCGAAAGATGCGGTTCGGACGTATCACTTCTTGCAGTTCCTGTTTGGTATTCTGTTTCTGGTGATCGGCAGCATCTATGCCATCTATTCAAACGTCACTGGTGAACCCTCGACCCAAGTTTTGATCTTGTCAGTCATCGTCCCCGGCGTCGTGGGATACATGCTGCCTCGTTATTGGGTGACCAAACGTCAGCAAAAGCGTCAGGAAGAAATCGTTAACGGCTTTCCAGATAGCCTGGACATGATGCTGGTCTGCGTCGAAGCGGGTCAATCGCTTGACCAATCCATTGTCCGTGTCTCGAAAGAAATAAAATCGGGATTCCCATCTTTGGCTGAAGAATACGAACAGGTCGCCAATGAAATGAAGGCTGGTAAAGACAGGATCAGCGTGCTGCGCGACATGTCGGAACGTGCAGGCGTGCCGGATGTTGCAAGCTTTGTGACCGTTTTAATCCAATCGGCCAGTTTCGGTACGTCGATTTCGGAAGCTTTACGGGTTTTTTCGGCGGAAATGCGCGATAAACGTATTCTTAGAGCCGAAGAGAAGGCAAACACCTTGCCCACCAAGATGACCCTTGCCACAATGATGCTAACGGTTCCGCCGCTTCTGATCATTCTGATCGGACCGTCTATCCACGGCATCGCGACCACTCTGTCGTCGGCAAGCTTCTAAAGGGTTGAATGGGCTTAAAAAATCTATCTTGGGCAGGGGTTGCCCTATTGGCTTTGGCCGCTTGCGACACCGCGAGCGGCCTTCGCACATCCGATAACGGGGCGTTCGCGCCGACCGGACGGCCGGCTTTTGAACAATCGGTCGATGGATTGATTGTCGGGCACAGGTTGATGGAGGCGGGCGAATACGAACTGGCGCTAAAGGCCTATCATCGCGCGGCATCAGAACAAGGCGCGACCGTCGACGTTTTGTCGGCCATAGGGTCTGCAAACTTGCAACTGGGTCGCTTGGGTCAAGCCGAGGAAATCCTGCGCCGAGCCACGGAAGTCGATGAAACCTTCCCGCCTGCCTGGAACAACCTTGGTGTTGTACTGATGGAACAAGGCGAATTCGGCGAGGCAAGCCGTGTTTTTCGTGTCGCATTTGCCCTTGATAGCGGCCAAAGCGCGGAAATCCGCGAAAACCTGAGCTTGGCCCTCGCAAAAGTTGAAAATTCTGAGTATTCTTCCCCAGAAGAGTTTCGCCTGGTGCGGCGTGGTCCTGGCTTTTTCCAGATCCTCGGCACACCGGAGACCGCGCAAAGCGGCAATACGGGCGGTGAATGAGAGCAGTAAGGGAAGAATGCAATGCGGTATACCGGTATACTTACGCTATGCATCGTGGGAACGTTTGGATTGACGGCCTGCGATCGATCGCAATCACAAAAGGACGTCGAAAAAGCGCTTGAGGACGTCAATGTCATTGACGAAACCAACCTTAACGACATCATGCTGACAGTGGCTGACCCCAACGAAGCGGTCACCTACTTTGCCCGCACGGCCGCAGTAAATCCAAATCGGATTGACCTTAAGCGCGGCCTTGCGTCCTCACTTGTACGAGCGAACAGACCTCGCGAGGCGACCAAAGCCTGGCAGGATGTAATCGCATTGCCGAGTTCCACGCCCGAAGATCGCGTTGACTATGCTGATGCGTTGATCCGCGCCAACCAGTGGGAGGCCGCTGAGGCGCAGCTCAATCAGGTTCCGCCCACGCATGAGACTTTCAAACGGTACCGTCTTGAAGCCATCATCGCCGATAGCAACAAGGAATGGAAAAAGGCCGACAGTTTTTATGACATCGCCGTCGGCCTGACGACCCGCCCATCCGGCACGTTGAACAACTGGGGTTATTCGAAATTGACGCGCGGCGAATACGCCGAAGCCGAACGCCTTTTTACCGAAGCACTGACTTACGATGCTGGGCTGTTCACCGCAAAGAACAACCTTGTTTTAGCCCGTGCAGCACAGCGAAAATACGACATGCCGGTCATATCGATGACCCAAGTGGAACACGCCGAGCTTCTTCATACTGCGGCCCTTTCCGCCATCAAACAGGGTGACATCAGTACCGGGAAGGCTTTGTTGAGTGACGCTATTTCTACGCATCCACAACATTTCGATGCTGCTGTTCGCAGTCTTGAAGCGCTTGAAGACGCGGCTTAGCGGAGCATTGCGATGACCATCGAATGGGCCACGGCAGCGTGGTTTTTGCCGTTTGTTGTGCCGATCACAATCTGGGTCTCGTGGAGCGATATGGCGTCCATGAAAATTCCCAACAAGGCTGTTCTGTCTTTGATGGCTGTGTTTTTGGTGATCGGACTAATCGCCCTACCCTTTTGGGAATACCTTTGGCGGTGGTCGCATTTTGCGGTGGTACTCGTGATCGGGTTCGTCTTGGCGTCGCTTGGGACAATGGGTGCGGGTGATGCGAAATATGGGGCCGCAATGGCGCCATTTGTCGCCTTAGACGATGCCACAACGTTTTTATTTCTGCTGGGCACGACGATTTTAGCCGCCCTGATCCTTCACCGCATAGCGCGGGCCACGGCGATCAGGACGCGTTTTGAAAGTTGGGAAAGCTGGACACACAAAGGCTTCCCAATGGGATTCGCGCTTGCTCCGGCATTGATGTTTTACCTGTTACTGGGTCTGACACAGTAACAGACGGGCTTATTCGTTCACAACATATAATGCGTAAAGATCCGTGTCGCGGATCAGCGAAACTTCGACTTTGGCAGCCTTCAATTCGTTGATTATGATATCTCGAAGAGCGGCAACAAAGACGCATTTTGGGACAACCAAGTAGTCCGCGTTTTCCAAACCTGTCAATCCGCCATAGTACCAGGGTGCGCCATCTTCCAATGGTTTAAATGGCCCGAACATCCACAAACCGGATAGTCCGTCGGCCAACAAAAATTGGCTGTCAGCGTTCAATCCATCATCCCGCAGATCTTCTGCCACACGTTCCATATAGGCGCGCGATCCTGCGGCCCACTCACAAAAGGGGAATGTCGCGCCTTCAAATTCCACCAACGGATCACGACTGGCCATTACAGAATAGCGCGCCCAGTTTGGGTCCATCCGATCTTGGTGCACGATAGCAGTCATCGCATTTCCACGGTCGTTTCGAACATAGATATCTTGGTGGCCATTCTCGTTCGGGATCATCGGAGCGAATCCTTCAGTCTCCAAACTGGCATGGGTAATGTGTGATGTGGCATTGCCAAAAAGCGACGGGAAGTTCAAAGCAAGCGCAACCCAAGCTGCGCTCCCCATGATAGTGCGTAGATCGCGCCCGGCAAACTGCGCAACCCCGGCCTCCGGGCGCAGCGCAAAAACAGCCAGGCCCAGAAACCAGATCCACTGCGGGTCATTCCCAAAGTTCTGATATGTAACATAAATAAAGCCGGGAACTAAAAGAAAAACCGCGGAAGCCGCTGCGTTGTGGCCGCTGCGTCGGACCAAAAGAATAGCGGCAATTCCGAAGGCCGTTGCGCCCATAAACTCGGGGCCAGCAATACTTGTTGCAAGGTCTACCCCCGCAAATGGCCGCACCTCGGATCCCGGGATCTGGGCTAAGTCATTCAAATAGGCCGGCCAGAACGCAAATCCTTGGAGAGCCGTCGCCGCGATTGCGACGGCAAATCCGCCAGCAAGTGCCGCCAAAAAGCCAGCCCGGTGCCAGCGCATGAAAATTGCAACTAGAACCCCGGGTGCAAAAGCTACGAAGTAAGTGACTTTCAACAGAACCAGGGTCGCTCCCAAAATCCCAATCAAAGCCCCATCAATGACTGGACGTTCGTGGCGAGACGGTATTACAGCTAAGGCCAAAGCCACAAAGCTGATTGCCCACGCCCAGCGATTATAGTGCATTGAGATCGAGACAGCGTTGGAACCGGAACCAAAATTCAGTGACAAAACCAGGCCAAGCGTCAAAATTCCAAACATCCATGCCAGATGTCGGCTAAAGCGGGTCATGGAAGCGTAAAACACAAAAGGAAATAGAACTGCCGCGACGCCCAATTGTGCCAGAATGACTGCTTTTCCAGCGGAATGACCTGCTTCGATGAAGGTTGAAATCGGTAAAAAAGCAAGAAATCCTAAAGGTGTTGAAAAATCCTGGTGAGGCCGCAAGCCCATATCGATCCGCAAAAGGATATCGAGCATGTGATAGCTGTCGCCTTCGTGAGCGTCCAAGAACAGCCCGCCTTTTAGCAAGGCGGCCCCTCCAAAAACGATCGCAAAAAGCAACAAAATTAAGAAGAGTACAAAGGGGTTTGGCCTGCTCATGCCCCATCCTTTTCCATTTTTTGGCCACATTATCCAGTCATGTTCGCTCATGCAAAGGTGTGACAGGGCTTATTGTTCGAATTCGGGCAACAGGCCAAGCACCAAGACCATTAATTGTGAGGCAGTGTCCGCCATGAACATGGAAACCCCGAACGTCATCGCGCCTCCGGCGCCACGCTCGATTGAGGGCATGCAACTGCCGCTTGTGATGATGCGCGACATCTTGTTGAAAACGATTTTCCGCATGAACATCGAAACTTGCGGCGAATTGTCGGAAAGCATTTGTTTGCCCATTCCTGTCACCCAGGAACTGATTGACCTGGCGCGTGACCAGAAACTATTGCAATCGACGGGTACGTTGCATGCGAACTCGGGCGGCGAGATGGGCTATCAGTTAACTGATGCAGGCAAGCAACGCGCACTCGATGCTTTGTCGCAATCGGAGTATTACGGCGCAATGCCTGTTCCACTGGCCGTCTATGCCGAACAGGTGAAACGCCAGTCGATCCGAAACATTCACGTCACCCGCGACCAGCTTATTGGCGCTATGGGGCATCTTATTCTGCCCGAGGAACTTCTTGATCACTTGGGGCCCGCGGTTGGTGCTGGTCGTTCGATTCTGATGTACGGTCCTCCGGGCAACGGTAAATCATCGATTTCGAACGGTATTCGCGACGCGCTTGGCGATAAAATCTACATCCCGCGTGCCATTGAATACTCCGGCCAGGTGATCACGGTTTATGACCCGATCGTCCATTCAGAAGCTCAGGCCCAGACAGACGATCCAAATTCGCTGCGGCGGTCGTCGAACCGCTTTGACTCGCGCTATGTTTATTGCGAACGACCCACGGTCATCACGGGCGGTGAGCTTTCATTGTCGATGCTTGATCTGGTTTATAACCCGACTGCGCGAACCTATCAGGCCCCGTTGCAGTTGAAGTCGACCGGCGGCATCTTCATCGTGGATGACCTTGGACGACAAGAAGAACCGCCGCAGGCCTTGGTCAACCGTTGGATTGTGCCCTTGGAAGAAAACAAGGACATCCTTGCTTTGCAGTCAGGCGAAAAGTTCGAAGTTCCGTTCGACACTTTGGTGATCTTTTCCACCAACTTCCACCCGAACGAGATTTTCGATAAAGCGGCCCTGCGCCGGATCTTCTTCAAGATCAAAATTGACGGACCGGATCAGGAAGATTACCTGAAAATCTTCGCAATGGTCGCGCGGAAGCGCAAAATTCCGTTGGACGAAGATACGTTGGTCTATTTGATCAAGAACAAGTACCCAACGATCGACAACATCTATGCGAATTATCAGCCGATTTTCTTGGTCGACCAGATGATCTCGATCTGTGAATTCGAAGGCATCCCTTATCAGATGTCGCCGGAATTGATCGACAGGGCTTGGGCCAACATGTTCGTCAAAGAAGAAAAGATCGTCCACTAAGTTACCAAACAAATCTCGCAATACCAAAGAGACGGTGTCTCCGCACCGTCTCTTTTTCACGTTTCCGTATAACGTCCAAGGTTCGCTCAGCTGGCAAATCTCTTCTTCGATGTGGCTGCGCCAATGGAGGCTTTTGTCGGCTGAAACTTGTTTGAGCGCAAACACGATTGGCGGTTCGTCGTATTCGAATACGCTTCGGTACGGCTAGATCGATGACACAAAAGAAGTCAGCTTCCGCGCAGTTTCGGCAACAAAATATACTTCCATGGTGATGGGAACTCGCCGACGGGGACTTCGATCAGGTTCGGACCCCGGTTCTTGATCGCCTTTGTCAACTCATCCCGCAATTCTTCCGGAGTTGTGGCGCGCGCGGCGGATACCCCGCAGCTCTCGGCGAGTTTTACAAAGTCCGGGCTGCTCAGGTCCGATGCAACGAAACGTTCGCCATAGGTATCGCGCTGGATGCCACGAACGTTTCCGAAGGCGTTGTCGTTCATGACGATGATGTTGAGCGGGATATTGTGGTGCGCGGCGGTCGCCAGTTCCGAGATCGTGAACATTGCGCCGCCGTCACCTGCGATGGATACGACCGGCACATCCGGGCGCGTATGCGCCGCCCCCAAGGCCGACGCGATGCCCCATCCCAATGTGCCCTGATATCCGGTCGAAAGGAACGTGCGCGGCGAATAGCTTTCGAAGGCAAAGCGCGAGACGTACCCAATTTGCGTCAGTTCATCGACAAAGATACCGTCCTCGGGCAGGGCATCGCGGATCGCGTTCAGCCACCTCAGTTGCGGCGCGAGTTCATCCGCGATCACATTTGCAAAGTGAAACTTCTCAGCGGCAATTCGGTTGGTCCATCCTGACCGATTGGGTTGGTCGTTCAATGTCGCCTGGATTTGTGGCAGAGCTTCACCTAATCTGGCCTTGATCCCCAGAGTTGGCGTGCAAATACGGGTTAAAACCTCGGGATCGACATCGATGTGCAGAATTTTCAAGTCGTCGTCGACGCCCCAATCAAGTTTCTGCGTGGTCAGGCGGGTGCCAAGCCCGATAATCAGATCGCAGTCCGTCCATAGGGCATGCCCGACCGGCATTGTGATTGCCAAGGGATCCCGGGAATCCATAACGCCATGACCGGTCCGAAAGGCCATGACGCCTGCACTGATCGATTTGGCGAAGCGTCGGATGTCGGTGCTGTTGTCTTGCGCGCCGCTGCCCACTGCGATCAAAGGGCGCTTGGCGTTTGTAATCAGGTCCGCAGCCCGGATGATCAGATCAGGGCTGATGACATCGGGTTCGGGCGGCGTGACGTTCAATTCGGCCAGATCAATTCCAACTTCGGACCGCCAGACATTCACGGGCACTTCGACGCCAACCGGGCGTGGTCGTCCTGTGCGCAAGGCCAGCCATGCATCGTCAAACTGTGCAGTGGCAACCGCACCGGATAGGATACGGTCTCCGTGCTTGGTCAGGGACTTTAGAGTTTCAAGCTGCCCCTCGATTTCGTGCAGCAAGCCCAGTTTTTTGCCAATCGCGCCCGATGGAATTTGTCCGATCACACCAAACAGTGGCGCATTCAGCGCATATGCCGTGCAAAGCGCGGCGCATCCGTTCAGGAAGCCGGGACCGGGTACGATTGAAAAGGCCTGAGGCTCGCCAGTCGCCAAGGCTGCCCCAAGGGCCATATAAACCGCGCCTTGTTCGTGACGCGCCTGGATCGGTTTCAGCACATCCGCCCGGTCAAATAGAGCGTCAAAAAATGGATCGTTCTGAACACCCGGCACGCAATACAGATTGCGAATACCATTGGCGATCAAGGATTCGACGGCAAATTGCGCAACAGTTTGGGGCATGTGTCCGGTGATCTTTCAGGTGGCTGTGACTTGGGCGACAGCGGCGGCAAAACGTTCGATTTGCGTGCTATTTAGTCCGGCAATATTCATTCGGCCCCCCTTGACCAAATAGATCGCATGGTGGTGTTCCAGGTTTTCGACCTGAGTTTCGGTCAACGGCAATAGCGAAAACATGCCCGTGTGGCGTTCCAGAAAATCAAATCGGTCGCTGTTGGTGGCACGGCGCAACGCGTGGGCGAGCGTTCGCCGCACATGGTGTACCCGTGTTCGCATCGCGCTTAATTCTGCTTTCCAATCGGCGCTCAAAGCGTCGTCTGACAGAATGGTTTTCACAACCGCAGCTGCGTGGTCAGCGGGCATGGCATAAGTCACATTTGCGAAGCGGCGCATTTGGGACAATGTGCTTTCAGCGTTCTGTGGTGACCTGGTCTGAACGGCTGCAATCGCCACACGGTCACGATAGACGGAAAAGTTTTTCGAACAGGTCGCCGTGAGAACCCATTCGGGCAATTCCTCGCTTGCCTTGCGTGGTCCATAAGCGTCTTCATCCAGCCCTTGACCAAAACCTTGGTACGCAACGTCGATCACCGGTAGCAGGCCGCGCGTTTTGCAAATGCCAATGACTTTATCCCACTGGGCAGGCGAAAGATCGACACCGGTTGGGTTGTGGCACGAGGCCTGCAACAAAACAGCGTCGCCTGCTGGAACCACCGACAGACAGGTCATCATTCCGTCAAAATCCAGACTGGCCGTTTCCTGGTCAAAGTAAGGATACTCGCGAACCGTCAGGCCAGTGTGCTTGATGACGGGCGCGTGGTTGGCCCATGTCGGATCCGAAACCCAGACTTGCGCATTTGGCCTGACCGAGTGGATCAGGTGGAACCCGATACTCAACGCCGCAACACCGCCGGGTGTTTGCAAAACCGCTATTCTGGACGTGTCGGCGGCCTCACCAAGAACCAAACCCAACATCAGGCGGGAATACTCAACGTCGCCCAATAACCCCTGATAGGATTTGGTTGGTTGATTTTGTACCAACCGCATCTCGGCAGATTTAACGACGTCAAGCACTGGCGTTACACCTGCGTCGTTGCGGTAAACGCCAAGGCCCAGATCGATTTTATCCACGCGCGGGTCCGCCTTGAAATTGGCCGCGACAAGGTTCGCGCCAAAAAGCGGCGTCGTTTCGATTTCTTCAAACATTGGCGTCGTCTTTCTGTTCCAGACGCTGGATCGCTTGGTTGCGCCACAGAAGGTAGGCCACCGCAACGACGGACATAACCAGCAAAGCGACCGCCACCGGATAACGCAGGATCTGGCTTAGATCACCGTTTGTCAGGGCCAGAGACTGGGCGACCGAAATCTCAAGCCGTGGACCAAGAAAGAAGGCGATGATGAATATGACCAGCGAATAGCCGAAGCTTGCCATCAAGTACCCAAGACCGGCAAAAACCAACATAACGGCCACCCCGAACAGCCCGCTGGTGGCCATCGATACACCAACAATGCACATTAAAATTGCAGACGAAAATATGACGGATATGGGCGCAGTGACGACCTTAACCCAGAACCGCAAGCCAAGCTGCCCGACCCATAAGTTGATGAAGTTCGCCATGATCATTGCCCCGAACAGACCATAAACCAGACGTCCCTGATTTTCGAACAACAGAGGTCCGGGTTGCAATCCATGGATCATGAAGGCGCTGATTATCAGGGCGGCACCGACGCTGCCGGGAATGCCAAGGGTCAGCAGTGGGATCAAATTCGCGCCAACGACGGCGGAATTGGCAGATTCGGCGGCAGCGATCCCCTTTATGTTGCCCTTGCCAAAGCTTTGCGGATCGTCCGAGGCCGCTTTCGTGAAGGCATAAGACATGAACGCCGCCGCCGTTGATCCAATGCCGGGCAGCGCGCCAAGGATGGTGCCCGTAACGGCACCCCGCAACATCACGTATCGGCAGGACCAGTATTCGTCCCAGGTTACCCGTCTGTCATCCGGGTTGCCCGTGTCGATCAGATCAATAGCGGCCTCGACTTTGCCTCCGGTTTCGGACAATCGCCGCAGAATTTCGGAGATCGCCAGCATCCCGATTGCGACCGACGCCAACGGTAAACCGTCGTACAAATCCCACATGCCAAAGATCAGGCGTGGTGTGTAATTTTCCGGGTCACTGCCGATGGTGGCGAACAAAAGCCCCAGCGCGGCAGCAATGATCCCCTTGACCAAGGAATTGCCAACCAAACCGGCAAGGACCGAGAACGCGAAAATCATCAGCGCAAGAATTTCCACTGGCCCCATTTTCAGCGCCAGGATTGCCATGGGCGCGGACACGGTGATCAAGACAATATCGCTGAACGTGTCGCCGGTAACAGATGAAAACAACGCCATTTTGGTCGCCTTCAATGGTTTTCCGCTTTTGGCAAGCGGGTAACCATCCAAAGCAGTTGCAGCCGCATCCGGCGTACCAGGCGTATTCATCAAAACGGCTGGAACCGCGCCGCCCACAAGCCCGCCTTTGTTCACCCCAATTAGGAAAGCAATCGCGGGCAATGGATCAAGCGCAAAGGTAAAAGGAACCGCAATCGCCATCGCCATGACCGGGCCAATGCCCGGAACTGCGCCCACGAACTGACCAATGACAACACCCAGCAAAACATATGCCAGATTAATCAGCGAAAACGCATCGCCAAATCCCGCGAGGATCGTTGAAAGCTCAACCATTTAAGTTCACCGTCACGGCAGTGCCCGATCTAGGATTTGGGTGATGAAAATCCAGATCAACGCGGGCATGCCAATGGCTCCAAGGGCCAGCCAATGCATGCGACGCTCACCGATCACCACCATGATAACCAGCGCCAAAACCGGCGCTACATAAAGAAAGCCAAACCACGTCATCGCATAAATGCCAGCGCACAGGATCGCCCCGTGCATCAGGGCGCGCGCAAAGTACCGCAGGTCTTGGGTTTGATGCGGTGTGGGCTTCAGAACAAGGAACGCACCACCAATTGCAATCATCCATGACAGAATGTTGGGCAATGTATTCGGCGCGATGTTTCCACCCTCGGCCTGTTCGACAAAAGTGGGAATGATCGCGAAATACATCGCGAGACCGAAGATGAATAAAACAGCGCCTGAAAGGCGATCCGAGGGCATGGTCATGAGGTTTTCTGACTGCGTGCCCCGCCGCACAACGTTGAACGGCGAGGCATTTCGTTACTTGGCGAACAGGACACCAACGTTGGCCAAGCCGTCAACCATCATCGCCTTTGTGCCGTCTGGTCCAAGGTTCAGCGGGTCGTTTTTGATCGCGTTGTTAACGATCTCGATCACCTCTGGCGAGGCCAGCGCGTTTTCAATCGCGCCACTGATTGCCGCCAAGGCTTCGGCATCGGTGCCTTTGGTCGTAGCCAGATAGAAATACGGATCAACATAGGCGTTCACACCTGCTTCAACAAAAGTACCAGCGTCGGGTGCATAGCTAAGACGTTGTGCGTTCCCGGCTGCAATAACCTTCATGGTACCCGCCTCGGCGTGTGGGAAATGCTCGCCTGAACTAAAGGCTGCCAGAACCTGACCACCAAGGACAAGCTTCATGGATTCCGCGCCACCCTCGGTCGTAACCATGTTGAATTCAGCACCCGTTGTGCGAGCGGCGACATCCATCAACAGCTTTTGCGGAGGCGCGCCAAAAGCAACCGGCATATTGGCGTTTTCCTTGGCATGGGCGATCATGCCCGGCAGATCGTCAAACGGCGCATCGGCGGCGGCAACTAGTGCCAGCTCGGCTTTGGAAATCGTCCCAAGGTAGTCGAAGCTTTCCAGATCGAACGGCAGCTCGTCCCCACGGCGCACCAGATTGACAAGGATCGGCATATTGACGCCAAGACCGATCACAGTGCCCCGCGGTGGCATCTTTGCAATCCCGGTGAACATGGCAACGCCACCACCGCCGGTCTTGTTTTCAGCAATGACGTTCCAGCCAGTTTGGTCTTCCATAACCTTGGCCAGAACACGCCCCATCGTGTCAGTTGAACCGCCCGCGCCAAACCCGATCTGCATCGTCAGCGACCCATCCGGTTTCCAGTCGGCAGCCATCAGTGGGGCAGTCATCGCCATCACTGCACAAGCCGCTATTCCTACAAGCGTTCTGCGTTTCATTGTGTTTCCTCCATTTGGACTGTTAAGCGCGACCCATTTTCTGGGCTCGTTCGATTGGTTTTGGTGGTGAGCGATGCGCGTGTGATACGGTCGCACAGCGATAGAAAAACTAACTGTTCGTCTGGATTTAACGCGCCGTCCAACGCATTCGAAAGATGGGCGACATCCGGCAAAAGCCGTTGGTATTTCTCTGCGCCTTTCGGGGTCATTGAAAAAACCCGTGACCGGCGATCATCAGCATCCAGCTGCGACGTAATCAATCCACGTTGTGACATCTGTCGCAAAACGCGGCTAAGCTGCGCCTGTTCGGTTCGGGTAAATTCAACCAATTCAATCTGGCTCGCGGACGAGACTAAAGACAACCCAACCAGAACGCGCCAGGACACAAGGTTGAGGTCTTTGTCCTGCGACACAACCCGCGTGATTCCGGATTTCAACCTCCGCGAAAGACGAAAGGTCGCAACAGCCAGAAGGCTTACCCCATTGGGAACATCATCAAGTGACATCCCCCGCAGTCGCTTTCCACCGTTTGACATCTACAGCATCCCCGGACGTCGCTTCGTCTTTTAAATGACATATCATGCTTTTGCGATGCGTGTCAGCTTATCTTACTTCCCTTATGATGTTTGCCAATCATGTCTTTCAGATCTACGGGATCGCCAAGGATAGCGAGATTGCCTTCAATCGAGCAATATGGCGCGCACAACTCATGCATTATGTCACCAATCTAGAGCGATTTTTTTTGCGTCTTTCTGTGATAGTCAGCTGGTTATAAACAGTGTTCATGTCGATGTTGATCGTTAGATATCATGTTGTTTTCTAACAAGAGTAACAGTTGAAAACAGCGCCCTGCCATGAGCGACAATGATCCAGAAGAAAAAAGAATACCGAGCTTGACCCAATCACCCTGTTGAACAAGACATTCGCTGTAAATTGCTTCGACGGCCACTTGGCGGAACGATGCGGCTCCGAGAGGCCTGCGGCACCAATTGACGGGAAAACTAACAAGGAACTCATTTGGCACCATCACTTCATGAGAATGCGGGCCGGGTTTGCCCGGCTGAGCAGGCCCCCTGTAGAGTTCAATTGGCCGGGCGCAAAAGTTCGTCTAGCATTGGTGAGATATCTTCGATTTGCTCGGCAATTATGTGGGTGACGCCGCTTTCGCGTTGAATACGCCCCGTCACACGCAAAGCGCGCCCGGAAATCACCGCACGGCGGAAGCGTTCGTACATCTTGCGCCAGACGATAATATTGGAAATGCCGGTTTCATCCTCGAGCGTGATAAAGATCACGCCCTTGGCGGTTCCGGGCCGTTGACGAACCAAAACCAGCCCGGCCACAGCAATTCGTGCGCCATTTGGGGGTAAATCCAAGCGATCATGCGGCAGGCAAGATGGCGGGCGCGGCCATGTAGGTGGGCAAATTTTAGGCTCGGTCATGGGAACAAAGATAGAACATGTAGGGAATTATGCAATGATTTCGGTTTACGTTGCGCAAGGGCTGGAATGGGGGCCTTAAGCGGATTAGGTACACGGGAAAGACCAGTGGAGGGTTTATGGCGAAGATCACCTATATCGAGCACAGCGGCAAAGAACACGTTGTCGACGTGCCAAATGGACTGACTGTCATGGAAGGTGCGCGCGACAATGCCATTCCAGGCATTGAAGCCGATTGTGGCGGGGCGTGCGCCTGTTCGACGTGTCATGTCTATGTTCATCCGGATTGGGTTGAAAAGCTGCCCGCGAAGGATTCCATGGAAGAAGACATGCTGGACTTTGCTTACGAGCCAAAGCCTGACCAATCGCGTCTGACATGCCAGTTGAAAGTGACAGACGCTTTGGATGGCCTGATCGTGCAAATGCCTGAAAAGCAGATCTAATGTTACGGTCGTTGTTGGCGGCAGGGTTGGTCTTGGTTGCGGGCGAAGCCGCCAGCGAAGACATTACCGCCGCCAGTTATGATGGCCCGACGACGCGCTATGCCCATGGTGTCCTTGGCGATGCAATCGAACACGGTGAATTGGTCATGACCCTGGCCTCGGGCACCCAAAAGCGTGTGATTTTGCCCGAAAACCGTGTTTTCGAAGACACCGAACCCCGTCTGTTCGACGTCGATGGTGACGGGGATCGCGAAGTTATCGTGGTAGAAAGTGACAATCGCCAAGGCGCGCGCCTGTCGATCTATGACGGAAACGGGCTTGTGGCCGCGAACGCCTTTATTGGACAGTCCAATCGTTGGCTATCACCTGTGGGTGTCGGAGCTGGGGATTTGGATGGTGACGGACGCATCGAAATAGCTTTCGTTGATCGCCCACATCTTGCGAAAACGCTCCGAATTTTCAGGTTTCAGAATGGAAACCTTATTCCCTTGGCGGATTTGCCGGGTGTAACGAACCACCGGATAGGCGAACGCAATATTGCCGGTGGCATTCGTGATTGCGGAAATGGCCCCGAAATGATCGTGGCCAGCGCCAATTGGGCACGCGTTCTGGCCGTGCGCTTTGATGGCAAGGACTTCACGGGCACTGATCTGGGCGAACACCAAGGGCGTTCCAGTTTCGACCGGGCTATGGCCTGCAACTAGCGCGCGGCGCGATAAAACCCCAAATTTTCTGAGACTGTTCAACGACCCGGATAAGGGGGCGTTTTTTGGCGTTTAGGTGACGGCGCCTGGGAGGAGGTAGGCGCCGCCACACTTACAAAGACCCTAAGGGAGGAGGAAGGGACCTTGATTCTTAAACGTCATAGGCACTTTTGTACGCAACCGAGCGCAGGACACTGCGGTTCATGCCAAGGTCGGTCAATTCGTGATCGCCAAGCTGCTGAAGCTCGGCCAAGGTATTTCGGTACACGCGGTACTGAGCAATCTTCCGGGCGAAGCCGCGGAATACAGTCGAAAGTCGACCGGTGTGAACTGCGGCGGAAACTGTTGCCTCACTCATAATCATTCCTTTCAGCGGTGTTTCTAGTTTTCGTGTCTTGTTGAAATTGAAGATAAGCGATCTGCACGCTGAGACAACTGGTGTTTCGTCAATGCTGCTATGCAGAAAAATCATAGGTCGACTATGGTTAACAAGCTGCAAAAGAAGGATTTTTTATTTTGCATGTGCAAAAACTTGTCGTTTGGATAAAAGAGCACGATCTATAGTGGTGATGAAGCGGAAAGGGTCAGCAATGACGATCGAGCGCGATGAAATACTGGGCAAATTGAAAACTGTGGCGGCGCCCGGTGGTGGGGATTTGGTGTCACGGGATTTGGTGCGCGCGATCCAAATTGACGGGTCTACCGTCAGATTCGTGATAGAAGCTGCAACGGCCGACGAAGCGCGGTTGCTGGAAGGCGCGCGCGGCGAGGCGGAAGCCGCGATCAGGGGTTTGCCCGGTGTAGATAGTGTTTCGGTTGTTTTGACGGCACATGGTCCTGCGCCGACTGCGCCGAAACCCCCGTCGTTGAAAATTGGTGGCCATCCGACTCCGCAACAGGGTGGACCCCAGAAAGTATCTGGCGTGGACAGGATTATCGCCGTCGGTTCGGGTAAAGGCGGCGTCGGGAAATCCACTGTATCGTCGAATTTGGCCGTCGCTTTGGCACGCGAGGGTCGCCGCGTGGGGCTTTTGGATGCCGATATATATGGGCCATCGCAGCCACGGATGATGGGTGTGAACAAACGCCCCGCTTCGCCGGACGGCAAAACAATCATTCCGCTTGAAGCCCATGGCGTTACCTTGATGTCTATCGGGTTCATGGTGGAACCTGAAAAGGCCGTGGTCTGGCGGGGTCCGATGTTGATGGGCGCGCTGCAACAGATGCTGGGGCAAGTTCAGTGGGGCGAGTTGGATGTCTTGATCATCGATTTGCCACCGGGGACGGGTGATGTGCAGCTGACGCTTTGTCAGAAGGCCGAGGTGACAGGCGCACTTATCGTCTCGACGCCGCAGGATGTGGCCTTGCTGGATGCGCGGAAGGCGATCGATATGTTCAACACGTTGAAGACACCGATCCTAGGTCTGATCGAAAACATGTCAACATACGTCTGCCCGACTTGCGGAACCGAAACCCATCTGTTTGGCCATGGCGGTGTGCGCACCGAAGCAGACCGGATCGGCGTGCCGTTTCTAGGTGAACTGCCACTGTCCCTGGACGTGCGGTTGGCAGGCGACGCGGGCACACCTGTGGCGTTAGGGGACGGCCCCGTGGCCGAAGCCTATGGTCAATTGGCGCGGGGCTTGATTGCTGGCGGAATGGGCTAGCGCCCGCGGATGCGGGGGTCTAACGCGTCGCGCAGGCCATCACCGACGTAGTTGACCGATAGAACAGTCAGCGAGATCAAAAGACCGGGCCAGATGACGCGTTCGGGGTAAAGCTCCATACGATCAACGCTGTCGAACAACAGCTTGCCCCATGTCGGAAAGTCTGGCGGGAAGCCGAAACCCAGGAAGGACAGCGCGCTTTCGGTGATGATGGCGGTGGCTATGCCAAGGGTCGCCGAGACCATGATCGGGGACATGACGTTTGGTAGAAGATGCCGCGAAATCATTTTGCCCGGCGACGTTCCGATCGAGCGGGCCGCCAGTATGAATTCGCGTTCCTTCAGAGCAAGCACATCACCACGCACAATACGCGCGGTTTGCATCCACGATGTGATGCCCACCAGCGTTACAATCAGGATAAAAGTACCACCTTCTGGGCCAAAGATGCCCGAGAGCCGATCCCGAAAAAGAAGCACAGCCACAAGGAGCAGTGGCAAAAGCGGCAGGGCAAGGAAAAGGTCCGTGAGGCGCATCAAAACGCCATCGAACGACCTGAAGTAACCTGCAGTGACCCCAATCAGAGTGCCGAGGAGTACCGAGAGGACCATCGCAGCCGTCCCGACGGCAAGCGATATGCGACCCCCGATCAAAAGGCGCCCAAGCGTGTCGCGCCCAAGGTTGTCGGTTCCCAAGGGATAGAGCCAGCTAACCTTGGCGTCCGGCTCCCAAAGGACGGTGTAGATGGGGCGTGTGTCGCGCAAAGTGAGAAAGTCGCGCCCTGTCGGCACGAGTTGCGGATCGTTCCAGTAAAACCAAGGGCCAGCGACAACAAGCACGACAATGGAGATGAAGATCGCCGCCCCCCACATCGCACCCCGGTGCGCTTTGAATTGAGCCCAAACGTCAGCCCACTGCGAGCGTGGCGGCGCGTTCGGTTCGGTGGCGTCCATGGACAAAGGGGCGTCAGTCATAGCGGATCCTCGGGTCGAGAATGCCGTAGAGAATATCGGCGATCAGATTAAAGAGCACAATCAGCACGGCGAAGATGAAAGTGAGTGTCTGTACCATAGGCAGGTCGTTTGCCTGAATGGCAGTGATCAAAAGCTGGCCGATGCCATTCACTTTGAAAACCTGCTCGGTGATGATCGCACCACCAAAGATCGCAGGGATGCCAAGGGCGATAACCGTCACGACGGGAATAAGTGAGTTTCGCAACACGTGGACAAGAACAACGGTCTTTTCACCCAAGCCCTTGGCGCGGGCCGTGCGCACGTAATCCTGGTTCAGGTTATCGAGCATGGATGCCCGCATAAAGCGCGACAATTGCGAGGTGATCTGCAAGGCCAAAACCATGACCGGCATGATCATCTGCTGAAGCTGCTTTTTGAAGCTTTCCCAGCTGTCGACCACCAAAGTTGTGTCGTAGATCGAGGGGAACCAGCCTAGCCAGACGGAAAAGACAACAATCACCACAACGCCCGAAAAGAACGGCGGAACGGAAAAGCCGACCATGGTGATAAATGTGCCTGCGTTGTCGAACCAGCTGTATTGGCGATAGGCTGAGTAGATGCCGATGGGCAGCGCAATGGCGATGGCGACGACATAGGCCACCCCGACAACCCAAAGCGTTTGCGGCAGGCGTTGGATGACAATGTCCATAACAGGCGAGCGGGACTGCCACGAGATGACGCGTTGTTGGCCTTCGGCAAAGCTCGTGCCAAAAACGGCGTCGGAAAAGTACATCGGCTCAACGACAAAGAACTGATAAAGCCATTTTGGAAAGGCGATCCAGATCGGTTGGCCGACGCCCAGTGCTTCACGCATCTTTTCTTTGACATCGGGCGGCACGGTCAGCGGCACCTGAGCCATGGGATCGCCGGGCGCAAGTTCCAAAAGCAGGTAAATCACGAGGCTGATAAAGAGAAGCGTTGGAATGCTTATGATCAGCCGTCGGAAGGTGTATGTCAGCATGTCAGTGCGCCTCGACGTCTTTAAGGCCGAGCAATGCAGCGGCGGTGATCATCATGGCACCCGCTGCACGGTTCAACGCGCGTGCTTTGTGACGAAGATGGCCAAGCGTTCGTTCGGCAGTCAAAGCAAAGGCCAAAAGGATAATGGCGTCAACAACCAGATAGGTGATCCCAAGGATCAACAGCTGTGGCCAGATCGCAAAAGCTGGGTCGATAAACTGCGGAAATAATGCGGCGAAGAAAAACACCGCTTCAGGATTTGCGAGCGATGTGAAGAAACCTTGGGAAAACAGGCGGTGAGACGGGGCCGCAGTCGTGCGGCGGCTAAAATCGCTTGGCTGCGCGAAGAAAATGCGTAACCCGTATATGGCGAGGTACGCGACCCCGATCCATTTGATGGCCGTTAGTGCGCCAGCGGATGTGCCAATAATGGCCGCCAATCCAAATCCGGCGGCAAGCATTTGAAGGGCATTGGCTGACAGATCACCGGCGCCGGTCCAAAGGCTGCGCCGGACCCCGAACCGCAAGGCGTTCGAAATGATCAGAATTTGACTGGTTCCCGGTGGCGTTGCGAAGAACACCGCTACCGTGATCAGATAGAGCACGTAAGTCTCTAATATCATGCAAATATCCCCGGAATGGATCGCCCCGAGCCGAAACCCGGGGCGATGCCTGTGACTTAGTTACCGATCCGGTACCAGTCGGCGATGTTCCAAAGCTCACTGTCCCAGACATTAAGCTTTACGCCACCCAAGGAATTGGCGTGGGCCGACAAACGACCACGGTGAACCAGCGGGATCATACCGCCGTTTTCGACCATCATGTCATTTAGCTGAGCTGCCAATTCGCCGCGCTTAGCAATGTCGGCTGTGTTGGACAATTCGGCGTGAAGGGCGTCGAATTCCTCCATGCAGAACCGCGAGATGTTCTCGCCTTGCCATTGCGACGCAGGCGATGGTGCCTTGTCGCAAAGACCATTACCCAGGTACGACTGTGGGTCTGTGCCGTTGAAGGTGTTGGCGTACATTTCAACGTCGGCATAGAATTTCTGGAAGGTGTCAGGCGACCCTGCGTCCCCACCAAAAAAGACCGATGCATCAAGGTTTCGCAGTTCGGCTTCGATGCCAATTTCGCTCCACCACTGTTTGATCAGCGCCTGGAAGTCCTGACGTACTGCGTTGGTCGACGTCTGGTAGAGAATTTTCAGCGGAACGCCGTCTTTCTCACGTACACCGTCACCGTCTGTGTCGACAATTCCAGCGGCATCAAGCATGGCATTGGCACCAGCAAGGTCTTGCGTCGAACAATCGAAAGTGGTCGATGCATAGACGTTTGGCACAGGCACCCAGTTACAAGTGACTTTACCTGCCTGACCATAGCCAACCTCAACCAGAAGCGGGCGGTCGATTGCCAAAGACATGGCTTTATAGACGGCCGGATCGCTCAGGAACGGGTGCGGCCGGATCACCGAGCGCTCGTCCGGGCCAAGTGCCGGATCGGGATTGGTTTGGTTCAGCATGATACGCTCAACTAGCGGGCCGAAGCCTGCGACCGGCGTGCCTTTGCCGCCTTCTTGCATCTTGGCGATGACGTCAGGAGCCAGCTGAAGGTTCCAGCCATAGTCGAATTCGCCAGTTTCCATAACGGCGCGACCCGAAGCGGTTGCGTCGCCGCCGCCTTTGAACGTCACGCTCGCAAAGGCCGGCTTGCCCGCTTCACGATAGTTTTCATTGGCGGCGAAGGTGATCACGTCATTCGTCTTGAATTCGGTCACAACGAACGGGCCGGTGCCAATGGGGTTAAAGTTTTCTTCGGTGCACTCGGGTGCTTTTGTACCAAGGCATTCAGCAAACTGTGCGGCCTGAAGGATTGGCGCTTCGCCGCCCACAAAAGGTCCGTATGGGTTCGGTGTCGCCTTTTCGAAGGTTACGACCACGGTCTGAGCGTCTGGTGTTTCAACGCTTGCCACACCTTCGTACTTGGTGGCTTGGGCACAACCGCCCTCGGGGTGGGTGCAGTATTCATAGGTGAATTTAGCGTCCGCTGAGGTGAATGCAGACCCATCTGACCATGTCAGACCCGGAGTGATTTTCCAGGTAATCTGCGTCAGGTCTTCGGACACGCCGCCGTTGCTGACCGTGGGCACTTCGTCAACCAACCAAGCTGTCAGGTTTCCGTTTTCGTCATAGCGCGCCAAAGGTTCGATCACGAGCGATGCGGCTTCGATGTCTTTGGTGCCGCCCGAAAGATACGGGTTCAGGATCGACGGAGCCTGCCAATAGATAATTTTGACGTCGCCGTCGCGCGCACGGTCACCTTCGTGGCCATCCGCAAATGCCATTGGCGCGAACGCCATAGCTGTTGTTGCCCCAAGTAGGGCTGTCATGAGTTTCATCTGTTCACTCCTTGCTGGAACTGTCCGCACTTTTTTGCCCGCCAAATGGCGGTTCGGGTTGAGATTGAAGATTTGCAGGTGGCAAACAAGCGCACTCTGTCCAACTTTTGTTGTTGTTTATCGTCCCACCCAGGGTACGGACATGGTGAGTTCGAACGATTTTTGAACGAAATGCAAGCACTGCTGCCATCACGTTCGGCAATTTTTGCGGAAATTTCACTCGGACGCTTGTTTTTTATGCGATTAGTTTGACAGTTCTTCCCACACAGGTTTAGCGTTTCCGAGCTACCGGGACCTGAAGGATCGTCATGCTTGATCAACCGCTTGCGTCGTTGCGGAAACTCCGTGTCGAGTTTCAAACCAAGGATGGCCCCGTTGTGGGCGTCGAAGACGTCAGTTTTGACGTAAATCCGGGTGAAACCGTTTGCATTGTGGGCGAATCGGGTTCGGGTAAATCCGTGTCTTCTCTGTCTCTTATGCGCCTTGTCGAATTTGGCGGCGGCCAGATTGCTGGCGGTGAGTTGTTGTTTGATCGTGGTGGCAATGAAGGTGTGGTTGACGTTTCTAAAGCCGACGACGACGTCATGCGCACCATCCGCGGCAATGAAATCGGTATGATTTTCCAAGAGCCAATGACATCGCTCAACCCGGTGTTTACCGTTGGTCGCCAATTGACCGAAGGTCTGCGCGTTCACATGGGGTTGTCGAAAGACGCCGCCAACGAGCGCGCGCTAGAGCTGTTGCGTCAAGTGCGCATCCCCGAACCCGAACGCCGGATGACGCAGTATCCGCATGAATTGTCAGGCGGTATGCGCCAACGTGTGGTGATCGCGATTGCTTTGGCCTGCGAACCACGCCTGCTGATCGCAGACGAACCGACAACCGCCCTAGATGTGACCATTCAGGCCGAAATTCTGGCCTTGATTGACCGTCTGAAACGCGAAACCGGCACGGCAGTTTTGTTCATTACGCACGATATGGCAGTTGTCGCGCAAATGGCCGACCGCGTGGTCGTCATGTTCCGTGGCAACAAGGTAGAAGAAGGCACAGTCGAACAAATCTTTGAAAACCCATCCCATGCCTACACCAAGTCGCTGCTGGCGGCGGTGCCGAAGCTGGGTGGTATGAAAGGCAAAGTGGCCCCTGAACCCATGCGGCTGATGGGCGACGAAGGCGGTCGAAAATTCGACGTCGTGCCCGTCGAAGACAAAGTGCTGTTGGACGTGAAGAATTTGGTGACGCGCTTTCCCGTCAAAGGCGGGTTCCTGCGTCGAACGGTGGCCAATGTTCACGCGGTCGAGGACGTGTCGTTTCAGGTGAAAGCTGGCCAAACACTTAGTCTTGTCGGCGAATCAGGATGCGGCAAGTCGTCGTGCGGGCGGTCTGTCTTGCGGCTGGTTGAACCGGTGTCGGGCGAAGTCTGGCTCGATGGCAAGAACATCATGGAGTTTGAGACCGAAGAGTTGCGCCTTGCGCGCCGCGAAATGCAAATGGTTTTTCAAGACCCCTTCGCATCTTTGAACCCGCAGATGAAACTGGCCGATCAGGTTGCCGAGCCTTTGCTGAACTACGGGCTGGGCAATGCATCCGAACGCGCCGACCGCGTGGCTTCTTTGTTTGATCGGGTCGAACTACCCCGCAGCTTTCTGAACCGTTTCCCCCATGAACTTTCCGGCGGACAACGCCAGCGGATCGCAATTGCGCGCGCCTTGTCGCTGAACCCCAAACTGATCATCGCCGACGAAGCGGTCAGCGCCTTGGACGTTTCGGTTCAGGCGCAGGTCTTGAATCTGTTGATGGAGTTGCAGGCCGAATTAGGGATTTCTATGCTGTTTATCAGCCACGATATGGCCGTGGTTGAACGGGTCAGCCACAACGTTGGTGTCATGTACCTTGGCCGCATCGTGGAAATTGGCCCGCGTGCGGCGATCTTCGAAGACCCGCGTCACGCCTATACGCGCGCGCTTTTGTCCGCTGTGCCTGTGGCCGATCCAAGACAGCGAAAAAGCGAAAAAGATTTGAAATTCAAACCTATTCCATCGCCGATCTTCCCGGTTGATCACGTGCCGGAGCCTTCGATCTATGACGAAGTGTCACCCGGACATTTCGTTTTGACCGGCGACTGGGGCGGTTTTAACGTATGAACGACGCTCCAAACCCGCGTATAATACTTGAAGCGCTGGTGAGTTTTCCGACAGTCAGCCGCGATTCCAATTTGCCGCTGATCGACTGGGTCGAAACATATCTGAATGAAATCGGTGTCACGGCGTACCGAATGCCAAAGGCAGGCGATCCTCGAAAGGCCGCGATCTTTTGCAGCGTTGGTCCGGACGCGCCGGGCGGCGTCGTGTTGTCAGGCCACACGGACGTTGTGCCGGTTGATGGTCAGGACTGGGCGACTGATCCTTGGGTTGTCACCGAAAAAGACGGCAAGCTCTACGGTCGTGGCACCTGCGATATGAAAGGGTTCGATGCGCTGGCTTTGCATGCTTTGCAGCGGGCGCAGACGTCGAACCTGAAACGCCCGCTTCAGGTGGCCCTGTCGTTCGATGAAGAAATTGGCTGCATGGGCGCACCGCCTCTGATCGAAGCCCTTGCGGCCGCCGGGTTGCCGAAGGCCGAAGCGGCGATCATTGGCGAACCATCGATGATGAAATGCGTTACCGGTCACAAGGGCAGTTCAGGGTTTGATGTGCATATCAAGGGTTTTGAAGTTCATTCCTCGCTGATGCACGAAGGCGTCAATGCCATCATGGAAGCGGCGCGCCTGATCAATTGGGCCAATGACGCCAATACTCAAATCCGTGCGGAACCACCGGGCACTATGGGTCGGATTTTCACACCACCCTTTACCACCATCCACGTGGGTACAATCAATGGCGGTACGGCGCATAACATCACAGCGGGCGATTGCAATTTTGGCATCGACTGGCGGTTTACGCCCGACGATGACACCAAATCGCGGATTGCAGAATTCGAACGTGTTGTGGCCGATGTCGACACCAAGATGAAGGCCGTCGCGCCCACATCGGGGGTCGAACTGCGCCCCTTTTTCGATGTCCCCGGACTGAAACCAGAATCCGACGGCGCAGCAGAAGCCCTGACCCGAAGCATCACCGGCGATAACGGAACCCACGTCGTGAGCTATGGCACCGAAGCCGGTCATTTCCAGAACGCAGGGTATTCCGCCGTGGTTTGTGGCCCCGGCGACATTGCCCAAGCCCACCAAGCGGATGAATTCATTGACATTTCGCAACTCCAGGCAGGCGAAGATTTTCTAAACAAAGTCATCGACCGACTTTGCGAATAGCGTTTGCGTGCCGCTAGGTGAGCCCCGCCGCCGTCATCAACGATTGAGTTTCCGCCTGCAACATCCGCTCGCGCCCCTCACCATGGATGGGAATGCGGCTTGGCTCCAGAAACAGCGGCGCGGCCAAGGGTGTGACTTGGTCCAACACCACATGATCAACCTGACCGGCTGTACGCTCCAGCATTTCCTCGATCCGGCCAAAATCCACCAGACCGCGCATCGCCTCTTCGCGGGTGATCGTCAGCATAAGATGATCGGGATCATACTTGATCAAAGTGTCGTACAAAATGTCGGACGAAAAAGTCGCCTGTCGCCCGCTGCGTCGATCCCCACCATAGTTTCGTTCTAACATCATCGCGATGGTCGCGGTTGTTCGGAACGTCCGTTTCATCACGGCGTTGCCACCCATCCAACTTTGAAACGCCTCGCGCAATCGATCCGCTTCAAAAAACAAGGCCGGAGTCGGTACCTGATCCAAACCCCAAATCAAAACGGCATAATCCGACGCCACAAAACCTAGGGGAGCGAGACCAGCGCGTTCCATCTGTTGGGTGATCAAAAGGCCGAGCGTTTGCATCGCGTTGCGTCCTGCAAACCCGTAGATACAGGTGTTCTGGCGTCCATCATGGGGAAAGCTTTCAACCAGAATACGCCCCGATTCGGGCAATTTGGAACGTTGCGCCTGCAAGCTTAGCCAGTCAGCTGTGTGCTTGGGCAGACCCGACCAATCCTCGCTGTGCAACAGCTTCAAAATCCGATGACTCAGCTGTGTCGACGTTGCAAATTTAGTGCCCGCGAAGGTGGCAATCTTGGGTGCCTTGTCGGCGCGGGGCGAAACCTCAACTGTCATTTCGCGCAAACCTTCGTACCGAACAATCCGGCCGCCAATCAGGAAGGTGTCGCCGGGTGTCAGAGTCGCTGCAAACCCTTCCTCGATTTCGCCCAATGCCTTTCCACCACGACGATTGCGCATCCGTACTTTCAAAGTTTCCGTGTCTTGGATGGTGCCCAGATTGCGCCGGATCAAAGCAGCACTTCGCGGATCGCGTAGTTGCCACAACCCGTCGTCGCGCTGCATAAGCCGCTGCCAACGATCGTATGCGCGCAAAGCATAGCCGCCCGTGGCAACCAGATCGAGACAGGCATCAAAATCCGCGCGCGTCAATGT
The DNA here is from genome assembly GCA_938005545.1 of uncultured Paracoccaceae bacterium. Lineage (GTDB taxonomy): Bacteria > Pseudomonadota > Alphaproteobacteria > Rhodobacterales > Rhodobacteraceae > CALKXV01. The sequence goes on from CALKXV010000009.1 coordinate 65,922, forward strand.
GGTGTAGGCGCCAGCGCTCCGCAGAACATCGAAAAGCGCGCTCGCACAAAACGGCCCACGACAGGCGTGGATCAAAATATGTTGGCACATCACATCGCGGGGTCCGGGCCCTCGCGGATCACCATCCAAATCCGCTTCTCGTACCGCCTCCAGGGCCGCAACACATTCAATGACTTCAAACCGGTTTGCAGGCACAACCAAAGCTTTCGACGGCGCGTTGTAACGGTGGTTCGCGCGACCAATCCTTTGAACCAGGCGCTTAACGTTCTTTGGCGCGCCAACCTGAATAATCAGATCAACGTCACCCCAATCGATGCCCAAATCCAGTGTGCCAGTGCAAACAATGGCCCGCAGTTCACCCGCGACCATCGCGGCTTCGACCTTGTCGCGTTGCGCGCGCGCAAGCGATCCGTGGTGGATGCCAATTGGCAAATCATCCTCGTTTTGCAGCCAAAGCTGATGAAAGAAGATCTCGGCCTGAGCACGGGTATTGTGGAAGATCAGCGTGGTCTTATGGCGCTTCACCTCTTCAAGCACCTGTTTTATCGCGTATTTGCCGCCGCCACCTGACCACGGCGGCAGGGTGTCTGTGGTCAGCATTGCGATGTCAGGGGCCGGGCCCGGATCTGCTTGCAAAATGGGGCATGGGTCTAGGTGGCGGGCCAGAAAAGTCGCAATGCCATCCGGATCTTCGACCGTGGCCGAAAGCCCGACACGGCGAAGCCCGGGACACAGCGCCTGCAATTCCGCAACCGCCAGCATCAGCTGGTCACCGCGCTTAGATTCCGCAAGCGCGTGGATTTCATCGACGATCACCCGTTGCAGCCCGTCAAACACGCGCGGCGCATCTTCATAGCTAAGAAGAAGGGCGAGGCTTTCCGGCGTCGTAAGAAGGATATGAGGCGGATCAGCACGTTGGCGTTTCTTAATGCTGGCCGACGTGTCGCCTGTGCGGTCCTCGACACGGATGGGTAGGGTCAAATCCGCAATGGGCGTCGACAGATTTCGCTTGATGTCCGCGGCAAGCGCCTTCAGGGGCGAGACGTATATCGTGTGAAGACCGGCGTGCTCGCCCGAGGCAAGTTCCGCCAAAGTCGGCAGGAAACCCGCAAGCGTTTTGCCTCCACCGGTTGGTGCGATCAGCAAAAGCGAAGGTTCACCGGCGCGGTTTACCATGTCCTTCTGATGAGGATGCACCTGCCAACCGCGGGAGCGGAACCAGTCGTTGAAGCGAGACGGAAGCGCCATGGAGATGACCTAGCGTGTCTGCCGCAGCGCGGAAAGGTTGGTTAACGCGGATGTTGTTGAAAAAGTCCGGTTGAGATCTGTCAGTCAAAAATTCCAGAACTGTCGTCTCTTTATGGCAAAATTCTAATGATGGTGGCACGCGACAATGGCAATCTCCAATAAGGTTGCCCTTTGAAGCATGGCTACCGACTTTTTCAACACCGTCCAGAGCGAGCGTAGGATGGGCGTTGCGTGCAATGGCGAGAATAGTAAGCGCCATTTTTGAAGGCAATGGAGCGACACCGTCTACGTCAATGTCGCGCCGGTATGGCGTCGGCTTTTAGGGCGATACGGGAGGCAGGGCGTAACTAATATACCGGCGTGCGTTAAGGAGTATTAATTTACCGTTAACCCGTTTTGAGGGGCTGGCCTCTCACCCAATACGAATTTGGCTCAATTGCTCAACAACTGCCAAACGCGAGCGCATATCTCACAGCATCGCCCTCCGACGACCGGTTTTTCGCCACATTCACGCGCAAAACTTCCGGGAATACAGATTCTGAGGGGGGACTCATGTTTTTTCGCGACCTAAAGAAAAAGCCAGGCCAAACGATGAAAATCGTACTTGCTGACGTTCACCTGCCTGTAAAAATGGGACACCGCGACGCGGAGAAAGTCTTTGGCGCGCCACTTGATGCCCAGTTGAACGCAATTGGTCTGGGGTCTGTTCTGGGCTGTGAAACCCGCAAACGGCCATCCGGCACGGCAATCGGCGTCGATATTGCCCTTGGCCTGAAAGATGGAAGCGAAACAACCCGCCAGGTCGTTGCCAATCTGCTCGAAGTCCTGTCAGCGCCTTGCGGGTCTTCAATCCGTCTGTCGGACCGGGTGGGCGACCCTCTTCTTTTCGGCGTAACAGAAGGGTTGGAAGTCGCAATCAGCGCACCACAAACCGACAGCCCGGATGCGCGCCGCGAATTGGCGCACACGTGCACGGGCGCGCTAAAAGACACAGGCGTCAGCCGTGGCTGGGATCGATTGCAGGACCAAACGGTGTTCTATTTCTACGGCGAAAGCTACGCCGACATGCGGGATCGACTGACCCGCGTATTGAAAGCCAGCACTGAATTTGGCGACGCAACGATCCGACGTCTGGCTTAAGCGACCAAAAACTCTCTGAATAATTCGAAAGTTGTACGCTTTATCACGCGGACAACTCTGCGCGTGCGGATTTACTCGCACTGTCACAGCGGCTAAACCTCGCCTAAGCCCGGCAACGAAGGACGCCCCATGACCGAGACCCGCACCGAAACCGACAGCTTTGGCCCACTCGAAGTCCCAACAGACCGCTATTGGGGCGCGCAAACGCAACGCAGCCTAAAGAATTTCCCCATCGGTTGGGAAAAACAGCCCGTCGCCATCGTCCGCGCTTTGGGTGTGATCAAACAAGCCTGCGCCGAAGCGAACAAGGCTTCCGGGAAGATCTCGGGTGATCTGGCCGATGCAATGATTGCAGCGGCAAATGAGGTCGTGACCGGAAAGCTTGATGACCATTTCCCGCTGGTGGTCTGGCAAACCGGGTCCGGCACCCAGTCGAACATGAACGCCAACGAAGTGATCTCGAACCGCGCGATTGAAATGCTGGGCGGAGTGATCGGATCTAAGGAACCCGTCCACCCCAACGATCACTGCAATATGGGCCAATCCTCCAACGACACATTTCCGACAGCCATGCACGTGGCAACCGCCATGACCACGCGTGACGTCTTGCTTCCGGGTTTGACGAAGCTCCACACAACTCTTGTCGCCAAGGTCGCCGAATTCGACGGTATTATCAAAATCGGTCGCACCCACACCATGGACGCCACGCCATTGACATTGGCTCAGGAATTTTCGGGTTACGCCCACCAGGTCGCGAAATCCATCGAACGGGTGGAAGCTTCGCTGGCCGATATCTATGAGTTGGCCCAAGGCGGCACCGCGGTTGGCACGGGCCTAAACACCAGTCCGGGCTGGAGCGAAGACGTTGCCGCCAATATGGCGACGATCACCGGCCTGCCTTTTGTTACCGCGCCCAACAAATTCGAAGCACTTGCCGCCCATGACGCGATGGTTGCCATGTCAGGTGCGTTGAAAACCACCGCTGCCTCGCTGTTCAAAATCGCCAATGACATCCGTCTATTGGGTTCTGGGCCGCGCTGCGGTTTGTACGAATTGCTTTTGCCGGAAAACGAACCCGGCTCGTCGATCATGCCCGGCAAAGTCAATCCGACCCAATGCGAAGCCATGACCCAAGTCGCCGCTCATGTCATTGGCAACGATGCAGCGGTTGGTTTTGCAGGTTCACAGGGCCATTTCGAACTCAACGTCTACAAACCAATGATCGCCTATAACGTCCTGCAATCCATGCAGCTTTTGGGCGATGCCGCGTCGGCTTTTAACGATAATTGCGTCGCGGGCATCAAGGCCAATGAAAGCCGGATCGATCAGTTGATGCGCGAAAGTTTGATGCTGGTCACGGCACTTGCGCCAACCATCGGTTACGACAATGCCACGACCGTCGCAAAGACGGCGCACAAGAACGGCACAACCTTGAAAGAGGAAGCCATCGCCCTTGGCTTCGTCGACGCCGAAACCTTCGACAAGGTCGTGCGCCCCGAACAAATGATCGGTCCCAAGGCTTGAAGCCGATCAACCTGAACAAAGCGCGCAAGGCCCGCGAACGTGCCGAAAGCCGCGCGCAGGCTGATCAAAACGCGGTTTCCTTTGGGCGCAGCAAGGCCGAGAAAGCCGCTGATATAGTGGAAACGGCCAAGACAAAGCGCACTCTCGACAGTGCCAAGCGCGATCCTTAATGGGTCGCCCGGTCAAACGTTCGCTGACCTTGCACCGGCACCGCACAAGCGTGACGCTGGAAGACGAATTCTGGCAGGCCTTCCGTGACATCGCGGCTAAAGAAGGTCGGGCCTTGAACGATCTGGCCAGCGAAATCGATGCTGCGAGGGGGCTGGATACTGGGCTTGCTTCGGCGATCCGGCTCTATGTTCTGGCCCATTATCAAGATCGGTAATCCAAAAACGTAGTTATCGCGGTTCCGCCACCAGCTGAATTCCATCGCGCGACCGTACGGTCAGATGTGCCACCGGGACGGGCGTATCCACTGCGTGAAATCTGTACTTCGTCATCAAGCTGGCCAGCAAAATCGCGGCCTCGGCCATGGCAAATCCAGCGCCCGGACAGACGCGTGGTCCGGTTGAGAACGGCAACCAGGCCTCGCGGGGTGCAGGATTTCCATTTTCCCAACGGGAAGGGTCGAACTCATCGGGGTTTTCCCAATGATCTTCGTGTCGACCCAGATGCCAGGGCGACACGACAATCTGCGCGCCCCGGCGAACTTTGCGATTGCGAAATATCGTTGTTTTGGCCGCTTGGCGCACGAACATCGGAACCGGTGGGTAAAGCCGCAATGTCTCGCGCAAAACATTCCGCGTCACCAGCATTTTCGACAGTTGCGAAAATTCTGGCGCTTTGACGAAGGCTTTCGCTTCTTCGGCAACTTGGTCGCCCCACTCAGGGTCAGCAGCCAAACACCAAAGCGCCCACCCAAGAAGCGCAGCGCTGGTTTCGTGACCCGCCAGAAAAAAGATCGCCGCCTGATCGGTCATACTTTCTTTGGAAAAACCAATCCGTGTCTCGGGATCTGTGCTGTTCATGATTCTGGTCACCAAGTCATCGGGTGCCTGACCCGCATGGATCAAAGTCTGTCGTTCGACCACGAGCCCCTTAATCAATGCGCGCAGATCAGCCGCGGCGGTACGCGCAGCTTTCCGATGCCGAACGGGAAGCCATGGCAAAAGCCCCGCCAATGTCGCCACGGGTTGTGCACGCTGGAAGGCTTTGAACGCAGAATAGGTTTTCTGCGCCACCTGATCGTCAATCGGAATAGAAAAAAGTGTGCGGAAGATCACGTCTGCCGTGGCGTGGCTTGCAAGGCTTTCAACGTCGATCTCGCCGGGTTGAATGCGTGCTGTTGCCGCCTGAGCCGCGTCCCACATCGCGGCAAAACTGTCTTTGGTCCGGCCACCTTCAAACGCAGGATCAATGGTGCGGCGCTGTCGTTCCCATTCGGCCCCGTTTGTGACGAAGATCGACCGGCCCAAAAGCGGCTTCAGCCCACGGGTTACTCGATCAGACTTTGGGAAATCTACTGCGTCTTCAGATAAAACGCGCCGCACCAAGGACAAATCGTTCACAAGAAAGGATCGAAAGAAGGGTGTTCGGAATTCGGCCATCTTGGCGCGATAAAGCCGTTCGGGTTGTGCCGACAAAATATCTTGGCGAAACAATTGCCAATACCGCCAAAGCGACACCCGCCCCTGTCGTGCCTCCGGCTTTGGCGGTTTCATTTGACGGTGGACGTAAAGCGCGACGCAGGCACGTCGATCCGGCTTTGCGATGAGCGGCGATCTTGATAGCGCAGGCCAAGCGACATTGGGCCTGCTGTAATCCGGAAATAATCGTAATCCCCTGGTAAATCGAAAGCGCATAAGTACTGGAAATGAAGCCTGAAATACCGATATTTCAAGGCTTTTAACGTCTCGGCCTTAAGCGTCTTTGAGAACGCCGCTGAAATGATGATCGGCCACTTCTGGCCTCGTGTTGGGGCCACGCCCGAGACTGACACCGGATCTGAAAGTGCAAAGCAACAGCCATCGCCGGGTGCCGAAACATCCAACCAGGTTACGTCTTCGGCTGTGGCTAAAAGGCGTAAGTCCCGCCGAAGACGCCGGGCTTCTGGCAAAAAGCTGACCATTGGGATCACTTGTCCCAAGGTCAAAAGACTAAGCGACGGCCCCGTCGTCTGAAAACGATTTGACCGCAGAATGTCGGCAACGACCGACACTGCCAATTGAGCGCCAGACGAATGGCCAACAATCAGAACTTCATCAACATTTTCGCGCAAGGCTGCTTCGATCCGGTGTCGCCACTCAACCAAACGCGCATCGATTTCTTCGGGATAAGCGCCACGCCGTTTCGCCGTATAGGCGTAATCCTGCATGAGGTAATAGGCAAAGGTCTTGTGATCCTGGGATTTGAACCACCGGAGTACGGCGACCACGACAGGAAGGAAAATCACCCAAAACACTGTGGTGCCCAATATCGTTCCAATGACGCCCGGCCCGCTTGCTCCAAACAACATCCCAATGCCGCTGAAAATCTTCAAGACAACGAAGGCCGCGATGCTGCCCAGGGCCGAGGCCCCTAAGATAGCGATCAGCAATTGGCCCAAGAGCATCACCACCGGGTATAACGCTGCGAGGACAGGACCCTTGGCCAGCCATGTCAGCCGTCGGAATGTACCAGATACAAGGTAAATCCAAGCGGTTCGGATCAGCGCCAGATAGGTGCCCAAGATGCCACCGCGCATCGATCCCTGCACCAAATCGTGCCAGACCAAAACGTCGACCTTGGTTTCAACTTTTGCGCCATCGAATTCCGCACGCACCTGCCAGCCGGTATCGCTGCGATCGGATTTCTGAGCGATCCGATAGCCCGATATACTGGCCTGCTTGCGGCTCTCCTTTCGATAGAGCTCGCGGTAACGGCGCGGCGGATAGGGATCGTAGCCGGGGATGTAAAACACCCGGCGACGCGCCACATGTGTTTTGCCCCTGTGTAACATACAGAAGAAAATAGCTAATTTGCCTATCTTCGGGAAGTCGTAAAATTCGCAGATTTTTAGCAACTGATCCGGTGTGTGGAAACAGAACGCTCGAAATTAGCCGAATGTTTGTAAAACAGGGAAAGTCTCGTTCAGCCACCAGCTGAAATCGGTGAACTTACCTGTCAACATCAACAAACCTACGGTCCACAACATCAACCCCATGATCCGTTCGATCCGCTCCATATGGCGCTTCATCCAGCCCATCAGCCCCTTTAGACGCGGGAAATAAGCTGCAACCAATAGGAAAGGTATCCCAAGGCCCAAGGCATAGAAGGCCAGCAATGTTGTGCCGCGCACAACATCAGCTTCAGAGGCTGCAATCGACAGGATCGCCCCCAGAATTGGCCCAATACAGGGCGTCCAACCAAAGGCAAATGCCAGGCCCAGAATATAGGCGCCAAAGGCTGATCCGCCCCGGTCACCGGCATCGATGCGCATTTCGCGATCCATAAAGCTGATCCGGTAAACACCCACAAAATGCGCGCCAAATATCATAATAATAATGCCCGCCGCGCTCACGAACCAATCTTGGTTCGTCAGGAAAAACCGACCAAAAGCGCTGGCAGTGAAGCCAAGAAAGATAAAGACCGTCGACAAACCCAGCACAAAGAACGCAGCCGAGCCCAATGCGCGTTTCGGGGCTGCGTCATCGCTGCCTTCCATATCAGACACTGAAATCCCGCTCATGTAGGCGAGATAGGGCGGCACAATTGGCAACACGCAGGGACTAAGGAACGACAAAAGGCCAGCCGCCATCGCAACAAGCAAAGCAGGCAACAGGCTAAGGTCAAATATATCGATACCGAACATTTGGGCTCCTACGTTTCGACGATCTACATACGCCGAAGTGCCGGTCATATCCTAGTCACGTCGTCGTCAATCAATATGGACAAACTGTAACATGCCGCGTACCGGTCAATTTGATGACATTTGACGAAGAACTAGACGCCCTGGGGCTGCTGTGTCCCCTGCCCGTTCTGAAGGCCGCAAAACGGCTACGGAGCATGGAACCCGGTGCCGTCTTAAAGATCATCACCGACGATCCAGCCGCCGTTGTGGACGTGCCGCACTTTTGCGCCGAACAAGGGCATGCCTTGTTGGGCTCGACGGATATCGAGGGCGGGCAGGTTCATTTTATTCAGAAATCAAAGTGATCGCGCCTCGTTCAATGACGGGCGCGATCTTTTGTGTGCGGTCCTAGCGACCGATTGACCACCACCCACGTTTGCGGGTTTTCGGCTCCTCGGCCACCACGGGCTCTGGGGCCGCTACAGGTTCTGCGGCTGCCATCGCGGGTTCCGGGGTCGGCTCCGGCGCAGGTTCCGGAGTTGGTTCAGGCTCCGGGGCTGGCTCAGGCGCAGGCTCTGCAGCTGCAACCGGCGCTTCGACCTCAGGTTCTTTCTTCTTCCGGGTACGGCGACGCTTGGGTTTCTCTTCCGGCGCGGGCGCCTCTTCGGCTGCATCAGCAGGCGCCTCAGCAGCTTCAGTCGGGGTCTCTGCCGGAGCTTCCGCGGCCTCAGCAGGCGCATCTGCCGTCTTACGACGACGGGTTCTGCGACGCTTGGGCTTTTCTTCCACCTCGGGTTCGGCGTCTGGCGCGGCAGCTTCTTCAGTCACAGGCGCTTCGGCTGGTGCCTCGGGATCTGTCCCTTCGCCATCACTGGCCTGCCCGTTTTCATCGGTCTGACCTTCGCCACCACGACCCCGACGACGGCGACGACGACGGCGCTTTTTCTTCGGCTGCTCGTCGTCCTCGGCAACACTGTCTTCCGGCTCGTCGGGCGCTTCTGCGGCTGCTGCGGCCTCTTCCTCGGCCATTTCTTCTTCAATCTCAGCCATCAACGACGCATCGACCGAGACCACCGGCGTGGTCACTTCGACCTTGCGGGTCGCCGTTTTGAACTTTTCGACTGTAAAATCAGGCGAGATCATGGACGGGTCTGCTTCAAGGCGAACCGCCATGCCATACCGTGCTTCGATCTGCGCGATATGTTCCCGCTTCATGTTCATCAGGAAGTTTATGATCGACACCGGCGCTTTCACCAGCACCTCGCGAGAGCGACGGCGCACACCTTCTTCTTCCAACTGACGCAGGATGTTCAATCCAACGCTGTCATCGGAACGGATCAGGCCAGTACCATGACAAGATGGGCAAGGCTGGGTCGACGCTTCCAACATGCCGGGACGCAACCGTTGGCGCGACATTTCCAGAAGCCCAAAGCCCGAGATGCGACCGACTTGAATGCGGGCCCGGTCCGTTTTCAAACGATCTTTGAACCGTTTTTCGACGGCGGCATTGTTCTTGCGTTCTTCCATGTCGATGTAATCGATAACGATCAAACCGGCCAAATCCCGCAGGCGAAGCTGGCGCGCAACCTCGTCCGAAGCTTCAAGGTTGGTTTTGAGCGCGGTCTCTTCGATGGACCCTTCTTTGGTCGCTTTGCCCGAGTTCACATCGATGGCCACAAGGGCTTCCGTGATGCCGATCACGATGTAACCACCTGATTTCAGCTGAACAACCGGGTTGAACATACCGCCCAGATAGCTTTCGACCTGAAAGCGCGCGAACAGTGGCATTGGGTCGTTATAGTACTTCACGTTCTTGGCGTGCGACGGCATGATCATCTTCATGAAATCTTTGGCGGTGCGGAACCCGACCTCGCCTTCGACCAGTACTTCGTCGATTTCACGCGTATAAAGATCGCGGATCGACCGTTTGATCAAATTGCCTTCTTCGTAAATCTTGGCGGGCGCAATCGACTGCAATGTCAACGCCCGGATTTGCTCCCACAGGCGTTGCAGATATTCATAATCGCGTTTGATCTCAGACTTGGTCCGCTTGGCACCAGCTGTGCGCACGATCAATCCGGCACCTTGCGGCACTTCGATTTCGCCAGCGATGGCTTTCAGTTTCTTGCGGTCAGCCGCGTTGGTGATCTTACGGCTGATGCCGCCGCCCCGTGCGGTGTTCGGCATCAAGACGCAGTACCGACCGGCAAGGCTGAGATAGGTTGTGAGGGCCGCGCCTTTGTTGCCACGTTCTTCTTTGACGACTTGCACCAGAAGGATTTGGCGAACCTTTACGACCTCTTGAATCTTATAGCGTTTCTGACGCTGGCGGCGTGGACGACGGATTTCTTCGGTCGTGTCGTCGTCGGCGACAGCCTCGATGGTTTCATCCTTGTCGGATGCTTTGACAGGCGCACCTTCGCTATCGGCGTCTTCAACCAGACCGGTGTCATCGTCACCGCTTTCCAGATCAACGACGTCCATGCTGGAGATTTCAGCAGGGGCTTCAACGGGTTCAATCGGTGCGTCCTCAGATACGGCATCTGGCGCATCATCTTCCACAGCAACGTCGTCTTCTGTGACGTCCAGTGTCGCGGTTTCGTCTTCAGTAACAACGGCTTCTGCCTTCGGCTTTGACCGACGACGACGGCGCTTGGGCTTGTCTTCTTCGTCGGCTTCGGCCTGCGCAAACGCCATTTCTTCAGCAATCAGCGCTTCGCGGTCAGCGACGGGAATTTGATAGTAATCCGGGTGGATTTCCGAGAACGCCAGAAACCCGTGACGATTGCCGCCATAGTCGACAAAAGCGGCCTGCAACGAAGGTTCGACGCGGGTTACTTTAGCGAGATAGATATTTCCGGAGAGCTGGCGTTTGTTTTCGGATTCAAAGTCGAATTCTTCAACTTTATTTCCGTCGACGACAACCACACGGGTCTCTTCCGCGTGGGTGGCATCGATAAGCATCTTCTTTGACATATTTGCTTTCTGCGCAACGCAAAGCCCCGGCCAGGTGGGGCCAAGATGTTGATGTTACGGCTTTTTTCTGGGGCGACAGGACGCGGCTGGACCATGGGAAAGTGATCCGCAACAAGCGGATGCATCCTGTATCTGTCCGACGCGCGCGTCATCGCGGTTCTTCTCCGACACCTCTGACAGAGGTGCCCATTCAAGGCCCGGCGCTGCGGTTGTAGCCGCTTTGCGGGCAATTCTAATTGGGGCTTTTCCGAGCCCATGAGCCGGACCAGAGGGCCAATGTTTGTGGCCAAGCGTCTGGAACAGCGAAACTTTTTGGCGACGTCCGGTAAAACGACGGAGATATCGCCAGCCCATACATAAGGCTTTGCGGCGGCACATTACAATGATGAATTTCCCATTAGCGCATTTTGTCGCTGATGGGCGCGATGCGCACCATGTTAACAGTTCCGAAGCAGTACGTTCGCGGGTTTGCGGGAACGTAGCATTTTGTACGGGAGTTTGGACCCTGAATATCCGTTTTGTACATGCAAGCGTACGTCAGTATTAACAAATTACTTAGTCCGAATTCCTAACCGATCAGTGCTGGTTTGAGTTAGAAAGTTGGAGCAGAGGTCACTTGTACAAGATAGCATTACGAACTTTCCGTCGCAGCCATCAGATTTTCGTTTTCTACGGATTCATTCTTGGGATAACAATTTCCTTTAAGACGGGCCCGCAATCGATATTGGCGAGTATCCTGCGGCCAAGTTTGCCCCTGGTATCAACTTAAGTACATGGATTGCTGCCCATCTTTTGGTCTCGACACCGATTGCATAGGCATTCGAAGACTCCGAAGAGCGCGTGACACACGACGATACTGTCTCGGTCTTTTAAAGATAATCCGACCGCTGAAGTCCGTACTTTGCCATCTTCTCGTTCAAGGTTCGGCGTGGCAGGCAGAGTTCTTCCATGACGTTGACGATAGAACCACGATGACGGCGCATGGTGTTGTCGATCAACATGCGTTCGAAGGCTTCGACGTATTCCTTCAGGGGCTTGCCTTCGGTCGTAACAGTGACGTCGGCGGCTTCTTCGTTATCGGCCATCAACAGGGATGCGATGGTGCCGGAGCCGCGCCGTGATTGCAGCACGGCGCGTTCTGCGATGTTGATCAGTTGGCGGATGTTGCCGGGCCATGGTGCTTGCAGCAGTTGGGCCGCTTCTTGCGCGCTGACTTCTGGTGTGTCGCAACCGTATTCGTCGGCGAACTGGTCTGAGAATTGTTGGAACAACATCAGGATGTCTTCGCCGCGCTGGCGCAGTGGGGGCAGTGTGATTTTCATCGCGGCCAAGCGGTAGAACAAATCTGGGCGCAATGCGTCTTCGCAGGTGCGGCCCGCCTCTTGCAGGTTACAGATCGCCACGATGCGGGTTTCGGCGGGCGTGCCCTGATCGTTCATCCAGCTGAGGAGCCGGGCTTGCAGGGGTTGTGGCAGGGCTTCGATGTCTTCCAGCACCAGCGTTCCGCCGCGGGCTTCTTCCAGAAGTGGCACAGAAGCGCCTTCTTCCATTGGGCCAAACAATTGCGCGGCCAGCGTTGCTTCGTCTTGGGCAGCGCAGGAAAACAGCACGAATTTTTTGCCCGCTTTGGCACCAACCGCATGAAGCGCGTGGGCCACAAGGGTTTTGCCCGTTCCGGTTTCGCCTTCGATCAACACGTGACCGTCGGCTTGGCCCAAATCCAGAATATCTTCGCGCAAGCGTTCCATGACAGGCGATGCACCGATCAGCTTTTGCATCAAGCCCGTGCCGTCAGACAATTCGCGACGAAGTGCCCGATTATCGAGCGTCAGGCGGCGGGCATTGGCCGCGCGCTTGGTGAGTTCCGTCATCTTGTCAGGGTTGAATGGTTTTTCCAGAAAATCGAACGCACCGACCTGCATGGCTTCGACAGCCATCGGAACATCACCGTGACCTGTGATCATGATGACCGGAAGCGCGCTGTCGACGCTCATCAGACGTTTCAGGAACCCCATGCCATCCATGCCGGGCATCTTGATGTCGCTGACCACAACGCCGGGAAAGTCCGGTGTCAGTGCCTTTAACGCGTCTTCAGCGCTGCCAAAAGTTTCGGTGTCAAATCCCGAAAGCGCCAGCCATTGGCTGATGGATTGGCGCATGTCTTGTTCGTCATCAACAATCGCGACCTTCATTGCCTGGCTCATGGTCTTAACTCCATCTGTCTATTCCGCTGCTTCCGATTTTCGGTCCGCCAACGGCAATACAATCTCAAAGACTGCCCCGCCGTCCCTGCCGTTTCTTGCAGTCAGACGGCCTCCAAGGTCGTTTACGATCCCTGACGAAATGGCAAGCCCCAGCCCGACCCCGTCACCGGGGGCTTTCGTCGTATAGAAGGGTTCGAACAAACTTTCGAGGTCTTCGATGCCTGATCCGTTGTCGCGCACGGTCACCAGAACCTCGTCACCGACGGTGACCAAAAGATCGACTTTTGGGTTCGGTGTGGCCTTGATCGCGTCCAGCGCGTTGCGCAACAGATTGACCAAAACCTGTTCCAAGCGGATGCGGTCGGCTTCGACGATCACGGGATCACGGGGCAAGGACGCGTTGATTTCGATGTCACCCCGCCTGAGTTGTGGTTCCATCATAGAGAGCGCCGAAGACACGCTTTTCCCAACGTCTATGGGTTCAAACGCCGTTCCGCCTTTGCGGGCATAGGATTTCAGCTGGCGTGTGATCGCGCCCATACGTTCGATCAGATCGTCGATGCGTTGAAAGGACGACAGCGCTTCGTCGCCGCGTCGTCGCTGTAACAGAAGTTTGGCGCCCGCAAGATAGGTTTTCATGGCCGCTAAAGGTTGGTTCAGCTCGTGGCTGACCGCGGCTGACATTTCGCCCAAAGCGGCCAGTTTCGAAGATTGTTGCAAGGTCTGTTCGGCGACTTCGAGGTGCCTTTCGGCCTTTTCCCGTTCGGCGATTTCCCGCTGTAGCGCCACGTTAAGCTGGCGGAGTTCAGCCGACTCGCGCTGGAAGAATCTGAGACGCGACGTCGCTTTGCGGCTCACAAAATAGAAAGCCAGCGCCATGAGAATCGCAATGGCCATGATTTCGAGCGCCAAAACCGCGTTCACGCGTTCGCGCACACCGGCATATGTGGTGAAAGACGTGATGCGCCAGCCGCGAAATCCGATCCGTGCTTCTTGCCGCATCACGGCTTCGCCTTGGAGGTAAGCATCCGCCGGTAATGCGCCCCAACGGGCCGTCGCCGAAAAGGCGCGTTCAATGGCGGACGGTGCGGATTGGACCGACAAGGCTTCTTCTTCATGAAGGCCCCGCCAACGCGCCTCGGTCGCCAATATGATCGTGGCTTCGCTGTCGGCCACGATGACAGCGTCAGTAAATCCGGCCCACGAGCTTTCGAATTTCTTTAAATCGACTTCGACCATGATGACGCCGATTAGTTCGCCTTGCGCTTCGATTTTGCGAGAATAGGCAAAGACGCGCGGCCCGGATTCAAGAATACTGGTTGTGAAAACCGTTTCGTTTGAACGGGTTGCTTCAACAAAATATGGTTCGGCGCGATGGATAGAGCCAATCAGAGCGCGATCTGTGGCCGCAACCGCGCGCCCGTCGCTGTCCATCAGCAACAGGCCTTCGGCCGCAATTTCGTCGCGATATTCGATCAAACGGATCGAACTTTGCGAAAAATCCGCCGAATTAAGCGCGCCGATCAACGTGGGATCGCGGGCCAAAAGCTGAGGCACGATCTGGTTTCTTTGCAGTTCGCTCAGGATGTTACCGGAATAAAGCGCGAGGCGGACTTCGGCACGTGATCGCGTGGTTTCTGTGAACCGTTCCGTCAGAAATATATTGGTCCACCAGACCATGGCTCCACCAACAACGATCAAAAAGAGCATCGCAAGGTGCGTGCGCCTAAACCGTCTATTGGGTTTTTTTGAGGTGTCGCTCATTGTCGGATGTTACGGCTTGGCCCCGAAAGGCTCAAGCGTCGACTACTGCGCCCGCCAAGGATCGGAACATGGCAACGCCATCGGTCAGGCCCAATGCAGCGTCAGCCGCGCGTTCCGGGTGAGGCATCAGGCCAAGCACGCGGCGGTTTTCTGACAGGATGCCCGCGATGTCATCAACCGACCCGTTCAAAGGATCGGAATAGCGAAAAGCGATGCGATCTTCGCCGCTTAGGGCTTTGCGAATGTCGTCCGTTGCCTGATAATTTCCGTCGTGATGGGCCACGGGATACGTCACCGTTGTGCCAGAGTTATAGCCTTGGGTGAAGTCGCTGTTCGATGTCGCAACCTGAAGCGTGATGGGCTTGCAAATGAACTTCAGGCCTGCGTTCCTCATCAAAGCGCCCGGCAACAGCCCGGTTTCCAGAAGCACCTGAAAGCCGTTGCAGATGCCAATCGCAAAACCGCCCTTTTCAACGTGCGACGTCAGAGCCGCGACAATAGGCGAGCGCGCCGCGATGGCTCCACAGCGCAAGTAATCGCCGAATGAAAACCCGCCCGGCACGCCTACGATATCGACGCCGTCCGGCAGCGACGTATCTTTGTGCCAGACCATGTCGACCTGAAATCCCGCCTGGCGAAAGGCGACGGCAAGATCGCGATCACAGTTGGAGCCGGGGAAAACAAGAACGGCGGCTTTCATGATGCGGGCTCCTATGCGGGGTTTGAGCTGTGATTGCGCGAAGTTGCGCGTTATTTCAAGTGGCGAAGTCGGTGATCACGGCAACACCGGGCAAGGTTGGGCCATTGAAGGCGGCGAGTTCCGCGCTTGTATCCGACAGGGCAACTTCGCGGGCAACAATCGGTGTCAGATCCACGTGCCCGCCATCGATCAGGCTTAGCAGTGACGGATAGCGGTGCGCAGGCATGCCGCGGGTGCCATAAAGGGCAAGATTGCCCATGTAGACCGTGTTCAGGTTTACCTCTTGTACCGCGTGTTGGCCGATTGGCATACCAACCTGAACGTGACGCCCCAAGGGTCTGAGACAGGCGAGGCTTGCGGTGACTGTGGCAGGAAAACCAAGCGCTTCTATCGATACATGGGCGCCGCCGCTGGTAATTTCGCGAATAACCTCGGCGCTGTTGCAGTTTGACGCGTCGACCGTGTGGTCTGCCCCAAGCGCTTTGGCGTGGGCAAGTTTTTCAGCAACGATGTCGGTTGCGATGACACGTGCGCCCAAGGCACGACCCAAAAGCATGGTCGCCAAACCGATGCCACCGGTGCCATGAACGGCCAGCCATTCGCCCGGTTGCAGGGCGGCGCGACCGGTCAGCGCGTGCCAGGCTGTTGTGACGCGACACCCCAAGGCGGCGGCCAGTGTCGGTGACATATCTTCGGGCAAGTAAGCCAGATTGTGATCGCGCGGCACGGCGACATATTCGGCAAATGCGCCCGGTTCGATAAAGCCCGGAAGACGTTGATCAAGGCAAGTGTTGCTTTCGCCCGAACGGCATTGTGGGCAGGTGCCACAGGCCAGAATGAAGGGCGCAATCACGCGGTCGCCGGGTTGGAACGTGGCGGACGGGCCTGCTTCGATCACTTCGCCGCAATATTCGTGGCCGCCGATCTGGCCCGGTTTGACACGGGGGTGTTCCCCGACCCAGCCGTGCCAATCGCTGCGGCAAATCCCGCAAGCCAGCACTTTTAGAACAACGCCGTCAGCGGGGCAGTCAGGATCGGATACCGTTTCTAGCGAAAGGGGAGCGTTGTAGTCGCGCAGGACTGCGGCGCGCATCACAAAAGCTCGACGGCGTAACTTTCGATCACAGTGTTGGCCAAAAGCGCGTCGCACATAGCGGTGACCTCAGCTTGGGCCTTGGCCGGATCAGCTTCGGCCAGATCCAGCTCGATCACCTTGCCTTGGCGGACAGCATCGACACCCTCAAACCCAAGGCTTCCCAAAGCATGGCGAACCGCTTCGCCCTGAGGGTCAAGAACCCCCGTCTTGAGCATGATGTGAACGCGCGCTTTCATCTCGGCCACCCCGCTTTTGTGCCTTTTGCTTCCTATCGCGGAAAAGTGCGGGTTTGTCCAACCGGAAACGGGATGTTTTCAGGCGACGCGGGACTGATCTTTCGCCAACATCTCGCGGAATTCCAGCAGCATATTGTCTGTTAGCGGTTTGCTTTTGAAACCGTGCACAAGCGGCGTGGCGCGTGCGCGAGCTTCGTCTTGAGGATCAATGGAGGTGGTCAACATGATCACCATAGGTGCCACGTCGTGGCCAAAGTGTTCGGCGAGATTTTCGAGGAATTGAAAACCGTCCATTTTCGGCATGTTGATGTCGAGCAAGATAAGATCTGGCAGCGGAGTTAAGCCATCATCAAGATGCACCAACGCCTTTTGCGCGCTTAGAAAGCTAAGAATGCCGTCCACGTGATCTGATCTTTCGATCAACCGGCGGTACAGCATCTGGTCTACTTCTTCGTCGTCGATCAGCATGACTGATCCGATCTTTGGGGCACTTGTGTTCGTCATCGCTTAAGTCTCACTTTAAAGTCTGATCCGTGTTCTGGTGCCGCCTCAACCAAGATTTCGCCATCGTGGCCGGTGGCAATGCGCCTGCAAATCGCAAGGCCAAGCCCGTTTCCCTGATATTCAGATTGCAGATGCAGGCGTCTGAACATCTCAAATATTTTCACCCGGTCGGAATTGGGGATACCGATGCCGTTGTCACGAACCGTGATTTCAACGTATCCATCGTCGGTTGATTTGCTGCTGTCCCAAATTTCAATCTTTGGGGCGCGTTCGGGGTCGCGGTATTTCAGGGCGTTGGACACAAGGTTTTGGAACAAAGTGCCCATTTGATTGCTGGACGCCGTTATGATCGGCATTGCAGCGCACTTTAGGGTGCCATTGCAGGCAGCTATTTCCGCATCCAGATCCTGTCTGACGGCGGCCAATACATCGTTTAGCGCGACCCGCCCACGATCAGAGTTGCGATCAAGAAGCCGCGTCAGATCCAGCACGTCGTCGATCTTGTCTTGCATGCGATGTACGCTGTCGATGGCCAGATCAATCAGATATTGCGCATCGACCGGCATCTGGTCGCCATGCTGTTCCATCAGTTCGGACAACAGCATCAACAGCGTGTTTGACGGGGATCGCATGTCGTGGGACACGGAATAAGCAAAGGCGGTTAGGTCGTTGCTGGCCGCAGCGGCCAAACGACTTTCGTTCAAAGCCTGATCTTCCGATGTTTTCTGAAGCGTGATGTCCGAGGCATTGCCAATATGGCGAAGAACCGCGCCATCAGAATTTCGTTCAAAAACAGAATCGTGCGACAATAGCCAGATAAAATGGCCGTCTTTGTGGCGCACGCGGTATTCAAGTTGCGCGACATCATTGTCGTCAAGTTCGCGAATCGTTTGAAAATATTCCAAGACCTTCGGCAAATCATCAGGGTGACAAATTGTGGGCATAAGATCCGCGCCCATTTGCGCCACTTCTTTTTGCGAATACCCCAAAGACACCCCAATCGAGCGGTTTGCGTATTCGTTCGACATGGTTTCCTGATTGAATACGTAAACCAGCCCCGGCATCACACGCAGAACAGCCCCCAAAAAGGACTCCGCCTGCCATTCGCCGGGAATCTCGTCATCGGCCAAGAAGATGTTTTCGCGTATTGTCACGCGTCTGGCTTACCGCATCAGCTGTAAACGGGACGTAAATCTAAGGCCTTAGTTCCGAACTATTCGGCTTAGTTTATTAGCGTTGGCTTGGTCGCATGGGTGACATTGGACGGCAGAACACCAAGACGGCGAGCAACTTCGGTGTAGGCATCGGCCAGATCGCCCAAATCGCGACGGAAGACATCTTTATCAAGCTTTTCGCCTGTTTCGATATCCCAAAGCCGGCAGCTGTCAGGGCTGATTTCATCGGCGACGATCAAGCGCTGAAAATCACCTTCCCAGACCCGGCCTATTTCGATTTTGAAGTCCACCAGACGGATACCAACAGCCATCATACAACCCGACAGGAAATCGTTTACCCGAAGGGCAAGCGCAATCATATCGTCGAGGTCTTGCTGAGCCGCCCAACCAAACGCGATGATGTGTTCTTCCGACACCAGGGGATCGCCCAGGTTGTCATCTTTCAGGCAGAATTCAACAATGGGGCGCGGCAATTGCGTGCCTTCTTCCAATCCAAGGCGTTCTGACATGGTTCCGGCAGCATAATTGCGCACGATCACTTCCAGCGGGATGATTTCAACCTGCCGGATCAGTTGTTCGCGCATGTTAAGACGCTTGAGAAAGTGGGTCGGCACACCAATTTGTGCGAGCCCCGTCATAAAGAATTCGGACAGGCGATTGTTCAACACGCCTTTGCCGTCGATGATGTCTTTCTTTTGTGCATTAAAGGCCGTGGCATCGTCTTTGAAATATTGCACAAACGTGCCCGGCTCGGGTCCTTCATACAGAATCTTTGCCTTGCCTTCATAGACTTTCTTGCGACGTGCCATTTCGACCTCGGGAAAACGGGTCCGCAGGACAAAATCTTGCGGATATCGCGCTTCTTTATGGCAAAGGGTGCTGCCGGGCAAGCACCGGCCCGAATTTCCGCCTCTTGCGGGGCGGCGACCTTGTAGGCATATGAAGAAAAACCGTCAGACAAGCCGGAGAAATGACCATGAATACATTTGATGACCGCCAGAACGCTTTTGAAAACAAGTTCGCCCATGATGCCGATATGCAGTTCAAGGCCGAAGCACGCCGCAACAAACTGCTCGGGCTTTGGGCCGCCGATCTGATGGGAAAATCCGAGGACGAGGCTAAGGCCTATGCAACGGAAGTCGTAAAATCCGATTTCGAAGAAGCCGGTGACGAAGATGTTTATCGTAAGGTTTCGGGTGATTTGGGTGACAAAGCATCCGAAGACGACATCCGCGCCAAAATGACCGAATTACTAAGCGTCGCCAAAGCGCAGTTGATGGACGAAGTTTAAAACGACGTCGCGGCACTGGGGTCACGTTAAGGCCCCATCAATACTCCACACCTAGGGTCGCTTTCAGGGGCGCCTTTTGTGGTGTGAGTGATGAGTTTTGGTTTTCCGGCGCGCAGTGTTGGCGTGCCTGTTCGTACGCTTCAAAAGCAAGTTCTTCCCATCGGGATCGCGGCACTTTGCGTCTATCTGGTCTTGAACCGGCTGGACGACGTAGATTTGGCCGAGGTGACATCGTCGATCAAGGCGGTCACCCCGGTTCAGTGGATCGCGGCCATTCTGGCAACTGCCGTCAGTTTTATTGCCGTCGGACAATACGACGCCTTGTTTCATAGGTGGCTGAAAACCGGTGTACCGGGAAAACGCGCCGCGGTTTCAGGTGCGGCCGCAATTGCTTTGGCACAGACACTTGGCATGGGCCTTGCGTCGGGAACACTTGCGAGGTGGCGCGCCTTGCCGGAAATTTCGCTGGCAACGTCGCTGAAGGTCACAAACTATGTTTCGTTCAGTTTCATGGCCGGACTGGGGTTGTTTTCGATCATGGTGCTGGCACTGCCGGGTGCCGGGGAATTTGGCGCAACTTGGTATTCACTGGCCGCCGTCGTGGTCGTTTTGATGGCCGTAACGTTGTCTTTCCTGCAGCCCCGGTGGTTGCCCATTTCCTTACCGCCGTTACGCTTATCGCTTCGCCTTATAGTCCTGATATCATTGGATATCGCCTTTGCAGCATTGGCGTTATGGGTCTTGCTTCCGGTGGAACAGCAACCAACGTTCACCGTCTTGCTGACCGTTTTCACGCTGTCACTTGGTGCCGGGCTTTTGTCGGGTTCGCCGGGTGGCGTGGGGCCGTTCGAGCTGTGCTTATTCACACTGATGCCCGGCTTTCCCGAGCCTGAGCTGATCGCCAGCGTGCTGGCCTTTCGATTGGTGTACTATGCACTTCCGGCGTGTCTGGCGTTTGGCGTTTTGGTCCGGCCAAGCATGGCCTTTGGCGAGGCGACCGCGCCCCAAAGCATGGCGGAGCCCGCGTTGATGCGCGCCGAAGCAAAGCTGGCTTACCAACCCGGTCATGGCTTTTTGCGCTTTGGGGCCGACCGTGCCTTGCACATTGCAAAAGCCAGTCAAACCCTTGTTGCCATCGGTGATCCGGCCACGGGTGGCACCTTTGGGCGTGACGCCATTCACACCTTGAGCAAGGCCGCCGACGAAGTTTCGATCTGGCCCGTGATATACAAATGCTCGGCGCGGAGTGCCGTCGCAGCGCGGTCGCATGGCTGGTCTGCGATCCCTGTATCCGAGGAGGCGTGGCTGTCGCCAAGGGATTTTACGCTCGCCACCCCGGCCCGGCGTCAGCTGCGCCGGAAACTCAAACAAGCGGCCCGTGAGCAGGTTGAGGTGAGCCTGGCAGAGCACTTGCCGATTGCGGATATGACAGACGTGGCACAGGACTGGGCGCATCGCGTTGGCGGGGAACGTGGGTTTTCGATGGGTGTTTTCTCGGACGCTCATGTGCAAAAGCAACGGTGTTACCTTGCTCATCGGAACGGTCGGCTGGTGGCCTTTGTCAGCTTTCATACTGTGGCGGGTGAATGGACACTGGACCTGATGCGTAGCGCCTCTGAAATGCCCGACGGCACAATGCATGCCCTTGTGGTCCGCGCACTTGAAGACGCCGCGAACGAAGGCATTCCCCGGTTGTCGCTTGCCGCCATGCCTTTAGAAAACCCGCACTTTTCTTTGAAAGCACAGGGGCAATCTGTGTCGTCCAAAGGCTTGCGACGATTCAAAACCAGTTTTGCACCCCGAACCGAACGGCTTTACGCGGCGGCGCCATCGTTGCCTTTGTTGTACTTGGCGGGCGCGGACATCGCGCTTCGGATCGTGGCTCCTGTCATCGAACACGCCCGGGCAGAAGATGCGTCCCAGCTGGAGTTTCAGTCGGCCTAGTCCAGTGTCACGATTGGGCGAGCTTACTGGCCAGGGCCTTGTTCACCGCAGGGGTTACAAAGTGTGAAACGTCGCCGTTCAGCCGCGCGATTTCTTTGACCAGTTTCGAGGCGATGGCCTGATGTTCGGCTTCGGCCATCAAGAATACTGTCTCGACAGTGTCGTCCATCACCCGGTTCATGCCGACCATTTGGTACTCGTATTCGAAATCCGCAACGGCCCGCAAACCACGAATGATCAGACTTGCATTCACGTCATGTGCGCATTGGATCAGGAGGTTCTCAAAGGGATGCGCGACAATCTCGCAACCTGTGCTGTCCGAGATTTCGCGGCACTCTGCTTCGATCATCGCAACCCGGTCTTCCAGCGAAAACAACGGGCCTTTGTCGCGGTTTATAGCGACGCCGATCACCAAACGATCAACCAAGGCAGTGGCCCGCTTGATGATATCAAGATGACCCAGCGTGACCGGGTCAAAGGTGCCGGGATAGAGTCCGGTGCGCATTTTGCGGCTCCTAAGCAGACGTTATTACAACTTGCTGCCACGTCGGGTCCGCATCCACAAGTTATGCCGTTGTCAAATGGTGCGTCGTTAGTGCCCCATAATCATGTCGGCGAGAGCCTCTTTTTCCATCGAAAGCTCGGACAGGCGCGCTTTGACGACGTCGCCGATCGAGATGAATCCAACCATTTCACCATCCGCCATCACCGGCATGTGACGAAAGCGACCGTCGGTCATTTTGGTCAGTACAAGATCGGTGGTGTCGTCGGGCGCACAGGCGATCAAAGCTTTGGTCATCAGGTCAGAGACCGTATCCCTTAAGCACCTTTCGCCGCGACGACCCAGTTCACGCACAATGTCGCGTTCCGACAGAATGCCTAAAGGTGCGGCTCCGTCTGCGACAACAAGTGCACCAATCCGATTTTCGGAAAGGAGCCGCGCGGCATCGGAAATTGACGCATCCGGTTCGATTGTCACGACGTCGGCGCTGATCTTCGTCCCTAGTATTTGACGTACAAGCATTGGTTTCCTCCAGTGTCCTGCAAGGTCTGGAACCACGGTCCCACCCGTACAGGCGATCTGTCAAGCATTCTGACGCAGACCAATTTCGTGCCGCAAGCCTTCGGTCAATACGGTGGCAAAGCGGTTCAGACGCTCGACACGTGCATCATCGGCGTGGCGGATCAACCAGAAGGTGCGTTTTAATTCAAGTGCTTCTGGAAGGATTAGGTGTAATTCAGGGGCATCGGGAAGCGCGAAGTCATGCACAACCCCAAGGCCCGCCCCGGCACGCAAAAACGCCAATTGAACCGAGACTAAATTTGACGCCAGATCGACCTTTTGAAGCCCCAGCTCGGCCAGATAATCCAATTCGCGGTCGTGGATCATATCGGGGATATAGCCAACGACCCGATGACCTTTCAGGTCATCACGGTGCAGGATCGGCGCATGTTCGGCCAAGTAATCGCGGGAGGCTGCAAGGTGCAGCGCATAGTCGGAAATCCGTTGAATACGCAGCCGCCCGGTTTGCGGACGCGACACACCAATGGCCATATCGGCTTCGCGTTTTGACAGGTTGAACACGCGGGGCAAGGCGACAACATGGACGTCAAGTCCCGGATTTTCTTCGACAATTTTTGAAATGACATGAGGCAGAAGAAATGTCGCGCAACCATCGGGCGCACCAACGCGGATGGTTCCCGTCAGCCCCTCGCCCCTGCCCCGCAAGCCCGACATACTGCCCATGGCTTGTTCGGCGGCTTCGGCGTGATCCAGAAATTCTTCGCCCGCCGATGTCAGCACGTAACCTTGGGGGGATTTCACAAACAGCACCGTATCGGCAGCGTGTTCCAACCGCGCAATGCGTCGCCCGACCGTGGCCGGGTCAAGCCGCAGCGCTTGAGCGGCCCCTGACAGGCTTTCGCGCCGTGCCACGGACAGGAAAATTCGCACGTCATCCCAGTTCAATTCGAAAACATCCTTGCGTTTTTGCAAAGCCCTTTTGGGAAACTGCCGCTTTTCGTAACGCTGTACCAGCCCTAAAGTCACAGATAACTCAGGGAGGATTCCATGGAAGAGCTCAGCCATTTCATCAACGGTGCCCTTGTCAAAGGCACATCCGGCAATTTTGCCGATGTTTTCAATCCCGCGACGGGCGAAGTGCAGGCGAAGGTGCCGCTGGCCTCGGAGGCCGAAATCAACGCGGCCATTGCCGCCGCCGCCGAAGCGCAGGTTGCGTGGGGTGCGACGAACCCACAGCGGCGCGCACGCGTGATGATGGCCTTTGGGCATCTGATCAACAAAAACATGGAACACTTGGCCGAAGCCGTGAGCCGCGAACACGGGAAAACGCTGGCTGACGGACGCGGTGATGTGCAACGCGGCCTTGAGGTGATCGAGGTTTGTATGGGTGCGCCCACGCTTTTGAAAGGTGAATTCACCGACGATGGCGGCCCCGGAATTGATCTTTATTCGATGCGCCAGCCTTTGGGTGTGGTTGCGGGCATCACGCCGTTCAACTTCCCGGCCATGATCCCTTTGTGGAAAATGGGCCCGGCTTTGGCGAGCGGTAACGCGATGATCCTGAAGCCCTCGGAACGCTGCCCGTCAACCTCGCTGATGCTGGCTGAGTTGCTGAAAGAGGCCGGATTGCCCGATGGCGTTTTGCAGGTGATCAATGGCGACAAGGGTGCGGTTGACGCGATCCTTGATAATGAGACGGTGCAAGCCGTGGGCTTCGTCGGCTCGACCCCGATTGCACAATACATTTATGGACGCGCCGCCAATAACGGCAAACGTGCCCAGTGTTTTGGTGGCGCGAAAAACCACATGATCATTATGCCCGACGCCGACATGGACAAAGCGGCAGATGCGCTGGTTGGGGCTGGATTTGGCGCGGCTGGCGAACGTTGTATGGCGATTTCCGTAGCTGTGCCGGTTGGTGAAACTACCGCGGATGCTCTGGTTGAACGGCTGATCCCACGGATCGAAAACCTGAAAGTCGGCCCTTATACGGCAGGCGACGATGTGGATTTCGGCCCTGTTATCACCAAGGCCAGTCAGGACCGTATCAATGGATTGGTCGAAAGCGGTGTCGAACAAGGCGCTGATCTGGTTGTCGATGGTCGTGGTTTTTCGCTTCAAGGCTATGAAAACGGATACTTTGTCGGCCCAAGTTTTTTCGACAGGGTCACGCCCGAAATGGACATCTATAAGGAAGAGATTTTTGGCCCGGTCCTGAGCCAAGTGCGCACCGAGACTTACGAAGAAGCGCTAAAGCTGACGATGGACAATCAATATGGCAATGGAACCGCGATCTTTACGGCCGACGGCGACACCGCGCGTGACTTTGCCAATCGGGTGAACGTTGGCATGGTTGGCATCAATTTTCCGATCCCTGTGCCGCTGTCGTATCATACCTTTGGTGGTTGGAAAAAATCTGCGTTTGGCGATTTGAACCAATATGGCCCTGACGCGTTCCGGTTTTACACCAAGACGAAAACTGTCACGGCACGCTGGTTTTCCGGCATCAAAGAAGGCGGCGAATTTGCCTTCAAGGCGATGGACTAAAGCTTTTTTCGGCACCTTCCACCGGGGGGTGCCGATCCACTTGTATTGATTGAAGCGACAAGTGCTTCAAATTCCGCTTTCATCTGCACGGCATAGCCCGGTAAAAGCAGCGGGCTATGACCAAATCTATTTCTCCCAAGCCCGGTATTGACCGGATCGCGCTTTATCAAGGTGGCGCCAGCCAACTTGAGGGGCGCAGCGACGTGTTGAAACTGTCGTCGAATGAAAACCCGTTTGGCGCGCCTGATGCAGCGAAAACTGCGTTGGTCGCCTCGGCGACGAACATTCATCGGTATCCCCCAACGGATCACGCCAGCCTGCGCGCCGCCATTGCCGAAGTGCACGATCTGGACGTCAACCGCATCATTTGTGGTGCGGGTTCAGATGAGATTATCGCGTTTCTGTGTCAGGCCTATGCAGGCGAAGGAACCGAGGTCATTTACACCGCGCATGGGTTTTCCATGTACAAGATTTCGGCCCTGGCGTCAGGTGCAACGCCTGTGGAAGTGCCCGAACGCGACCGCACGGTGGATATCGACGCGATCCTTGCAGGGGTAACCGCCAAGACCCGACTGATCTTCATTGCGAACCCCGCAAACCCGACGGGCACGATGATTGATGACGAAACGACGCGTCAGTTGGCCGACGCTTTGCCGCCCCATGTTATTCTGGTTCTTGACGGAGCTTACGCCGAATATGCCGAAGGCTTTGATGGCGGGGCGTCGCTGATCGAAACACGCGACAACGTTGTGATGACCCGTACGTTTTCCAAGCTTTATGGGCTAGGTGGGCTGCGCATCGGTTGGGGCTATGGCCCGCAGGATATCATCGACAACCTGAACCGGGTGCGTGGGCCCTTTAACTTGTCAACCAGCCAGCTGGCCACCGCAGAAGCCGCGATCCGCGACCGGGACTGGGCGGCGCGATGTTTAAGCGAAAACACAAAGAACCGGGCCTGGATGGCGGATGCGCTTGCGGCTTTGGATGTGCCGTCGGACGCGTCGAGCGCCAATTTCATCCTTGCGCGTTTTCAAAACGAGGCCGAAGCAAATGCATGCGAAGCAGCGTTTCGTGAGGACGGTATTCTTGTTCGGAAGGTCGGGGGTTACAAACTACCGCAATGTTTGCGCATCACGGTCGGAACACAAGCCGATTGCCGCCGTGTGGTCGCTTCGGTTCGACGGTTTCGGGAGACCCAGTCATGAGTGTGATCTATGAGCGTGTCGCCTTTATCGGCCTTGGGTTGATCGCCTCGTCGATGTCTCATGCGATGCGGCGCGACAAAACAGTGGATGTCATAACAGGGTTTGCACGATCTGCCGAAACCCGTGAAATTGCCCGCGAAATTGAGCTTTGCGATATCGTAACCGACACTGTTGTGGACGCGGTGATTGATGCGGATCTTGTGGTTCTGGCAGTTCCTGTTGGTGCCATGGAGGCCGTTGCCAAAGAGATAGGCCCGCACCTCAAACCCGGAGCCACCGTCACTGATGTGGGGTCCGTGAAGCGTGCTGTATATGATGCCGTCAATCCTCATCTTCCTGAAACCGTTCACTTTATTCCCGGCCACCCTGTGGCTGGCACAGAACATTCGGGGCCCAGATCCGGGTTTGCCGAATTGTTTGAAAACCGGTGGACCCTTCTGGTTCCGAACAAAAACATAGACCCAGAAGCGCTGGATCGCTTGACGCGGCTTTGGCAGGCCATGGGCGCCAACGTCGAACAAATGGACATCGATCACCACGATTTGGTGTTGGCTGTGACCAGCCATTGCCCGCACCTGATCGCTTATACAATGGTGGGCGTTGCCGATGATCTGCGCCGGGTGACAGACAGCGAAGTCGTCAAATATTCGGCTGCGGGCTTTCGCGATTTTACCCGCATTGCCGCCAGTGATCCGACCATGTGGCGCGATGTATTTATGAACAACAAGGAAGCCACGCTGGAGATTTTGGGGCGTTTCACCGAAGAGCTTTTCGCGTTACAACGCGCCATTCGGCAAGGCGACGGTGAACACTTGCACGACTATTTCACCCGCACGCGCGCGATCCGGCGCGGTATTATCGAGGCGGGTCAGGATACCGATGCGCCGGACTTCGGACGAGGAAAGTCACGATGATGAAGCCAATTGTCGCAATCACGCTGTCGCTTTTGTTGTCCGCCTGTGGTGGCGACGGTGGCGATACAATCGAGCGATCCGGTCTTGTGGCTCAGAAGATCGGCAATGTGCCCGGCCCGGGTGGATGCGGTGTTGTGGATGCCTTTCGTGTGACATCTGTGGCCGGTGTGCGCCTGTCGCAACCCGCAACGCTTAGCCGGGCCACTTTGGACCGATTGGATGGCTGGTTGCGCACACGCGCCATTCCCACCATTGGCAATCGCGGTGGCGGTTTGGTCGGGATCACGGTACCCGCGCATTATGCGTGTCGGACGCGCAACAGCCGGCGCGGTGCGCGGTTATCGGAACACGCCAAAGGAAATGCCATCGATATTTCGGCCTTTGTGATGGCGGATGGATCGCGGTTGACGGTTCTTGGCGATTGGAACGGGCGCAATTCCAGTGTGATGCGCCAGTTGCACGCCAGTGCGTGCGGGCCATTCGGTACGGTTTTGGGACCCAACAGCGATAGGTTCCATCAAGACCATTTCCACTTCGATGTCGCCAGTTACCGCAGCGGACCCTATTGCCGGTGAAATATCTTGCGGTAATTCTGGGTATTGCTGCCGCCCCGGTTGCCGCAGAGGACAGCGCCTTTGTCAAAGCGAACATTCTAGGCATTTTTTATCACGAGCTTGGCCATGCGGTGATCGACATCGAAGGCGTACCGATTTTTGGCCAAGAAGAAGACGCAGCGGATGTTTTCTCTATCTTGATGATCGATGCGCTTTGGGAAAGTGAGGCCGCCGAGGCCCTGTCATTCCAAGCGGCCAATGGATTTTGGGCTGAGGCATCGTGGCGCGAAAGTTCTGGTGAAGCGATTGTATGGGCGGATGTTCATAGCCCGGATGAACGGCGCTATTACAATACGATCTGCCTTTTCTATGGGGCCAACCCCGATGAACGTGACGATTTCGCCGAAGACTTAGGCCTTCCAGACGAGCGCGCTGAAAGTTGCATCGAGGAATTCGAACTTGCTGATGAAAGCTGGGGGCCTGTGGTCGATGACATGATCGAACGCGGTCCGGGTGACAGTTTTCGGTTTTCCGGTAGCGACGACACCTTGACCGGTCGTGTGGTGGCCAAAGAAGTCGACGCGCTGAACAAAGACATGTCGCTGGCGCAACCGGTTGATATCTTTGTGGAAGACTGCGGTGAGGCAAACGCATTTTATGACCCGGAGGCGGTCAGCATCACCATGTGTGTCGAGTTCGAAGAGCATCTGATTGAAATCGAAGATCTGCTTTAACGCCTTACCGGATCACCAATCGCGGTGCGTTGCCGAGGGGGATGATGCCAAGCCAGATCTGACCGCCTGAGAATGTGAGCGGTGCATCCAGCACTTCGGAACCGCCGGACAGCAGTCCAAGGCCCGCTTCCAGTGTCCCCCGCAACGCATTGGGCACGACGCCCGTGGTTTCTGCCATATCCAGAATACGGCGCCATTCTTCAGCCCGGATCGTGATTTCGCCATCTGGCAGACCGCTTTCGTCGACAGTTACTTGACCGGCGGCGCGGAATGTCACATCGCCCCAACGGGCGGACAGATCGGTTAAGATCAACTCTGTCAATTGCGGGCGCGCATCTTCGATTGCGCTTCGATCCCAAGGGGCTGTGAAGGTCATCTGAGCATCAGCGCGCAGGTTATCAACGCGTTTGGGCAAGACGCGCGCCGGATCAAGCGTGCGCAGGGCCTCATCGGTGGGAAACAGCCCCAGGATTTCGGCACCGATCCGATAGGTGTTCGTTTGGTCTTCGACCGCTTCGGCCGCCAGACGGCCTTCTTCTATGGCAAGGCGATCCCCAAGCGAAGAATTTGCTTCCAGCCCCGTTGTGACAAGTCGCGCGCTGTCCAACCCCAGTTGAGTTGACGCCTGAAGAAAAAGCGAAGCGCGGGCATCTTCGTGGGTGATATCAAGCGTTTGGAATGGCGTTGAAAACCTGTGTTCGCCCGGCAAAACCGCGATCACCTGATGGGGTTTATAGGCCAGCGACAGGAACTGAACGAAGGGGGCCGACCACGCGATGCCGGTTTCGGGGTCAGCCAATGCGACATCTGTGATCGTGGTGTCAAATCGGTTGGGAAAACCGCGTGTCGACAATTCGGAATAATCCGCCGCCCAGCCTTCGCCCCGACGATCATCAAGCCAGGCCTTCAGGCCTGCCTGATATGCGGTTTGCCCAAAGGCCCACCAACACATCCATATCAATGCGGCAATTAAACAGACGACGACCAGTCGCAGCATCGGGCTCTTTCCTTGTGCTTCGTGTGCTGTTCTAAGGCGGCCATGACAGAAGAGAAAGTCTTTCAGCAAAAGCCGCTTTGGGTCTTTGGGTATGCGTCGCTTTTGTGGAACCCCGGGTTTCCGGTGGCCGAACAACGATTGGCGACCCTTGAGGGGTATCACCGGTCGTTTTGCATGCGTTCGATCCATCATCGCGGCACGGAAGAGGAACCGGGATTGGTGTTGGCGTTAGATTTGGCGGAACGAGAAACCTGCCACGGATTGGCGTTGCGCGTTGAAGATGGTGCCGAGGCTGACACGATCGCTTATTTGCGAGACCGGGAATTGGTGTCATCGGCATATCTGGAACGATTGGTGCCGCTGGTGTTGGAAGGCGGTGAAACCGTCACCGCGCTGGCCTATGTGATTGACCCCGATCACGTGCAATACGTGGCCGATCTGTCGCTTGAAGAACAGGCCCAGATCATCGCACATGCAGTCGGTGGGCGGGGGCCAAACCCTGAGTATCTTTGGAACACCGCCGACCACCTTATCACCCTTGGTGTTGAAGACACCGATCTGGATTGGCTGTCTGCCCGCGTGCGAGAGCTTTCCAAAACGCATTAATATCTGGCGCTTGCCTTATTCTGGTTGGCAGTCCCTTCGGTATTAACTATTGTTCCGAAAAAGCTGAATGGGGCCGGGGCCGCATGGACCAACCGGATCGCGACGTCGAGCGACAATTTGCACAACCCTATCGTCAGATCCTGACGATGGTTTTGGTGCTATTACTGGTCGGAGCTGGGGCCTATCTGGCCTATCCGCAGGTTGCACCGGTGTTTCTGGCTAACCCTTACTTGAACGGTTTCATTGGGTTTGTCTTCGTGATCGGTGTGTTCGCCTGTTTCTGGCAGGTGCTGCAATTGATTTCGTCGGTGTCCTGGATCGAAGGCTTTGCCCATGATCGTGCGGGCCACCAATTCACCAAAGCACCCCGTCTTGTGGCATCGCTTGCGGCTTTGTTGCGCAAAAAAGGCGCGCGCAATCAACTGGGCGCTTCCTCGTCCCGGTCGATCCTGGATTCGGTTGCAACACGTATTGACGAAGCCCGCGACATCACAAGATACATCGTCAACCTTTTGATTTTCTTAGGTCTTTTGGGAACGTTCTATGGCCTTGCCACAACAGTTCCTGCCGTTGTCGATACGATCCGATCATTGGCCCCCCAAGAAGGGGATACCGGTCTGGCCGTTTTTGAACGCCTGATGTTGGGCCTTGAAGATCAGCTGGAAGGCATGGGCATCGCTTTTGCATCATCGCTGTTGGGCCTTGCCGGTTCGTTGGTCGTTGGTCTTTTGGAGCTATTTGCAAGCCACGGCCAGAACCGGTTTTACCGCGAGTTGGAAGAATGGCTTTCAACCATCACCCGCGTCGGTTTCACGTCGGACGAGGGAACCAGCGGAAACCAGGATGGTGCAATGGCCCAGCTGGCAGAACACATGGCTGAACGGATCGACCAGATGCAGGCGCTTTTTGCGCAATCTGCGGGGCAAACTACAGCCGCCAACGAACAACTTGCCGAAGCCGTCGGTGCGCTGTCGAATAACGTTGGTGGCGGCGATCAGAGCCTGATTGTTCAAAGCCAAGAGCGACTTTCCGCCGCTCTGGAAGGCCTGAGCCAGGAAGGCACCGGCAATTTCGACGCCGAAAGCCGGATGCGTTTACGGTCAATGGACGTTCAAATGCTCCGTATCCTTGAAGAGATTTCTGCCGGCCGCCAAGAAAGCATGGGCGAGCTACGCGCAGATATCGCGCAACTGACCAAAGCCATCCGCCTGATGGGACGTCGCGGCCCGGACGGGGGCTGATCCATGGCGCTGACCCGGCGATCTGTCCAACGCATGTCCGGCTCGATCTGGCCCGGTTTCGTGGATGCGATGACGGCGCTTTTGCTGGTCCTGATGTTCGTGTTGACGATTTTCATGGTCGTTCAAGGGATGCTGCGCGAGACGATCACCGGTCAGGAAAACGAGCTGGATCAACTGGCCAATGAGATCACAGTGCTCAGCCAAGCGCTTGGCGTGTCGCAACAGCAGACGGCCCAGTTGGAAGACAACCTTTCGACATTGCAGGGTGAAAGCAACCGCCAGGCAACCCTGATCGCCTCGCTAACCGGTCAGATAAACGATCAGGCGCGCACCATCGCAGACCGGGACGCCGCAATCGCCACGTTCGAAGATCGCGTGGCCAGTCTTTTGGGTGAACGTGACGCGGCATTGGCCGAAGGCGTAACATTGGCCGCCGAGATCGACGATCTGGAAGCAGCGCGCGCGCAACTGATCACGCAACAGGAAGCCAACCAACTGGCCCTTGCCCAAGCACGCACCGAGATCGACGACCAAGCTGAAGCCGCGCGACTGGCGGCAGCGCAACGCGAAGCCCTTGAAGCATTGACCGCCCAGTTGCAGGACGAAGCCCAAGCGCGCGAGGCGTCACTGGTCGATACACTTGCCGCCCTGACCCAAGCGCAAACCGATAGCGCCACTCAGACCGCCTTGCTGGCCGAACTGGAAAGTCAGGCCGAACGCACCACTGCCGAGCTGAACGCCTCGGAAACTGCCCGTTTGGCGGAAGCTGCCGCTGCCGCTGCCTTGCAAGAACGGCTTGCCAATGCCGAAACCCAACTGACGGCAGAAGAACAAGCCCGCCTTGCCGAAGCCGCGGCCGCCGAAACCCTGCGTGAACGTTTGCGCAATGCGGATGCCGAACTGACGGCGATGACGCTGGCTTTGGAAGAACAACGCAAAGCCGCCGAAGACACGCTGACCTTACTGGCTGCTGCCAGTGCCGTGGAAGCCGATCTGGACAGCCGCTTGGCTGACGCTTTGATCCGTTTGGAAACAGCCGAAGGATCACTGGCCAACACGACCGCAAGCGGTGCGGAGTTGCGCGAACAACTGGCCTTGGCAGAAACCGAACGCGACACCGCCCGGATCGAGGCCGCCACGTTGCAATCCCAACTGAGCGAAGCGCAATCGCAAGTCGAAGCGCTTGGCACGTCAGCCGAGGAACGTGACACGGTCCTTGCGCAACTTTTGACCGAGCGAAACACCCTTCAGGCCGAATTGGATGCCATGCAGGCCGCCTCAACTGACGCCTCAAGTTTGCGCGAACAACTGGCCTTGGCGCTGGCGGCGAAAATAGCTGCCGAAAACGCAAGCGCGACGCAACTCAGCGAAAGCGAACGCCAAGCCGCGCTTTTGGACACTGCACGCCAAGCGCTGCAAGAAGAACAAACGATCTCAAGCCAGGCGCAACGCGAGGCGGCGGTCTTGAACGAACAGGTCACCGCGTTGCGGAACGATCTTGATACGCTCCAAGGGTTGCTTGACAGCGCAGCAGCAGCAGACAACGCCGCAAAGGTTCGTATTGAATCCCTTGGCAGCGATCTGAACCAGGCGCTGGCACGGGCAGCGGCAGAAGAACGTCGCGCTGCAACCGAAGCGTCACGACGTGCCGAGCTGGAGGCCGCAGAAGCTGAACGGTTGCGTATTGAAGCCGAACGCCTGAGCGAAGAAGTCACCGATCTGGCCGAATATCGCTCGGAATTCTTCGGCACCCTTCGACAGGTCTTGGGCGACCGCGATGGCATTCAGGTTGTCGGAGACCGCTTTGTCTTTTCCTCCGAAGTTCTGTTCGAAAGCGCCTCGGCCACCCTGTCAAGCGAAGGTCAGACCCAGATCGCACAGGTCGCGAACATATTGTTCGATGTCTCGGAACAAATTCCAAACGCTGTTGATTGGATCATTCGGGTCGATGGCCACACAGACAATGTTCCCTTGTCCGGGACGGGCGCATTTGCCGACAACTGGGAACTTAGCCAAGCCCGCGCGCTGTCCGTCGTCAGGTTCATGACCGAAGTGCTGGGCTTTCCGCCATTGAGGTTGGCCGCCACTGGCTTTGGTGAATTCCGGCCCGTCAATACCGACGACAGTCCCGCTGCGCGCGCTCAGAACCGCCGGATCGAGCTGAAGCTGACCGAACGCTAAAACGCTGCTTCAGTGCACGTGCTTTAGAATTGTGCGGACAAAAAATGGCGTGCGCCGACAGGCGCTCCTTTTTCTTAAAGTGCGCGAATTTTCAGACCGGTGATCCGATTGTCTTGTCGTTCAAGAATCTCGAACCGAAACCCATGAAAGGAAAAGACCTGACCCTTGGTCGGGATCGTTTGGGCTTCGTGGATCACCAAACCCGCAATCGTCACAGCCTCATCGTCGGGCAAAGACCAATCGGTCGCACGGTTCAAATCACGGATCGTCATCGCACCATCGACCACAACGTCGCCGCCATCGGTTCTCTTCAGGGGCGTGTCCTCGTCGATGTCGAACTCGTCCGTAATCTCACCAACGATTTCTTCCAGAATGTCTTCCAGCGTGATCAGGCCTTCAAGCGCGCCATATTCATCGACCACCAATGCAAAATGTGTGGATCTACGCAGAAACTGGCGCATCTGTTCGTCCAAGGTCGTCGTCTCGGGCACAAAATAGGGTTCTTTTGCCACGTCAAGAATGTTGAACCCGGCCAATGGGTCCACGCCATCCACACGGTCGGAAAACAAGGCATGGGTCGCTCGCAGCAGTTCTTTGGCATGCAAGACACCGATGATATTTTCCTGCGCATCGCGAAAAATCGGTAACCGGGTGTGTGCCGAGTTCAGGCATAAATCCAGGATTTGATCCGGCGGCAGATCTGCGTCGATCATTTCGATCTGGCTACGGTGAAGCATGATCTCTTCGACCGTGCGTTCTTCCAGGTCCAGGGCACCCAAAATTCGGTCTCGGTGTTCTTTTTCCACGACGCCTTCGGAATGGCCAAGTTGCAAGGCACCGGCGATTTCCTCGTGAACCGACATGATATGGCTGTCAGGGTCGATCTTCACGCCGAACAGATAAAGCACCCCACGCACAATCGAACGGATCGTGCGCACAATCGGATTCAAAAGCATCACCAACATGGCGATTGGACGCGCAACCCGCGCGGCTGCGGATTCAGCGTTTGTGATCGCATAGGTCTTGGGCAGGACTTCGGCAAAAACCAGAACCAAAATTGTCATAACAAGAGTTGCCCAAGCAATTCCGCTTTCGCCGAATACGCGCGTGAACATTGCGGTCGCCAGAGCGGTCGCCAGAATATTCACCAGATTGTTGCCTAACAGAATTGAACCGATCAGCCGTTCGCTGTCCTCGGTGATCTCCAACGCGCGTTCCGCACCGCGTTGGCCTTTTTCGGCTTTAGATTTCAGTTTTCCGCGCGATGCGGCCGTCAAAGCCGTTTCGCTGCCCGAGAAAAAGGCCGAGAATACCAGAAGCAACAGGATCGCGCCGCTGGTCAACCAAAAGGCAGCATCGATCATCGAAGGGGCGCTTTCCATTTTTCCTTGTCAATTTAGGGCTTAACCGTCTTATGGGGTGCGAAACGCCGCCAATCAAGGGAGACATCGGTTTGAAGGTTCAGGATTTTGGCCACTTTGACGATGGGGTCACACTTTTCGGCGGTCCCTACTCCAATATCCATGCGCTTGAGGCTTTGGTGTCGTTGCAAAACGGGCGGCCTGCGATCTGTACCGGCGATGTCGTGGCCTATGGCGCAGACCCGAAATCCTGTGTCGATCTTATGCGGCAATTGAGTTGGCCGTTGATCGCAGGCAACTGCGAAGTACAGATCGCGAACGAGGCTGCGGATTGCGGTTGTGGGTTTGAAGACGGCATGGAGTGCAACGTCTTGTCCCGCACGTGGTATCCTTTTGCCCTGAATGCCATGGATGCAGGCTCGCGGGGCTGGATGGCCGGGCTTCCAGAGATTGGGGTTTTCGTTCAAAAGGGCCGTCGTTATGGCGTCATTCATGGTGGAGCGACCGCGATCAATCGGTTCCTTTGGCCATCGTCCGAGACATCCGATTTCGAAGTCGAGATCGCCGCCCTTGAAGCTGCCGTTGGTTCGGTTGACGGCGTGGTTGCCGGGCATTCCGGCATCCCGTTTCACCGGTGGATCGGCAAACACCATTGGATCAATGCGGGCGTTATTGGCCTGCCACCGCACGACGGACGCCCCGAAACACGCTTTGCCATTTTGAACAATGGCGACGTTTCATTCCAATCGTTGTCCTATGATCACGCATCCGCCCGCGCGGCGATGGAGGCTGCGGGTTTAACGCAAGGCTATGATACGGCGATGGAAACCGGGATTTGGCCGTCCGAAGACATCTTGCCCGATGCGCTAAGGCGCAGCACCTAGTCTTTGGCCATGGGGTGGTGTTCCAACACCAGTTCTTTCAGGCGATCTTCCAGCACATGGGTATAGATCTCGGTCGTGGCGACGTCGGCATGGCCCAAAAGTGTTTGGATCGCACGCAAATCCGCCCCGTGAGCCAAAAGATGCGTTGCAAAGGCATGCCGCAACGTGTGTGGCGTTACCTTGTCGGGCGAAACGCCAGCGACCACAGACAATTCTTTGATCAGCAGATAAAACCGGTGTCGTGTCAGATGCCCGGATTTGCCGCGCGAGGGGAACAGGAATTTCGAAGGAGATTTGCCTTTTTCGCGTTCACCTATCTCCTCCAGGTCATCGCGGCATTTCAGCCAAACCAACAAAGCTTCGCGAGCGGGCGCGGACAGAGGCACCATCCGTTCCTTGCCGCCCTTGCCTTTGACGAGCAACATCCGCGGATCGCCGCGCGCCGCCATCACGGGCAAAGACACAAGTTCAGTCACCCGCAATCCGGTGGCATACAGCACTTCCATCATACTTGTGTTGCGTAACCGATCATGTTCGCGACCCGTTTCGCGCGCAGCGTTCAACAGGCGTTCGACTTCGTCTTCGCTCAGGGTTTTTGGCAAGCGTTTTTCACGCGACGGCCCCTTGATGCGAATGGCGGGATTGTCTGTGCGCCAACCTTCCTCAAAGGCAAACCGGAAAAACTGGCGGATCGCTGACAAGCGTCTGGCACGGGTCGCGCGGGACAACCCAGAACTATCGAGCGAAATCAGATAGCTTTCGATGTCAGTTTGAGAAGCGTTGAGTAGCTGAATGCCATTTGCATCCAACCAGTGTTCAAAATCACCCAAGTCGCGGGCATAGGCCAGTTGCGTGTTTTCGGCAGCGTCCAGTTCGGCGGACTGAGCTTCCAAAAAAGTTGCAATGCGTTCGCGTGAATTCATGCGGCACCGTCAAGCAAAACAAGTTCGACGGCGACCTGACGGGCAAGGCCGTCCAATCCAAGCTGACGCAACAAGGCCAGCGACTGTTGCGTCGCCCGTGGATTGCCACCCGCGCCCCGCTTCAAATCGGACAACGCGCGAAACAAGGCTTCGCCCTTACGATCATCGCGGATCAATGCTTCGTAAGTGCGCCCCGGTGACAAAGTGGCGAGGCCCCTTTGAACCGATTGGTGCAAGGCGCTTGATCCCGGTTCGCCACCGCCCTGCCCTTGGGCCAAAGCCAACAAAAACCGGTCATCAGGCGTATCACCAACGAATGTTTCCGCCAGTTCCGTATTGCCGGACAACAACGCCATCTCAAAGGCCACGTGCCGTGCAGAGCCGCTTAGATCAAAATCACCCAGTTTCGGGGCCACCCAATCAGCCATGGCTGATTCGTACCCCCCGCGACGTGCCGCGATCCAAGCCGGAGACAGGGTTTTGTCCAGATCGCCAATGTCCTTCCGTTCAAGCGCGGTAAGAAACGCCTGTACCGCACCGACACGCTCCCAAATCCCGCCCGACGCCGCGGGGCTGCGTTCGCTGAACACAGTGATTATCTTCTCAAATCCAAAGGCGTCCGTCGCAACCAAACGCTCTGTGGCGCGCAATCGCGCCTGCCAGCCTACGGTGCTTCCCAGATCAGCGAATGCGAAAGCGACGGGCAATTGATCGGTCGGAATGCGTTCGCCCACCGCTTCGAACAGACGGAACAACAAAGGCGTTGGCAGGCGCGGCGGTGCGGGTATGGGTTCGCCTTCGAACAGCTCTGGGTCAAGGAAATGGAGCAAAAGTGCGTCTTCATCCGGCGTCAAAATCCCAAGCGCTTCGGCGTTGCGAAGGGTCAAGGCGGCAACATCCCATTGCCCAAGGCGCGCAAGACAAAAAATGCGTGTCGGATAGGTTGGTGACAATTCGGGCGTCGATTCAACGACGCCGCAGGCGTCCGTTTCTGTGCCACGCAAAAGCGCAACATCAAAGCTGCGGCGAAAACGTTCGGCCTCGGTTGCGCCCGCCAGTTTGATCAGCGCGTCGGCCTTGTCGAGCCGCCCAGTGGCCAACAACCGGTCAATGCGGGCATAGAAGAAACTGTCGTCAATTGCCGCGTCAATGGGTGGTTCAAAAGTTGTGGTCAAAAGCTGGGTCAAAAACCGGCGCAAGACAGGTGGTGCGTCCGAACCATCGGGCAATTCGGTCAACGCCCGCGCCAAATCTGTGGCAGAGCTTCGCCCCCACAGATCCGGTTCAAGGTTCAGGTCAGTTGCGGGTTGAAGCCCCACAAGGTCGGGCGTCGGCGCATCCAACGGCAAAACGGTGATCTCGGACGGTAAAGTCGCCAGGGGCGCATCTGTTTCGGGCGGGGTTTCGACCGTAGGCACAGCAATCGAATCAGATAGCCAGTCAATGGCGGACAAAGGGTCTGCGTCTTGCGCCCATAAGGCAGCCGAAAAGAACCCGTAAAAAACGGCTCCAATCCCCAGCCTTTTCAAGCTGAGCCTAGTTTCCATCCAGCTGAACCGGTGTGCTGACATCCGACTGGTCAGGGCTGAGATCGCCAATATAGGCGTAGCCAAGCACCATGGCTGCCACCAGAACGATCAGCACAAACAGGAGCTTCAGTATGCGGAACATCATATTACCCTTTTGCCTCTTGCCCTGATTCGATTGGGCGATTGCCACGCTTTTGCGGATCTTGGGGTATTTATAACTGGTCTTTTCCCGAAGATCACGCCATTCACGATGCCGGATCATAAAGTGATGCAGGACGCGGCGGTTTTGCCATTTATACTGAAAAAAACTGTGGCGATGATCGGCATGATGGGGGCCGGTAAAACGGCTGTGGGAACGGCCCTTGCGCAGAATCTTGGGGTCGCCTTTCTGGACAGCGATACCGAAATTGTGGCTGCGGCCAACCAAACCATCGCCGAAATTTTCGAACGCGATGGTGAGGCGTTTTTTCGAGACCGCGAAGCACAGGTGATCGGTCGTTTGCTGGACGGTACGCCAAGCATTCTGTCGACCGGGGGCGGTGCCTTCCTGAGGGCTGAAAACCGCGCGATGATTGGGGCCAAAGGCGTATCCGTCTGGCTTCGGGCAGACATTGAGCTTTTGTGGCAGCGGGTGAAACACCGAACCACGCGCCCGCTTTTGATGACGGACGATCCACGCGCAACGTTGGCCAAAATCCAAACCGAGCGCGATCCTGTCTACGCCCTTGCGGACTTGGCGGTGGATTGTGACAAATCCTATTCCATCGAAGACATGGCCGAACGCGTGAAGCAGGCCTTGCTGACAAGGCCGGATGTTCTGGAGAAGATTGCATGACCATAGACACGATCCGCGTGCCCTTGGGGGAACGCAGTTATGACATCTGCGTCGGTGCGGGTTTGATGGCGCGTGCAGGTGCCAAGATTGCCCCGTTCTTGCCCCGGCCCCGTGTTGCGGTTCTGACAGACGAGAACGTGGCAGCTGCTCATCTGGACGCGCTCAAAGCTGGATTGGCCACCGACTGGATTGATGTCGTTTCGCTTGCGCTACCGGCCGGTGAGGCCACCAAGAGCTGGACGGCGCTGCAACAATCCGTTGAATGGTTGCTGTCAGAACGCATCGAACGCCATGATGTTTTGATCGCATTTGGCGGCGGTGTGATTGGTGATTTGGCTGGGTTCGCAGCGGCCATCTTGCGACGCGGCATTCGGTTTGTGCAGATACCAACATCGCTTTTGGCGCAAGTTGACAGCTCGGTTGGCGGAAAAACGGCGATCAATTCGCCCATCGGCAAGAACCTGATCGGCGCGTTCCATCAACCCAGTCTGGTGCTGGCAGACATTGATGTGCTGGGCACGCTGACACCTCGCGATTTTCTCGCAGGCTACGGCGAAGTCGTTAAATACGGGATGCTAGGCGACTTGGCGTTCTTTGAGTGGCTGGAAGCCAATGGCCCCGCGTTGGCTGCTGGCGATGCGGGCTTGCGCCAATATGCCGTGCGTCGGTCGGTCGAAATGAAGGCCGCGATCGTGGCGCGAGATGAAACCGAACAGGGCGACCGTGCGCTTTTGAACTTGGGCCACACGTTTGGCCACGCGCTTGAAGCCGCAACGGGATATTCCGACCGGTTGTTGCATGGCGAAGGTGTCGCCGTTGGTTGTGCATTGGCGTTCGAGATGTCGTCGCGCATGGGACTTTGTTCTCAGGAAGATCCAAGCCGGGTCCGTGCGCATTTGAAAGCAATGGATTTGAAGGTGGATCTTGCCGATATTCCGGGCGAATTGCCCGATGCGGATACGTTGATCGACCTTATGGGTCAGGACAAAAAAGTGATCGCAGGCCAGTTGCGCATGATTTTGGCACGCGGCATTGGCGACGCGTTTGTGACCAGCGACATACCGCTTGATGTTCTAAAATCGGTGCTAAGTGACGCGTTGGCCGCACGGTAATGCCCGGAAGGCTTACGGCTTACTTAAAGGTACAAATCTCGAACCAAGACAAAAGAGCCGCCTTTTGATCACCCTGCAACAGATCAGTTGGCGGCAATCAAACGCGTGCGCCGCAGGCGCTCAATTTAACAAGGCGAAATCCTAGAACGGGATTTCGTCGTCCAGTTCCTGACTTGCGGGCGGTGCAGAATCGCCACCACCGCCGCTGCTTCCGCCATAACCGTCGTTGCGATCTTCGTAACCGCCGCCGCCACCACCGCCGCCTTGGTTGTCACCCCGGCTATCCAGCAACGTCAATTCGCTGCGATAGGGCCGCAGAACAACTTCGGTGGAATAACGGTCATTTCCGGATTGGTCCTGCCACTTGCGGGTTTCCAATTGGCCTTCGATGTATACTTTCGAGCCCTTTTTAAGGTACTGCTCGGCGATCCGTGCCAGAGGTTCTGAAAAAATAGCGACTGAATGCCATTCGGTGCGTTCTTTACGTTCGCCAGTGTTGCGGTCTTTCCAGTTTTCCGACGTTGCAATGCGAAGGTTGCAGACTTTGCCGCCGTTCTGAAATGTGCGCACTTCTGGATCGCGGCCCAAATTGCCCACGATAATGACCTTGTTGACCGAACCTGCCATGACGTCCTCCACCGAATCTAGTTGTTGGACAACTTACACTCACCAGATGATGGTTGACAGAGGATTAATGCCCCTCAGATGTCGAGATCGACCGAAACTGGAAAGTGGTCAGATGCGGTCAGAAGTGCTGACTGAAGCTCAGGGATTTTGGCGCAGGACGGATCATCAAAGGGGTGCCAGATGCACCACTCGCCTGCCCGTTCCCGCAAATCGGGCGACACCATCACATAGTCCAGCAAGGCCTGCATCCAACGGTTTTTGATCCAAAACCGCGCTGTTGTCGGTGCAAACCCCCCGATCCGACGTTGCAAAAGAGCTTCGGCATGGGGATCATAGAGCCTTCGATCTTCGCCCTCGCCGATCACGATTTCCACGCCAGACCGCCCGAAAAGCCGTTCGTATTCGTCCAGCCCCGGACCATCGTTGAAGTCCCCCAAGACAATCAGAGGATCGCCAGCATCAAGGTGATCGTCGACGCGTTCGCGCAACCAAATGCATTGCGCCAGTTGTTTGCGGCGATTGGCGATTGCGATGCGCATAACCTCGTCCTTGCCGCGCGCGCCGTGTGGAGCTTTGGATTTGGCGTGAACACCGATCAACCGTAGGTTTGTCCCTGCGCGCGTTTCCACAGCCAGTTCAAGTGGCGGTTTAGACCAACGCACGTCATCCGGTGCGGCATCCACGTCCAGATCAATCTCGTACTTTTCATTGAAAGCCGGATCACCCTGGGAGTCGTGCCGCACCGTTAATGCATCCGGATCATACAGCAGCGAGATTTCCTGTTGCGTGTCGTTCACAAAACCCTGCACTGCTTTTCGGGTACGTAGCCCCATTGTGTCAGCGAAGTTTTCCAGGGCTTTCACACCGTCGCGGCGGCGATGGCTGTCTGGCGCTTCAATGATCATAACGGCATCCGCGTTCAACGCGGT
The DNA here is from genome assembly GCA_938005545.1 of uncultured Paracoccaceae bacterium. GTDB lineage: Bacteria > Pseudomonadota > Alphaproteobacteria > Rhodobacterales > Rhodobacteraceae > CALKXV01. The sequence goes on from CALKXV010000009.1 coordinate 107,756, forward strand.
GAAGACAATTCCAAGCGCCGCTAACTGATCACGCCGCTTTACATCATGGCGCCCCGACCATGCGCCGTCGTTCAAAAGCGCACCGTCGTCATCAAATAAATTCGAAAACCATTCAACGTTGTACGTCGCAATCCTCATGCGGCTTCGGCTTCCTGGATCGCGTCCCAGGCTCGATTGATTGCAATCAAACGTTTTTCGGCCATGCGGATCGCTTCTTCCGGAACGCCGCGCGCCATCATCTGATCGGGGTGGCTTTCGCGCACCTTCTGACGCCAAACGACACGGATATCAGCAAGCTTGGTGCCGGGTTCGACCCCCAGAACATCCCAAGGATCAGGCTCAGCATCGGTGACAAAGCGTGCACGCAGACCTTTGAACTCACGATCCGACAGCCCAAAGATGGTGGCGACGCGGGACAAAAAGGTGTCTTCCTGATCGTGGTAGTTTCCGTCCGCCACCGCGATGTAGAACAGCCCTTCCATCAGATCGTAAAGCGGGCCATCGGCTTGATCGAACATGCCCGCAACCCGCCGCGCATAGTCTTCGAACCCGGCCACGTCCTGTCGCGCCAGATTGAACACACGGGCGGCATTCTTTTCATCCTCGGAAGGGATCAGAAAAACCTGGCGAAATGCGGCGACCTCGTCGCGCGTCACCAGCCCATCGGCCTTGGCCATTTTCGCGCCCAACGCGATCACCGCGATGGTAAAACCCACGGATTGCTCTGGCGGAGACCGCAACTTATCGAAGATTGCCGTCAGGCTTTCTCCTGCGGCAAGGGCTGCAATAGCTTCGGCGATACGGGTCCAAATCGACATAAGAATAGACTATGGGTTGGTGTGAGGCGCGTCATCCGTTGATTTTCGCGCAAGCCTTGCGCAAATTGTCACGCCAAGACGCGGGTGCCTTCAGGTGTTGAAATCGACGCAATCAGACGTTTTTCGGGGCCTTCGCGTACGGCAACCAGATCAAGGTTGTGCAGGACCGGAAAGGCGTTGATCAGATCACCGGCATTGGGATGAAACACATCAAGGCGCGACAGCCTTAAGCCGTGATCCGGCAACAGGCGGTTGGGATGTTGATCCGTGTCCCATTCGATCAGCGCCGGCATTGCGGCATCAAAGGGTAAATACCCATCCTCCGGCACCGCCATGCGCCACGTCATGTCGCCGCGCGAGAGTTCCAGCGGCGCGCCTGTTCCGGGGGGGGCTGCGTCCAATGCGTCTTCCAGATGATCGGTCGCACAAATCCAGTTCGTGATGCGTGGTGGTCCGTTGTAGTGATCCAGTCCAAACCATCGCCGGTGTTCTGGCGGACGGGCATCCGGATCAATCGCAATCACCTCAAGATAGGCATTGGGCCCCAGCGACAAAAGCATGTTGTGGGTGCCCATTGCGGTATGCTGACCACCCGGCGACATTCTTACGCCAAGCACGGCTTCGACGTAAGACATACCTTCTTCGATGGTTCGGCAAACAACGGCAAGATGATCGAGGGTAAGGGAAAAGCGCATGAGGTGTCTTTGCGGATGTCAACACGCGCTGCAAGCGCGAATTTGTGCGGAATAGCGGTGAAACATCAATATTTGTTCGTTTGGCTGCGACATTCACGCAAGTGGCCTTGACCAGAATGCCCGGTGGGCCATATCTCGTCCAGATCCAACAAAAAGAGTCAGATAATATTATGCTTGTGCGCGCCTTCGACAAATTCTTTTCGTCCGATTCCGCCGGGGGTATTCTTCTGATCCTGTCTGCTGTTGCTGCGATGATCGCTGCGAACTCGGTTCTGGCGCCTTATTATGATGGTGCGCTCAACGCCTATTTGTCGATCACCATCAACGGCTCGGGGCTGGAAAAACCGCTGATCCTTTGGATCAATGACGGCCTGATGGCGATCTTCTTTTTTTTGATCGGTCTGGAACTGAAACGTGAATTGTTGGAAGGCAAACTCAAGAACCCGCGTGACGTCTTGCTGCCCGGAGCCGCGGCGGTTGGCGGTATGGTCGTCCCGGCGCTGGTCTTTGTGTTTTTCAACTGGGGTGATCCGGCCGCACTTGGCGGTTGGGCCATTCCGGCGGCGACCGATATTGCCTTTGCCCTTGGCATCCTGGCCCTGGTCGGCACCCGCGCACCTGCGTCGCTGAAAGTGTTTCTTCTGACGCTGGCGATCCTTGATGATATGGGGGCGATCCTGATTATCGCGATTTTCTACACCGCCAATTTGGATGTGAGTTATTTGTTTATGGCTCTTTTGCCGCTGGCGGGCATGATCTGGATGAATATGCGCGGCGCGCACCGCGTTGCGCCGATCCTGTTACTGGGTGTCGTCTTGTGGGTTTTGGTCTTGAAAAGCGGGGTGCACGCGACCTTAGCGGGCGTCGTCACCGCTTTCCTTATTCCGTTGCGTGATGTCTGGGGGAAATCGCCCCTGCACTCGCTGGAACACGGCCTTCACCCATACGTCTTGTTCTTTATCGTTCCGGTCTTTGCCTTTGCCAATGCGGGCGTTGTCCTAAGCGGACTTTCCCTGTCTGACTTTCTGGCCCCCTTGCCGCTTGGCATTGCGTTGGGTTTGATCGTCGGAAAACAGCTCGGGGTCTTTGGCATCACGTGGCTTGTGGTTAAATCCGGCATTGCCAGCCTGCCCCATGGCGCAAACTGGATGCATATTTACGGTGTCTCGTGCCTTGCGGGCATTGGATTTACCATGTCGCTGTTCATTGGCGGGCTAAGCTTTGCCGATGCCGAACTGATGAACCAAGTGCGATTGGGTGTTCTTTCAGGTTCTTTGGTGTCAGCGATTGTTGGCTTTACGGTGCTGTATCTGGCCGGTTCGACGGAAGAGAATGAAGTCAACTCAGACGCCGAACCCGTCGCGGCACAGTGAGGCCATTGATCGCCTAGCCGCGTGCATCCTTTGACGATTCCATTACGACATAGGTGGTCAATCCGTTGACCTGCGGCAGAACGCCCAAGATGTCGGTGTGGAACGCCTTATAGGCCGCCAAATCGGCCACTTCGACACGCAGCAGGTATTCAACTGTGCCGGTCACGTTGTGGCACTCCAGAACTTCGGGCGTGCGGGCAACGGCGCTTTCAAACGCTTCCTGCCCGGCCTTCGTGTGGTCATTCAGCCCGACCGCAATATAAGCCACGAAACCGCGTCCCAAGGCCTGCCGGTTCAAAACGGCGCGATACCCCTGAATGACGCCACGACGTTCCAGATCCTGTACACGGCGCAAACAGGCCGAAGGCGAAAGCCCCACACGATCCGCGAGTTCAAGATTCGAAATACGACCATCGACCTGAAGAACCTGCAATATCTTTTCGCTTACATCATCCATATCCATTATTAATTGCAAATTCATCGGAGATAGCAACAAAATAGGCGTTCAATTGCATTCAAAGTCGCATAAAGTTGCTAAATGATCTTTGAAACATTCTTTGCGCTTGCAATTTTCGCCATGGGAACCTCGATCACGCCGGGCCCGAACAACCTTATGCTGATGGCATCGGGTGCCAATTTTGGTTTCCAGCGGACCATTCCACATATGTTGGGGATCAGCATTGGCCATGGATTTATGATCGTGGTGATCGGTCTTGGGTTGATCCAATTGTTCGAAGCATTCCCGTTGTTGCACACTGTCATGCAGGTCTTAAGCGTCGCGTACCTTTTGTTCCTTGCGTGGAAGATCGCAAATTCCGCCCCACCTGCCGAAGGCGAAGCCGCCGGAAAACCATTTACGTTTCTGCAAGCGGCAGGGTTTCAATGGGTCAACCCAAAGGGCTGGTTCATGGCGCTGACGGCGATCTCGGTTTATGCACCGTCGGAAAACCTGATCGCAATCCTGTTAGTGGCGCTGGTTTTTTCCTCGGTGAACTTGCCGTCGATCGTTGTCTGGGTGTGCCTTGGCCAATCGGTACGGCGGTTCCTGACAAACTATAAACGTCTTCGCATCTTCAACTGGACCATGGCCGGGTTGCTGGTTGCTTCGCTGGCACTGATTTTCCAGCCGATTTCAGGTCACTGACGCACCCATTTCTAAACGTTGCGGGTCGCGCGGATCAGGCGCAGGATGTCTGCCGCCGCTTCGGGGATATTGGTGCCGGGGCCAAAGATCGCCTTCACCCCTGCGTCTTTGAGGAAATCATAGTCTTGCTGCGGGATCACGCCGCCACAGATCACAATGATGTCGTCGGCATCCGCGGCCTTCAACGCTTCGATCAATTTCGGCGCAAGGGTTTTGTGCCCGGCCGCCTGTGACGATATCCCGACCACGTGCACGTCGTTGTCGATGGCATCCTGCGCGGCTTCGTCTGGCGTTTGAAACAAGGGGCCAACATCCACATCAAATCCGATGTCCGCAAATGCTGTTGCGATCACTTTTGCGCCCCGATCATGCCCATCTTGTCCCATCTTCACGACCAACATGCGTGGGCGGCGGCCTTCATCTTTGGCAAAAGCTTCGACGTCCTTCTGGATTTTCGCGAAACCTTCGTCGCCTTCATAGGCGGCCCCATACACCCCGGCCAAAGTCTTCACCTCGGCCCGGTGCCGACCAAATACTTTTTCCATCGCCATGCTGATTTCTCCTACTGAAGCGCGTGCGCGGGCCGCTTCAACCGCTGCCGTCAAAAGATTTCCATCGCCCTGTGCCGCCGTTTCGACAGCGTCCAAAGCCGCCTGGCAAACGGCTACGTCGCGACTTGACCGCATGGCGTCCAAACGCGCGATCTGAGACGCACGCACTGCGTCGTTGTCGACTTCAAGAATGTCGATTGGGTCTTCTTGGTCTTTGCGGTATTTGTTGACGCCGACGATCACTTCGTCGCCGCGATCAACCATGGCCTGACGGCGGGCTGCAGACTCCTCAATCCGAAGCTTGGGCATTCCCGAGGCCACAGCACGGGTCATCCCGCCCATGTCCTCGATCTCCTCCATCAATGCCCAGGCTTTCTCCGCCAATTCCGCCGTCAGACTTTCAACGTAATACGAACCCGCCAGCGGGTCGACTACATTTGTAACGCCGGTTTCTTCCTGTAAAACCAGCTGGGTATTTCGTGCAATGCGCGCGCTGAATTCTGTGGGCAGCGCAATCGCTTCGTCCAACGCATTTGTATGCAAAGACTGTGTGCCGCCCAGAACCGCGCTCATCGCTTCATAGGCCGTGCGGACAACATTGTTGTAAGGGTCTTGTTCTTGCAGGCTGACACCTGATGTCTGGCAATGGGTGCGCAACATCGAGGACTTGGGGTTCTTCGGTTCGAATTCTTCCATAACCCGCGCCCAAAGAAAACGAGCAGCGCGCAGTTTGGCGGCTTCCATGAAGAAGTTCATCCCGATGGCAAAGAAAAACGACAAACGCCCGGCAAAGGAATCCACGTCCATTCCGCGTGCTATCGCGGTTCGCACGTATTCGCGCCCATCCGCCAGCGTATAGGCCAATTCCTGAACCAGGTTCGCGCCCGCTTCCTGCATGTGGTAGCCCGAGATCGAAATCGAATTGAACCTCGGCATTTCATCGGACGTGTATTGAATGATGTCGGCCACAATCCGCATCGAAGGTTCGGGCGGATAGATATAGGTGTTTCGCACCATGAATTCTTTCAGAATGTCGTTCTGAATTGTGCCAGACAAAAGCGCCTTGTCATGACCCTGTTCTTCGCCAGCCACAATGAATGACGCCAAGATGGGGATCACCGCGCCGTTCATGGTCATCGAGACACTGACCTTGTCCAAAGGGATACCGTCGAACAGGATTTTCATGTCTTCGACGCTGTCGATAGCCACACCGGCCTTGCCCACATCGCCAACAACGCGCGGGTGATCGCTGTCGTAACCACGGTGCGTTGCAAGATCGAAGGCAACCGAAACGCCTTGCTGACCGGATGCCAGATTGCGCCGATAGAATGCGTTAGACTCTTCTGCCGTTGAGAACCCGGCGTATTGACGGATCGTCCATGGGCGGCCTGCGTACATCGTTGCTTTTACGCCGCGCGTGTAAGGTGCAAAGCCCGGCGTACCGTCCATATGATCCAGTTTTTTGGTGTCATCGGGGGTGTAAAGCGGCTTTACGCGGATGCCTTCCAGCGTTTCCCACTCAAGATCTGCAAGGGCACGCCCGCGCAGCTCTTTCTCGGCCAAAGCTTTCCAATCTGTCATTTTACACCCTCATTTCGGCTATTCGTCGGAAAACCCTTCGTTTTCCGCGATTGCGACATATATTCAGTGCATGGAGGTGGCATGAAACCACGTATCGCCCTGACTTGTTTGTTGTTGCTGGCCGGAACGCCGGTGCTTGCTGCCGATGGTGGCGACACCGGAACGTCAGCCCTTGACGCTTGGACCGCCGAGCCAACAACGATTTTCGACGCCAAAGACGTTGATATAACTGCCTTTAAATGGGTCGCGCGGCCTTTGATCATCTTTGCCGATGCGCCACTGGATCCGGCATTTCGCGAACAAATGGACTTGTTGCAATCCCGGATAGACGCACTTGTCGAACGCGACGTTGTTCTTATCACGGATACGAACCCCGACCGCGAAACCCGATCCGAGCTCCGAAAAGATATGCGGCCACGTGGTTTTACGCTGACGCTTGTGGGAAAGGACGGCACAGTGAAACTTAAAAAACCGTTCCCATGGAATGTCAGGGAATTGTCACGCCAGATCGACAAAATGCCCATAAGGCAAGGTGAAATCCGGGATAGGTTGACGAACGGCGAATAAGTCAATGTGCCACGCCCAATTCCGGGGCGATGGGCAAAGTGCCTTCAAGCCGGAACAACGGTGGGTGGTCGCCATCATAGCGAAAGCCAGTTTCGTCGGCGAACCAGTTTCCAAGAAGTACGTTGACGTTTTCCGAAATAACGTCGGCAAGGTTTGCCGGAATTGTGTCTTCGTCGGGCTCCCAACTATCTTCAAATCCATCGCCAACCAAAAGGGAAAATTGCCCGTCCCGATAGGCGCGGGCGAGTTCGGACAAGTCCAATGGCGGTGTACCGATCACGTCATGGGGATAACCCACTGTGCCAGCGACGGACCATACGATTTCGCCATCCTGCCACTTTTCAACGGTGGCTGATGGATTGGCTTCAACAGCCAGATGAACGATGCAGGGTGCCACGCGAGACATCTTGGTGAAGTCCGGGTGTCTTTTGGGTTCGATCTGCCTAAGGTCGATATAGACGAAAAAGTACCCGTCACCCTCCGCGGATGAAAAGTGCGGATTGGTCTTTTTCTGAAACGTCGCGGACACGACGACATCCCAAGGCAAAGTTTCCAGATCGATGGGTTCGCCAACTGGTTCGTCTGACGTCGTCCACCCCATGCGATCCAGAACGGCCGCCTTGTCAACGATATTAAAGGCTATGATGGCAACCGAGACCGCCATTACTCAAATTCCATGATCACATCGTCCACAGCAAGACTTTCGCCGGCAGCCGCATTGATTTTCTTAACGGTTCCCTTGCGTTCTGCACGGAGGATGTTTTCCATCTTCATCGCCTCGACCGTGCATAAGGTTTGCCCCTCTTGCACCTCGTCCCCATCGGCCACGTCGATCTTAACGATCAGCCCTGGCATGGGACACAGCAGCATTTTGGACGTATCGGGCGGCGTTTTTTCGGGCATCAGCTGGGCAAGTTCGGCTTGGCGCGGCGTATGGAGCGTGACCGTCATATCTGCGCCGCGATAACGGATGCGGAACCCTTGGCTGTGACTTTCGACTTTCAAGATCATCGGCTGACCACCGACCATGAGACGCGCCAAGGTCTGACCCGGTGTCCAACCGCTTTCAACTCGGGTTTCTTCACCGTCATCAAAGCGCACCGTCGCCCCTTCGCGGTCGGCATGAACCGAAACGGGAATGGGCGTTCCTTGCAGTGTAACAACCCAGTCGCCACCCACGTGCCGCGTGTGATTATCCATCCGTCCTGAAATGCGGGTGCGCCTAATTTCGGCAACGCGGTTCATCGCCGCTGTCGCCGCTGCGATCTGGCGAAGCGTGGCGTTATCAATCGTAACCCCTTCAAAACCATCGGGATATTGTTCTTCGATGAACGCTGTTGTCATGTCACCAGACACAAAAACCGAGTGATCCATGACGGCGGCAAGGAAAGGCAGATTGTGACCAATACCTTCCAGTTCGAAACCGTCGAGTGCGGTGCGCATTTCCTCAATCGCCGCACCGCGATCCGGGGCCCAGGTGCATAGTTTTGCGATCATGGGGTCGTAGTACATGCTGATCTCGCCGCCCTCAAAGACGCCCGTGTCATTGCGCACGGCACGTGTTTCTTCGGCGATTTCCTCGGGCGGGCGGTATCGTGTCAGGCGCCCAATCGACGGTAAGAACCCGCGATAAGGGTCTTCGGCATAAAGCCGGGATTCCATCGCCCAACCGTTGATGCCGATGTCGTCTTGACCAAAAGCCAAAGCCTCGCCCGCCGCGACGCGGATCATTTGTTCGACCAGATCGATGCCGGTGATCAGCTCGGTCACAGGATGTTCGACCTGAAGGCGGGTATTCATTTCAAGGAAATAGAAGTTCTTGTCACCATCGACGATGAATTCGACCGTGCCCGCGCTGGTATAGCCGACGGCCGCCGCAAGATCGCAGGATTGCTTGCCCATGGCGGCTCGGGTTGCTTCGTCAAGGAATGGCGAGGGGGCTTCTTCGATCACCTTTTGGTTTCGGCGTTGGATCGAGCATTCGCGTTCGTTCAGATAGAGCGTATTGCCGTGCCCATCCGCAAGCACCTGAATTTCGATGTGACGGGGTTGAGTGACGAATTTTTCGATAAAAATCCGGTCGTCCCCGAATGAAGAAGCCGCTTCGTTTTTGGACGATTGAAACCCCTCGCGCGCCTCATCATCGTTCCACGCAATCCGCATGCCCTTGCCACCGCCGCCGGCGCTGGCCTTGATCATGACGGGATAGCCAACTTGGTTCGAAATTTTTACGGCGTCTTCGGCGTCTTCGATTAACCCCATGTAGCCCGGCACAGTCGAAACGCCCGCCTCTCGCGCGATTTTTTTTGAGGTGATTTTGTCGCCCATGCTTTCGATCGCGCCCTTGGGCGGACCAATGAAGGCAACGCCTTCGGCTTCCAAAGCTTCGGCGAACTTGGGGTTTTCCGACAGGAACCCGTATCCCGGATGCACAGCTTCGGCACCGGTTTGGCGAATGGCCTCCATGACCTTGTCGATCACGATATAGGATTGGTTGGCGGGGGCTGGACCGATGTGAACCGCTTCATCTGCCATTTTGACATGCAACGCATTGGCATCCGCGTCGGAGTAAAGTGCAACCGTCTGAATGCCCATCTTGCGTGCCGTCTTGATCACACGACACGCAATTTCGCCCCGGTTGGCGATGAGAATCTTCTTAAACATTCAGTTTTCCTTGTTCGGTACGATCGGAGTGACCGATGCGGGTCATGTGCAGTTGCGTGGCGCAGAGATCACAATCTGTGGTTTCGCGCGGGCTGAAGTCTTTTGTGATTTCGAATTCGAAAGAGGAGATTAGCAACGCGCGGGCGACATCGGCGGTCCCGTTGGCATCACTTTCGCATGACAATCCCAGGCTCGATATTCGAACCTGCTCGGAAGTTTGCAATATTCGATGTCCCTGGAAAAAAGTAGTGGCTCGTCGGACGACCCTGCTCTGACCGGTACCGCGTTCTATTTTGAGGGTTTCGCGTTTGAATTCTGCCAGAAAATTAGAAAGTCGCTGAACGTTGGCGTTGCGTAAGGTAACGAAAGCTATGACTTGCCAACTGCGCGTGCTGTGAGCAAAACCGCATTCACCGACGTAGAAACGATCCACCTCAACGCATTCTGGTCTCCGGTTCAACGCCTGACGATGACGCTGGAGTATGTCTAAGGCAAGCGTTCGCTTTCGGGCGGCGGCTCGAAAGAGGCCGGTTGAATTGGCGCTTCGGTTACTTTCACTTTCTGGAACTTTTCTCCTGGATGGTGAGGGAAACCCTGTCCGAAATTCGGTTCGGGCCGGGGTTTTGTTTGTTTGTTGGCGGGATCGCCCTTTAGAAGTCGTTGGAAAGCGCGCCTGCGACACCACCGAGAAGTGCGCCCGGAATGCATTCGCCTTCGTCAATGGCGTCTGCCACGATACACCCGGCAAGGCCGCCAACAGCGGCGCGTTCGATGTCTGTACCCTGATTGCAGGCCGAGAGCGCGAGAAAAGCGGTGATCGTTGCGATTGCGTTTGTCTTATACATGATGATTTGCCTCTGATGTTGTGGAACTTTTTGCCCCTTAACGTCAGAAGACAATTTTCAGGTTGATAGGCAATAACATCGTTCAGATCCGTGGAAAAACCGGCAAAGCCTCGCTGGAAAATGCGAAAACGCGCAGGTCCGATCAGAGAATTCTGATCAGACCCACGTGAAGGGGAAGGGTAACGGTTTTGACAATTTGAGACGTGTCGCGTTCTGGTTTGACTCGCCTCGGGGATCAACATGCCCGCCCGTTCCGTCGATCCAAAGCGAAACCGCGCAGGCGTAGCAAAACCGGCAGTTCTCCGCCAAGTTGTGCGACATCCGCGCGTTTTCATGCCACCCAAGTCCCGTCAAAGGCTTCCGGGAAGGACGCACGTGCCCGATTTTCATCGATTTTCAGGAGCGCGTCATAGCTTGCGGGATCAAACGGGTCTGTCGCGGGAATCACTTCACGGCCAAATAGCCACGACAGACGCCCGGCGTCTAAGTTGCCGCGTTCAAAGGGTTCTGTGCCAAAATGCTCCCAAAGACAGGCCATAAAAGCTGAATCAGCCTTGCGATCAGGTGGCCGACGATCGGCAAAACGTTCGCGAGGTGCCAAAGGGGTCACACCTTTAGGGTTCGCGCGCCGGATTGTGAATTGAAAATCTGTGCCGGGGAACCGGCCGGGGAAGCCTTTGTGCTTCAACATAGCCCCACCTCATTCGGTTGGGCTAAGGTGTGGAACCGGGCGCGAAAGACGCCCGGTTCCGAAAAGTTCTTAGAACTTTCCTGTAGGCTCTTCGGCGATGATTGGCTCTTCAACCACAATAGCTTCTTCTTGCTGCGAGCAAGCTGCGACGATTGTGAACAGGCCAAGGGCCAAAAGTGTTTTGATAGATGTGGACATAACTGTCTCCCGCTGAGTGTGGACCGGGTTAGGGCCGATCCTAGATGTTGATTAGAATTTGTTAGAAGTAGGCTCTTCGATGATTGGTGCATCGATGATGACTTCTTCTTCTTGCTGGCTGCAAGCAGCAAACACGGTGAAAAGGCCAAGGGCCAAAAGCGATTTAACTGTGAGCGACATGACTGTCTCCTTCGATCCGTCAAGGCCGTTACAGTTGCTCGGCCTTTCCTTTTTTCCCGCACACCCATTCGAGCGTACGAGGCTATGGTAACCCACCGAGAACCAAGACCCAATGCCTGAGGCTCCGCTTCGGCGGCTATACGTTGATTAACGCATTTTATGGACGGGTTTCCACCCCTTCCATAAAGTGAAGCATTTCTGAGGATTATGTGGCAGGAAAGCTTCATGCGCGGATTTTTGACTATAGCGGAATATTGTCGTGTTTCTTCCATGGATTTGTCAGCTTTTTGGTTCGGAGGGACGCAAACGCCCGGCACACCCGGCGACGGGTAGAATGGGGCAAGATCACTTCGTCGATAAAGCCACGTTCGGCCGCCCGGAAAGGATTTGCGAAGTTTTCTTCATAATCTGCCGTTCTTTTGGCGATTTTGTCGGGCTCGCCCAATTCGGAACGGTACAGGATTTCGGTCGCCCCCTTGGCCCCCATCACCGCAATCTGGGCGGTTGGCCAAGCATAGTTGAAATCACCCCGAAGGTGCTTTGAAGCCATAACATCATAGGCACCACCATAGGCTTTGCGTGTGATCAACGTCACCTTCGGCACCGTTGCTTCGCCGTATGCGAACAGCAGTTTCGCGCCATGTTTGATTACACCACCATATTCCTGTGCGGTTCCGGGCAGGAATCCGGGCACATCCACGAATGTCAGAATGGGGATTTCGAAGGCATCGCAAAACCGCACGAAACGGGCCGCTTTGCGCGAACTATCGATATCCAGAACACCGGCAAGCACCATCGGCTGGTTCGCCACAACGCCGACGCTTTGGCCTTCCAAACGGATGAAACCGGTGATGATGTTGGCGGCAAAATCCGCCTGAGTTTCGAAAAAATCGCCTTCGTCGGCAACTTTGTGGATCAGCTCTTTCATGTCGTAGGGCTGGTTCGGGTTGTCGGGGATCAAAGTATCAAGGCTGTCGTCAATGCGGCTCGGGTCATCAAAGAAAGGGCGCGAAGGCGCTTTGTCTGTGTTGTTCAGGGGTAAGAAATCGAAGAACCGCCTGATTTCGGCCAGCGTTTCGACGTCGTCTTTAAACGCCCCATCGGCGACCGAGCTTTTCTTGGTATGGGTCGAAGCACCACCCAGTTCTTCTGCCGTAACGACCTCATTCGTCACCGTCTTCACAACGTCGGGGCCGGTCACGAACATGTACGAACTGTCTTGCACCATAAAGATAAAGTCCGTCATTGCAGGGCTATAGACCGCGCCACCTGCGCAGGGGCCCATAATTACGCTGATCTGAGGTACAACACCCGACGCCAAAATATTGCGCTGGAACACCTCGGCATACCCTGCAAGCGAGTCGACGCCTTCCTGAATGCGCGCACCACCTGAATCGTTCAGACCAATCACGGGCGCACCGTTCTGCATGGCCATATCCATGATTTTACAGATTTTCTGGGCATGTGTTTCCGACAGAGATCCGCCGAAAACCGTGAAATCCTGGCTGAACACATAGACCATGCGCCCGTTGATTGTGCCCCACCCGGTTATGACACCATCGCCAGCGGGCTTATTGTCGGCCATGCCAAATTCGGTGGCGCGGTGCGTGACGAACATGTCGAATTCTTCGAATGACCCATCATCCAAAAGCAATTCAACCCGTTCACGTGCCGTAAGTTTTCCCTTGGCGTGCTGCGCTGCCACGCGCTTTTCTCCGCCACCCGCTGCGGCGTCGACACGTCGCTGTTTCAGCTCTTCAAGGATATCGGACATTGTTGCGCTCTTTTATCATGGATGGGTGTGGGTACCTTAGCGGCTGCCCTCACGGAAGCGAAACCTTGAAAATTTGCAAACCCGGCGAATAGTTCTTGCAAAGATTTGCAAAATTGCGAAGTCGTTTCGCATAGACAGGTCTTGGGCAAACGATTAAACCGCAAGTATGCCAGATGGTCCTACCGTCCGCTTTTTAGACAGGACGACCCCACCCCATGTTCTGACTTTGGTGCTGATTGCGGGCCTTGGCGCAATGGCCATGTCTGCCTTTCTGCCGTCGCTGCCGAATATGACCCGCGATCTGAACACCCAATACGAGGTGATGCAGCTATCGGTTTCGGGCTATTTGGCTGTGACGGCCGTTCTTCAACTGATCATCGGCCCGATCTCGGATCGGTATGGCCGCCGGATCGTTTTGCTTTGGTGCCACGGGATTTTCGTTGTCGCGACGATTGGCTGTGCGTTGGCAACGACCGTGGAAGCCTTCTTGGCGTTTCGCATGATACAAGGCGCGGTTGCCGTGGGCATCGTTTTATCCCGCGCCGTTGTGCGCGACATGTACGATCAGGACAAAGCGGCATCGGTCATTGGGTATGTGACCATGGGCATGGCTCTGGCCCCCATGATCGCGCCATCGCTTGGCGGCGCGATTGATCAGGCGTATGGCTGGCAGGCTGTTTTCTGGTGCCTTTCCGCGGCTGGTTTCTTGATATTCGCGCTTTGCTTTTTCGATCTGGGCGAAACAGCGCGGGGCGGAGGCGTCGGTTTTTCGCAACAATTCAAGGAATACCCGGAACTCTTGTCGTCCCGGCGGTTTTGGGGCTATGTCTTTTCGGCGGCCTTTTCCAGTGGCGCGTTCTTCGCATTTTTAGGTGGCGCGCCTTTCGTCGCTTCAACCGTTTTCGGGTTATCATCCTTTTGGACCGGCATTTGTCTTGGCGCGCCGGCGGTTGGGTATGCGATCGGCAATTTCCTGTCGGCGCGGTTTACGATGCGTGTGGGGATCAACTGGATGATCCGGACCGGCGGCTATGTGGGATGTGCAGGCATGGCGGCGGCAGCCATTCTGACGATGATGGGGTTCGTTTCGCCATTTGTCTTTTTCGCGGCCTGTAGTTTTGTGGGCCTTGGCAACGGCTTGGTCATTCCGAATGCCAGTGCTGGGATGTTGTCGGTGCGACCGCATCTGGCCGGAACAGCATCCGGGCTTGGGGCTTCGATCATGATTGGTGGGGGGGCTGCCCTATCGGCCATCTCGGGTGTGATGATCCAAAAAGGAGGCGGAAGCCTGACTTTGATCCTGATTATGTTCGCGTCGCTAGCCTTTGGTCTATTGTCGATCCTTTACGTGGCTTGGCGCGAAAAGAAGATTGCCCCCCAGACTTGAAAATTTGCGAATTTGCGACCATAAATTTGCAGTTATTCAAATTGGCGGACGGCAATGGCAACGCAAAAACTATATGCAGGCGCAAAACTGCGTGAAACGCGCAAACGGCTTGGCTTGACGCAAAAGGCTTTTGCCGAACGGTTGGGTGTTTCGCTGCCCTATCTCAATCAAATGGAAAACAACAACCGGCCTGTGTCATCCACGGTGATCCTGGCCCTGGTGCAGGAATTCGATTTTGACGTCAGCGAATTGGCTGTTGGTGAAGGCGAACGCATGGTCAGTGATCTGCGCGAAGCCTTGGCCGACCCAATTTTTCGCGACGTGGCACCGGCCCAAGTCGATCTTCAGCTTGTCGCTTCGAATGCACCGCTTGTGGCGCGCGCTTTTCTGACAATGCACCGCGCCTATACACAATCCAACGAACGCCTTGCATCGTTGGACGCGGCTCTTGATCAAGATGGCGTGCGTCCGGGGGCATCACCTTGGGACGAAGTGCGCGACTTTTTCCACTATTGCGACAATTACATCGACGCCATCGACCGCGCAGCCGAACATTTCGCGCAAGATCGTTCCGCCGATGACACCATCGCAAACGCAAGTGAGAAATTGGGCATTCGCATCCGCGAGGCAGATGGCGACATGATTGTCCGACGATACGATCCGGCGTCCCGCACATTGTCTTTGTCACCACTGTCCAGCAAAGCCACCCGGCGGTTTCAGGCCCTGCACCAGATTGCATTGATCACCCAAGACGATCTGATCGAAGCCACGCTGGAACTTGCGCGGTTCCAATCCGAAACGGCGCGCAAAATCGCCAAGATCGGGCTGGCCAACTATTTTGCCGGGGCCGCGCTTCTGCCCTATCAGTCTTTTCTAGCGGCGGCTCGTGAAACACGCCACGATCTGGAACGATTGTCGCAACGCTTTGGTGCGTCGCTTGAACAGGTGTCGCACCGGCTTTCGACATTGCAACGCCCCGGCGCCAAAGGTGTGCCGTTTTTCTTTGTTCGCGTTGATCAGGCGGGAACAATCACCAAGCGGCATTCGGCAACGCGGTTGCAGTTCGCACGCTATGGCGGGGCCTGTCCTTTGTGGAATGTGCACGCCGCCTTTGAAACACCCGGGAGGTTCCTGCGCCAACTGGCCGAAACACCCGATGGGGTTCGATATTTGTGTCTCGCGCGCGAGATTTCTGCAACCGGCGCGGCCTTTCGGGCACCCGTGCGCCGCTTCGCCATCGCGCTTGGTTGCGAAGTCAGTCATGCCAGTGAAGTGGTTTATTCGGACGGGCTTGATTTAGGGGATGCCAAAAACTTTGAGCCAATCGGGATTTCGTGTAGGATCTGCGAGCGTCGAAACTGTCATCAACGATCTGTCCCGCCGCTGGAAAGCGAGTTGACGATCCATCCGAACCGACGCGAGACGTTGCCCTATGAGGTTGCCGGTTAGATGTTGAAAGTCTCGCTTCTCGTACTCTCGACCAGCTATGTCGCATGGTACTTGCAGCAATTCGAAACACGCGCTGTCTATCCTTTCGATGCCACTTATTCGACGCCAGCGGATGCCGGTGTGCCGGGTTTGATGGAAGAAAAACTGGCAACCCGTGATGGCGAAACATTGGTGATCTGGCGCGCAGATGCCGCGCTTGGAATGCCAACTGTTTTATACTTTCCCGGCAATGCCGGCGGGTTGAAAGAGCGCGCAAACCGGTTTCAGTCTTTGATTAAGGCTGGATTTGGCGTTGTTGCCCCGGCCTATCGTGGTTCCAGCGGATCAACGGGCATGCCAAGTGAAGCCGCGCTTTTGGACGATGCCCGCGCCATCGCGAGCCGGGAAAATTCTGTCGAACTTGTGCTTTACGGCGAAAGTCTGGGCACTGCGATTGCCATCCGCCTGGCGGCTGAAGGCAATGGGAAACGTCTGGTGCTTGAAGCGCCGTTCACATCGATCCCGGATTTAGTTCTGGCTCAGCACCCGTCCGAGAAACTCGATCACCTGATCACTCAACGATGGGAAAGCGATCAGCACATCGCTGCCGTCACCCAACCCTTGCTGGTGATTCACGGCGACCGGGATCATTTGGTACCGTTTGCCATGGGTGAGATGATTTTTGACACGGCGGGATCGCCTGACAAACGGTTGTTGCGGATCGAAGACGCCGGGCATTCCGGGCTTTGGGCTGAACCGATGTTGGCGGATCTTTTTGCATTTTTGACGGCCGAGTAACTCCCTTAGCCCGTCGCGTGCATCGACACTTCTTCAATTGCCGCGCGGATCATCGCCAGACACTCGGGATCAGAAAACCTGTGATCCGCGCCTTTCATCAACGTCAGCCGCATGTCGACGCCTTTGGCATGGTGCAACAACCGGGTCGCTGTCATCGTTGAAACAGCCGTATCTTCCGTGCCTTGCAGAAATCGCACCGGAAACGGCAAGGTCAAGGGGCTGCGTAAGACCAACTGGTTGCGCCCCTCTTCGATCAGGCGCCGGGTGATGATGTAGGGTTCGTCAGAATATTCGGATCGCAGCGTAATTTGGCCATCGGTTTGCAAAGCCAGCTTTTGCGCATCATCGAAATTGGACCAATAGCCGTCTTCTGTGAAATCCGGGGCGGCGGCGATTGTGACCAGGCCGGCAACTCGTTCCGGCATCCGGCGGGCTAGTAAAAGTGAAATCCAACCGCCCATGGACGATCCAACAAGGATTTGCTTGTCTTTGGTCAAACCTTTGATGATCGTTTCTGCGTCTTCCGCCCAGTCGCCAATGGAACCGTCCAGAAAATCACCCGAAGATGATCCGTGCCCGGAGTAATCAAATCTTAGGAACGCGCGACCGTTTTCTTTGGCCCAGTTTTCCAGATCAATCGCCTTGGTGCCTTCTTTGTCCGACTGAAACCCACCAAGGAACACAACACCCGGTCCGGCACCGCCGGTTTGATTGTAGGCCAATTGGCGAACGTCGCTTTGAAAAGTCTCGGTCATGCGGGCTCCTTTCGACTTAAGGCTCAGGCTAACCGATCACAGAGCAGGCGCAATTGGCTCTGTGAAAGCAAAGGCCGTTGACAGCAGAAGGGCGCTGTATCATTTCAAAGCAACATAACTTGCAACCGGGCGTTCCGTGGGCGCCAAACTGACGAGGAGCCGTGGCTTATGGCCCAGATTTCCCTTACTCTTCCTGACGGCAACGCGCGTGTTTTCGACGCAGGTGTGACCCCGGCCGAAGTTGCAGCCGACATTTCGACGTCACTTGCGAAAAAAGCGATCAGCGCAACGGTCGACGGAACGCATTGGGATTTGGCCTGGCCGATCGAAACCGACGCCGCGATCGCCATCCACACGATGAAGGACGCAGAACCGTCTCTAGAATTAATCCGCCACGATTTTGCGCACGTCATGGCCCGTGCCGTTCAGTCAATTTGGTCCGACGTTAAAGTGACGATTGGCCCTGTCACGGACCATGGTTGGTTCTATGATTTTGATCGTGACGAGCCTTTTACGCCCGAGGATCTTGGTCAGATTGAGGCTAAGATGAAAGAAATCATCAACGACCGTGATCCCGTCCGAACCGAAATTTGGGACCGCGCGCGCGCACGATCTTTTTATGAAGACAGTGGTGAGCCCTATAAAGTCGACCTTGTTGATCGCATTCCCGAAGGCGCGGACCTGCGAATGTATTGGCATGGTGATTGGCAGGATCTGTGCCGTGGCCCGCATTTGCAGCACACCGGGCAATTACCCGCGGATGCCTTCAAATTGATGGGCGTTTCCGGGTCGCATTGGTTTGGAGACACGTCGAAGAACCTGCAACGGATCTCGGGCGTCGGTTTTCGCAACCGCGACGAACTGAAGGCCCATATGATTTTCCTTGAGGAGGCCGCTGCCCGCGATCATCGCAAGCTGGGCCGCGAAATGAACCTGTTTCACATGCAGGAAGAAGCACCGGGTCAGGTGTTTTGGCATCCAAATGGGTGGACGATTTATACCACGCTTCAGGATTATGTGCGCCGCAAGCAACGCGCTGGCGATTATGTCGAAGTGAACACGCCGCAGGTTGTGGATCGTAAGCTTTGGGAAGCTTCGGGGCATTGGGAAAAGTATCAAGATCATATGTTTATCGTCGAAGTTGACGAAGACCATGCCCGCGAGAAAGCGGTCAATGCGTTGAAACCGATGAACTGTCCCTGCCACGTTCAAATCTTCAATCAGGGCATCAAATCCTATCGGGATCTTCCTTTGCGGATGGCCGAGTTCGGATCGTGCAACCGCTATGAACCATCGGGCGCTTTGCATGGGATCATGCGCGTACGCGGGTTTACCCAAGACGACGGTCATATCTTCTGCCGGGAAGACCAGATCGAAAGTGAAACGGCGCGTTACATCGCGTTTCTATCTGACATTTACGCCGATCTGGGATTTGCCGAGTTCAAAGTAAAGTTTTCGGATCGCCCCGAGAAACGCGCTGGATCAGACGAGATTTGGGACAAGGCAGAAGCCGCATTGTTGTCGGCCACCCGTGCTGCGGGGATCGAACCTGAGTTGAACCCCGGTGAAGGCGCGTTTTATGGGCCGAAACTTGAATTCGTTCTGACCGATGCAATCGGGCGCGATTGGCAATGTGGGACCCATCAGGTGGACTTTGTTCTGCCCGAGCGTTTGGACGCCAATTACATGGGCGAAGATGGCGCAAAACATCGCCCAGTGATGTTGCACCGTGCAACGCTTGGGTCTTTCGAACGTTTCATTGGCATTCTGATCGAAAGCCATGCGGGCAAGCTGCCGTTTTGGATCGCGCCGCGTCAGGTTGTAGTTGCGGCGATCACGTCCGAAGCGGATGACTATGTCGCCAAGGTAGTCGCCGAATTGAAATCTGCCGGTGTGCGTGTTGAAGCCGATGTGCGGAACGAAAAGATCAACTACAAAATCCGCGAACATTCAGTCGGTAAGGTACCGGTTATTCTGGCCGTCGGTCAGCGGGAAATTGACGAAGGCACCGTCAGTGTGCGTCGTTTGGGCAGCAAAGCCACCGAAACGGTCGCCCTCAGTCAGATCGTTGATGATCTAAAAAGCGAGGCGTGTCCTCCAGACTTGCGCTAGTTGATTGCAGATGCGGCCTATGCCGCAGGTTCTTCATTTGCGGACCCGTAGGTTGCGTCTGCCAGACAATCCAACGCCGAACGCGGACGTCCCAAAAGGTAACCTTGGCCCATTTTGCATCCCATATCGCGCAAAAGGGCCAATTGCTCTTCCGTTTCAATACCTTCGATCACAACATCCATCGACAGATTTCGTGCCAAAAGAAGAACCGCGTCCAAAACGTGGCGGGCATCTGTGCTTGTGACAAGTTCGGAAATCAGCATGCGGTCGATCTTGATTTCGTCAGCGGGCAGAGCCCGCAAACGCGCAAGTGACGCATATCCCGTTCCGAAATCATCGATCGAAATGCGACATCCCGCGGCCCGAAGACCGGACAGCCCGCGAAAATGGTTCCATTTTGTCAGATTGGCCGTTTCGGTGATTTCAACAGTCAATAGTTCCGGCGGAAAACTGTGACGATGCAGGCAGTCGAGAATGAATTCGACACCTTTCTGGGATTGCAGATGCAGAGCACTTAAATTCACGCTGACCGAAAACATTGTTTTTCGGCGGCGGTTCCAATCCGACACAATCTGTACCGCCCGGTCGATCATGTAGTAATCGAGTTCGAAAATCAGACCGGTTACTTCGGCCATGGCGATAAGATCATCGGCGGGAATATAATCCCCACGCCGCGACCAACGCACCAACGCCTCGAACCCGGCAAGGGATTTGTCGTTTAAATGGATCCGAGGTTGAAGAAACACCTCAAGATCGCCAGCGCGCAAAGCATCCGGCAGCTCAATTGCCATGGCATCAAGGTCTAAAAACTGTGTTTCCAATGCCGCGTCATAAATCCGATGATCAGTGGTTTCATCGTCTTTCGCGGTAAAAAGTGCGAAGTTACAAACACTCATCACCGTATCGTATCCTAGGGCGCAAAGGTCACCCAATTCTGCCAATGACACAGCGCCAATGCTGATTTTGGGGTTTAGCATGTCGCCCCCTTTGCTGACGGGTGCGCCACAAAGCTTTGAAATTGCGACACATGTTTCGGGAAGCGTTTTCCCGTCTTCGTGCGGAAGAAGCAGCCCGAATCGATCCCCACCCAACCTAGCGGCCAATCCGTCGGCTTCTGAGGCAAGTTGGCGCAATCGCGATGCCAATTCCTTCAAAATTGCGTCCCCGAAAACCCGCCCACGCCGATCATTCACGCTGCCGAAATCTGCCAAGTCGATCAAAAGCACGACGCCGGTAGGATCCGCAGAAAGTGCGGCGGACAATTTGTCCTGAAACAACAGCTTGTTGGGAATGCCCGTCATCATGTCAAAGAATGACAACGGAAGCTCCGCCGCGCCCGCCGGAGTGAGCTTTTTTCGGGCCCGCACTTCGAACGCCAGCGACACGGCACAAGACAAAGCCGCAAGTCCGCCAACCCACGCAAGAACATCGACCAATCCAGTCGTGGGTCTAAGCGGCGGCAGGTGCCAGGCCATTGCACAGAACGCAAGAAAAACCACGCTCATGCCACCAGGAGAAACAAGTGTTTCGGAGACTTTCTTCAATTCCGGCCCTTCTAGTACCGTTAGAATCAAATGTGCTCTAACGACCGCGCCCTAACTTTTGATGAAATGTTTGCGGTTTGCCTTTGTGATCGACGAAAAGCCAAACAGATCCCTCGCCTGTGAACAATTGCTTAACCAGGGTGTGCTTAATTGATCGCCTCTGAACGGGAGTCTTTGTGACCTCACTTTGGAACTAAAATAGGAAAAGCCAATGTCGAAAATTCCAATAACTCTTGTCATCGCAGGCGCAGTTTCTGCCGCCTTTGCTGCGACTTCAAGCCTGCCAGTACAAGCTCAGGCCAAAGAAAAGTGTTACGGTATTTCTTTGGCAGGAAAAAACGATTGCGCAGCTGGTCCGGGAACGACCTGTGCCGGAACTTCTACAGAAGACTTTCAAGGCAACGCGTGGACGCTGGTCGATATCGGAACTTGCGCTGAAATTGAACTTCCGGGCGACAGGCTCGGGTCGATTGAACCGCTGGAGCGAGACTTACCCGCAACCTGAACGTTCGGTTTTGAGATCTTTCAGGCGCTTACAAGATAATACCTGACGCTAGGGTCCTCGGCGATGAACGCATCGATGCATTCCTTTGACCACTTGCCAAATGCACCGGGTGTCGGCTTCAAGCCGCAACATTTCGTGGATATTGTTGAACGGCCAGGCGCAGTTGAATGGCTTGAAGTTCACGCTGAAAACTACATGGGCCACGGCGGGCGACCCATCGCTCAGCTTAAACATCTGGCTGAGAAAATTGCGATTTCCGTGCATGGAGTTGGGCTTTCCATTGGTGGTGAAGGACCTTTGGACACAGACCATTTGGCACGTCTCAAATACCTTCTGAACTGGTTAAAGCCGGCGCGATTCTCGGAACATCTGGCGTGGTCAACCCACGACGGAGCCTTCCTAAATGACCTTTTGCCGCTTCCATATACGGACACAGTTTTAACACGGGTCGCTGACCACATTGACGAGGTGCAAACGACACTAGGACGGCAGATATTATTGGAGAATCCATCGTCATATTTAGCTTTTGACGCCAGTACCCTGTCAGAAGTTGAATTCTTGACGGTACTCGTCAAACGCACTGGTTGTGGGCTGTTGTTGGATGTGAACAACGTCTTTGTAAGTGCAACAAATTTGGGCTTTGATCCAACGGAATACATTGATGCGCTTCCACTTCAAACCGTCGAAGAAATTCATCTTGCAGGTCACGACAAGGATCAAGACGAAAACGGCAAACCGGTTTTGATTGACAGCCACGGGTGCCAGGCGTCCGAGCCTGTTTGGGCACTTTTTGAACATGTGATCGACAAATGCGGCCCGAAACCAAGCCTGATAGAGTGGGACACCGAAATTCCGGACTGGCCAATTCTGGAAGCCGAAGCTGCGCGGATTGCCAGCATTCTGAAAGCTTCCGTCGCATGACCGCATGCGATTTCCTGCACGCTGTTTTCGACCCAACGGTCAAACCGCCGACGGGCCTGACGGATGGCATGGGTCATCCAGCCGGTCGCCGCTTCGATATTTATCGAAACAACGTCATCAATGGTCTTTCGGATGCGTTGGAGACAGCCTTTCCGATTTTACGCAAATTGCTAGGGCAGAAGAAGTTTCGAAGTCTGGCGATGGCATTCTCGCGTCTGTATCCGCCGACGACACCGATCATGATGTTCTATGGTTCGGAATTGCCCGAATTCTTGACGCAATTCGAACCGACGCGCGATATCGGGTACTTGCCTGACATGGCACGGCTCGAAATCGCGTTCCGTGAAAGCCACCATTCGACCGATGCCCGTTCTGTCGACGCTGACGAACTTCGGACATACCTTACCCAAGCTCTGGATGATGCCCGCATTGGATTGTCGCCAGCTGTGCGGATGGTTCAAAGTTCGTGGCCGATCCATGCGATTTGGCGTTACAACACGATAGATAATGCACCAAAGCCTGTCATGGCCGCAGAGGACGTATTTGTCGCGCGCCCGGAGTTGGACGTCACACCACACTTGTTGCCAGCGGGCGGATACCGATTTATCGAGTCGCTGCTTTCGGGAAACGGATTGGGTGCGGCAACAGTTGATGCAATGCGTTTCGACAATTCATTCGATTTAACGAAAATTCTCACAGTTTTGATCTCGACGCGCTCTGTCACATCAATCGGAACGTGAATGCGTCCAGATCGATCATTATTCCAAAAGAAAACAGCTGTGTGGATCGAACGGGCAGCGACGCCGGTTTTGGCCACTTTAGCGCGGCTGATTTTCATGGCAGTCTTACTGAACTATTTTTGGACGTCGGGATTGACTAAGATACCTGACGGCCTGACCAACCTCTTTGAGCCCAGTTCCAGCGGTTTCGGTCAAGTTTTTCCGCGTGTCGCCGAAACCGTAGACTACGACGTTCGGCAAGCTACACGTTACCAAAGGCTGGTGGTTTTGATCGGTACTTGGGCGGAATTCATTTTACCATTTTGCATCGCAGTCGGTCTTTTGACCCGTGCAGCTGCCTCTAGTCTGATCGTATTTGTAATCGTTCAAAGCGTAACGGATATCACGGGCCATGGCACGGCATTGGGTGCTTTCTTTGACGCTTCGCCCAACACACCGCTGGATCAGCGGGCTTTGTGGTTGTTTCTGCTTACTTTTTTGGCCCTGCGCGGCGGTGGGCCGATTGCCGTTGATCGGCTGTTATTCAAAAATGCGCCTTCTCCTCATCCGGACGCCCGGCCGCGATAGCGAAAACGCCAGCAAGGCCACATAGGGCGGCGGGGAAGATCGCGAAGAAATTTGTGAACGTTGTGTAGATCGCGAGGGCGGCGGCGATGAGGAGCAAACCACCCCAAAGCGCGCGATATCGCGCCATTCCGGCGCCGGCGATGGCGAGGATGGGGGCGAGGACGCTCATGGCGCGTAGCAGCTCGGGATTTTCCGGCAAAGGCAGGAAATCCAAGTTACGGACTTGTTCCTGCTGAGTGAACTCTGTCCAGCCGAAGCTGATGACGCCCATGATCAAGGCCAGAATGCCGCCAATCATGCCGAGAGCGGTGGCTGCGTTGCGCATGGGATCCCCTTCATTGCTCGCTTGGCTAAACTTATGGCGGTTAGCCGGAAGTTCCAAGGTGTTGCGCCTTTGCGGTCGCATCCCAGCCCAAAGTTATGACGTCATTTGCCACGATAACGGGGCGTTTCATGACGGTTGGAAAGCGTTCAATCAGCGATTCCGCGGGGCCTGATCTGTCAGATTCGGACATTTCACGCCAGGTGGTTGAGCGCTTATTTATTAACACATCGCCTAAAGTTTCGACAAACTTGCGGCGCATGTTAGCGCTAAGAGGTGCGTCACGCACGTCGACGAATTCAACGGAAACACCAGCCTTTTCAAGCTCTTGCCGCGCCTTCCGGCAGGTATCACAGGCCTTCAGACCATAGAGCGTCACCATCTTGCCCCCTTCCCTGTTACAGAGGTTTCACTTGTTTTTTTAACCATTTGCCCCAAACTTTACTTAGCGTCAGACGTCAAGACGTCTGTTGCGTGCAAGTCCCGGGGTTTCCGGGCGGACGACAAGAGGAAGACGACTATGCCTACTGGCACCGTAAAATGGTTCAACACCACAAAAGGTTTTGGGTTTATTGCACCTGACGACGGCGGAAAGGACATCTTTGTCCATATTTCGGCCGTGGAACAGGCTGGTATGACGGGTTTGGCTGACAATCAGAAAATCGGCTTTGAGCTGGTCGAGGGCCGTGATGGCCGTCAATCGGCGGGTGAGTTAAAGGCTTTATAAACGGGATCGAACGCCCCATTTATTGCGTTTTGTACATGCGTTCGGTGGGGTTTTTTCCGTTTTGTACGGTTTGTACGTACTGAATTCGCGCACATCACGGATGTGTGGCGTGGTGCTTTGTGCGGAAATTTTTGAGTGAGGCCCGGTCCCGCCAAAGGCGGGTGAAACGTCCAGTGGACGTTTCAAGGGCCGAACGCGCGGAGCGCGAGGACGCGTCGTCGGGAGACGACATCTTCCCCGGTCGGTCAGAGTGATGAGCCGACTCCGCAGATGCTTTGCATCCGCTCTGTCGGTTCCGCGATTGCACGCAATCGCTCTAGGGAGCGCCCGGCACGAGGGCGGGAAGCGAAGCGCCCGCCCTGGGGGCGGGTCGGGCGCTGCCCGGCGTAAACGCCGGGCGGGATTTTTGCGGGTTTTGTAGAGTGGGGAATACCCCATGTTTGCAGGAGCAATCGAATTGCATGGGAGGCACACCTGCATTACGCAATTGTACTAAGCCGCTACTTTTGACAACGAAAAACTGTTCGGATCGAGAATGCATCGCGAAAGATGAACTTTCTCGCCAACTATCTCTCTAACGAGCGTCTCGTCTTCCCTTGAAATCCTCGCACCAAGCGTTACCTCTTTTAGCGATAGGCAGGACGACGACTCATATCCATTTCCGCAACGGGCCGGTTTCTGGAGTCTCCATTCACACTCATATGACCAATGATTTGATTTATGTAGCACATAGGCAAGAAACGCGTCATCGCCTTGCTTCCTTTGAGCCGCAGTTAACTTTTTACTTTTTCTGCTCATCCAAGTAAGAATATCAATTGTGCTTATCTGAAGCCTTTTGTCCGAGTACTCAATATCGAGAGGCGGATCGTCTCCCGCAATGGCAATTGCATCCGGATCAAGTTCGAAATTTAACACTACCCCTTTGTGAGAATTCGAATAATGGGCCCACATAAGGGGATTGTCCCAATTCTCGGAAAAACAAACAATCCGATGTTCATTTCTCATTCGTTCATGATGTGAATGCAATATCGGTAACGCTCTCCGTATATTTTCAAAGGAAACCGTCATTTTTTCTTTGAGAAGTTTCTTTCCCAATTTACCGTTTGGAAGTCTCTCTTTGGCCTTGTCAGAGTCGACAATGTACTTTCGGCCAAGTCCCTTATAGAATTTATATATTTCGCCAGCCGGAGACTTCTCGTAAACTGGATTACAGTCAAAGGGATCATTCATTTCGCTTATTGATACAAAGTAATGCTCTCCTTGCATTGCTCTTCGCAGTTCATCGGCGAAGTGAATTGAGCCGCAAGACCGGTATCTATAAAATCGACTTGGATAATCTTTTAGATTCGCCATTTAGCCTCAACCGTCAGCAACCCCCATAAACTCCCGCCATTCCCCCTTGCTCATCCCCGACGTCTCCTGCGTGACCTCTTCCCCTGCCAGCATCTTCCGCAGGCACTCAAGCGCTTTGCCGCTCAAATTTGCGCCGCCCATGCGGTAGTCCTCGAATG
Organism: uncultured Paracoccaceae bacterium; assembly: GCA_938005545.1. Taxonomy (GTDB): domain Bacteria; phylum Pseudomonadota; class Alphaproteobacteria; order Rhodobacterales; family Rhodobacteraceae; genus CALKXV01. The sequence continues at coordinate 134,154 of CALKXV010000009.1, forward strand.
CGCCATAGGCATAGGGCACCCAGTCTTTGACGAGGCGGCACATTTCTTCGGCGTAGACCCGGATTTCGTATTGGGCGTGGGCGTCGGCGCGCAGGCGCAGGAAGTGGAAGAGGTTGTGGAGGTCAACTTTCCAGTACCATTGGGTATAGATGTTGGCGGGCAGGTTCATGCGGGCGAGCTCTCGGGCGAGGCCCTGCTGGCCGTCTTGGGAGATCATGTCTTCGTAGTGGTCATAGGCGCGGGATGCGTCGTCGCGCAGGTAGTCGAGGACGCGTTGTGCTTCTTCGCCTTCCAGCGCCTCACCCCGGCCCTGATTGTTGGTTGTGGATTGGGCGGCCAGGTCTTCGGCGCGCGGGATGTAGAATTCGCGGTCGAGGATCGAGTAGCGGGCGGAGTATTCGTTGACGTTGGCGGTGCGGTGGCGGATCCACTGGCGGGCGACAAAGACGGGGAGTTTGACGTGGAATTTGACTTCGCACATTTCAAACGGGGTAGAGTGCCAGTGGCGCATGAGGTAGCGGATCAGGCCTTCGTCGTTTGAGACGGCTTTGGTGCCTTTGCCATAAGACACGCGGGCGGATTGGGTGATGGCCGCATCGTCGCCCATGTAGTCGATGACGCGGACGAAGCCGTGATCAAGGACGGGGTTGATCGTGTAGAGGTGTCTTTCCATGCCGGGAGCCACAGCGCGCAGGGTGGGCTGCGGCGTTGATCGCATTTCGGCGATTTCTTCTTCCGGGGTCATCGGTGTGTCGTTTTCCATGTTCATGCCTGCCTCCGCGCGATTCTGGTGCTTGTGCAGCATAGTGGGGATTGGGGGCGGCTCAACACCAGATGTTGGGGTGTGGATAAGTTGGGGATTGGCATTCGCGGACCTCGGGCTAGGATGCCGGGGACCAGTAGGAGAGCGATATGGGCATTGAGTATTTGCACACGATGGTGCGGGTGAAGGATTTGGAGGCGTCAAAGGCGTTTTACGAGCTTTTGGGGTTGGAGGAGTCGCGGCGGATTGATCATGAGGGCGGGCGGTTTACGCTGTTGTTCATGTCGCCTCCGGGGCAGGAGAATGCGGCGGTTGAGCTGACGTATAATTGGGACGGGGATGATGGGTTGCCGTCGGATTCGCGGCATTTTGGGCATTTGGCGTATCGGGTGGATGATATCTACGCGACGTGCCAGCATTTGATGGACAATGGCGTGGTGATCAACCGGCCACCACGCGACGGGCATATGGCGTTTGTGCGTTCGCCCGACAATGTGTCGGTCGAGATTTTGCAGCGGGGCGATGATTTGCCGCCGGCAGAACCTTGGGCCAGCATGGAGAACACGGGTCACTGGTGAACCGGGTATTGCTGTGTCTGACGGCATGTGTGTTGCCGGGGCCAGCGGTGGCCTGTCGGTTGGCGCTTTTGCTGGCATTGGACGTGTCGTCATCGGTGGATGATCGGGAATATGCGCTTCAACGCAGTGGGTTGGCCGCTGCGTTGGTTGCGCCCGGGGTAGTTGCGGCGTTTCTTGAAACGCCGAACCCGGTGGCCATTGCTGCTTTTGAATGGAGCGGGCGATTTAATCAGCAGATCATTCTGCCGTGGTCTTTGGTGCATTCTGAAGCAGATTTGCTTGCGGCAGCCGGTGTGGTGGCGCGTACCGAGCGGAATTCAAAGGGATTCCAAACCGCGCTTGGCCATGCATTGGGCTATGCGTCGCAGTATTTCGGCGAGGCGCCGGAGTGCGCGCGTCGAACAATTGACGTGAGCGGCGACGGTGAAAGCAATCATGGGTTCCGGCCAGCCGACGCCTACCGCAGCTTTCCTTTGGGCGATGTGACGGTGAACGCTTTGGCCATTGGGCAATCTGTGGGGTTGGACAATCTGATTGTCTATTACCGCGGTGAGGTGATCCGAGGCCCCGGCGCTTTTGTTGAAGAAGCGCACAACTATATGGATTTTGAGCACGCCATGCGCCGGAAATTAGAACGCGAAGTGGCATCGTTGGTGATAGGTGGCCGGTGAAGGTTTTGGTGTTGATCTTGGTTTTTGCGGCGGCCCCCGTTTCAGCGTGCCGTTTGGCATTGGCGATGGCGCTGGATGTCTCGGGTTCGGTCGATCAACAGGAATATCGCCAGCAAATGGACGGTTTGGCGCAGGCCTTGATCGATCAGGATGTGCAGAACGCATTTTTTGCGATGCCAGATGTGCCCGTGGCGGTTGCAGTCTATGAATGGTCGTCTTCATCGTACCAACGCTTGATCGTCGATTGGCGGTTGATGCGCACGCCAGACGATCTGCATCAGTTGGCGGGGCTGTTAACGTCTTGGGAACGCGCGGCGTCCCCGGAAGCGACAGGCATTGGGGCCGCAATGGAATTCGGGAGGGATTTGTTGCGCGCCAATCCTGGCTGTTGGCAGGAAACTTTGGATATCGCAGGCGATGGCAAGAACAATGACTGGCCAATCCCGCGAGAATTACGACGGCTAGGGCTGCTGGCGGACATGCGTATCAATGCTTTGGTGATCGGCCGGGATGCCCAAGGCCAGGGACATGTCTCGCCACCCGAAGTCGGCGAACTTGCGGCGTATTTCCATGCGGAAATCATTCAAGGGCCGAACGCATTCGTAGAGGTGGCTTTGGGGTTTCAAGATTATGCGCGCGCGATGAAACGCAAGCTGTTGCGCGAACTGGCGACCCGCCCCTTGGGATCGCCATCACCTTTGCCACCGGTGCGACCCCGGTTCGCCGCTCGCAGCGTCGATCAGTAGATGTAGCGGATTTGATCGCTCCAAAAACGCTCAACACGACCCAATTGTTCGTTCAGGGTCTGAAGATTATCGCCACCAACCATGACATCCTTATCCAGAATCTCGGACTGGCGTTGGAATAGATCAGACACCACCTTGTGCACATCGCGGCCCTTTTCTGTCAGTCGGACGCGAACGGACCGGCGATCAATTTCGCAACGTTGATGGTGCATGAAGCCCATATCAACGAGCTTTTTCAGGTTATACGAAACGTTCGACCCCTGATAATACCCGCGCGACCGCAATTCGCCCGCGGTTACCTCGTTGTCGCCGATGTTGAATAACAAAAGGGCTTGCACCGCGTTGATTTCCAGAACCCCAAGACGTTCGAATTCGTCTTTGATGACATCCAGAAGAAGACGGTGAAGCCGTTCGATCATGGACAGACTGTCCAGATAGGTTTTTGCGTAATCGCTGCTGCCCTCTATTGGGACTGCTTGGTGCATACTCATACCGAAACTCCGGCCTATTGCTGCTGCTCGCAGACAGCTTTCGCCGAAATTTCCCAAGATTGAGTTAAAAATGGACTTTCTATTTTCGGAGGCGCGCGATCAGGGCAGCGAAATGCGCCGGAGGAGCCTGTTGGCCACTGACCCATTTGTACAAATCCTGATCGTTTTCGCTTAGCATTTCTTCATATAGATCAAGGTCTTCATTCCCCAAAGACGCGCCGCTCGCGGCCCAAAACCCGCTGAGGATCAGGTCCATCTCTTTGATACCGCGACGCATGGATCGCATGCGCAGCCGTTTCAGACGGGTCGCGCGATCTTCGGTCATGAGGGTTGGAGCGCCACTTTCTTCAGACGTTTTTCCAAAACACCCATGCGTTCTGCCGATTGCTGCATTTCGGTTTTTAGTTTGCGCATTTCGCCCAAAAGCTCGGTCAACTCAGGGCTTTCCGGTTCCGAGATTTCGGGCGCGCCCTGGCCTTCGCCGGTCAGCAACCACGACATCGACACATCCAGAATACCCGATAGCATCTGAAGTTTGTTGGCACGCGGTTCACGCAGATCGTTTTCCCACCCTTCAAGCGTTTTCAGCGCAATTCCCATGCGCCGGGCCAAAGTTTTCTGCGTCGCGCCTTGAGCTTCGCGGGCAGCGGCCAAACGATCCCCAAAGGTGGCGGCATCATCGGCATACCAGTTGCGGTCGGAAGTATCGTCCATGTTGGTGTCCAATCGGGTTGCGAGCGGTGGGATCAGCTTCTATCAGGACATAACCTCATTCTTTACCGGTGACGACCATGGCTTTCCTGTCTGCGACACTCGACCGCGTGAAACCCTCGCCCACAGTGGCGATCACGGGCCTTGTGGCCAAATTGAAGGCCGAAGGGCGCGATATCATCAGCCTTGGCGCTGGTGAGCCGGATTTTGACACGCCCGAACATATCCGCGAGGCGGGCAAGCGTGCGATTGACGAGGGCAAGACGCGGTACACGGCCGTTGACGGGATTGCCGATTTGAAACTGGCGATCTGTGCCAAGTTCGCGCGCGACAACGGGCTGACCTATACCCCGGATCAAATCACGGTTGGCACGGGCGGCAAGCAGGTGCTGTACAATGCGCTGATGGCAACGTTGAACCCAGGCGACGAGGTGATCATCCCAGCACCCTATTGGGTGAGCTATCCCGACATGGTGCGCTTGGCGGGCGGCGAACCGGTGTTTATCGAAGGCGCGTTGGACGCCGGGTTTCGGATCACGCCCGAACAGCTTGAGGCCGCCATCACGCCAAAGACCAAGTGGCTGATCTTCAATTCACCGTCCAACCCCACGGGGGCCGGGTATTCGCGCGATGCGCTAAGGGCGCTGACCGATGTGCTCGAGCGCCATCCCAATGTCTGGGTTCTGAGCGATGACATGTACGAACACATTGCCTTTCCGGGCTATGAATTTTCGACACCAGCAGAAGTTGCGCCCGCCTTGTACGACCGGACCTTGACGATGAACGGGGTGTCGAAGGCTTATGCGATGACGGGTTGGCGGATTGGCTATGCGGGAGGACCTGCGCATCTGATCAAGGCGATCGGCAAGATCCAATCGCAAACCACGTCGAACCCCTGTTCGATCAGCCAATGGGCATCCGTTGAAGCATTAAACGGAACGCAGGATTTTCTGCCGGGTGCGGTTCAGACGTTTTTGGGTCGCCGCGACAAAGTTGTGGACGGGTTGAATGCCGCCGAAGGGATTTCTTGCCCGGTGCCAGAAGGCGCGTTTTATGTCTATCCGTCGGTGGCGGGGTGCATTGGCAAAACCTCGGGCGGTGGAACCGTGATCGCGAACGACGAAGATTTCTGCAAGGCGCTGCTGGAGGAAACCGGAGTGGCTGTTGTATTTGGCGCGGCCTTCGGGTTGAGCCCGAATTTTCGGGTCAGCTATGCAACTTCTGATGCATTGTTGGACGACGCATTGGGTCGCATCCAACGGTTCTGTTCCGGTCTGACGTAAACTTCACTGGCCTAGGACACCGGCTTGGGTGTTACCTGACCGGTGACACCATCCCACGCCTCCGGCGACAAGTCGCGCCCCAAAACGCGATCTGGATTTGTTGGCGGCGGCATGATGACGCCGGGCCTCGCCTCAAAACCATAGCGGCCATAGTAAGACGCATCCCCCACCAGAAGAACTCTGTCCCAGCCCTCGGCCCGCGCCAGGGCTTCTTCAATGAGATACCTGCCAAGCCCTTCACCCTGCCGTGTCGGATGCACCGCGACCGGGCCCAAAAGCAGCGTTGGCCGGTCACCGACGGCCACAGGCCAGAACCGGATCGCACCGCCCAAAATCCCGCCTTCGTCGCGCGCAACAAGGCAGAGGTCAGCCACAGGCGGCACACCATCGCGCAGTCGGTAGGACGACAAAGCCTCGCGCCCCGGTGCGAAACAAAGATCGAAAAGCGCCTCAACCTCCCACCAATCATCCGCATGTTCGACCCGAAGTTTCAAGCGCCCCTGCTCCCTTCACGGCCAGTGCCGCTTGTTTCTGTTGGGGCGTTAGCACATAGGATATGCCAGAGACAAATCGCGAGGCTTTTTAAGATGTTTTATCGACCTTCCGAGGGGCATGGGCTGCCGCACAATCCGTTCAACGCCATCGTGACGCCGCGCCCCATTGGCTGGATTTCAACCCGCAGTTCGGACGGTACCGAAAACCTTGCACCCTATTCGTTCTTTAACGCGATTGCCTATGTGCCGCCTCAGGTCATGTTTGCGTCGACCGGAACAAAGCCGGATCAGGATGGAAGCAAGGATTCGGTAACCAACATCCGCGACACAGGCGAATTCTGTGTGAACATTGTGGAATACGGAATGCGCAACGCGATGAATGTGTCTTCCAATGGATTCGAAAAGGGTGTGGACGAATTCGAACGGGCGGGCCTTGCGCGCGCGAATTGCGAAACGATTGCCTGTTCGCGGGTTGCTGCGGCACCTGCTGCTTTGGAATGCCGAATGACCCAGATCATCGACTTGAAAGGCGCCGCAAACATCCTTGTCCTTGGCGAAGTTGTCGGTATCCACATGCGCGACGATTGCGTCGTGGATGGGCGGTTTGATGTGTTGAAATACCAACCCTTAAGTCGGTTGGGATACCGGGACTATGCACGGGTCACGGATGTGTTTTCTTTGGCCCGTCCCGACGATTGACGTTGCTGGGTGCGCAAGGCAAGCGCATCCCGTCGAGCGGTGCGACAAAAAATGTCGTGCGCCGAAGGCGCTCATTTTGATTAATTGGTCTTTTGGCGCGGGATGAAGGGCAGCGGCATGGCGGGAACACCGTCTTCGATCAGCTTTTTCGCGTCTTCCGGGCGGGCCTGTCCGTGGATTGAACGATGCGGGCTATCGCCATCATGCATGGCGCGTGCTTCTTTGACGAAATTGTCTCCAACATAGTCCGAATTCTTTTCAACGTGGTCACGGATCGCCTTGATGGCCTGAGCCACTTCAGGATCGGGGCTTGCGGCCATTGGCTGGGATTCGACCACTTTTTTGGCTTTTCGCGAGGCGCGAACCGGCGGGGCCATTAAGTCTTTTGTGACATTCGAACTGTTGCACCCAGGACACAGCACATGACCCGAGGTTTGCAACAGGTCGAACTTTTTGTTCGATGCAAACCAGCTCTCAAAGCTGTGGCCGTTGTCGCATGTCAGTGAAAAACAGATCATTCGGTATCCTTGCCCTTAGAAAAAGCTAAGTTCGTTTACAAATGATTTCAACGCGAAAGATAGTTTAAAGTCGGCCCGGATCGAAGTTTGCCAGAAGCACGCCCAATTCGGCATCATCGACCTTGCTGGCGGCTTTTTTTAGTGAAAACCACTTGCGGCGGCGTTCCCGTTTTTCCGGGTATGACCCACGCAGTTTTTTGACCTTCACAGGAAACACCGCAACGACGCATGGCATCTGACTGCCCGCTACCAACTCTTTGGTATAGCTATAAATTCCAAGGCAGGTCGGTTTCGATTTTCCTTCAACGCCGGCCTCTTCCCAGGCTTCGGTCAGGGCGGCGTCTGCGGGGGTTGCATTGTCTTGCGGCCAGCCTTTGGGAATGATCCAACGCTTGCGACGCCGCGACGTAACAAGAAGCACCTGAACCTCATTGGCACGTTTGCGCCAACACAAAGCACCAAACTGCGTACGCACACCGCGTTTCCCGCTGTCCGTCAGTTCGACTTTGCGTTGTTTGACGTCCGAAATGCCCATCGGTCCCTTCATGTGGCGGCCACACCCAAATTACCCACAGAACCTAACATCCTGAGGCAACCTTGAGAAGATCACGTTAAATCAAATGTTTGATGGAAGGGTTAACCACAAACAACGCAATCGCTGCGTTTCGCGATTTGGATGGTTCGGGTTTCGCCGTAAAGCGCGTCGTATATCATCATGCGGTTCGAGAGAGTTTCGCCGGTGTTCGCGATGTATTTGATCGCTTCAACCGCCATCATCGCCCCCAAAACACCCGGCAATGGGCCCAAAACGCCGCCTTCTGCACAGCTTGGGGCCAGTCCAACGGCGGATTTTTCCGGGAAGACACAGGCGTAACACGGCGCACCTTCCGATGGATCGAACACACTGATCTGGCCTTCCCACTGGCTGATCGCTGCTGAAATCAGTGGGATTTTGGCGGCCACGGCCGTTGCATTGACCAGATACCGCGTATCGGCATCATCGGTGCCGTCCAGCACCAGATCATAATCGGCGAAAAGATCGCCGGCGATTTCTTCGGTCAGGCGACGGTGATAGGGTTTGACCGTCACAAAAGGGTTTTGCGCGGTCATGGCGGTTTCGGCTGAAAACACTTTGGGCATCCCGATGCGCGCATCCGTGTGGATCACTTGGCGCATCAGGTTTGAATTTTCGACCACGTCATCGTCGATTACGCCAATGGTCCCGATGCCCGCCGCCGCAAGGTACTGAAGCGCAGGCGCGCCAAGCCCCCCTGCCCCGATCACCAGAACGCGGGCCTCTTTCAGCCGCTTCTGGCCGGGCCCACCGATTTCGCGCAAGACAATGTGGCGGGCGTTGCGTTCGAGTTCGGTGGTTGATGTATGGTTTTTGGGCCGATTCGGTGACGTCGGCTGCGCACGATGTTTCAAGGTGGTTAAACCCAAGGCGTAAAAGGAAATGACGCCAAAAACGACCAAGAAAACAAACACGACTTTCAAAATGCCGTCCAAGCCAGGGCTGAGCGGCAAAATGACATCTAATATGAACAGGAAAATAACAGACCCAATGTAGATCCATGGGTGTTTTTTCAAGAAACCATAAAGACCGCGCAGATTGTTATATACGAATCGCAGGTTTCGATAACGAAAAGCCATCAGGTGGCGCCTGTGGATCCGAAACCGCCCGTTCCGCGCGTTGTGTCATCCAGCGCGTCAACGATTTCAAAAGTGGCCTGTTCGACGAGGGCAATGACTGCTTGGGCGATACGCTGACCGTGGGAGATTTTTATCGGCGCATCGCCGTGATTGATCAGAAGAAGTCCCAAAGGCCCACGATAGTCGCTGTCAATTGTGCCGGGTGTGTTCACCAAGCTTAAGCCCTCTTTCAGGGCCAGACCGGACCGAGGGCGGATTTGCATTTCGTAACCTTCGGGGATCGCAACATGCAGCCCGGTCGGAACCAAAACGCGTTGGCCGGGCAAAAGCGTGATGCCTGAGCGTTCGGCAGGCGCAAAGTTTGCGCGCAGGTCGACACCAGCGGCACCGGGCGTTTCATAAGCTGGCAGGGCAAGACTGCGGTCGGCATCCGGCCCCCAGGTCATCGCAATCCGAGGTTTCATAGCGCGTCGGCTATGCGGGCAGCCAACCGCCGTGCCACATCGGTTTTGGACGCACGCGGCCAGCTTTCAGCCCCCTGTGCATCGATCACCGTCACTGCATTTTCGTCACCGCCCATGATGCCGGTTTCCGGCGAAACGTCATTGGCCACGATCCAATCACACCGTTTGCGTTTCCGCTTGGCCGTGGCATTGGCGATCACGTTTTCGGTTTCGGCGGCAAAGCCCACAACAAGATCGGGGCGGTTCTTTCGAAGCCGCGAGACGGTGGCAAGGATGTCCGGGTTTTCGTCCAAGTTAAGCTTAGGCGCGCCGGTCTTGCCCTTTTTGATCTTGTTTTTGGCTTCGCTGACCACGCGCCAATCGGCAACGGCGGCGGCGAATATGGCAATGTCGGCGGGCAAAGCGGATTTGACCGCGTTCAGCATCTGATCGGCGGTTTCCACAGGCACCACATTCACGCCTTGGGGTGGCGGAACCATCGCGGGGCCTGTCACAAAGGTGACGTTTGCGCCGAGCCGGGCGAGTGCGGTGGCCAAAGCCGTGCCTTGTGCGCCGGAAGAACGATTGGCGATATACCGCACGGGGTCAATTGGTTCGTGGGTGGGGCCGGACGTGACGATGACGTGCTTGCCGGACAAAGGACCATCGCTCAATTGGGTTTGAATGACATCAAATATCGCTTGGGGCTCGGACATCCGACCGGGGCCGTATTCGCCGCATGCCATGTCGCCTTCATCCGGGCCGATGCGCTGAATGCCGTCGGCTTCCAGCGTTGCGATGTTCCGTTGGTTCGCGGGATGCAACCACATGCGGACGTTCATCGCAGGAGCAATCAAAACGGGCGTGTCGGTGGCCATCAGGAGGGTTGAGGCCAGATCATCCGCATGGCCGCCCGCCATCTTTGCGATCAGATCAGCCGTGGCGGGTGCCACAACAATCAGATCGGCGGACCGTGACAGTTCAATATGGCCCATTTCGGCTTCGTCGGTCAGATCGAACAGATCGGTATAGACTTTGTCGGCGGCCAATGCCGAAGCCGACAGAGGCGTGACAAATTCATGAGCCGCTTTGGTCAATACGGGCGTTACTGCACCGCCCGCCTTACGGATCAAGCGGATCAGTTCCAGCGATTTGAAGGCCGCGATACCGCCGCCGACAATCAAAAGGATGCGTTTTCCTTGTAACATGGGCCTAGAGGTAAGCACCTTGGCGGAGTTCGGCAAGCGTGGACTTTCAGCGATTATCGTTTGTTTTCAGCGGAACGCGGCGCAGGGATCACCCCGATTAGTGGCTTTTGTGACAACCCAATGGGTCACGGGCGGGGTTTCGGGGGCCGTTTCTTCGTATTGGCCAAGGGAGGCAATGGTCAGGTTTTGCCCGGTTTGATCGGCATAGCGGCGTAAGGCAGCAGGCACGCCCCAACTTTCGTGCACATGGCCGTTGCCAGCGATCACAACGACGGGGCCGTCAAATCCTTGGGCTAAAGCGTTCACGACAGCCCGTGCCAGGGCCGCGTCGCGCAAGCGTTGTGCTTCGACCATTCCCGGAAGCATTTCAGGCGGAAGCGCGTCGCAATGGGCGATGTGCTGGAGCAGTTCGCGGTCAGACTGTTCGGCTTCGGGCAAGGGCGTTGCCAGACCGAACAAAGGGGCCGATGCGCCAAAGGTTTTGGCCGCGCCATCTTCTATGGCCTTGCGAACAGTGTCGCGGGGAAGCGCGCCGCCAAATATGGACGCCTTCGGTGCGGCGGAAAAAATCGGGTAATACATTGCGAAATCGGGCCAGCCGCGTGCTTCCCATTCAAGATGGGTGCTGAGAGCACTGGCATCTAAGCGCATGTTATGAGTGATGTCGCGGGCGTGGCTCGGTTCGATCATCTCAAACACAAGTGCGGCGGGTTTAAGCGTTGCAACCGCGCGCGCCTGAAGCGCGTGGTGCAAAGGATTGTCGTGGTGTTCGCCCAAAAGGACAACATCGACATCTTGAAAGGTAGCGGCCAGATCGACCGTGGCCGGATCAAGTTCCGCCGCACGAAGCGGCAAGGCAAAGGCGAGCGTTAAAAGAGCTAAACGAAGAATTCGTGCACGTCCTTGGATTGGGTCTCGAGCTTCTTGCGCATTTTGCCGAAAGCGGCGGCCTCAAGCTGACGGACGCGTTCTTTTGACAGCCCAAGCTCGGTTCCGAGAGATTCAAGCGTGCGGGGAGTGTCGCGCAATTTGCGTTCGCGCACAATGAACTGTTCCCGTTCGCTTAGATCGTGCATCGCTTCGACCAGCCAGATGCGCAGGATGTCGATGTCTTTGGCCTGTTCCACCTGTTCGGATTGCGCAGCACTGTCATCGGCAAGTGTCTCGATCCATTCGCGCCCGTCTTCATCCGACGACTGGGTGGCATTCAACGAAAAATCGGACCCCGACAGGCGGCCTTCCATCATCTCAACATCCTGAAGTTTCACGCCGACTTCGATTGCAATCATTTCGCGCATAGTGTGACGATCCGGAGATTCGCCTTCGGCTGCTGCTTCGCGTTCTAGCCGTGCCTGCACCCGGCGTAGATTGAAAAACAATGACTTTTGCGACGACGTCGAGCCCGTACGCACCATCGACCAGTTCCGCATCACGTAATCCTGGATTGATGCCTTGATCCACCAGACGGCATAGGTGGAAAACCGCACGCCGCGATCTGGATCGAACTTGTCGGCGGCCTTCATCAAACCAAGGCTGGCTTCTTGGATTAGGTCATTCATTGGTGCTCCGTAGCGGCGAAATTTCGACGCCATGGAAATCGCCAAACGCATGTAAGCGGTGATCAGACGGTGCAGCGCTTGTTCGTCGCGATCATCGCGCCAGGCGTAAGCAAGCCGAAGTTCGGTTTCTGCATCCAGAAGTTCCGCACGCATCGCATTTCGCGAAAAGTCTCGATCAAGGCTGTTGTCAAACATGGTCTTCATCTTTCTCGCTGTTTGAATATCTACGTGCCGGGCAACGTTCTGGATCAAAAAATTTTGCGAGTTAGGCAAAAAACGGACAGTTGCATGGATCTATTCCCACGAGCGATTGTCGCAATTTATCTATTCACGGTGAAATTAACTCTTCGTTAACAACGAATGTCGAGAAGGGTGAAAACGCCGAGGCTCATGGTTTCCCACACATATACTGTTGCATTTGAAGGCATTGAGGGGCGTTTGGTCGATGTCCAATGCGCCTTATCGCCGGGAATGCCGCATTTTTTGATCGTAGGCTTGCCGGACAAAGCGGTTAGCGAAGCACGCGAACGGGTGCGCGCGGCATTGTCGGCCCTGTCGATCAGCTTACCGTCCCGTCGGATCACGGTGAACCTGTCGCCCGCGGATTTGCCGAAGGAAGGCTCGCATTTCGACCTGCCCATCGCCCTGGCCTTGTTGGCGGCCATCGACATTCTTCCGAAGGACGCCGTTGAAGGTCTGGTTTCGTTGGGGGAATTGTCACTGGGCGGCGACTTGGTTCCGGTCACCGGCGCATTGCCGGCCGCCTTGGCCGCGGCGGAAGCCGAATGCGGGCTAATTTGCCCCGCCGCATCGGGGCCAGAAGCGGCATGGGTCGGCGAAACGTCCGTCGTCGCGCCCAAAAGTTTGGGCGATGCGATCCAACACATCACGGGCGCGCGGATTTTAGATGTCAGTTCGCCGGGCGAAGTGGCGCGGGCTTCGGGCGGGCCGGATTTACTGGAAGTCAAAGGTCAGGAACGGGCGAAACGCGCTTTGGAAATCGCCGCCGCCGGTCGGCATCATTTGCTGATGGTAGGCTCGCCGGGGTCGGGAAAATCGATGTTAGCGGCGCGTTTGCCAGGGATTTTGCCGCCCTTGTCACCAGAAGAAGCCCTGGAAACATCGATGGTGCATTCGCTGGCCGGGTTGATCGACGACGGTGGCATTTCGCGGATGCGCCCTTTCCGCTCACCGCATCACACCGCTTCAATGGCGGCGATTGTGGGTGGTGGAAAGGGCGCGAAACCTGGTGAGATGTCGCTGGCGCACAACGGAGTTTTGTTCATGGACGAATTCCCCGAATACAGCCGCAGCGTGCTGGAAACCCTGCGCCAGCCGATCGAAACCGGTGATGTCACCGTGGCGCGGGCCAATGCCCATGTGCGATATCCCTGCCGATTTTTGCTAATTGCGGCGGCGAACCCCTGCAAATGCGGGTATCTGGCCGATGCGAGCCGCGCGTGCGCGCGGGTTCCCGGATGTGGCGCAGATTACATGGGCCGGATTTCTGGGCCCTTGATGGACCGATTTGACTTAAGGGTCGAAGTGCCGCCGGTGGCCGTGCAGGATTTGGATATCCCAAGTTCAGGTGACGCATCATCCGTGGTCGCCGAACGTGTCGCCGAGGCCCGCGCCCGTCAAATTACCCGGTACAGTGATGTTCAGGGTGTCACCGTGAACGCCGATGCAAGTGGGGCACTTTTGGAAGAGGTCGCCGGGCCCTGTGAGGCGGGCCAGGCTATGCTGACCCAAGCCGCCGAACGGCTCGGGCTGTCCGCACGTGGATATCACCGGGTGATCCGGGTGGCGCGCACCATTGCGGATTTGGACGCCCGTGAAGACGTGGGCGCGAAAGACATCGCCGAAGCGCTCAGTTACCGGATCGTGGCGGGTGCAGCTTAGGCTTTCAGACGGGCTTCGATGGCATCCCAGATGGCACCGGCGACATTCACACCGTCGAACCGTTCCAATTCCTGAATGCCTGTTGGCGACGTCAGGTTGATTTCGGTCAGATAGTCACCAATGACGTCGATGCCGACAAACACCTGCCCCTTTTCGCGCAGCAACGGGCCAATCGCAGCACAGATTTCTTTGTCCCGCTCTGTTAGGCCAATTCGGACCGCTGTGCCGCCCACATGGAGGTTCGAGCGGGTTTCGCCCTCGGCCGGAACGCGGTTGATGGCACCAATGGGGTCACCGTCGACCAGAATGATCCGTTTGTCGCCGTTGGAAACATCGGGCAGGAATTTCTGGGTGATCAGGGGTTCGTTGTTGATGCCTGAAAACATCTCATGCAGCGACACAAGGTTGTTGTCGCCGGGTTTCAGGCGGAACACACCCGCACCGCCGTTTCCATAAAGCGGTTTGACGATGATGTCGCCATGAAGCGCGCGGAAATCACGGATCGCATCCAGATCACGGGCAATCAGCGTCGGTGGTGTCAGATCGGGGAATTCAAGGACCAAAAGTTTTTCGGGATAGTTCCGCACCCAAAACGGATCATTTACCACAAGGGTTTTTTTCAGCCGGTCCAGAAGATGGGTGGTGGTGATATAGCCCATGTCGAAGGGTGGGTCCTGGCGCAGCCAAACCACGTCGAAATCATCCAGTTCAACGGTCGTTTCATCGCCAAGAGTGAAGTGATCCCCTTCCACGCGGCGCACGGTCAAAGGCCAGCCGCGCGCGGTGACCTTGCCTTCGTTCCATGCGAGCTTGTCTGGGTGGTAATAAAACAGCTCTGCGCCGCGATTCTGCGCCTCTTCCGCCAGCCGAAAAGTCGAATCCGCTGAAATATCCACGGCCCCAATGGGATCCATCTGAATGGCAACTCTCATGTGCGCGTCTCCTTCGCTTGGGCGTTTTTGGCCCAAGGAACGACAAGCTGCAATGTGCGATTATGAAGGGGACGACATCAGTATTGCGAGATGTTGGAGAAAACTTCGATTTGTCCCTGTTCATCAACCATAGCCAAATCAACGCGCATATCGATCATCTGGCCGGGCACATGTTGGGCACAATAGTCTTCACCTGACGTACAAATGCGCCCCAATTGCCGTTTAGATAGACGTTCAGCGGCACGAGCGTGCGATTTGGCTTTTTTGACTTCGACGAAAACAAATCCCCCACCCTGTCCCCAAGCGTTGATGGAATTATCGCGAAAGATCAGATCGATTTCGCCCCCCTGCCCGCGCCAGCGGCGTTCAAGAAGCGTATAGCCGCCCGATTGGTAATAACGTTCGACGTTGGATTCAGCCGCCAAACCATCCTGATAGGAGGTTATGCCCCGCAGGGCCTGATCATCAGCGGGTGAAAAATCAGATGGCATGGGGCAAAGTTAGTGGTGGGGTGTTGAAAAAGTGTTAGAAGGTGAGGCCAAGCTGGTAGAGATCGCGTCGCGAAACGCCGAAAACCTCGGCCACATCACGGGCTGCATCCTTAAGTTTTTGAGTTTCCAGTGCTTTTCGCAAAGCCGCTTCAATTTCAGCCGGATCAGCAATGTCTTCGCCTGCGCTGATCAACAAGACGATTTCGCCTCTGGCTGGGGTGTCGCCGTAGATTTTGGCCAGTTCCCCAAGCGTGCTGCGGCGGGTTTCTTCGAACTTTTTCGTCAGTTCACGGCACACGACCGCTGGTCTGTCAGCCCCCATTGCAAGAACCGCATCTGCAAGCGAGGCCCCGAGCCGTTTGGGGCTTTCATAGAGGATCAAGGTGCCTTTGTCGGTCGAGAGGGCTTCAAAAAACTTTCGTCTCGCGGTTTTTTGCGAGGGCGGGAATCCCACAAATGAAAATCGGTCACTGGGCAAGCCTGCCACCGAAATTGCCGCGATCATGGCCGAAGCCCCCGGCACCGGAAAAACGGATTGTTCTTCCGCAAGGGCGTCCTGCACCAGTTGATAGCCCGGATCCGCGACCAGCGGCGTGCCCGCTTCCGACGCATAGGCAACGACCTTACCATCCTTCAACGCCCCCAGAACCGCACTGCGATCGCGCGGACTGGAATGATCGTGATAGGCAATCATGCGTCGACCAGCGAGCGGCACACCGTGGATCTCCATCAAACGGCGCAGAGTTCGTGTGTCTTCGGCCGCCAAAACGTCCGCATCGCGCAGAACATCCAGGGCCCGAAGCGTAATGTCGCGCGCATTTCCCAGAGGGGTTGAGACCAGATACAGACCGGGTTTCAGATTGCCTGCATTTGAGCCTTTGCTCATCTCCTCGGACAATGATTTACTAGGGGGACGTTTCTGCATAGGGTCGCGCCGGATTATCCAAGGAGATACCAATGCTCGCCGTTTTATCGTTCCGCCGCAAGGCCATGACCTGGATTACAGGGTTTTTCGCACTGTTGGCATTGACGGCCTGCGATGTTGGCTTGCCGACGGGTGGTCCTGTTTTAAACACCACACGCGCCATTCCGGTTGCATTGTTGATACCGAAATCGGCGACCAATGGTGCATCTTTAGCGCAATCCCTGGAAAATGCCGCCTTTTTGGCGGTCGATGATCTGACCAACGTCGAGATTGATCTGAAGGTCTATGACACCGCAGGAACCCCAGCGGGGGCTGCGCTGGCGGCTGAACAGGCTTTGAATGACGGAGCACAAATCTTTGTCGGGCCCTTGTTTGCAGAAAGCGCCAATGCGGCGGGCCAAGTCGCAGCGCGGCGCGGCGTCAACGTTCTGACGTTTTCGAACAACCCGGCCATTGCGGGCGGCAACGTCTTTATTCTGGGCAACACGTTCCAGAACTCTGCGGATCGGCTGACGCGATTTGCCATAAACCAAGGGCGCCGCAATGTCTTTATTGTGCACGCCGACAGCCTTGGTGAACGCTTGGGCGCAGAAGCGATTGAACAAGCCACGAACGCGAACGGCGGCAACGTGGTTGGGGTACAGAGTTTCCCGCTGTCGCAACAGGGCATCATTGATGCGCTGCCCGGTATTTCCAGCAACTATCGCGCGTCAGGTGCCGACACCGTTTTTGTGACCTCGGGCGCGGACGGTGCGTTGTCGTTCCTGTCGGAACTCTTGCCGGAAAACGGATTAACCCGCGAAAACGCACAATTTGTAGGGCTTCGTCGCCTGGACATTCCGTCCAGCACGTTGTCGCTTAAGGGATTGCAGGGTGCATGGTTTGCAACACCCTCGCCCGGGCTCTTGCAGCAATTCAACAACCGTTATGCATCGGTTTACGGCACACAACCAAACCCCATTGCCGGGTTGGCCTATGACGGGATCGCTGCGGTTGGCGCACTTGCCGCACAAGGCAACAGGAATGCGCTTGGCGCGGCCGCTTTGACCCAAGGCGCTGGTTTTGCCGGTGTAAACGGGCCATTCCGGTTGCTTGGCGATGGCACGAACCAGCGCGGCCTTGCCGTTGCACAAATCCAGAACAATCAGGTGATCGTGATTGACCCCGCCCCAAGAAGCTTTGGCTCTGCCGGGTTCTGAACCCGGCGGTTCGTCTGACATTCACTTCGTCGATCTGGATCTGAGCGCGGCTCAGATATTTGATGGCGTGGCAATACAGGCCGCTATCGGTACCGAGCTAAAGTCGGTTGGGGACGCATCCAAGATCCGTGCACTGACCGTGCAGCATTTGAAATCGGCGATGACGCAAGGCCGCAGTACCATTGCGAACGCATTGAAAGCGCACCCTTATGCGTCTCGCGATGCTGTGCGGGCCTATAGCCTGTTGACCGACGGGTTGGTGGAAACCGTGTTTCGTGTGGCAACGAACTGGCTTCATCCAAATCCAAATCCAACCGAAGGTGAACGTTTGGCTGTGATTGCTGTCGGTGGTTACGGGCGGGGTGAAATGGCACCCTTTTCCGATGTTGATCTGTTGTTCCTGATGCCTTGGAAGGTCACCCCTTGGGCCGAAAGCCTGATTGAAAGCATGCTTTACATCTTTTGGGATTTGCACCTGAAAGTCGGCCATTCATCGCGGAGCGTGAAAGATTGCCTGCGCCTTGGCCGCGAAGATTACACCATCCGCACGGCCCTGTTGGAACACCGGATGCTGATCGGAGACACTGACCTTGTTGACGAGCTGTCCGAACGGCTGAGGAAAGAGCTGTTCCACAATACCGCCGCCGATTTTATCGAAGCTAAACTGCATGAACGCGACGCGCGCCACAAACGTCAGGGCGGTCAGCGTTATATGGTCGAACCCAATGTGAAGGAAGGCAAAGGGGGGCTACGCGATCTGCAAACCCTATTCTGGATCGGGAAATACATTCACGGTGTGAGCGAACCGGATGAACTGGTGGGCACCAAGCTTTTGGATGCCGAAGAGTTCGACAAATTTCTGGCCGCCGAGACCTTTTTGATGGCGGTGCGCTGCCATCTGCATCTGGTTGCCAATCGCGGAATGGATCAACTGACCTTCGATATGCAGGTCGAAGTCGCTGAACGCCTTGGTTATGTCGACAAAGCCGGTCGGCGGGCCGTCGAACATTTCATGCAGGATTATTTTCGCCATGCAACGATTGTGGGCGAGCTGACGCGCATCTTCCTGACCACGCTGGAAGCCAATCACGTTAAAAGCGCGCCCTCGCTCGCCAGTTTTTTCAAACGGCGAAAACGCGTGAAACCGGAATATGTTTTGCGCCAGAACCGGTTGGATATCGCCAAGGGCAAGACGTTCCTTAAAGACACATTGAACATCCTGCGACTGTTCGAAGAAGCCATGCGAACCGGCTATTTGATCCACCCCGATGCCATGCGCCTGATCCGCAACAATCTAAACCTGATCGACGACGACTTGCGCAAATCGCCCGAAGCCAACCAGATTTTCCTGGATATGCTGTTGAAACACGGCAACCCGGAACGCGCGCTGCGCCGCATGAACGAATTGGGCGCGCTTGGGGCTTTTGTGCCTGAGTTCGGGCAGATCGTCGCGATGATGCAGTTCAATATGTACCACCACTACACGGTCGACGAACATACAATTCAATGCATTTCGACACTGGCTCAGATCGAACGGCGTGAATTGATCGAAGAATTGCCCGTTGCGAGCGGAATTCTTAAAGATGGTGTGAACCGCAAGGTTCTCTATGTGGCTTTGTTGCTTCATGACATTGGCAAAGGACGCTCGGAAGATCATTCGATCCTTGGGGCCAAGATTGCGCGAAAAGTGGCGCCTCGCTTGGGATTGAAAAAGGAAGACGCCGAAACCGTTGAATGGCTGGTGCGCTATCATTTGCTGATGTCTGATGTGGCGCAAAAGCGCGATTTGTCCGAGCCGCGGACGGTGCGGGATTTCGCCAAGGCCGTTAAATCGAAAAAACGCCTTGATCTGCTGACCGTGCTGACGGTCTGCGACATCCGGGGCGTTGGGCCGAACACCTGGAACAACTGGAAGGCCCAATTGCTCCGCGATCTGCACGCCATGACGGCGGCGGGGCTTGAACACGGGCTTGAGGCTGTTAACCGCGAAAGCGCCGAAGCGGATGCCAAAAAGGCGTTGCGGGCGGCGCTTCCGGGTTGGGATACCAAGGCGCTGCGCGCTGAAACCAAACGACACTATGGCCCCTATTGGCAAGGCTTGCCCCATGATGCCCATGTGGTTTTTGCCAAGCAATTGCTGGACATTGATGACAGCGACATCCGCGTTGATTTGATGCCGGACGAAGCCCGCGATGCCACACGTATTTGTTTCGCCCTGGCCGACCACCCTGGCATCTTTTCGCGTCTTACGGGGGCTTTGGCCTTGGTCGGAGCGAACGTTGTGGATGCGCGCACCTACACATCGTCCGATGGCTATGCGACGGCGGCCTTTTGGGTGCAGGACGGCGATGGAAGCCCATACGAGGCCAGCCGGTTGAACCGGTTGCGCACGATGATCGAAAAGACGCTGCGGGGCGAGGTTCTGCCGCGCGAATCTCTGGCTGACAAAGACCGGATCAAGAAACGGGAACGCGCCTTCAAAGTGCCGACCTCGATCACCTTCGACAACGACGGGTCGGAAATCTATACCATCATCGAAGTTGACACCCGCGACCGTCCCGGCCTGTTGTATGATCTTGCCCGCGCCATGTCCGAAGCCAACGTCTATGTAGCCAGCGCCGTGATCGCGACATATGGCGAACAGGTCGTTGATACATTCTATGTCAAAGACACCTTCGGGCTAAAATACCACGCGGTTTCAAAGCAGAATACGTTGGAAAAACGCTTGCGCGCGGCCATTTCTGCCGGTGCTGACCGGGCGAAAACGGAATGAGCCCGATCAGGCTGATTACCGGTGTTTTGACCGTGGGTGTCTGGACGCTTTTGTCCCGTATCCTTGGATTCGTACGTGACATTTTAATCGCGGCATGGCTGGGCACAGGGCCTGTGGCCGAGGCCTTTTTCGTGGCCTTCACATTGCCCAATATGTTCCGACGGTTCTTTGGCGAAGGCGCTTTCAATATGGCGTTCGTGCCGATGTTTTCAAAAAAGCTGGAAGCCGGCGACGAACCGATCAGTTTTGCCCGACAAGCCATGGCTGGATTGGCATTAATTCTGATCGTGTTCTCGGTGTTGGCAACGATCTTTATGCCGTGGATGGTGCTGGCTATGGCCAGTGGATTTGCCGGCGACGCACGCCTTGATATGGCCGTCACGCTGGGGCGCGTTGTGTTCGTTTATATCGTGTTCATTTCGCTTGCCGCTTTGGTCTCGGGCGTTTTGAATGCCAGCGGGCGGTTCGCCGCCGCTGCCGCTGCACCGATCTTGTTGAACATTATTCTGATCGCCATCCTGATCCTTGCCGAACTGGGGTTCATCGGTTCGATCATTGGTGATGGCATAGGCGCGCGCCACGGCACCGCACTGGCCTTCGGGGTGGTGTTGGCAGGCATCGCGCAGCTGGTGCTTGTCTGGGTGGCGGCCAAACGCGCGGGTTTCGATTTGAAACCGATACGCCCGGTTTGGACGCCCGAGATGAAACGGTTGGCGATCATCGCGGCCCCGGCCATGTTGGCAGGCGGCGTGGTGCAGGTGAATCTGTTGGTCGGACGGCAAGTCGCCAGCTATTTCGACGGGGCCATCGTTTGGCTTTCCTTTGCGGATCGGCTTTACCAACTGCCCTTGGGCGTTGTGGGCATCGCAATCGGCATTGTCTTGTTGCCGGATCTGTCGCGTCGCCTTCAAGCCAAAGATACCAGCGGCGGGCAGAACGCTTTGTCACGCGCCGCTGAAATGTCGCTGGCCCTGGCGATCCCCGCTGCTGTGGCGCTTGCCGTTATCCCCGTCGCGCTGGTCAGTGCATTGTTCGAACGCGGAGCCTTTGTAGCCGCCGACACTAAAGCCACCGCCATGGCCTGTGCGATCTATGGCCTTGGACTGCCCGCTTTCGTGATGCAAAAGGTTCTGCAACCGCTTTATTTTGCGCGCGAAGACACCAAGCGGCCGTTCTATTTCGCCTTGGCTGCCATGGTGATCAACGCTGTTCTTGCCGTCGCTCTTGCGCCCCTTATCGGTTTCTTGGCCGCAGCCGTCGGCACGACTGTGGCGGGTTGGGGGATGCTGGCGCTTCTTTGGGTGAACCGGACCGGGATGGGCGAGGCAGCCCAGTTCGATGCGCGGCTTGTCGACCGGCTATGGCGCATCCTTGTTGCCGCATTGGTCATGGGGCTTGCACTTTGGGGGCTTCAGAAGGCCCTTCCCAACAACCCTGACACCGGAGGAATCATCCACCTTCTTTTGGTCATTGGGCTTTGTGTTGCCGGGGCGGCGGTCTATGGCGTCGTCGGTCTTGGACTTAAGGCATTCACTTTGGGCGAGTTTAGGTCAGCTTTCCGTCGCTAAGTCGGCAAGCGGAAAACGCGCGAACGAAGATTATCGCTGACGCATCCGGTGCATAAACCTTTGGAAGGCACCCGGCACCAAGGCCGGGGTCAAAAGAAACCCAAGCGCGAACCCGGCCAGATCGGCGATCCAATCGTTGGATGCCCCAAAAAACAGTGCGAAGAACAGCTGAAGCCCCAGCAGGAACCCGATTAGCGTAAAGGCCTGATACTGGTTTTGCCCAACCGCGCCAAAACTGACCCAAAGCCAGAACGTATAGGCCCCGATTAATCCGTAAACCGACGGAAAAGCGCCGATCAAGGGGCGTTCATCGCCGGTAATTCCCGCAAAGATCAGGGCCCCGAAAGCGCCACAGCCGAAAAATATCACCAAGACGGCGATATTGCCGAAAACCTCGCCCACAAGTTTCCCGATTGCCAACAGGATGACGACGGCGAAGATCGCTTGGGTGAAGCTCCAATGGATAAAGGGATATGTGACAAAACGCTTAAGATGCTCAACCGACCAATTCCCGGTTTCGAACAACCAATGCAACAACGGAGAATAGAACGCATAGTCCCGCACCGCTTGGGCACGCCAGCCAATGGCGACATCACCGCCGAGATATCCACGCGCGCCAGCCATGAAGAAAAATTCAATCCCAAAGATCGCAACAGCAAGCAAAGCGACGGCGGGAGGGAGTTTGTTGAAAACCGGCTGTGAAAAATCTTCGTTTTGCATCCCGCGCCTTCCAAGACCGCAATTCCATATTGGGCCGCTTGTGGAACGACCCTTCGTTGATGGCCTGTCATCGACGGGCAATCATTGACGGGCAATCATTGACGGGCCTCGCCCCTCTCGGTAAGCCCCGTCTACGCGAAAATCCAGAGGAACTACACCATGACGGCACCGGCTTTCACACCGCGCGTGTTCTCGGGCATCCAGCCTTCGGGCGGGTTAACGCTTGGGAATTATCTCGGCGCCCTGAAACGCTTTGTCGACATGCAGAACGATGGCAGCTTTGAATGCGTCTTTTGCCTTGTCGATCTTCATGCCATCACCGTCTGGCAAGACCCCAAAACGCTGGCCCAGCAAACACGTGAAGCAGCCGCCGGATTCATGGCGTCTGGTATCGATCCAAAAAGCTCGATCCTGTTCAACCAAGCGCAGGTGTCGGCCCACGCCGAATTGGGCTGGTTGTTCAATTGTGTGGCACGCATGGGATGGATGGGACGAATGACCCAGTGGAAGGACAAGGCGGGTAAGAACACGGAGAACGCGTCCCTTGGCTTGTTTGCCTATCCAGCGCTGATGGCGGCGGATATTCTGGCCTATCACGCGACCCATGTGCCTGTGGGCGACGATCAAAAACAGCACCTTGAGTTGACCCGCGACATCGCCGCCAAATTCAACCATGACTTTGGCGTGGATTTCTTTCCCATCACCGAGCCTGTCATTGACGGCCCGGCGACCCGTGTGATGAGCTTGCGCGATGGTACCAAGAAAATGTCAAAAAGCGATCCGTCGGACATGTCCCGGATCAATTTGACAGATGATGCGGATATGATTTTGAAGAAGTTCAAAAAGGCCCGTACCGATCCTGAGCCTTTGCCGGAAACCTATGGCGATTTGAAAGACCGGCCCGAAGCGCGCAATCTTGTCGACATTTACGCGGCTTTGTCCGGGCAATCGACGGACGATGTGATGGGTGAGGTCGCGGGGCAAGGTTGGGGGCAGTTCAAACCACATCTGGCTGAAGTGGCCGCCGAAAAGATCGGACCTATTTCGGACGAAATGGCGCGCTTGATGAGTGACCCCGCCGAGATTGATCGCATCCTTGGGGATGGCAGTGACCGGGCCCGTGAGATTGCAGACCCAATTGTTGCAAAAACCCGCGACATCATGGGCATGATCAGCAGCTAGGGTTTTGCGCCGGGCTTTGCCCGTCGCGAGGGAGGCCGCGCACCTGCGGTGCGCGGCCTCGACAGACCTACGTTCCGCTCTATTCCGGCTCCGGCTCGCCAATATGGCGTCGCCAGACTTCGATCATCCATCCCAGCATGATCGCATTCAGAATGTGCCACAGGAAATGTGTGCCCATTGGAAACGACACGCAAAGCCCTTCATCCACAGATCGTGCGGTTAACGACAGGCAAAGGAGTCCAGCGCCAATGGCCAAACCACGCGCCGTGTCTGGCACGCGTCGTCTCAACAACACCGCATAGGCCCCGATCATCAGGGGTAGCGACCAGTAAAAGCTTGAGACATTGAAGAACGGAAGTGCGGCGAACATCGGTGTGATCAAGGTGGCGTAGGGAATATATGCCGCCGTGCCAATCAACGCGGCCCACCAAGGAAGCCCCCAGAAATCCCGGTTCGCCAGAAACAGATAAACCAAAACGAAAACGAGGATCGGTGTTGTGTCCATGGCCGCGGCCCAGCCCGTTGCAAAGGTGTGGAACAGGAAAGACCCGACGCCGATTAAACACAGAACGGTTGACAGAACACGCCCCCAAACCAACCCGTGGGTGCGCCGCCACATGAACAAGGCCGCGATGATAAAGGCAAAGTTCGTCACCGCATTCACAGGTTCGGCCCAAAAGCCTGGATCGCTGCGTTCGCAGTAAGCGTCGATTGCTCTTGTCCAATCCATGGGGTGTCCTGCTATGCTATGGGCCAAACATAGGGAGGTTTCGATGAAAGTTACATGGCTAGGGCACGGCAGTTTTCGGCTTGAAATCGGCGATCAGGTTCTGCTGATTGATCCATGGTTTACCGGAAATCCGGTCTTCCCTGAGCACCGCCGCGCTGAGGCCATAGAAGGTGCCACGCACATCCTGATCACCCACGGTCATGGAGACCATGCAGGCGATGCCCTTGGGCTAACGCGCGAAACCGGTGCACCATTGGTTGGTATTTACGATCTGATGGGCCATTGGGAGGCCACCGAAAACGTCGCGACCATAGGATTCAACAAAGGCGGAACCGTAATGTTGGGGGATGTTGCGGTTTCCATGGTGGCAGCGGTGCATTCGTCGTCCATCGGAACCGAGAACGGACCTGCCTACGCCGGGGCCGAGGCTGGATTTATCATCAAGGGGGAGGGCCGCGTCATCTATGTTTCGGGTGACACCGACATTATGGCGGATATGGGTTGGATCGGGGAATACTATGCCCCAGACATTGGTATTCTCTGCGCTGGCGGCCATTTCACGATGGACATGAAGGCGGCGGCTTGGGCGGCAAAAAAGTACTTTGACTTTAAGGTCGTGATCCCATGTCACTATAAAACCTTTCCGCTTCTTGAACAATCGGCGGACCCCTTGATTGCCGGTTTGCCAGATGTGGACGTGCGCACACCGGATGTGATGGAGACGGTTACGCTTTAGCGGCGCGCTTCGAAGAACTCGCGTAGGAGTTTCGCCGAAGCCGTTGCGGAAATTCCATCGTAAACTTCCGGTACATGATGCGACTGCGGATGCGAAAAGACGCGGGCACCATGGGCTACTCCGCCAGATTTGGGATCAGCGGCCCCATAGTACAGCCGCGCCACGCGCGCTGCTGCGATTGCGGCCGCACACATCGCGCAAGGTTCCAACGTCACGTAAAGATCGCAACCCAACAGACGTTCGGTGCCAAGCACCTTAGCGGCATCGCGGATCACCAGCATCTCGGCATGGGCGGTCGGGTCATTCCGTTCCCGCGTATGGTTCCCGGATTGCGCCAACACCTGTTGATCGGGCCCGACCAAAACAGCCCCCACAGGCACCTCGCCACGCGAGGCTGCTGCGCGGGCTTCTTCCAGAGCAATGTCCATGACGCTTGCGAAATCCATACTGCCACTTGCCCAAAACCACAGCCGATTACAACAAAAAGCAAATTCGCCCATCTGCATCTTCCAAACAATGCTGTCACAGATTGCCAAATGACGGACACACAAAGCAAAGCGCAATCTCTTTCCCTTCCCGAGCCTTACCTGTAAGCCCAACGCCATGACTGACTTTCCCGGAAACCGTATCGCCAAGACCCTCGCCCGCCATGGCGTTGCCTCTCGGCGCGAAGCCGAACGGCTGATTGCGGCTGGAAAGGTCACGGTGAATGGCAAGGTTATCGACACACCCGCCCTAAACGTGCAGGACAGCGACAAAATCACCGTCAATGGCGTACCGCTGAAAGATCGTGAAGAACCGCGCTTGTGGCTCTATCACAAACCGTCCGGCTTGGTGACAACTACAAAAGATGACAAAGGCCGTCCCACGGTCTTTGACAATTTACCTGATACTTTGCCTCGCGTGGTGTCCGTGGGCCGTCTTGATCTGAATTCCGAAGGCCTTTTGCTTTTGACGAATGACGGCGAAATCAAACGTCGCCTTGAACTCCCTTCAACCGGTTGGACCCGCAAATACCGGGTGCGTGTCCACGGTGCGCCAACGGACGAAATGTTTGCGTCGCTGCGTCTTGGTTTGACCTTGGATGGCGAAAAATTCCGGCCCATGATCGTCAACATAGACCGTCAGCAGGGCCGCAACGCCTGGGTCACCGTGTCGATCAAAGAAGGCAAAAACCGCGAAATTCGCCGAGCCATGGAAGCGGTCAACCTACCCGTCAACCGATTAATCCGCGTCAGCTATGGCCCCTTTCGACTTGAGACACTGAAACCCGGCGCAGTTGAAGAAGTGCGCCCAAAGGTCTTGCGCGATCAATTGGGCTTAGAGGCACCTCAAGGGGGAAAAATCGACGCAACTTCCCAAAAGGCAGAAACTCGCCGAAAACCAAAGCGCCGACGCACCAAGTAACACACTGACTTCAAATTATTTTTAGGCCAATTCTCGCGCCTTTGCGACCACGTGCCTAATTCCTTCGCATATTCCGCTCTCATGGGCCAAGATGGTCGCCGCCTATAGCAAGCGCGGCTCTGATCACATATGTATGATCACAAGAGAGGGGGTCTTACTCAATGCAACGACTGGCGCTTTTGATCATTGTTGCGGCACTTGTCGCGATGCTGAGCGCATTTTTGATGCGACGTGTCGCACAAAAGTTTGAGCAGCGAGGCGGACTTCATGCCATGACCACTGGGGGAATGATGCAGAAGGTCGCATTTTTTATGCTGTTGTGTCTGATCGTCTATGTGTCGATCAGCGGAGCCACCTGATGGCTGAGAGATTTGGTGGCAAGCACAGCCCTGGAACGGCTTCGCGCCCCCGTGCGCCGGGAGGCATGACGCGCAGCCGTGTGGGTGCGCGCGTCAACTTCCTGTTTATCGCGCCTGCGATCATGTTGTTGGTGGCGTTCCAACAAGAACCCCTTGGCATGTTCATCAAGATCGCGGCTTTTGCGATCATGATGTTGGCCGCTTGGCTGACCCGCGAAGGCGTGATTGCGCATGAAGCTTATGACGCCCGCAATGTTGCCAAACGCCCGGCCATCCCGCGCAAAATGTTTGCCAGCGTTCTGACGGGGCTTGGGTTGGCATTGGCCGGTGTTGACGCCGAAACGTTCGGGCTTTTGAACCCAATCCTTTACTTCATTCTTGGGTGCGCGCTGCATTTCACCGCCTTTGGTCCCGACCCTTTGAAAAACAAAGGCACTGTCGGCATGAATGAGTATCAGACCGACCGGGTTGCGCGCGCCGTTGACGAAGCCGAAAAGCACCTGAGCGCAATGAAAGAAGCCATTCGCCGGGCGCAAACACCCAGCCTTGATCGCCGGGTCGCGGATTTTGTTGAAACGGCACGGAGCATGTTCCGCGTCGTCGAAGAAGACCCCGGCGATCTGACATCAGCGCGGCGTTACCTGGGCGTCTACCTTTTGGGCGCACGCGATGCGACGGTCCAGTTTGCCGATCTTTATGCCCGCTCCAAGAACGACGATGCCCGCAAAGATTATGAGACGTTGCTGGACGATCTGGAAAGCTCGTTCACCAGCAAGACCGAGAAACTGCTTCAGAACGACAAATCCATGCTGGACGTGGAAATAGAAGTGCTGCGCGAGCGGCTCGAACGCGAAGGCGTCAGAAGCTAAAATTGACCAAAAAAGCTAAACGAGGGACCCCATGGAAAACGAGATTTTTAAAAAGGCCAAAGAGGCCGAAATATTGGTGAAAGAAGTTAGCGAATTTCAATTACCCGTTCCGGCGGCGGCTGAAGACGTCGTTTTGCTGGAACAAGCTGACCCTACAACCAGTGCAGCGATCGAAAAGCGCATCGGCGAAATCGACATGGGCAACACCAATTCGATCGTATCCTTCGGATCGTCTGCGCAAGTGGAACTGCAAGAGATCAGTCAAGCCATGCTGCAAGACGTCAAAAACAAGGACGTTGGCCCTGCGGGTGATTCATTGCGCAGCATTGTGTCCACCATTCGCGGTTTTTCGGTCAGCGAGCTGGACGTCCGCCGCAAGCGGTCGTGGTGGGAATGGTTGCTAGGGAAAGCCGCCCCCGCACATAACTTCCTGGCCCGGTTCGAAGAAGTTCAAGATCAGATCGACAAGGTAACGGCCAACCTTGAAACCCACGAACATAAGTTGTTGAAGGACATCAAGTCGCTGGATCAGCTCTATGACAAGACGCTGGCCTTTTACGACGAGCTGGCGCTTTACATTGCGGCTGGCGAAGAAAAGCTGAAGCGCCTGGATGCCGTGGATATCCCGGCTTTGGACAAAGCGGTGGCAGATGCACCGGACGACCAAGGTGTGATGGCCGCGCAGGAATTGCGCGATCTGCGGTCTGCCCGCGATGATCTGGAACGCCGTGTCCATGATCTGAAACTTACCCGTCAGGTGACGATGCAATCCTTGCCGTCGATCCGATTGGTGCAGGAAAACGACAAATCTCTGGTGACCAAGATCAACTCGACCTTGGTGAACACCGTGCCGCTTTGGGAAACGCAACTGGCCCAAGCTGTGACGATCCAGCGGTCAAGCGAAGCCGCAGATGCGGTGCGCGATGCCAATGATCTGACGAACGAATTGCTGACCAAGAACGCCGAAAACCTGCGCCAAGCCAACAAGAAAATCCGCGAAGAAATGGAACGCGGCGTTTTCGATATCGAGGCTGTCAAATCGGCGAACGCCAATCTGATCGGCACCATCGAGGAAAGCTTGCAGATTGCCGACGAAGGCAAAGCCAAGCGTGCAGCCGCCGAAGAAGAGCTTCAGAAAATGGAAGCCGAGTTGAAAAACACGCTGGCCTCGGCCACAGCGCGCAAAGACGGAACAGGCGTCAACGCTGGCGAAAGCGTTCCGGCCTAAGTGACGATGGTTGCGCGTTCTTTTCTGACGATGGCGGCTTTGGTTGCCATTGTCGCGGGCTGTAGCCCGTTGGACGGCAATGGCACAGTTTCCAGTGTCGCGCCGCCCGAATTGATTGTGGTCGAGAACGCGCCTTCGCCCGCCAGTGTCGAGCTGGCACAATATTACGAACGTGTCGAAAAAGGCCATCGCGCGCGCGGGCTGCTGCGCACAGACGGTGGCGGACCAGACGTACCGTTTGACGCCGAACGGCTGGCGATGGCGTTTCGCGCCACCGCCTTTGCTCGTGAGTTCAGTGATCAGGACAATAAATTGGTGCAAAGCGAGGCGGAAAGCCGATTGCATCGATGGGAACAACCCGTCTTGATACAAACTATGTTTGGCACGGGTGTCTCTGATCCGCAGCGCGCCGACGACATGGCTGCCATCGCACGCTATGCGGGCCGGTTGCAGGATGTCACACAGCATCCCATTCGGTTTGTCGAACGCGGCGGAAACTTTCAGGTCTTGGTACTGACCGAAGACGAACGCCGCGTGATTGGGCCCTTATTGACCCGGTTGGTTCCCAGCGTGCGGCCCCGCGAAATTGAACTGATCGAAACCTTGGATCGCGGAAACTATTGTGTGGTGATCGCTTCTGATCCACGCAACGACGGGGCCATCACGCAAGCCGTCGCCATTGTCCGGGCAGAGCTTCCCCCTTTGTTGCGCCTGTCGTGTTTCCACGAAGAGATTGCACAGGGCTTAGGCCTTTCCAACGACAGCCAAACCGCACGCCCCTCGATCTTTAACGACGACGACGAATTTGGGCGATTGACGGTGATGGACGAGAAAATGTTGCGGTTGCTGTACGACAATCGCCTGAAACCCGGCATGGATGCAGCAAGCGCCGATGCCATAGTATCAACACTTGCACGCGATCTGACAGGATCGGCGTTATAAGGCGGTGGAAAAAGTATCTTTTTCCGCCCCATGTTCTGCGTCACAACAGAACTAAGAATTGAAAAGGAGAGACCATGGGCATTTTTGATTTCCTGACGGGTGAATTCATCGACGTCATTCACTGGGTGGATGATACGCGCGACACCATGGTCTGGCGCTTCGAACGCGAAGACCACGAGATCAAATACGGCGCCAAGCTGACGGTGCGCGAAGGCCAAGCGGCTGTTTTCGTTCACGAAGGTCAGTTGGCGGATACGTTTATGCCCGGGCTTTACATGCTTGAAACCAACAACATGCCCATCCTGACGACGCTTCAGCACTGGGATCACGGTTTCAAATCGCCATTCAAATCCGAGATTTACTACGTCTCGACCCGTCGTTTCACGGATCTGAAATGGGGCACGAAAAACCCGATCATGTTGCGCGACCCGGAATTCGGACCGACGCGCATCCGCGCCTTTGGCACCTATTCTGTCAAGGTCACTGACCCCGCCAAGTTCCTTCAGGAAATCGTCGGCACCGACGGCGAATTCACGATGGACGAGATCAGCTTTCAGATCCGCAACATCATCGTGCAGGAATTTTCCCGCGTGATCGCCAACAGCGGCATCCCGGTTCTGGACATGGCCGCCAACACCGCCGATCTTGGCAAGCTGGTTGCCGAACGTATCTCGGACACGATCACCGCCTATGGCCTGACCCTGCCCGAACTTTACATCGAAAACATCTCGCTCCCGCCTGCGGTCGAAAAGGCGTTGGACGAACGCACATCGCGCGGCATCACCGGATCGCTTGACGAACACTTCCGTTACAAAGCCGCCGAAAGTCTGGATCAACCCGGCTCAGCCGCCGGTCAAGCCATGGGTATGGGTATGGGTGCCGCCATGGGTATGGGGATGGCCGGCGGTATTGCCGGGCCTTGGGGCACCGCCCCCGCAGCGCCACCGCCGCCACCGGTAGAACACGTCTGGCACATCGCGAATGACGGCGAAACGACCGGTCCGTTTTCGAAAGCCACGCTTGGCCAGATGGCCGCAAAAGGCGAAATGACCCGCGACACATGGGTCTGGACCCAAGGTCAGGACGGTTGGAAGAAGGCCGAAGACGTGAACGAACTGGCGCAGCTTTTCACCATTCTGCCGCCACCGCCACCGGGAAGCTAAGATGAGCCGACGTGCCACGATCAAATGGCTGCACTGGTTGAGTGCGCTGATGATCCTCTATTTCTTTTTGGTTGAACCGGAAGATGTGCGCCGTCTTGGTGCGGCCGCCTTGGCCACGCATGCCGGTGTTGGTGCGGTTTTTGCGCTGGTCGTCGTTGCGTGGTTCGCGATGTACTTGGCCAAAGGTTTGGCCGGGCGTCCGGGCCCGAAACTGCCCGGCTGGGGCAAGCGATTTCACCCTTTGGCACACAAGGCCATGTATTGGGGCCTGTTGGCGATGGCCATCAGCGGCGGCTTGATCGGGTTGTTCGCACCCTATGCGGTCATGGCCTTCGGAGCCTTTCCCATTGCGCCCAATTTCGATGTCAAATTTCTCCACAACGCGATGCAAGAGCTGCACGAGATCGTCTTCAACGCCCTTTTGTTTGGCATCGTGGTTCATACGGCATTCCACGCTTGGCGGCATTTCCGCTTAAAAGACAATGCATTGCGGATCATGGTTCCGAAACCCCTTCACAAGTATCTTTAAGCCATGGGCACCGAAGAACATCGTTTTCCCTGCGACAACTGCGGATCCGATCTTCGGTTTGATCCCGGTGATGATCAACTGATTTGCGATCATTGCGGCAATACACATACGATTGATCACGGGCCTTGGACCCGTTCGACCGCTGTTAAAGAACAAGACTTCAACCAAGCGGTGCGCAAGGGGCTTGGCACCGCTGAAATGGAAGACACCCGCGTTTCGGCCTGCCCGAATTGCGCGGCGAGGGTTGAATTCGATGCGCATGTGCATTCCACCGAATGCCCCTATTGCGCGACGCCCGTTGTCACCGATACCGGCACCGCGCGACAAATAAAACCCCGTGCGGTTTTGCCATTCATGCTTGAGGAAACGAACGCCCGCGAGGCCATGACAGATTGGCTGGGCGCATTGTGGTTCGCACCGAACGGGCTAAAGGAATACGCGCGAAAAGGGCGCAAGATGACGGGTGTTTACACACCGTGCTGGACTTTCGATGCCGATACCCAAAGCAAATACAGCGGCCAGCGCGGAACGATCTACTATGAAACCAAATCTGTCGTTCGGAACGGCGAGCGCGAGAACGTGCGCGTCGCCAAGGTTCGTTGGACGCCTGCACGTGGACGGGTT
This sequence comes from uncultured Paracoccaceae bacterium, assembly GCA_938005545.1. Classification (GTDB taxonomy): domain Bacteria; phylum Pseudomonadota; class Alphaproteobacteria; order Rhodobacterales; family Rhodobacteraceae; genus CALKXV01. Next base: position 166,250 of record CALKXV010000009.1, read on the forward strand.
GCACGATTCTTTGATGATGTGCTTATCGTCGCTTCAACCGCCCTGCCCGACCCGTTCAGGAAAGCACTGGTCCATTGGGATTTGACGCGACTTGAACCTTATCAACCCGAATACCTCGCCGGATTCCGGGCCGAGGCTTACACGATTGAGCTTCAAGAGGCTTATAGCGAAGCGCGTGAGATTATGGACCGCCAAATCCTGCGCGACGTGCGCTTTGACATTGGCGGCGACAAACAAAGGGTCGATCATATCGACACGGATGTCAGCGACGTCACGTTCAAGCACATCCTCGTTCCCGTTTGGATCGCCGCCTATCGATACAGGGGTTGCGCGTTTCGATTTGTTGTGAACGGGCAAAACGGTCAGGTCATTGGCGAGCGGCCCTGGTCTGCGTGGAAAATTGCATTTGCCGTGCTGGCCGGTCTGATTTTGGCGGGCGTGGTCGGATACCTTTACGGCACCGGACAGTAATTCAAGACAGCGCGATCAATTGACCATCGTACATTTTGTGGGTCTTAACCGGCACCGCGTCGCCAATATGCATGGTCCACACGAATTCGGATTGCGGCCTTGGATCTGACTTGCCCAATTGGTGCATCCAGTCTTCTATCGCAGCCACGGCATATGGATCGTCGGCGTTCACAAAGTCCACCGTTTCTCGCGACATGGACGACACCAAAGCACGATCCCAGCCCGCACCCTGCATCACAATTTCAAGCGCTTTGGGCAACAACAAAAGCGAGCTTCCTAACCAATCGTGGTCTTCGAACCCCGCTGAAAGCACGCCCATCTCGGACGGCCATGTGTGCAGGTTAGGCAAAAAATTCAGGACGTTTTCCTCCGCTGCTGCCAAAACTTCGGTGGGCGTAAACCCGGCTTTTTCGGCGGCGGCAGTCGTGACGTTCTTCAACCCTTCGCCCAGATCCGAATAAACCAAGATCATCAGATCACCGGGGCCATCCTTCACCAGATCATCGCTGAACCAACCGTCATTCATTCCTGAAAAATAGGCCCGATTTCGCAACAGAAAATAGACATTGTCCAAAGTGATCGGTGCAGGATAAAGGGCGGCCCGTGCCATGGTCACATAAGCCGCGATCAACTTCGCCCTTTGGGATCTGGTTCAAACCCCTTGGATGTCTTGCACAATATTACCGAGATAGAGCTGTAAAGTACCCAAGTTTTCGTCGGGATGGATGGCTTCAATGTTGAAGGGATCGTCTTCTGTGACGACCAACTGGATTTCGGGCAGCATAGCCCGCAACGCCTCTGTCACCTCAATGCAAATCGCACGAGGGTCGCACCTTTCACTACCAAAAATTTCATACATCCACCGCGTCTCCTGCTGTCGCCAGAACACTCCAAAACCGGGGCAACACTATGACATGCATATGGAAATTCCGGCTCAATATCTGTTCAACCCTTTCCAAATCCACAACGGGGTGAGCAGCCCAAATGAGACGCAAATGCCAAAGCGCTTTCCCAGACTTGCCAAGATGTGTCCGGCTGGTAAGAGGTGTCCGACCAAGGAGACGACAGATGATACTTACCGCAGGCGAAGCCCTGATCGACATGCTGCCCCGCGACACAACAGATGGCGGCGGCGCCTATCAACCTTTTGCAGGCGGTTCGGTCTTCAATACGGCGAATGCGCTTGGACGGCTGGGGCAACCCACCGGATTTTTCAGTGGCATATCAACTGATTTCTTCGGTGAAATCCTGATGGATACTTTGATCAAATCCGGTGTGGAACCGCAATTCGTTGCGCGATCTGACCGGCCCACAACACTGGCGTTCGTGCGTCTTGTCGACGGCCACGCAACCTATCTTTTCTATGATGAAAACAGCGCCGGACGCATGTTGGCCGAGGCCGACATTCCAAAGATCGACGCCTCTGTTGATGCGCTGTTTTTCGGGTGCATCTCGCTTGCTGTCGAACCCTGTGCGGCCACATACGAAGCGCTGTTGATGCGCGAAGGCGACAGCCGCGTTGTGATGCTGGATCCGAACATTCGCGCCGGTTTCATTCAGGACGAAGCCGTCTATCGCGCGCGTTTGGGCCGGATGTTGGAAAAATCGGATTTGGTGAAATTTTCGGATGAAGATTTGGAATGGTTCTCAGGCAAAGGCGATGTCGAAGGCAAGGTGAAGGACATTTTGGCCATGGGCCCCAAGGTTGTGTTCGTGACCGAAGGCGCTCGCGGTGTCACAGGATACACGAACCATGGCGCGTTCTTCGTGCCAGCCCCAAAAGTCAAGGTCGTCGACACAGTCGGTGCAGGCGATACTTTCAACGCTGGCGTTTTGACCGCGTTGCGGGAACGCGGCCTGATGACCAAAACGGCGCTTCAGTCAATTTCCGAAGCCGACCTGACAGAAGCCATGTCGCTCGGCGCGCGCGCCGCCGCAATCACCGTCAGCCGTGCAGGCGCGAACCCACCCCGCCGTGACGAGTTGTAATTTAAAAGCCTGCTCAAGCGGTGCCGCGGTTCAACAAACGCAGTAACGTAACCAAGCCGACCGGTCGGTCCTGATCGATCACAAAAGCTGCCGAAATGCGCCGCGCTTGTAAGGTGGCCAAGGCTTCTCCCGCCAAGGTGGTTGGCGTCAAGGTCACGGACCCAACCGTCATGATCGCGCGGGTTTGGGTCTCATGCAGCGCACCTTTCATGGTCGCATCTGCGTTTTTCTCAAGATACCTGCGCACATCGCCATCCGTAACAACGCCGTTCAGCACGCCATCCACCGTCACACCCACAATGCCAAATCCCTTGGCCGAAAGCTCGGAAATGGCGGCAATAACAGGGGCATCCGCCTCAACAATCGGCAGGGCGGCGGCCCCGTGCATGATTTCGCCCACGTGCTTCAGGGCGGCCCCAAGCGAGCCGCCCGGATGGAAGCTATGGAAGCTTTCGGGCCCAAAGCCTTTCCTTTGCAAAATGGCAATTGCCAGAGCATCCCCCATGGCCATTTGCATCAAGGTCGACGTCGTCGGCGCTAAATTGTGCGGGCAAGCTTCGCGCACCTTCGGCAAAACCAAAGCCGCGTCCGCCGCCCGTGCCAAGGTACTGTCTGCGACACCGGTGAGCGCGACCAAAGGTACGGCGCGGCGCTTGGCATATCCCAGAACATCCGACAATTCAGTGGTTTCGCCAGACCATGACAACGCCAAAATAACGTCCGACGGCTGCACCATACCCAGATCGCCGTGGCTTGCTTCGGCAGGGTGCAGGAAATTCGCGGGCGTACCGGTCGATGCAAAGGTTGCCGCCAGTTTTGCGGCCACATGCCCCGATTTTCCCAAGCCGGTGACGATCAACCGACCATCCATGCCCGCGATCAACTCGATTGCAGCCTCAAGACTGTCGGTCATCAAGGGCAAACCCGCCGCCAAAGCCGATAGCCCTTCGGCATCAGTAGCAATGGCGTTTTGAACCGCCTCTAGGGCTTTTATGCATTCTGACATGAGATTGGGCATAGGACATCGCCTTGGGCGAGACAAGTTTCGCCAATCATCCTTTGATCACCCGGTCCAGAGCCACCAAATCGGCCAGAAGCGCATGCATCTCGTCCAGAGGTACCATATTTGGCCCATCGGACGGGGATCGCGCCGGTTCCTCGTGGGTTTCCACAAAAACCGCAGAAACGCCAACGGCGACAGCCGCCCGCGCCAAAGGCGGAACAAACTCGGCCTGCCCACCGGTTGAACTGCCAAGCCCGCCCGGCAGTTGCACCGAATGGGTGGCGTCAAACACGACCGGACACCCGGTTTGTGCCATGATCGGCAGCGAACGCATGTCCGACACCAGCATGTTGTACCCAAAGCTGGCACCGCGTTCGGTCAATATCACGCGCGTGTTGCCAGTCGACGTAACCTTATCGACGATATTGCCCACATCCCAAGGGGCCAGAAACTGACCCTTCTTCACATTTATCGCCGCACCCGTTTCGCCCGCAGCCAGCAAAAGATCGGTTTGACGGCACAAAAACGCCGGGATTTGCAAGATATCCACGGCTTCCGCTGCGACTTTGCATTGCGCTGGCTCGTGAATATCCGTCAGAACCGGGCATCCAAATTCCGCACGGATCTTCGACAGGATCGTCAGACCCTCCTCCAAGCCGACACCACGCTTGCCACTTAGGCTGGATCGATTGGCCTTATCGAAACTGGCCTTAAATACATAACCAACGCCAAGGTCTGCACAGATGCTGGCCAAACGGTCTGCCAACATGCGCGCATGATCCAGACTTTCCAGCTGGCACGGACCCGAGATCAAAACCAATGGCTGCTTTTGACCAAAGGTCACATTTCCGACGATAACATCTGTCATGCGATCCCCTCACGCTGCATAATCTCTTCGATCAATGGAATGTCCGAGGGGTTGTTCAACTCCCAAAAGGCACGGCCCCGGGCCTCAACTTCCACACAACGGACAGAAATTTTGTTCTCCAAAAACCGCAATTGTTCCAAACCTTCGGCGGCTTCCAAAACACCTTGAGGCAATTCCGCATAGCGCACCAGGGCCTCGGGGCGATAGGCATAGCACCCCACATGGTGAAACACCGACAAGCCGATCTCATCGGCTCGGTCGGCAAATGGCAGAACTTCCTTCGAAAAATAGAGCGCATCCCCGTCCGCCTCAAACACCGCCGTCGTCGCCCCGACCCGGCTTGCCTTGCGGTCAGCCTGCAAGGCGGCCAAGTGATGCGGTTCAGTGCGCAAAACCGGCGTGGCCATTTGCACCGACGCATCCGCCATCTCAGCCACCAAGGCTTCGACATAATGCGGGGGGGTCAAAGGCGCATCCCCTTGCAAATTAACGACAACTTCAGGCTGGTTGCCTAACATGTTCAACGCTTCTGCGCAGCGCTCGGTCCCGTTACGCGGCGCGTCACTCGTCATCAAAACATCCGCACCAAAGTCACGGGCGGCATCGGCAATCCGCTTATCGTCTGTCAGCACATAAACCGCCTGAACGTCTTTGACCGCTTGGGCCGCCTGCCAACTTCGATGGATAAGTGACCGCGCCTCGCCCGTTGCCCCTCGCAGCATCGCCAAAGGCTTGCCCGGAAATCGCACAGACGGGTAACGTGCGGGTATAAAAATGACGCTTCGCATATGCCTCGGCTCGCTGTTTCTTCCGACCTACGGAATATCATTCAGCGCTGCAACGCCCGTAATCTTTTTAGAATTGCTCCGGGTGCTGGACCCGACAAAAAATGTCGTGCGCCGCAGGCGCTCAATTTACCTAAAAGTCAGCCGCGAAATCCGGTTGCCACCACAAATTTTTCTGACGAATCCGCGCGACTGGCAGGCGGCTTTACATTCGCCACCTTCTTGAAACGCCGTTTCAATACAGCCTGAAGGCTTTCTTCCGCGCCACCGGCCAGAACTTTGGCAACAAATGTTCCGCCCTCTTCCAACACATCAAACGCCAGCTCGGCAGCAGCTTCACAAAGCGCAATAATCCGCAAATGGTCGGTTTGCTTATGCCCCGAAGACGAAGCGGCCATATCTGACATGACCACATTCGCCTTACCACCCAACCAATCCTTGATCTTTTCGTCGGCACCTTCTTCCAGAAAGTCGAGCTGATGCTGTTCAGACCCGGGGATGGGTTCCACCTCTTGCAGATCAACACCCAAAACCCGGCCCTCGGCCTTTCCGGGGCGCTCACCAAGCGCATTGATCCGCCGGGCCGCAACTTGGCTCCAGCCGCCGGGCGCAGACCCAAGGTCCACCACAAGGGCTCCGGGAAGCAAAAACCGGTATTTGTCGTCCAATTCGAGTATCTTATAGGCCGCGCGCCCTCGGTATCCGTCGACTTTCGCGCGCCGCACGTATGGATCGTTTAGCTGCCGCTCCAACCAACGCGTTGACGAAGACCGACGGCCTCGCGCGGTTTTCACACGCACTTTTAAATCGCGCTCTCCGCGCCCGCTGGTTTTCTTCGCCATTTGATCTCAATGCACCTTGAGCGATGTAAATTGCAAGGTTTCGCGCCGAGCATTCGTCGCGGCGTCACCCAAAAAATGGAAACAGGCCAATGCTTCAGCTTTGACCAAGGATCGCTTTTACATAGCCGCGCGTTTCTTTGTAGGGCGGCACGCCACCATATTTCTGCACAGCACCCGGCCCGGCGTTATAAGCCGCAAGCGCCAAGCGCCAGGATCTGAACGTCCGATATTGCGTGGCCAGATAACGCGCGCCGCCGTCCAGATTTTGTGCCGGATCGTGCGGATTCACGTTCAGACCGCGCGCTGTTCCGGGCATCAATTGCGCCAATCCAATTGCGCCCTTGTTCGACTTTGCATGGGCGTTCCAGCCGGATTCCTGTGCAATCAGACGCAAAAACAGATCTTCCGGCACCCCATGGCGACGCGCGGCGGCCCGTGCCACTGGTAGATATTTGCTTTTAGAAGCCCCTGTATACCGCCGAAGCTTTTCCGCACCGGGCGCGCCCGGGACCAGCAATTCCTTCGGTTGAAGACGCACCGAGCCGGAATATTGTTCGGCCGCACGAGAATCCAGAACCGAGGTTTGGCGTTGGAACAGCTTTTTGCGAGCCTTCGACGTCAACGCATCCGCAGCCACCGGCCCACCAAGGACACAGCACAAAAACCCAACAAAAACGGCACGCAAACCAGCAATCCCCCTGTTAACAGCGCCTGTTGTATAGTCTGAAAACCCGAATTCGGCAACAGGATGCGCATTGACCCCGGATCGCAGTTTCGCCAAAGGGAAAGCATGACCAAAATAGCCCTTGTCACCGGCGCGTCACGTGGTCTTGGCGCGGCCCTTGCAGAAGCCTTATCGCGCGACCATCACGTGGTGGCTGTTGCCCGAACCGTTGGTAGCTTGGAAGACCTGGATGACCGCATTCAAGCCAACGGCGGATCGGCAACGCTGGCCCCGATGGACATTACCAATCCAGACGCCATGGCCGAGCTTTGTCGCAGCATCCACGACCGGTGGGGTCACCTTGATCTCTGGGCGCATACGGCGATCCACGCAGCACCACTGACACCAACGGCACATCTCGACGACAAGGATCTTGCCAAAAGCATTGCGCTCAACGTAACAGCAACAGCCAAGCTGATTGCCTACATCGCCCCCTTGCTCGACGCCTCCAAATCCGGCCAAGCCCTGTTTTTTGACGACGCGCGCGCTGGCGACAAATTCTTTTCCGCATACGCGTCTTCAAAGGCCGCTCAAATTGCGCTTGCAAAAAGTTGGGCCGCCGAAACGAAAAACACTGGCCCACATGTGCACATTCTTTCACCGCCCCCCATGCCTACCGCTACACGGGCACGCTTTTTCCCGGGCGAAGACCGCAGTCCTTTGACCGCACCCGACCAAGCCGCACGCGACCTGCTCGACAGCCTTTCGCTTCGATCCCCGTAAACGCCAACCCGAGGAGACGGCCAAAAGCCGACGACGAGACGAAATCTTCGCGCGGCACGCGCGTCCTTTTGGTTTCAATGAACTGCGACTTGTCGGCACGCGCAGGCTCCAATAAAGCAAGGTCATGCGTATTCTCATCACCAATGACGACGGCATCAACGCGCCCGGCCTGAAAACACTGGAAGCGATCGCCCTAGACGTCGCCGGCCCGGACGGCGAAGTCTGGATTGTCGCGCCTGCATTCGAACAATCGGGTGTGGGCCATTGCGTCAGCTATTCGCGACCAACGCTTTTGTCCGAATTCGGACCTCGGCGCTTTGCCTCCGAAGGTTATCCCGCCGATTGCGTTCTGGCCGGACTTTACGAGGTGATGAAAGACACGCCCCCCGATCTGGTGCTTTCGGGCGTGAACCGGGGCAACAATGCCGCCGAGAATGTGCTTTATTCCGGAACCATTGGCGCAACTTTGGAAGCCGCCCTGCAAGGCGTGCCCGCAATTGCGCTTTCGCAATTTTTTGGTCCGGACAATGCCAGTCTGGATGATCCCTTTGAAACCGCCGCCGTCCATGGTGCTGAAACAGTGCGTAAGCTTCTGAAAGACGCGATCTGGGACGAAGCCGATTACCGATTGTTCTACAACGTCAACTTTCCGCCCATCCCGGCGACCGCCGTCAAAGGCATGAAGGTCGCCACCCAAGGCTGGCGCAAAGAAACCAGCTTTGGCGTGGAACCGCAGCACTCTCCAACGGGACGGATGTTTCTTTGGATCAAAGGGGGCCCGCAACATCACCCGACCGGGCCCGGCACGGATGTCACCGCGAATTTGGATGGATATATCTCGGTCACTCCCCTGCGCGCAGACCTTACCGCCCATGACACCATCGCCACATTGAAAAACAGGCTTGAAGGATGACGCCCGAAGACGAGCAACGCATGCGGTTCGTCTTTGCGCTTCGTCAGAAGGGGGTGATGGACGCCCGTGTGTTGGAAGCCATGGAAAAAGTCGACCGGGGCGCTTTCGTAAAAGGCATCTTTTCGGATCGGGCCTACGAAGACATGCCCTTGCCAATTGCCTGCGGGCAAACGATTTCGCAACCCTCGGTCGTCGGATTGATGACGCAGGCGTTGAGTTTGGAACCGCGGCACAAAGTGCTCGAAATCGGGACCGGATCTGGCTATCAGGCTGCGATCCTTAGCCAGTTGGCGCGTCGTGTCTATACCGTTGATCGGCACAAGCGTCTGGTGACAGAGGCCCAAGACGCCTTTGATGCTTTGGGTCTGTCCAACATCACAGCACTTGCGTCTGACGGCACGCGCGGGTTTCCCGAACAGGCGCCTTTTGATCGGATCATCGTGACCGCAGCCGCCGAGGACCCGCCCGGACCACTTTTGGCTGAACTCAAACCCGGTGGCATTATGGTCGTTCCCGTGGGGCAGTCAGATACCGTGCAAAACCTGATCAAAGTAACCCGGACCGAAACGGGTTTTGATTATGAGGAAATGCGCCAGGTGCGTTTCGTGCCGTTGGTTGAGGGCCTTGGAAGCGACTAGGTGACCGCTTCATTCGGTCGTGTCCCGCCTGCGGCCACAAGATGCAGTTTTTCTATTGGCTAAGGTGTGCCAAAGAATGTTAAACTGTCCCCAGATGTGCTGAGAGCGCCCGCAATCCAAGGGCATTTTGTAAGTCGTCACGACGGTCTCGACAGAAGATCGCGGATAAAAGTGGTGAGGAATGAGCAAATGACAAACAGGGCTTTCCCCGTCCGATTGGCAGTTATCTTGACCAGCGCTCTGGCGCTTGGCGCTTGCGATGGAAGCAGCTTCAACGGGCTTGATTTCGATTTGCGCGGCTCGGCTGGCCAGTTGGACACCTCCGAAGCGGTTCGCGGAAACGTTGGATCAGCGCCTCAGGCAGATGCACGCGGCGTGATTTCCTATCCCGACTATCAGGTCGCGGTTGCAGAACGCGGTGACACCGTTCAAACGGTGGCGGCGCGCGTGGGTTTGCCCGCAAACGAGCTGGCCAGCCACAATGCCCTTCCCCTGAGCGTCGTTTTGCGACAGGGCGAAATTCTGGCTTTGCCGCGCCGTGTTAGCGAACCTGGACCAAACGCACCGGGTGCCTTGGACGTTCTCGACATCGCCAGCAGCGCCATCGACCGCGTAGACGGTGTGCCGGGCTTGCCTGCGGGCGATCAACCCAACCGCCATCAGGTCGCACCGGGCGAAACTGCATTTTCAATTGCACGCCGCTATGGTGTTTCGGTTGAAACATTGTCCGATTGGAATGGTTTGGGTCCGAACCTGTCACTGCGGGTCGGCCAGTATTTACTGATCCCCACGCAGGCCGCAACCGAAGCGCCGTCTGTCGTGGTTGTGGAAACGCCGGGAACCGGTTCGGCCACACCACTGCCGCCGTCTTCGACCCAAGCTTTGCCGGCCGAAGACGTAAAGCCCATCGTGGCCGCACCCGCGCCAGAACCTTTGGCCGATCGCCAAACCGCCGCGTCAGATGCATCGCGTTTGTTGATGCCCGTTCAGGGGCGCATCGTACGACCCTTTGAAAAGGGTAAAAACGAAGGTATCGGAATCGCCGCAAATGCGGGTGCCCGTGTTATTGCAGCAGAAGGCGGAACCGTTGCGGCCATCACGCGTGACACCGATCAGGTGCCCATTCTTGTCCTGCGCCACGCAGATAACCTGTTGACCGTTTACGCAGGCGTCGAGGATGTGGCCGTTGAAAAGGGCGATACTGTCAAGCGCGGCGAGCAAATCGCGGTGGTTCGTGCTGCCACGCCGCCATTCCTTCACTTTGAGGTTCGCGAAGGGTTCGACAGCGTCGATCCATCGCCCTATTTGAACTGACCAAACGATTAGCTCGTCAAAGAATGAGGTTTTGCGCCGCGCATCGCGCGTCGCGAGGGGCCGCGCACCTTCGGTGCACGGCCCCTTGGCCTTCCCTTGTGGCAAGTATAGATTGCATTGATGTTTGAAACTGTGGCCATTCCTGTCTGGGCGATGTTTTTGATTGGGGTGTTCGCAACGCTGTCGATCGTGGAGCGCGTCGTCGGCCCATCCATCCGATGGTTCTTTCGCAAACGCGCCGAACGTGTGGTCGCCGAGTTGAACAAACGGCTTGAACGCCCGATTGAACCCTTCAAGCTTGCCCGTCGCCACGACATGATCCAACGTCTGAAACATGACCCGGAAGTCGCGCAAGCCATTGTAGAACATGCAAATTTTGAAGGTATTCCCGAACAAGTCGCATGGAAACGCGCCGAACGATATGCGCGCGAAATCGTGCCCGGATTCAGCGCCACGGCCTATTTCGGCTTTGGCACACGTGCATCGAAATGGGTGTCCGAGGCGCTTTTTAGCATCCGCTTAGGCCCCGGCAGCGACCGCGTAATGAACGACATCGATCCCGATGCGACGGTCGTATTCGTTATGAACCACCGATCCAACATGGACTATCTGTTGGTGACTTGGCTTGCGGCCAAACGCTCGGCTCTCAGCTATGCGGTTGGTGAATGGGCGCGGGTTTGGCCGTTGTCGGCCCTGATCCGAACGATGGGGGCATTTTTTATTCGGCGAAAATCGCTCAACCCGCTCTATCGCAAAGTTCTGGCGCGTTATGTTCAATTGGCGACCGCAGGCGGCGTTGCGCAGGCTGTTTTTCCCGAAGGCGGACTGTCGCTGGATGGGCGGCTTGCGGGTCTGAAACTTGGGTTTCTCAGCTATATTGTTGCTGGTTTTCAGCCCGGCGGACGGGATGTAGTCTTTGTACCCATCGCGCTGAATTATGATCGTGTGCTGGAAGACCGGATTCTGATCGAAGCGGATGCGGCAGGTGAGCGAAAATTCCGCGCGCCGGTCCCCATGGCCATTTTGTTCACTCTCCGTCAGATAGGCCTGAAAATACGGGGGCGTTTCTTGCGCTATGGCGAAGCTGCCGTGAGCTATGGCGCGCCGTTGTCATTGACTGAATTTGCCGTTGAGCATGCCGACAACACGACAAGACACCTTGGCGTTGCCCTGTCTAAACGGCTGACTGCGATTATACCGGTGGTTCCGGTCCCCCTGATTGCAACCGTTCTTGAAGATGCGGATGGGCCGTTGGACGTGCGCGCGTTGCAAACCAAAGTGTTGGAACGACGCACTGCACTGGTTCATGCCAATGCGCGTGTTCTGATGCCGGACGAGACATTTGAGGCCGATTTTGAGCGTGGCTTAAGCACCCTGAAGCGGCGAAGATTGATCCAGATGACTGATGCCGGTGCGATTGTGACACCCGGCGAGGAACCGATCCTGGCTTTCTATGCCAATTCAATCCGCCATCTGGTCGACGAAGCCGAGGCTTAGTGCCCGGCGCCAAGTCGGCCAAGTCGCACGCTGTAGTCCACCGCTACTTCGTAGTCCGGGTCATCGTCGCTATCGATGATGAGGCTTCCGGATTTTGTTAAAAGTTGGTGGCAATCCCGGCTTAGGTGGCGCAGTTGCAAGCGCTTACCGGCTGCTTCGTATTTGGTTGCCACGGCTTCAATTGCTGTCAGCGCAGATTGATCCGCCACGCGGCTTTCCGCAAAATCGACGATCACAAGACTTGGGTCGTTTTCGGGGTCGAACAGTTCGGAGAATCCCGCGGCTGATCCAAAGAACAAGGGCCCCTGTACTTGATAGACCTTCGCGCCTTCCGGCGTTTCGTGGCGACGTGCGCGGATGCGGGTTGCGTTGCTCCAGGCATAGGTCAGTGCCGAAACGATGACGCCGACGAAAACGGCAGTGGCCAGATCATAAGCCACAGTGACGGCGGTGACCAAAAGGATGACGAACGCATCCGACAAAGGAACTTTCCGCAGGATCATCAAAGAGTTCCACGCGAATGTCCCGATCACCACCATAAACATCACGCCGACCAAAGCGGCCAGTGGGATCAATTCAATCACCGGGCTGGCGACCACGATGAACAGCAAAAGGAACACTGCGGCTGCGATGCCTGCCATGCGCGTGCGACCGCCCGACTTCACATTGATCATGGATTGGCCGATCATTGCACAGCCGCCCATGCCGCCAAAGAACCCCGTAACTGTGTTGGCGATACCCTGAGCCACGCATTCCTGACTTGCGCCGCCCCGCTTGCCGGTCATGTCACCCACAAGGTTCAGGGTCAGAAGGCTTTCGATCAAACCAATCGCGGCCAGAATTAGCGAATAGGGCAGAATGATTTCAAAGGTTTCCCAAGTCAGCGGCACCGTCGGGATGTGGAACGTTGGTAGTCCACCGGCAATGGATGCCAGATCGCCGACACGCGGCACATCAAGCCCGAAGATGATTACAATGGCCGCCACGATCCCAATACCTGCCAGCGGAGCCGGAATCGCCTTGGTGTGACGCGAAACGACCCAGATGATCGCCATGGTCAGCGCCACAAGCCCTAACATCAGATACATCGGCGTGCCAGACAACCACTCGCCACCAGATACACCGTGACCCGAAGCCTCAGCCGTGCCTGGAACTTTGAATTGGCCCATCTGAGCCAGGAAAATTACAATTGCCAGCCCGTTCACAAACCCCAACATCACCGGATGCGGCACCAGTCGGATAAACTTGCCGAACCGGAACACGCCCGCCGCAATCTGGATGAGGCCCATCAGAACGACGGCCGCAAACAGGTATTCAACACCGTGATCTGCGACCAAAGCCACCATGACCACTGCCAATGCGCCTGTTGCGCCCGAAATCATGCCGGGTCGCCCGCCGATCACCGCCGTGATTAAACCCACAATAAACGCCGCATAAAGCCCCACCAAGGGATGCACACCTGCGACAAAGGCAAAGGCCACCGCTTCCGGCACCAAGGCCAGTGCGACCGTCAGACCGGCTAAAAGTTCGATCCTGATCCGCGCAGGCGCAAAGCCCGCCTTGGTTTTTTCCGAGGTCAATTCGCCAAAGACGGCGGTCCACGCACGTTCCATGATTACCAGTTATCCTGTTAGCGTTATCAATTCGTGCACGTACAGCTTCGGTCCCCAAAACGCACGAGGTTTCTGGGAAATTCCGTTATGCACGGACGTGACGTTAAGCGCGTTCGGTATATTCCATCGTTTCGGTGCTGACGATGATCGCTTCGCCTTCGCCCACGAATGGGGGAATCATCACCCGGATGCCATTGTCCAAAAGGGCGGGCTTGAAGCTTTTGGCGGCTGTTTGCCCTTTCACAACGGGCTCGGTTTCGGTGACCACACAGGTCACCTTCTGCGGCAGTGCGGCGCTCAGCGCCTCGCTCTCGTGGTACTCGATCTGAATGGTCATTCCGTCTTGAAGAAAGGGACGCCGCTCGCCCAGAATATCTGCGGGCAGTTCGATCTGTTCGAACGTCTCGCTGTCCATAAAGACCAACATTCCGTCGCTTTCATAAAGAAATTGCTGGTCTTTTTGATCAAGACGTACTTTTTCAACCTTGTCAGCTGACCGGAATCGCTCGTTCAGCTTGGACCCGTTGCGCAGATTCTTTAACTCGACCTGCGCAAAGGCCCCACCCTTGCCGGGCTTTACATGGTCGACTTTCACAGCCGCCCATAAGCCGGCGTTATGTTCCAGCACATTGCCGGGTCGAATCTCATTGCCGTTGATCTTTGCCATTCATGTAAACCGATGTTTTTGTTGATTCAGTGCTCGAAGCCCCTATATTTCAATGAAGGCGCCTCGACAAGACAGGCAGCAACTGGGAAGGAGTGCCGAGCTATGCAGTAAACGCATAGCAGCCATTCCGAGAAAGAAAGGCAAAAGTGGTGCAAAACCCTTCATAAGGGTCTCCACGCCTAAGAACGCGGTAAGAGCAAAAACAAAGGACGAAGAATGGCTGATTTTGTGGACGGCACGGCTTTTAATCACGAACAAGGCAATCGCGCACGCAAGCTCTTCGCTGCGGTAGTGCTGGCGGCTTTGGACGACGCTATCGCCGACGACAAAAAATATGGCAACGGTCCCGAGCAGATTGCTCGCTGGGCACGGTCGCGCGATGGTCGCGAAGTGTTAAGCTGTGCGGGCATCGACCCGAACGAGCGCGTTGTCAAAGGCCTGATGGAATTTGTCGGCAAAGGAGTGCGGACATCCGTGGCCCTGTCACGCGAGGAAAGCGAACGTCGCAATGCGGCAGAAGCTGCTGCTGCCGAGGACGCAAAAGCAGCCGCTTGACCCACATTCACTACAGAATTGGAAAACGCGCCTTGCTTGGGCGCGTTTTTTTATTCCTGAACGTAAAACCAGAAAGCTGTTCCAATGCTCTAACCCCTGCCCTTTGACACGCACGTTTTGAAAAAACAGGCCGAAACGATCGTCTCAACTGGCCCGAATATTGCTCACGGCCAAGATCTGATCATCACCGCCTCGGCTGAAGAACTTCCACTTGTGCGCCTTGTCGCTGCTGTGCCTACTGAGCCGGCGCAGCCCCTGTCACACCGATCCTTAGTGACGAAGACGTGACCCATGCGCGCGCTCAACATGGTCATGACGACAGTTTGGAGCGTGCGCCAGATTGGCTTTTCAACGGCATGTCCGATGCCTATGGAGCCAACGCAGCACGACTTCACATTGCCGCTGACAATCCCATGGCGCTGGCTGAAGAAGACCCGATGAAGGTCGCGCACGCAGCCAAAGCCAATGCCACAGCCTACAAACCAGCCCTAGCCAAGATTTCAGGATTTGAGATCAACTGGTCAATTGCAGCCTACCCCGGACGGGCTTGGTCAAAGCTTGTCTTTCCTGATCTCGACGATAACGCGGCCCAAGCCGCTCTTGCCAAGGCGATCTTTTTGGCGTCGCACGTTGACCGACCGAACCCGGCGCAAGCTTGGGCGGACTATAGCGCCGAATTCGCGGCTCGACTGGATTGGCTTTACAATCAAAACTTCGCAGCACTCTACCTTACCAGCGGTGGAACAGAACTGATAACTGACCTTGCCGATGGTCATATCTGGATGGGCGGCGCCAGCACCGCGACAGATGACGTGACCTGCAACCCAAATATTCCAACCGAAGAGTTTATTACGACACCACACAAAAACCGTGTCTCGGGCAGCGTACGGGCAACAAAACCTCCTGCCCATCAAGGCAGCATTATTGAAGACATCGAAGTTGTTTTCAAAGACGGTGTGATCAAAGAAGCCCAGGCCAGATGTGGCGAAGAGGTCTTTGCCAAGCTTCTGGATACCGACGAAGGCGCGCGCCGGATCGGCGAAGTCGCCTTGGTTCCCTGTGCCTCGCGCATCTCAGAAGGCTGAGTGTTGTATTACAACACACTCTTTGATGAGAACGCCGCCTGCCATATCGCTCTCGGACAATACTACAAAGATTGCCTCTCTGATACTGAAGACGCATTAAACGACGACATTGCGGCCCGCGGAGGAAATGCCAGCTTGACCCATGTGGATTGGATGATCGGCGGGTCAGACACTAACGCTGATGGGCTCACGTCTTCAGGTGATTGTATAACAGTCTTCCGAAACGGCGATTGGGCCGAATAAGAAAGGGGCTTCGCCCCTCTTCGCCAAAAGGCGAATTCACCCCAAAGTATAAAGACAGAAGAAGCGCCGCATGAACCTTCTTCTGTCCTTATACTTCGGGGGAGGCATCAAGAATGCCGGGGGCAGCGCCCCAGCCCGAGGAGAAGACCGAAGGTCGCCGACGAGACATATCGTGCGCGCGCAAGCGCGCCCAATGCACTCAGAAAGGCACATCGCTTACTGCTTCAGCAGCTGTAATGAACTTGGCTACGACTTTTTTTGCGCCCGATTTTTCGAAAGCAATGTCAAGCTTATCGCCTTCGATCCCTGTCACCACACCATAGCCGAACTTCTGGTGAAAGACGCGTTCGCCTTCGGTGAAACTTGAGACGGCGTTCAAGTCGATCACCATGTTTTTTGCTTCACGCGGTTGGCTCATGCCACGTTGGTCTGACTTGGCCTGTAGGCGCTTCCAGCCCGGCGAGTTATAGACATCTGCGCGGGCCGCTTTATCACCCAAATCTGACTTCGGGGCGGTTTGCGCACCCCCGTATAGCCCAGGCGCCGTTAACACTTCCACGGTTTCTGGCGGCAACTCGTCGATGAACCGAGAGGGTAAAGCCGACTGCCACTGGCCAAACACCAACCGGTTTCCGGCAAAGCTGACAATTGCGATTTCTTCGGCGCGGGTCAGGCCGACGTAAGCCAAGCGTCGTTCTTCTTCCAAGCCCTTCAAGCCACTTTCGTCCATGGAGCGTTGCGAGGGAAATAACCCGTCTTCCCAGCCCGGCAAAAACACGCCCGGAAATTCCAACCCCTTGGCGGCGTGCAGCGTCATGATCGACACTTTGTCTTCGTTTTCATCCGTGTCGTTGTCCATGATCAAAGACACGTGCTCTAGAAACCCTTGAATGTTCTCAAAGTTCTCCAACGCCTTGACCAATTCCTTCAGGTTCTCCAACCGCCCCGGCGCTTCGGGTGTTTTGTCGTTCTGCCACATCTCGGCATAACCGGATTCATCAATAATCTGCTCGGCCAGTTCGATGTGATTGGTGCCTGCGCGCATGGATTGGCCCCAGCGATCAATGCCATCAACCAGGCGTTGCAGCTCGACCGCGCCTTTTCCGCCCAGCCCTTTTTCAGCCAGCAACCCGCGTGCACCTTCCAGCAATGACACGCCGTTGGAGCGCGCCGCCATTTGGATTTTCTTCTGCGCAACATCACCCAAACCGCGTTTCGGCGTGTTTACGATGCGTTCAAACGCCAGATCATTATCGCCTGACACCGCCAATCTGAAATAGGCCATTGCGTCACGAATTTCGCGGCGTTCATAGAACCTTGGGCCCCCGATCACACGATAAGGCAAGCCTATCGTCAAAAACCGGTCCTCAAAAGCCCGCATCTGATGGGAGGCGCGCACCAAAATCGCGATTTCGGTCAAACGAAACGAACGCATTCCCCGCGTACCTGATTGCATCGCCTCAATTTCTTCGCCGATCCAGCGGGCTTCTTCGTCACCATCCCAATGACCGATCAGCCGCACTTTTTCGCCATCGGGAACTTCCGTGAACAGTTCCTTGCCAAGTCGCCCCTTGTTGGCCGCGATCACACCCGAAGCGGCGGCCAGAATATGCGGGGTCGAGCGATAGTTTTGTTCCAACCGGACGACTTTAGCGCCCGGAAAATCTTTTTCAAATCGCAGGATATTGCCCACTTCGGCCCCGCGCCAACCGTAAATCGATTGATCGTCGTCGCCCACGCAGCAGATGTTTTGGTGCCCCTTGGCCAGTAGCCGCAGCCACAAATACTGGGCCACATTGGTATCTTGATATTCGTCGACCAGAATATAACGGAACCAGCGCTGGTATTGCGCCAAAATGTCGTCGTGGTTTTGAAAAATCGTCACCACATGCAACAGCAAATCGCCAAAATCCGTGGCGTTCAGCGTCCTCAAACGGTCTTGATAAGCCGCATAAAGTTCAACACCCCGGTCATTGTAAGCCGAGGTTTCAGCCAAAGGAACCTTATCCGGTGTCCAGGCCCGGTTTTTCCAACCATCGATCACATGGGCCAATTGTCGTGCCGGCCAACGCTTTTCGTCGATGCCCTCGGCCACGATCAATTGTTTCAGCAGCCGCACCTGATCATCGGTGTCCAGAATGGTGAAATTCGACTTCAAACCAACCAGTTCTGCGTGCCGACGTAACAGTTTCACACCGATCGAATGGAACGTGCCCAGCCACGGCATGCCTTCAACCGTTTGCCCAAGTAATCGCGCAACCCGGTTCTTCATCTCGCGGGCGGCTTTGTTGGTGAATGTGACGGCTAAAATCTCATTCGGGCGCGCGCGGCTTGTCGTCAGCAAATGCGCGATCCGGGTGGTCAACGCCTTGGTTTTACCCGTACCGGCGCCTGCAAGCATCAAAACAGGGCCTTCCAAAGCTTCGACCGCATCACGCTGTGCCGGATTTAAGTCATCCAGATACGGCGTTCCACGCGCGGCCACTGCCTGTTGAGACAGTGGGATACGATCCGGAAATTCATCTTCGGGCGCCCATTCCATGCCAGAAGCATAGCTGCCATTCTGGTGAATTTAAAGAGACGTTTCCATTTTGTTCCTACAAACAATCTGATCCAATTTTGGCGTCACGCGATCCAAGAAACGCCTTACAAGTTTGGCGGAATAAGCGCCTTCGCCTTTGGGGTCGCAAGCGCGCAGACGATCCAAGCGTCTTTGAATTCCGTGCAAATCACGCACACACAGCCCGTAAGCCTCGCTTTTGCCGAGCGAGGATGCCAAACCCATGCTCCAATTGGCAAAGCTTCGTGTTTCAATGGTCATGCGCGCGAGGCTCCAGATATCTTCGTGTCTGGGATCGCGCTCGATATGGTCAAAAACCTCTGTCACGCGCTCTTCGGGGCCTTCCAGAACCTGAATGAACATGCCTTCGTGATAGACGAGCATTCCTGTCACACCGGCATCTGCGTTCGTCGCGCGCGCCGCTGAAATGATATCCGCGATGTCGGCTTTGGTGATTTCACGTGTCGCACTACTTTCGTAAACCAACTGCAACATAGCAATCTCCCTCAAACAATCGCCCCAACCGCTTACAATGTCCTACAAATCCCCCTAAAATTTTCTTAACAGTCAAAGGAACCTTGCGTCACTTCACCTATGACCTAAAAGCATTCCTATGGATCTAGACACCCGCTTCCCCGCCGTTTCCGACCTTCGTGCGCGTGCCCGTAAGCGTGTTCCGCACTTTGTGTTTGAATATCTTGACAGTTCGACCGGGCGCGAAGCGCAATCGGCCCGCAACCGGGCACGTCTTCAGGAAATCCAGTTTTGGCCGTCGATCCTTGAAGGCAAATTCGACTGCGACACGTCGACCAGCTTTTTGGGCCGTGACTATCCGGTTCCCTTTGGTTGCGCGCCTGTTGGCATGTCAGGCATCATGTGGCCAAGGGCGGAAAAGATCCTGTCGGCGGCTTGTGCAAAGGCTGGCATCCCGTACGGCATGTCCACGGTTGCGACTGTTTTGCCGGAAACCCTTGCACCGACCATTGGGGATCAGGGTTGGTTTCAGATGTATATGCCCAGCAAACCGGAATTTCGCGCCGATATGCTGACCCGCGCCAAGGAAAACGGCTTTCACACCTTGATCGTCACGGTCGATACACCGTTTGAATCCAGCCGCGAACGTCAGCGCCGTGCCAATCTGACCATTCCGCCCAAAGTGAACCTCGCCATGCTCATATCAATGATGATGCACCCGGCCTGGACCATTGGCACGCTGCAGGAAGGTATCCCAAGCCTGAAGCTGTGCGAGGATTACGCCAACCGTTTGAAGGCTCAGTCAAAGGACTATCACTCGCTCGGTCACGCGGGCCACGTTATCCGGGGCCAGCCTGGCTGGGACGATATTCAGGGGCTGCGCGATCTATGGGACGGACCGATGTTGGTCAAAGGCGTGCAGAAAGGCGAAGACGCCAAACGGCTTGTTGGTATGGGGATTGACGCCATTTGGGTTTCGAACCATTCAGGCCGTCAATTTGACGGAGGGCCTGCCTCTATTTCCTGCTTGCCTGCGATCCGTGCGGCCGTGCCTGACACCCCTTTGGTGTTCGATAGTGGCGTGATGGGCGGGCTCGACATCCTGCGCGCCCTTGCTTTAGGGGCTGACTTTGTCATGCTGGGCCGCGCGTTTCACTATGCGGTCGGTGCATTGGGCGAAAAAGGCCCACCTCATCTGATCAAAATGCTGCGTGATGATATGGTGTCGAACATGGGCCAGATGGGCGCACGCACCTTGGGTGATCTCTCTGCTCGCCTTATCCCGGAAACAATGCCTTAAATCTGCCAGCTTTTCGGACGAACCTCCCGACCTGAGGGGATGGAGAAACGTTATGTCCGACAAAATTACCAAACGCTTGCGGCTGGTCGACAAGGCCTTAAAAAGCAAGCCTAACGCCACGCCCGACTTCTCGGAAGACGACGATTATTTGGAACCTGTGGCCAAGTCCGACCCCAAAATGCTCCGTTTTCTGTCAAGCCGCGCCACACCGTCTAAATAACTGAATTTGCGGTAAATTCCCTAAACGACGTCCGCAAATGTCGTTTCAAGTCGGCCGCCGCTCAGTTTCGGGCAACTCTGGCGCATATCCGCAGAAATCATAACAGCCCCACTCCCCCATTCGCCTTAAGGCTCCCGCCTTATTTCTGTGATTGCTCATTCGGCCCGTGACCGATAACACATGCTGCAACTGCGAAAAGAGGGTGTATCTATGGCCGAGTTCAAAAAAATCCTGATTGCAAACCGTGGCGAAATCGCAATTCGAGTAATGCGCGCCGCAAATGAACTTGGGAAACGAACGGTCGCGGTTTATGCCGAGGAAGACAAGCTTAGTCTGCATCGTTTTAAGGCTGATGAAGCCTATCTGATCGGCAAGGGCTTGGGGCCGGTTGCTGCCTATCTGTCCATCGACGAGATCATCCGAGTTGCCGTGAATGCAGGCGCAGACGCCATTCACCCCGGTTATGGTTTGTTATCGGAAAACCCCGATCTGGTCGATGCCTGCACCAAAAACGGCATCACATTCATTGGCCCTAAAGCGGAAACCATGCGCTCGTTGGGTGACAAAGCCAGTGCGCGTCAGGTTGCGATCAAGGCTGGCGTTCCGGTCATCCCGGCAACCGACGTTCTGGGCGACGACATGAAAGAGATCGCCAAACAGGCGAAAGACGTTGGTTATCCGCTGATGCTGAAAGCATCGTGGGGTGGCGGCGGTCGCGGCATGCGGCCCATCGGGTCAGAAGACGAATTAGAAGAAAAGGTGCTGGAAGGCCGCCGCGAAGCAGAAGCCGCGTTTGGCAATGGCGAAGGTTATCTTGAAAAGATGATCCTGCGTGCCCGCCACGTGGAAGTGCAAATCCTTGGGGATTCACAAGGCAATATCTATCACCTCTGGGAACGCGACTGTTCGGTCCAACGTCGGAACCAAAAGGTCGTTGAACGCGCGCCCGCACCTTATCTGTCGGGCGCACAGCGCGAAAAAATTGCCAATCTTGGTAAAAAAATCGCCGAAGAGGTCGGCTATGAATGTGCGGGCACCATCGAATTCTTGATGGATATGGACAACGGCGAATTCTACTTCATCGAAGTAAACCCCCGAGTTCAGGTCGAACACACTGTCACCGAAGAAGTCACCGGCATTGATATTGTTCAGGCGCAAATCAAGATTGCCGAAGGAAAACCCTTGGTCGAAGCCACAGGCAAAGCTTCGCAATACGATGTCACGCTGAATGGCCACGCGATCCAGTGCCGGATCACAACCGAAGACCCGTCCAACAATTTCATCCCCGACTACGGTCGCATCACTGCTTACCGGGGTGCCACCGGCATGGGCATCCGTCTGGACGGCGGCACGGCCTATTCGGGCGCGGTCATCACGCGGTATTACGATTCACTTCTGGAAAAAGTCACCGCATGGGCCCCCACGCCCGAAGCCGCGATTGCCCGGATGGATCGTGCCTTGCGCGAATTCCGTATCCGGGGTGTTTCGACCAACATCGCCTTTGTCGGAAATCTTTTGAAGCACCCAACGTTCTTATCCTATGAATACCACACCAAATTCATTGACGAAACGCCGGAACTGTTCGAATTCAAGGCCAACCGCGACCGCGCGACCCGGCTTCTGACATACCTTGCCGACGTCACTGTGAATGGCCACCCGGAAATCAAAGACCGCCCCCTGCCCCTGCCAAATCTGCACACGCCCGTGCCGCCGAAATTGCGGGAAAAGGCACCTAAGTCAGGCACCAAACACATCTTCGAAGCCGAAGGCCCAAAGGGCTTAGCCGATTGGATGTTGGCTCAAAAACAAGTGCTGATTACCGACACCACCATGCGCGATGGCCCGCAATCCCTGCTCGCCACCCGTATGCGTTCGATTGATATGATCAATGTGGCCCCTGTTTATGCCGCCAATCTGCCGGAAATGTTCTCGATGGAATGTTGGGGCGGAGCGACATTTGATGTTGCTTATCGCTTCTTGCAGGAATGCCCATGGCAGCGGTTGCGGGATCTGCGGGCTGCTATGCCGAACCTTCTGACACAAATGCTGGTCAGGGGGTCTAATGGAGTTGGCTATACCAACTATCCTGACAACGTCGTCGAATTCTTCATCCAGCAGGCCGCCAACAGCGGAATGGATCTGTTCCGCGTCTTCGACCCTTTGAACTGGACCGAAAACATGCGCGTCGCGATGGACGCCGTTTTGGACACCGGCAAAATCCTTGAAGCTTCGATCTGTTACACCGGTGACATCCACGACCCAAATCGCGCCAAGTACGACCTGAAATATTATGTCGGCATGGCCAAAGAATTGCAAAAGGCAGGCACCCATATCTTGGGTCTGAAAGACATGGCCGGTCTTGTGAAACCCGGTGCCGCCCGCGTTCTAGTGAAGGCATTGAAAGAAGAAACAGGCCTGCCCGTTCATTTCCACACCCATGACACGGCCGGTATTGCATGTGCCTCGATTCTAGCTGCCGCCGAAGCGGGCGTGGACGCTGTTGATTGCGCGATGGATGCGTTTTCCGGCAACACGAGCCAAGCCACCCTTGGCACCGTTGTCGAAAGCCTGAAGGGCGATGATCGCGATACCGGGCTTGATATTTCGGCCATTCGCGAGATTTCCAATTACTGGGAAGCCGTCCGCCATCACTACGCCGCGTTCGAAACCGGTCTGCAAGCCCCTGCATCGGAAGTCTACCTGCACGAAATGCCCGGCGGTCAATTCACCAACCTGAAAGCCCAAGCGCGCAGCCTCGGCCTTGAGGAACGCTGGCACGAAGTAGCTCAAACCTATGCCGACGTGAACCAGATGTTCGGCGACATCATCAAAGTGACGCCCACCTCGAAAGTTGTCGGTGACATGGCTCTTATGATGGTCAGCCAAGGGCTCACCACCGAAGAAGTCCTCGATCCTAATCGCGACGTTGCCTTCCCTGAAAGCGTGGTCGGCATGATGCGCGGTGAAATCGGTCAACCCACGGGCGGCTGGCCCAAGGACATCCAGAAAAAAGTACTGAAGGGCGACAAACCTTTCACCAAACGCCCCGGTGCCGATCTGAAACCGGTAGATCTGGAAAAGACCCGCGCCGAGATCAATGCCAAATTCGACCAAGAATTCGACGATGAAGATTTGGCGGGTTATCTCATGTACCCCAAAGTTTTCGCCGATTACACTGCGCGCCACGACACCTATGGCCCTGTGCGCACCTTGCCGACGAACATCTACTTTTATGGCATGAAACCCGCTCAGGAAATCTCGGTCGAAATCGACCCCGGCGTGACGCTTGAAATCCGCTTGCAAGCGATTGCCGACACCAATGCCGAAGGCGAAGCCAAGGTCTTTTTCGAACTGAATGGCCAGCCACGCCAGATCCGCGTTCCCGATCGTTCGGTCTCGAATGTGGCAACAGCCCGGGCAAAAACTGATCCCGCCAACGACAACCATGTCGGGGCTCCAATGCCCGGCGTCGTCGCAACCATCGCCGCGCAAGAAGGCGCTCCTGTGAAACAAGGCGATCTGTTGCTGACCATCGAAGCCATGAAAATGGAAACTGGCATCCACGCAGATCGCGACGGCGTGATCAAAAAACTCCACGTAACGGCGGGCGCGCAGATCGACGCGAAAGACCTGCTGGTCGAATTTGAATAATTCGTTCAACTGCTTCGCGACCTAACCGACCGTTGCTTGGCTGTGTATCGGCAAATTTGTGCTTTTTAGAAGGTACTTTCTCAAACGGTTTTGTTTTCATTCGTGTCGAGTAGCTTTGCACTGATCATCCGAGCGATGCTTGCGAGACGCAGTTGGCTTTTTTTGTTGAGATTGTTGCGCAACGAGGAAATTGATCACGGAAGGATGGCCTTCGCGGGGTTGATCTGCTATCGCGCGGGTGGTTTGGTCGGACAAATCCGAAGCGGCTCCGCTGGCAGAAAAGCCCCAACCACGGACGGTGGGAAAGCAGGCGCGTGCAGATTAATTGGCCCGAAGACTTTGGCTTCATAAGCAAAATCCATCCGGACGGAGTGCGGGTTTCTTCTGATGTGATTGCAAGCTATGCATCTTCGATTGCGGACCTATTGAAGACGCAAGGTGTTAAACCCGGCGAGCGCGTGGCCCTCTGGCTGACGGACGGGCCTGATAAAATTGCGGCAGTTTTGGGATGTTGGATGACGGGGGCTGTCTTTTGCGTCCTGCCCTCCTTTGCGGGCAACACAAAAACCGAGCGATCCCAAGCCCGCATTCAGGGTGTTTTTTCGGTCCTTGATCCGAAGCTATTGTTGCAAAGCGCCGGTAGTGAATTGCCGCCCGAAGCCTATGGAAATGTCTCGTCAGTAACGCTCGGCGGCCACCTAACATCGCCTGCAGAAACCACCGACATCCGCCCAAAGCTTGCAGAGCGGAACGCCGATGATCTGGCCTTCATTCAGTTCACATCCGGCAGCACCGGCGGCAAGGCCAAGGGCGCGGAAGTACGATTTCGCCAGCTTGAGGCGAACCTTGAGGCGTTGGCCAAAAGGACAGAACTGTCGGCGAAGGATCACATGGTGTCCTGGGCCCCGATGTATCATGACATGGGGTTGATGGCGGTTTTGTTGGCGTTTCGTGCGGGGGCCGATCTGACATTGATGGAAACCGATCATTTCGTGCGTCGACCGTCAGCTTGGCTAGAGGCCATATCCAAGTGCAAAGGCACGGTCACGACGGCGCCGCCGACCGCCCTAAAACTTTTAACCCGACGACGCGCGGTTGACGTTGACTTGTCTTCCTTGCGCTATGCTTGGATCGGTGGCGAAGCGGTGTTTCCCAAAGTGGCATCGGAATTTGAAGACGCCTATGCTCAGGCGGGTCTTGCGCGTGGCGTAATCCAGCCGACTTATGGCATGGCGGAAACTGTCGTGGGCATTTCCTGTGGCGTGCCGGGTACGGAATGGATCACGCGAAATGGGGTGATTTCCTGCGGGAAAACCCTTGATGGGATGGAGGTGCAGATCCAAAGCGGTGACGGTGCCGCTCTACCGGATGGAACCGAAGGCAAAATCATGACCCGCGGAGCGTCGGTAATTGACGGTTACTTGGGTCTTGAACGGTTTGAGAAGGGTAGCTGGTATGACACCGGCGACCTTGGATTTTTGGACGACGGCTATCTGTTCGTGACGGGACGGATGAAAGACTTGTTGAAGCGCGGTGCGGAAAGTTATCCCGCATCACTGGTTGAAGCCATCGCCGAAATGGCACTGGAATTGCGCACGGGACGGGTCGCGGCGTTCGCGAACTTCCGCGCGGATCTTGGCAAAGAAGAGATTGTTCTTTTGGTCGAAAGCCGAGCTTGGGATGATAGTCAAACGCGAGTGGTTGCTTCGGCAGTGCTTGGTGAACTGGGATTGCAAGTGGACGTCATCAGACCGGCAAAAGGCGGGCGCTTACCACGCACATCCAGCGGAAAAATTATGCGTCAGATGACAGCAAAGCAATATCTGGAAGGAACAATATGACAGGCGAAACAGAAACGTGGACGGCAGATCGCGTGATCCAGATCATGCGCGATCTGGCTCGGGAAGATGATCTGCCAAACCATTTGGTGACCGGCGAAATCACAGGCAAAGACACCGTTGAGACACTTGGCATCGATTCACTTGGGGGCGCTTATTTGATCGAGCGGCTTGAAGATACAACTGGCGTTCAGATGCCCGATGATTTTCTGGATCTGACGGACGACATCGACCGGATCGCCGCCCGGCTAACTGATCTCATCAAAAGTGCGGGGTCGACATGACCCAATCCACAAACGCCGGAGCTTCGCAAGAAGCCATCGAGTTTCACTACGACATGCCCGCCGATTTCTTTGCGCTGTGGCTGGGTGAAAGCATGACCTATACGGCCGCGCGTTATGCGGAACCTGGCATGTCGATGGACGAAGCACAGCTGAACAAGATCAACTATCACCTCGATTCCGCTCGTGTTTCTGAAGGCGGACGGATGTTGGACATTGGTTGCGGATGGGGAACTTTGCTAAAGACCGCTGTTACCAAACGCGGCGCGGCTGCGGCTCATGGTCTGACGCTTAGCCCACTTCAGAACAAATATATTACCGGTCTTGGCATCCCGAATGTCAGCGCCGAATTGAAAAGTTACGAAGATTATGAACCCGATGCGCCGTTTTCATCGATTGTAAGTGTGGGCGCGTTCGAACACTTTGTGCAGCCTGAAAGCACCAAAGAAGAACGCCACGATACTTATTCTGCTTTGTTCGAGCGTGTTGCGAGATGGCTGGAACCCGGCGGTCAGTTTTCTTTGCAAACCATGGCATGGGGCGACGCCAATGCGACCGAACGCAACCTCATCAAAATCCATGACATTTTTCCTGAAAGCGACTTGCCCGAGATTGCCGAGGTGATCCACTCCGCCCATCCTTATCTGGAATTGGTGACGATGGAGAACCGGCCACAGGATTACGGCGATACACTGGCCGCTTGGGCCGACGGTTTGAAGGCAAACAAGGATCGCGCCATCAAAATCGTCGGACCTGAGCGGTACAAGTTTTTCCTTGATAGCTGCAAGGGTGGCGCACTTTTGTATCGGCGCCGACGCTTTTATCTATGTCGCTTTGTGTTCAAACATCGCGGCCGCTAACGTGCTAGACTGACCGGGTGATGCCTCCGTCAACGCGGATGTTTTGCCCGGTAATATAGGCTCCGCCCTCGCCCGCCAAAAATGCAACCGTTGCACCGATTTCGTTTCGCGACGATCCATAGCGGCCCATAGGGATTTGCGTGCGGAATTCTTCTTTCTCCGGCAGGCTATCGATAAATCCCGGCAACACGTTGTTCATTCGGATGTTTTCGGCGGCGTAAGCGTCGGCGAAAAGTTTTGTGAAACTCGCGAGACCAGCCCGCATCACACCACTCGTCGGGAAAACAGGGCTCGGTTCGAATGCAGCGAAAGTGGAGATGTTGATGATGGCACCGCCGCCTTGGCTTTGCATTATTGGAGTGACCAAACGGGTCGGGCGTACGGCGTTCAGAAAGTAAACTTCCATCCCTTCGTGCCAATCGTCATCGGTCAATTCAAGGATCGGTGCACGTGGGCCATGCCCCGCCGAATTGACCAAAACGTCGACGCGGCCCCAGTGCGACATTGCGGCATCGACCAGTTTTTGTAGATCGGCGTCGGAACGGTTCGTACCAGTAATACCGACGCCGCCCAATTCCTTTGCCAGGGCTTTGCCCTTGCCTGAAGATGACAGAATGCCTACTTTGAAGCCATCTGCCGCCAATGCACGCGCGCTATCCGCGCCCATGCCGCTACCTCCGGCGGTGATCAAAGCAACTTTGGTCATAGTGTTTCCTTTTCAATCCATCTTGTCTTTGACATTGGCCAAGAGCGCATCAGTTCCGCGAGCCAAAATCGACGTGTCGGTGCCGCAAGCCACAAAGCTGAAACCTTCATTCAACAGTTCAGCGGCAAACCCCGCATCCAACACCAACGTTCCAACCGGCATGCCCTTTGCAATCAGTTTTTGCGCAGCCGGTTTAATCAATTCCCAAACTTCCGGGTCCATGGGCTTTCCCATCTTTCCGATGTCTGCTGAAATGTCGCCGGGGCCAAAGAAGATGCCGTCGACCCCATCGACGCCGGCGATTGCCTCGGCCTGTTCAACGGCTGCGCGGGTTTCCAATTGCAACAGAACTGCCGTTTCATCCTCCACGCGAGCAACGTAATCCGTGACCCGTCCGAATTTCGTCGCACGTGTCGACCCAGCTGCCCCACGAATACCACGCGGTGGATATCGGGTTGCCGCGACGGCGGCTTCGGCTTCGGCAACGGATTGGATCATCGGAAATAGAATGCCCGGTGCGCCAATATCCAACACGCGTTTCACGGCAATTGGATCATTCCATTCGACGCGCACAATCGCTGTTGTTTCCGTCCCTGCAAAGGCCTGTAACTGACCGATAATGCTAAAATAATCGTTCGGGCTGTGCTCCATGTCCAAAAGCACCCAATGGTATCCGGCAGGCGCAATCACATCAGCCACAAAATTATTCGACAAGGTCACCCATAACCCGATCTGTTTTTCGCCTGCGGCAATCGCGTGGGTAAATGGATTTGGTTCCAGCTTCATCAGATGATTGCCTTTTCGATTATGGGTTCATTGCGGACCAGTCGGTCATATCCAAATTGCGACAGATCGAGCGACCGGAATTCACCATACGTCAGCCATTCCGCAGTGCCTCGGCCCATGGCAGGGGATTGTTGAAGACCGTGCCCGGAAAACCCGTTGAGGAAAATGAAGTTTTCGATCTGATCATGCGGCCCGACAATTGCGTTTTGATCGAATGTATTAAATGCATAATGCCCCGCCCATTCGGTAACGACCTTAATTGCTTCAAACTGCGGGATACGTGTCGCGATAATTGGCCAGACATGATTTTCCCACCGATTGAAATCCATCGCGAAGTCATCGAAATCGACCGCTGGATCTGGATCAGCGGGACACCCCGCCAAATACGTTTTGGGGCCATCCTGACGGAAATGAACGCCCGAGGGATCAATCGTCAGCGGCAAATCTTGGTCCAAAGGTTGTTCGGCACTGAAAATCCAGGTGAAGCGTTTTCGAGGTTCCACCGGTAATTCGATACCCGCAAATGCGGCTGTGCGTGCGCCACGCGGCCCCGAGGCATTCACGACTTGACCGCACGAAACCACATCGCCGGAGGCCAATGTGACGCTGTCCACTCGAGTACCGTTTGCGTTCTTGGTGATCGCCACAACTTCGTTGTCAATGTATTCGACACCCCGTTCGCGCGCAGAACGTCGCCACCAATCGAACACTGTACCGCCGTCCCAGTACCCTTCGTCTTTCAGGTTGATCGAGCCCAAAACAATATCGTCGACAGCATAAAACGGATATCGTGCGGTGATTTCTTCTGCCGATAGAAGCTCGGTCTCGGCACCAGCCGCCAATTGAATTTTCTGGTTTTCACGGAGTGTGTCGGCGAAACCTTCATCGTCGGCAAGATACATATATCCATAGTTCTGGATGTGCTGTTCGGGCACACGGTCGTCACCGATGTTTGCGCGCAGGTTTTTGACAAACTCGGCCGCGAACTGGCTGATTTCTATGTTTAGGCTGTTGGAAAACTGCTGACGCATGCAAGAATTGGTGTGTGCAGTCGAACACTTCTCGTAGCTTGAATCCCGTTCCACCACCAAGACTGAGCCATTAAAATCGTCCAGCTCTGTTAAGAACCAAGCCGTCGATGAGCCCATGATCGCACCGCCAATGATCACAATGTCATAGCTTCGGGCGGTTGGGTTCTTGTGTGGCATCACACCGGTTCTCCTCTGCGCACTGCGTCTTCCACATCTGCGATCTCGGATTGTGAAAGTCCATAGTACTCGGCTGCGTGATCGGCCGATATATATCCCCGCGCCAAATCCCGCTTGACGTTATCCGGATCGCGCATCTTTGGATCGCCGTAACCAGCACCGCCTGGAAAAGCCATCACTACTTTGCGTCCATGGGGCACAAATTGCTTACCCTTGGCCTGCATTTCACTGCCATCGTCTCGCGCAATTGTAGTCTTTCCACCAGCATGACCGCCACGCCGACCCCGAGCGGGATGCTGGCTGCGATCGAACATGGCTTGGATATCAAATTCATGTCCATCCATCGCACTGACTTCCATATACTGCCCTAAACCGCCGCGCATTCTTCCCGCACCGCCGCTGTCAGGGCGGAGTTCTTTTCGCCAGATAATGACAGGGCCCGCGTGTTCCGTCGCTTCAATCGGCATTGTCATCACGCCTGAAGGGAAGGCCGTTGCGTTCAAGCCATCGTGCTGTGGGCGCGCGCCAGATCCACCCGAATTAAACATCAGCACTTCGGACCGTCGCGCGTCTTCTGGCGCGGGTGCATCGGTACGTGGACGTAACGAAACCTGGAAGTTGCACAAACATCCGGCCCCTTCGGCGGGGACCACATCGGGGACGATCTTGTCGAAGGCATCAAACACGGCGTCTGGCACAAAATGCCCGATGATGTGACGCAAAGCGACCGGTGCGGGATGCTGTGCGTTGACGATCGTGTTGGCTGGCGCAGTAACTTCGAAGGGCGCGAGTGAGGCTGCGTTGTTCGGAATCTCGGGCGCGATGGCAACTTTCAAGGCGTAGCAGGCGTAGGCCTTGGTATAGACCATCGGACAGTTTATGCCTTTTTTGTCAACGGGTGACGTGCCAGAAAAATCAGTTACGATCCGATCCTCAAGAACGCTGACTTTCACTTTGAGCGTAATCGGAACATCAAAACCGTCGACAGTCATTTCACCTGTCGCCTCTTTTCGGGGCAACGCATTTATGCGCTCAATCGTCGCGCGGCGAGAGTTTTCCAGAATGAATTCGGCCACACCGTCAAGATCGGTTAGCCCAAACTCCTTCATCATATCCGTCAGTCGTCGATGGCCAATTTCGTTACATGTCGCGAGCGCGTAGACATCCCCGATCAATTGATCTGGTTCGCGAACATTGCCACGAATAATCCGGGTCAGGGTTTCATCCACTTCACCACGTTCGGCAAATTTCATGATCGGGATGTACAATCCTTCTTCATAGACACTGTGGGCATCTGCGCCAAAGCCACGCCCACCGATATCGACAATATGGGCAGTACAGGCAAAAAATCCGATCAGCGTACCGTTGAAAAATGACGGTGTGACCATGGTGATATCGTGTAGATGGCCTGTGCCTTCCCATGGATCGTTGGTGATATAGACATCGCCTTCGAACATGTTTTGCCGCCCGATCCGGCGGATGAAATGTGCCACGGCATCTGCCATCGCGTTGACGTGCCCCGGCGTGCCTGTGACGGCTTGCGCCAGCATTCTTCCCCGAGGGTCGTAAACACCCGCCGACAGATCACCGGCCTCTCGAACAGAAGTTGAAAAGGCTGTTCGCACAAGGGCTTGCGCTTGTTCTTCAACGACCGAGATCAAGCGGTTCCACATCACTTGGAAAGCAACGTTTGAAGTCTTTGCCATGACTTAATCCCCTTTCAAAATATCGATGCAGCCGTCCGGCTGACATAGGGCCGTGCGCCCGGCGGGTACAATTATGGTCGTTTCATTTTCGGTAATTACAGCTGGGCCTTTAACGGATCGACCGGGGCTTAAAGCGTCACGCGATATAACCTGAGCATCGAGAAATTTTGTACTGACCGGATCGAAAACCTGCCGAACGCCTTCAGCCGAAGCGGGCTCGGCATGGGCTGCAATCTGAACGGGTGCAACCGTTTCCGGCGGCGTCGTTGCATTCACCGACCAAACCGTGATCTCGACGTCCATGCCTGCAACGGTGCGTCCGAACAGCTTTGCGTAGTCTTCTTCGAACCGCGCGAGGAACGTGTCAGCGTCAGGCGACATTGCTTGGATCTCGGTTAGTCTGATCGGGATTTCCCACCCCTGCCCGGTATATCGCATATAAACTTTGAATTCGGAGAGTACGTCGCTCTCGGCGTCGCAAGAGCGTACGAAACCAGTTGCTTCATTTTGCAGTTCACTCAATATTTTCTTGATCGCGCCTGCGTCAAAGTCGGACAGTTTCATATAGACGGATCGGTTGGCCTCGAAACTGAACGGGGCGCGTAAGAACCCAATAGCCGAACCAACACCCGCACCGGGAGGTACTATCAAACGCTCGACACCCAGCTTTTCGCAAAGCCGACCGGCGTGCAAAGGGGCGGCACCGCCGAAAGCGATCATCGTGTATTCCGACAGATCCTCGCCATTTTCGACTGCATGAACGCGGGCGGCATTTGCCATGTTTTCGTCAACAACTTCGGATACTCCGAATGCCGCTTCGCTGGCATCCATTTCCAGTGGGATGCCAACATGGTCTTTCAAAGCCGATTTGGCGCTTTCGGGATGTAGAGGGATCGTGCCGCCCGCAAAGTTTTCGGGATCAAGTTTGCCCAACACCAAATCGGCGTCCGTCACACCAGGACGTTCGCCACCCCGACCGTAACAAGCGGGGCCCGGTTCCGAACCAGCGCTTTCTGGCCCAACCCGGATTTGTCGCAGCGCATCGACGTGGGCCAGGCTTCCGCCACCGGCGCCAATTTCCACCATATCAATGACGGGGATAGAAATCGGCATGCCGGAGCCTTTTTTAAACCGATAGGTTCGAGCCACTTCAAACACACGGGCCGTCTTGGGCGTTTGGTCTTTGATCAGACAAATTTTGGCTGTCGTCCCGCCCATGTCGAATGACAAAACTTTGTCGATACCATAGCGAGCCGCGATGTGAGCCGCAAAAACCGCGCCGCCGGCGGGACCTGATTCCACCAACCGAACCGGAAACTCTGCCGCGTTCTGGATTGAGATTATGCCGCCGCCGGAGTGCATCAGGAAAATTCGGCAATCGACACCTTCACCTTTGAGCCGGTCTTCCAAACGTCCGAGGTACGACGCCATCAACGGTTTGATGTAGGCGTTGGCGACAACTGTATTGAACCGTTCGTATTCTCGCATTTGCGGACTGACTTCGGATGAGATTGATACGGCCACTTCGGGCAGTTTTTCCGCCAAAACGTCGCGCACCAATTCTTCGTGAGACGGGTTCAAGTAGGAATGGATCAACCCAACTGCGACCGAGTTGAAACCTGCTTCGGCAATCCGTTCGACGACGCGTTCCACATCGGAACGTTCGAGGGGGATCATCACGTCGCCTTTCGCATTCACGCGTTCTTCTACGGTGAACCGCATCTGGCGTGGTAACAAAGGCTCGGGCAGTTCAAGGTTCAGGTCGTATTGTTCAAACCGGGATTCCGTCCGCATTTCAATAACATCACGGAACCCTTGGGTCGTGATCAGAGCCGTTTTCGCACCGCGCCTTTCAATCAGCGCATTGGTCGCAAGGGTTGTTCCGTGGATGATTTGCCCAATTGCGCTTGGGGCCACGTCAGCCTTTTCGCAGACTTGGTGCATGCCTTCGATAATCGCGTTCTCTGGCGCGGAATAGGTCGTCAGCACTTTCGTTGAAAACGAAGCGCCGTCACTTTCAAGAACCACATCCGTAAATGTGCCGCCAATATCCACGCCGAGGCGAACCGAGCTAGACTTCATCGATTAGAATCCTTGTTGCTGCCGGTTACTGTCGAATGCACTCATGCAAAAATCAAATTGATAAAATTTTTGTGGTTGATCAATTTTATTTATCCTACCTCGGTGCGAGAAATTTGTTGGGCCAGTTTCGCTGCGTCGCGCACAAAACCTGGCACGCGGGCGTCGTCAAAGCGTGCGAAGACTTCCAATCGTTTGGGTGACCACTTGCATCGGACTTCGCTGAGTTTACCCCGTTCGATGGCGTCGGATACAATCTGGCGTGGCAATAATGAAATCCCCATACCGTCGATGGCCATCGGCACACAGGACGCCAAACTGTTCGAATAACCGATCCGATCCGTCGGCAAGCCTTCAGCTTTAGCGGCCTTCAACAATTCGGACGATGCACCGGCATGGCGTGCATGGGTCAGGATTGAGTGATCGAACAACGTGCGAAGGTTTGGCTTTGGTCCAAGCATTTTCGCCATCTCGGGCGTTGCCACCCAAGCGTATTTAGATTGCCCCAATGGCAAAGTTCCTGACATCGCTTGTGTGAACGGCCCGGTTTGAAGCGCCAGATCGAGTTGATGCGCGATCAGTTGGCGCTCGATTTCGCGTGACAGGTTCACATCCAACTCGACACTGACTGATGAGTATTCCGCATTGAAGGCGCGCAGAAATTTATGAAGCCAGGTGCAGGCGACCAACTCGGTGACACCCAACCGCAAGCGTTCTTCGATAAGGTCTTTGCGATCAGCGGTTTCAAGAAACCGTTCAGCAGACAAAAGCGCATTGCGGGCTGCGGGTAACAGTTTCGTTCCAGTTTCAGTCAGGCGGACAGAGCCTGCATCGCGGTACAGCAGGACAACATCCAGCGTTCGTTCCAATGCGGACATGCGGGCGGAGATGTTTGGCTGTGTTGTTCCAAGCGCGTCAGCTGCCTGCCGGAACGTGCCGCGATCTACGACAAAGACGAAGGCTTCCAGCTGTTTTAGGGTAACGCGACTTTTTATCATTTTGTGCTCGGGCGATAAGATTTGGTGATCTTAAGCCCAACGACACTTAAACACCAAGCCCTGCCGTCAGGCCACCATCAATCAGATAGTCACCGCCCGTACAGAACCCGGCACGGTCTCCGCACAGAAACGCGATGATCGCGCTTGTTTCCGCAACGGTTCCAACGCGCCCTATAGGATGGGCAGCACCAAATTCTGCGATCACATCTTCGATTGGGTTCCCTTCACCCACCACGGTCTGAGCGGCAAACTCAAGCAAAGGTGTGCGTACAGACCCGGGCGAAATCGAGTTCACCCGTATCCCGTCTTTGGCAGCATCGACGGCTTGCGCGCGAACCATCGCGTGAATACCGCCCTTGCTGGTGGCATATGCCAGCACGCCGTTTTGGTTCGCATGCCCTTGCACCGACGAAACATGTAAGATGGCACCGCCGCCTTTCGCTTTCATATAAGGATAGGCGAAATGCGATGTCAGGAAACAGGACGTTAAGTTGATACCGATCACCCGCGTCCAATGGGCGATGTCAGTGGTCTCCGTTGTGCCATAGGTTTGAACAGCGGCGGCATTCACAAGGATATCAATGCCGTTTTGGTCACCAATCGAATTGATCCAACGCTCGACATCTTCTGCGTCTGACACGTCAACCAACGAAACACTCAGGTTTAAATCTTTGGCGGCGGCTTCGGCTTTCGTGTTGTGCGCAGTGTCGTTCCCGCAAAGATGCACGGTGGCACCTGCCTTTGCAAAGTACAGTGCCGCGCCAAACCCGATGCCACTAGACCCCGTGACAACGGCCACCTTCCCCGAGAAATCATCCATCTGTCACCCTCTCAAGCCGCCACGCCGGGATAGGCCCGCAATGCGGTTCCGCCCCAGATCGCATCCTGTTCCGCCCCGCTAAGTTCTGACAAAAGTGTATCGGTCGTTTCAACCCAGCGACCATATGTGCTTGCCAAGGTCGCCACCGGCCAATCGCTGCCCCAAATCAACCGATCCGGGCCAAAGGTTTTTAGTAAGTGATCCACATAGGGACGCAGATCGTCGATAGACCAATCCGCGGCTGCCTCGGTTACAAGTCCGGACAGCTTGCAAAACGCACAGGTGTCGCGCGCCAAAGCTGCCATGTCTTCCTTCCAGCCCGTTATTACGCCTTCACCTATCAGCGGCTTTGACCCATGATCGATGACAACACGCATTTCTGGGTGCCGCTCCAACAAGCGGCGTAGGTACGGCAGATGCTGTGGTAAGGTCAGTGCATCGAACGTCAGATTGGCTGCTTGAAGCGCCTCAAACGCCGGCGTCAGATTCTCACCCAACATCCAAGCGTCATCAGCGATATCCTGGATCATCGGCCTTAGTCCAACCAAGCCAGACCGGCTGGAAAGACGCGCAATGTCATCTGCGGTATTGGCGGCTTCGAAATCCACCCAACCGACGACACCTAAGACGATGTCTTGTGCAGCGGCGATGTCCAGCAGGAATTCGGTTTCTGCCACCGTCGGAGCAGCCTGCACAAGAATGGTGCCGTCGACGTTGGCGTCGTCCAGCAGTGGACTTATGTCGTTCGGTCCAAAGTCGCGATAGATGGGTACCAGTTCCGGCGTCAGCCAGCCATAGTCCCCACGCGCCAGTGTCCAAAAATGTTGATGCGCGTCGATCCGAAGCATTTCTTTTCCTTACAAGGTCGCCAACACGGCATCTAGACGTGGCGGGTTGCATCCATTTTCCAGACAATTCAGAGCGGCGGCAGCGGAAGCCAGTTCTAGACTTCGACGCAGAATATTTTCGTCGAGGTGGTTTAGTCCATCGAATGACAAACGTCTTTCCCGAGAGAGACCGGTCAAGACACCTGCATGGAATGTGTCGCCTGCGCCGATGCTATCGCAAACCACCACATTTCGGGCTGACACATCCAATCGACCATCGCTCCAATAGGCGGTCGCACCTTTTGAACCGCGGGATACGATTACGAGTTTCGTCTTTCCTTTCAAAAGATTGGCGATCACATCTACTTCTTCCGTGTCTGAAAAAATGTAATGCAAGTCTTCCTCGGACATGCGGACGATATGGCTGACGGTGGCAATTCTACGAATTCGGGCACGGTATATTGCGACGTCGGCAATTAATCCGGGGCGGCAATTCGGATCTAAAGAAATCACCGTTTCATCCGCCAATCGTTCGGCCATCGTTGTGTAAGCGCTGGCGGCTGGGTCGGCGATCAAGGTCACCGATCCGATGTGAAGCGCATCGGCAAATGGCAATGGCCCCGGTCCGCGCCAAAGCCTGCCCGCCGAAGTCCGATCATAAAACGCATACTTCGCTTCGCCGCTTTCCAGAGTGACGAATGCCAAGGTGCTATCGTCGTCTGTTCGATCGACGTGGTCCGTTTCAATGCCTTCACGTTCCATATGTTGATGCAGCAAATCGCCAAACATATCCGACGACAACGCGCCGACGAATGAAACTTCTTCACCCAATCGGCGCAGGGCGGTTGCAGCATTCAAGACCGCTCCGCCAATGCGCGGAACAAACCCCGTGGCACCGTCTGAACCAACTACGGGTACAAAATCGATCAACGCATCGCCACCGCAAAGGATCATGTCCGTCCCTCCCGAAATCTTTGCACTATAAGGTAAGCACTTTGCCCAAAGGTCAATCTACCTCTTGCCTGTCGGGACACTGGGATATTTAGTCGCCAACACCTACCACGGAGTCCGCGTTTCATGCCGAAGTCGATCCATATTGATCCAAGCGAAACCCGAACGCGTGGTGTGCTTGATGCGGCCAGCATTCAAATCCACGCCTATGATCGTTCGATCTCGGATGAACAGAGCGTCCGAGGCGATGCCGAATTGATCGAAGCCTATCGACACATGCTACTTTTGCGCGCCTTTGAAAGCGGGATCGCCTCTCTAAAGGCCACGGGCAGTTTTGGTGATCTGACTTACGCTTATAAAGGTCCGGCGCATCTATCCATTGGCCAAGAAGCCGCCGCCGTCGGTGCTGCCATGGCATTGGCACCGGGCGATCACATTTATGGGTCGCATCGATCTCACAGTGAATTTCTGGCCAAGGGTTTTTCGGCGATCCGCCGTTTGGGTGACAATGAACTGACCTCGATCATGGAGGGCCACGCGAGCGGCCAATTGCTGCGCAGTGTCGAAACACATCTATCAGGTGCAACCCCGACTGAGATGGCTGAAAACTTTCTCCTGCTTGGATTCTTGGCAGAAATCTTTATGCGAGCAAACGGCTTTAACGGCGGCATGGGGGGCAGCATGCACGCCTTCTTCCCGCCTTTTGGAGCTTACCCGAACAACGCAATCGTTGGTGCTTCTGCCGGCATCGCAACGGGTGCTGCCCTTTGGATGAAATCGGAGAAACGCGACAGCATCGCGGTTTCAATGTTGGGCGACGGATCAACCGGCTGTGGCCCTGTTTGGGAAGCGATGAATTTTGCCGGCATGGCCCAGTTTGATCACCTTTGGGACACCAAAGGTGGTTTGCCGGTCTTGTTCTTTTTCACCAACAATTTTTATGCCATGGGCGGACAAACCAATGGCGAAACAATGGCTTGGGATCGATTGGCGCGGATCGGATCGGGCTTTCGTGCCGATGCATTCCATGCCGAAACGGTCGACGGAACCAACCCTTTGGCCGTCGCGGACGCCGTGTCGCGCCAACGCGCGCACCTGCTAGAAGGACGTGGCCCCGCCATTCTGGACATCGAATGCTACCGATTTTCTGGCCATTCAACGACCGATGTGAACGCCTATCGCACGAAGGACGAAATCGCCGCTTGGCAAGCGGTTGACCCGATACAAAGCTACCGCACGTCATTGATCGACGCTGGACTTATCGAGGACGCTGCGGCGGTTGAAATGGAACGGCAGACAGACGCGCTGATCCAGGCCGTTTTCCGAGCCGCAGCCGACCCAGATGTCTCGCCAATCGTTAATATCGCCCAGGATCCGACGCTGATCGGACGCAAAATGTTCACCCATGGCTCTACACCGCCCGCACACGCGCCTTCTTCGCCGCTTATCGAACCCGCGAAAGTCGTGCGCATTCGACAGAACGCCAAAAAGTCACGAAGTGGATTTGACAACGACGGCGCGCTTTTGTCGCCGCTAAAGGCGATCACACTTCGTGATGGATTGTTCGAAGCCACATTGCACCACATGCTTACCGATCCGCGGATCCTCATCTATGGCGAGGAATGCCGGGAATGGGGCGGGGCGTTCGGCGTCTACCGTGGGTTGTCGGAGCTTTTCCCCAACGACCGTGTGTTCAATTCACCAATCTCAGAGGCGGCTATTGTCGCCACCGCCATCGGTGCGGCCATGGAGGGCGCGCGCCCCGTGATCGAATTGATGTATGCCGATTTTATTGGACGTGCGGGTGACGAAATCTTCAACCAACTTGCGAAATGGCAGGCAATGTCGGATCAAAGTTTGAGTATTCCAGTTGTTCTTAGATGCTCGGTCGGATCGAAATACGGCGCGCAACATAGTCAGGATTGGTCGGGGCTTGCCGCGCATATTCCCGGATTAAAGGTCGTTTATCCGGCGACCCCTTTTGATGCGAAAGGATTGTTATCTGCATCCATTGCGTGCGATGACCCAGTGGTATTTTTCGAAAGCCAGCGGCTATACGACCGCGTGGAACAATTCCAGAGTGCGGTTCCGCCTGAGGATTACCACATTGATATTGGCATTCCTGACATCAAGCGCATCGGCTCGGATGTGACGATCCTGACAATTGGGCCATCTCTGTACCCAGCACTTGAGGCAGCCGAACTTTTGGCAGCCAAAAGAATCGAAGCCGAAGTGATTGACGCCCGCACTCTGGTGCCATTTGACTACGATAAGATTATAAAATCGCTAGAGAAAACTGGTCTCCTATTGATTGTGAGCGAAGCCTGTGAACGAGGAAGTTTTGCAATGACGTTGGCGAGCAACCTTACGCGCTTTGCCTTCAGCGTTCTTAATGCAGCACCGCATGTTTTGGGCAGTCCGAACTGGATCGTTCCCGGAGCCGACATGGAAGATACATATTTCCCCCAGCCCGCAGATATTGTCGATACGGTTATGATTGATCTAATAAATGATCAGAAACACACCCAAATTGGCGTACGCAAGTGGAACGATATATCCCTTGCCAAGGAAGGCCTATAAAAAGGAAATCTTGCATGTCGCAGGTTGAACTAATAATGCCCGAACTTGGAAACGAAATAACCGAAGCGCAAGTGGATCTTTGGCATAAGAGCGTTGGCGATTCCGTGGCCGAAGGCGAAGAAATTCTGACGATAACAACGCCCAAAGTGACGATGGATTTAGAAGCTCCGGCGACTGGCACCTTAACCAAGATATTAGTTGA
This sequence comes from uncultured Paracoccaceae bacterium, assembly GCA_938005545.1. Classification (GTDB taxonomy): domain Bacteria; phylum Pseudomonadota; class Alphaproteobacteria; order Rhodobacterales; family Rhodobacteraceae; genus CALKXV01. Next base: position 206,227 of record CALKXV010000009.1, read on the forward strand.
AGAAGACGACATCGCAGCTATCGGTGCCGTCCTTGCCATCATAGACCGTTGACCCGCGCAGTCTTTCTTCACGGCTACGGCGCTGATAAACTTACATGGGCAGGTGTACGACCTGTTTTGGAGAATGTTGACATCGTTTCGCCGGATCTGCCCGGACACAGTTCAGCTGTGGGCGATCTTGGCGATGGATCGATTGATGACTTGGGAACACGGGTGCTGACCAATCTGGACAGCGGTCCACCAGCTTGGCTTGTCGGTCATTCGCTCGGGGGTGGCATCGCGCTTTGGCTGGCAAATCAAGCCCCCGAACTCTGGAAAGGGCTGATTTTGCTGGCCCCACTTGGATTGGGAAAAAACGTCGACCAAACCCGACTTCTGGATTACCCATCCATCCGGACTGAAGAGCAAATGCGAAGTTTCCTTGAAAGTCTCGTTACTGATACGAATTTGATAAAGAAAGCTTTTTCTCAATATGCGCTTTTGCAACTTGATGTGCCGGGTGGACGCGCCTCAATGGAAAAAATCGTCAGGCGCCTGCCGAAGTCTGAGGATCACATCCAAACGATTTTGCCAAATGTCGCGCGTCATCGGCTAGACATAACTGTGATTTGGGGCATCGAAGATACCGTCATGCAGCCCGACGCCAGCCGCATCGAAACACTGGGCAAGCTCGTGCGAATTCCGAACATCGGACATATCCCTCACGTCGAAGCCATGAAGGACGTCAACGCAATCCTGAAAGCCAAAATATTATGAGACTTCATTTAACCAAGGCAATGTTCAAACGCAATGAAGTGCCTCTCATTACAAGCGGCAACGTGACGGTGAGCACCTTCAAGTATGCATCCGGCACTGCCGCACTCCGCATCCAGACGCCGCGTGCCGAATTGATTATTTTGCCGTTTAAAGGTCAACAGATTTGGCGTGCCCGTTTTGACAACGTTGATGTTACAATGGGTTCAATGTTTCCCGAACCTGTTGATACGCAAAATTATCTGGAAACTTATGGCGCGTTTTTGATCCATTGCGGGCTCACTGCAATGGGTGGCCCGGGGCCAAGTGATACTCATCCGCTCCACGGTGAATTACCGAACGCGCCATTCCAGACCGCGTATGTCGAACTGCGCGACGGGCAAATCGTTATTGGCGGCACTTATCAATTCACCGTTGCCTTTACCGTAAATTATTGCGCAACAACCGAAATATCAATTGCGCCAGAAACAACCGCGATCTGCGTCACAGTTAACGTGGAAAATTTGCGACACGCGCCAATGGAACTCATGTATTTGGCCCATGCAAATTTCCGACCCGTCGACATGGGTGAATTGATCTATGCTGCCAAACCCACGTCCGAAAACGTGCGAGTTCGTCAATCAATCCCTGCGCATATTTCGCCGCCGCCAGGATATACGGACTTCATTGCCGAATTGGCAGAACACCCTGATCGCCATCATGTCCTATCTCCCGATCTCGCATTTGATCCGGAAGTTGTTTTTGAACTCGATATGTTGCCCGGAACTGATGGCTGGACACACGCGATGCAACGCCACCCAAATGGAACGGCCGACTTTATATCCTATGTGCAAGCCCAAGGTCCTTGCGCAACGCGATGGATCTGTCGCACGCCTGATCAGCAGGGGCTTGGAATTGCCTTCCCTTCGACTGCGGGCGTCGAAGGTTACACGGCAGAAAAAAGGAAAAACCGGATCGTTCACATTGCGGCGCGCGACACATGGTCGATCAATATGCAAATGGGCCGACTGGACGCCAAGGATGCTGATCAACTGGTTCGCAAAGTTAACCAGATCATCGCAAAATTCGAAATGAGCTCTTGACCTTGGGGCACCTGCGGACTTTGATCGTGCGAATAAAACTGGGAGGAATATCATGAAATACACAGCTTTAGGGCTGGGTCTTGGTGTGGCCATGGCCACCGCATTGCCCGCGACTGCCCAAGACTATAACGGCGTGACCATCGAAATTCTAACACGCCCCGGACCGGTTATTGCGCAACGTCTTGTTGAACGTGGCGAAGAATTTACCGCCGCAACCGGAGCTGAAATCCGGGTCAACGAAGTGCCTTTCGCCGAGTTATTCCAAAAAATTCTGACCGATTGGGCGACCGGAACTAACTCGATCGACGTCGGGGTATTCGCATCAGGTTGGGCAACGGAATTGGTGGACGGCGATCTTGTCGAGCCGCTTGATGATTACATCGCAGCCGACAGCAAGATCGACATCGACGACATCGCGCCCTATTTCCGCGAATTCAACCAAAAGATTGGCGGTCAAACGTATCTGATCACCGTCGATGGCGATTTTCAGATGCTGTACTACCGTCGCGACATCTTGGAGGAATTGGGGCTAGAGCCGCCGCGCACCTGGGCCGAGTATATGACCGTAGCGGGCGCCATGCATGGCAAAGACCTGAACGGCGATGGCGAAGGCGACTTTGGCTCCTGCATCTTTAAAAAGCGAAACGCGCAATCCTATTTCGCAATGGGGTCAATTGCTGCTGGTTTTGTTCAGTCGAAGGGCACCGGCGAAGGTATTTTCTTTGACAACGACACAATGAAGCCAAAGGTCAACAACGAAGCTTGGCAAGAAGCCTTCCGCATTTACAAAGCGACTGGCGAGTTTGGCCCACCTGACGAATTGAACCACGACATCGGCGACACCCGTGGTCTGGTTCAAGCAGGACGTTGCGGCATGGTCATTGATTGGGGTGACATTGGTCCACTTTCAATCGACGAAAGCGGTGCAGCCATCAAAGACAAAATGGGCGCTGTTATTATGCCGGGTTCGACCAAGGTGTTGAACACGGCAACCGGGAAACTGGAAGCCTGTAACGCCGACAACTGCCCACATGCGATTGACGGCATCAACTATGCCCCTTTCGCGGCCTTCGGTGGCTGGGCCGGTGCGATCAACAAGAATGCGGACGACAAGAAAAAGCAGGCGGCTTATGATTTCCTGTCATACGTCAACCAAGCTGAGCAATCGAATGTTGACGTGACCATGGGCTGGACGGGCTATAACCCTTACCGGAACTCACAGCTTGAAAACACCGAGAAGTGGATCGAAGCGGGCTTTAGCCCGGAGTTCGCCGCCAATTACCTAGGTGCGATCAAAGACAGTCTGAATCATCCGAACATGGCGTCCGACATCAAGATCCCCGGCGCACAACAGTACACGGGCGTTGTTCTTGACCGCGAATTGGCCCGCTTCCTTGCTGGCGAAATCACCGAAGAACAGGCCACGGCAAACATTGAAGAAGCCTGGGAAGAGATCACCGAAGACTTCGGACGTGACAGCCAAAAGACGATGTACAACCTGTCGCTTGGCATCACCAACTAAGTCGTGACTGTGACTGACAACACCGAACGGCCCGGGTCACCTCGGGCCGTTCCCTCCAAAGGGGCACGCGAACGGTTTGCCGATTGGCTTGACCTTCACGCTGCACATGTTTTCATTTGGCCTGCGGTCATTATGATCTTGGTCTTTTCCATTTTCCCACTGGTCGCGTCCGCCATTATGGCAATGAGCCGCATACGGCTTCGCGCGGGGTCATACCAAGTTCGCTTCGTCTGGTTTCAGAACTTTGAAAAGCAAATGTTCGGTTCAGAACAATTCCATTTCCTTGGAACATTCGCCGGAATGTCTGCATTGGGCTGGGTCGTCGCAATTGTTGTCACTGCGTTGATTGTCTGGTGGATTCAGCGCTATGTGCGCACAAGTTTCACCGTTCTCGGCTTTACCGGGCGACTATTCACTTGGAGTTTGGTCCTTGGCATCGGCTGGCTTGCCGCGGCCACATTTTTTTCGGGCCACCACTTCGGCACCTTGGGGACAACGCTGTTCTATGTGATCATTGGCTGCAGCATCCAGTTCCTCATTGGCCTCGGCCTCGCGTTCCTCTGCTCAATGCCAATCCGAGGGCGGACCTTTTTTCGCGTCGTCTTTTTCATCCCCTTAATGATAACGCCTATCGGGGTTGGATACGCGTTTCGCATGATGGCGGATACGACCAAAGGGCCCTTTTCGCCGGCGTGGCAATGGGCGGGATTGGGCGACTTTTCTTGGGCGTCCAGCGCCTGGACCGCACGGTCATTCATTATGATCGGCGACAGCTGGCAGTGGATCCCCTTTATCTTCGTTGTGATGCTGGCCGCCCTTGAAAGCGTGCCGCGCGACTATGTGGAAGCCGCGCAAGTCGATGGCGCTTCCAGCTGGGAAATCTTCAAAGATATCACCTGGTCACAAGTCGTTCCGGTAGCGGCCACCGTTTTGTTGATCCGGGTGATCGAAGGTTTCAAGATTGTCGATCTACCCAACATCATGACGGCAGGCGGCCCTGGAATTGCGACAGAATCTATGACGCTTCATTCGTTGTTTGCGTGGCGTTCGCTTGATCTTGGCCAATCCGCCGCCGTGGCTTATCTGTTGTTATTCATCACCGTTGTCACCTGCGTGTCGTTCTTCAACCTTGTTGTGTTGAAAAGGATCCGCGCATGAGCCGCACTTTGAAACAAAAACTTTTCGAACCACCATCGATCCGACAGATGGCCCCCGGAACCAAGATTATCGTCTATTCGATCCTGTTGCTTTGGACGCTTTTTGTTTTGTTCCCAATCTATTGGGTGTTTATCACCAGCTTCAAAACCGCCGTGGACGTAAACGCGGGGCCCGTCTTTTTGCCCTTTATTGATTTCCAACCCAGCCTTCATGCGTGGAAAGAGCTTTTCGTGTTTGACTATAAGGACACGCTGAAAGCCTATTCCAATTCCCTGATCATTGCTTTGTCATCAACCATCGCAAGCGTCTTGATCGGATCGATGGCCGCCTATGCGTTGGCGCGTTTCGAATACAAACCCAAATTCGGCGTGATCTTGATGTTCGTCATAATGATGATCATCGTCTTTTTCGCCGTTGGGCGGTATGGCGTTGATTGGCGGCTTTCGTGTGCCGTCGGCGTCGCGATCTTCGTCTTTCTTGCGCGCGCTCTTGGTCACCATTTCACCAAGCACCTCAGCAATGGTGACATTCTGTTCTGGATGATTTCGCAACGTATCCTGGCACCGATCGTCGTCGTTGTTCCAATCTATCTTATGTTCCAACAGGTGCGCCTTTTGGACACGCACCTTGCCATCATCTTGACGTACACGGTCGTAAACCTGCCGATTGTCATCTGGCTAATGTACGATTTCTTCCGCTCGATCCCATACGATCTGGAAGAAAGCGCGCAACTCGACGGCGCGACCCGTCTTGGCGTCTTTTGGGACATCGTTTTACCGCTGTCACGCACAGGGCTCGCCGCGACCACTCTGTTGGTGATGATCCTTGCGTGGAACGAATATCTTTTGGCCCTGTTCCTATCGACATCCAAAGCTCAAACCATGCCGATCCTCGTCGCTGCCATGAATGCCGGCGAGCGAGGCATTTTGTGGTGGTCGATGTCTGTCGTGATTATCGTGATGATTATCCCGGTGATCGTTCTTGCGATCGTTCTGCAACGCTACATCTCGAAGGGGCTCCTTCTTGGGGCCGTTAAAGGGTAATCCATGACTGTCGTTCTTGATGCCGTTTCAAAATCATTTGGTGCCGTAAAGGTGCTGCACGATCTTTCACTTGAGGTGCAAGACGGTGAGTTCCTTGTTCTTCTAGGCGCATCTGGTTCGGGTAAATCGACAGCCCTTCGGATGATCGCCGGACTGGAAACCGTGTCTCAGGGTCAGATTTCAATCTCGGGCCGCGATGTCACCGAAGAGCTTCCCAAGAACCGTGATGTCGCCATGGTGTTCCAAAGCTACGCGCTTTATCCCCATAAAACCGTGGCCGAAAACATCGGGTACCCACTTAAAATCCGCCGCCTAAATCGCATCGATATGGAGGCTCAAGTTCGCGACGTCGCATCCCAAGTGCAACTGGACGAACTGCTTGAACGATACCCCCGTGAATTATCGGGTGGCCAGCGTCAACGTGTTGCTTTGGCGCGTGCGATGGTTCGTCGGCCTGCCGTGTTCCTAATGGACGAACCGCTCTCCAACCTTGATGCCAAACTTCGCGGCCATATGCGCGCCGAACTGAAACACATGCAGCACGAACTTGGCATCACGACAATCTATGTCACCCACGACCAAGTCGAAGCCATGACGTTGGCTCACCGCGTCGCCTTGCTGGAAGGCGGCAAGCTTCAGCAATTGGCAACGCCACGCACGATCTACGAAGACCCCGCAAACCTCTTTGTCGCTCAGTTTATCGGCTCACCGCCCATGAACGTGGCGCATGGAACTTTGGATGCCGGTACTTTTATCTCAGGCGAAAACCGCGTAGCAACGGGTGGCAATGACACGGTCAAAAATGCGGTTATCGGTTTACGTGCAGAGGATTGCCGCGTGGTCGCACCCGAAGATGGTGACATCAAAGCACGCCTTTTTGCCAACGAATTGATCGGCGATCACACCTTGGTCACCGCCAAAGTTGGCGAAGACATGCTATCAATCAAAGCACACAAAGACTTTGAGGCAAGCTTCGATCAACCTATCGGGATCGCGTTTGATTCAGAAAAAATCTATCTTTTTGACAAAGACACGGGCGCGCGCATTCGCAACGTTTAGGCAGACACCGGCACTGGTGCGTCGCTTCGAATAAGGCCTTCGCCTTTCAGATCGCTCCACAACTCGTCTGGCACTTGCGTTTCCAAAACTTCAACGTTCGCAGTTACTTGTGCTGGGTTTACCGCACCCGGAATAACGGTTTTCACCGCCGGATGCCCGAACACAAATTGCAGGGCTGCTGCGATCAACGGAGTATTGTGAGCCGCACACACAGCCTCAATCCGACGCACCCGCTCCAGAATTTCCGGCGGCGCATCCGAATAGTTATACTTCGCGCCCTTCACCGCACCCGTTGCCAAAATGCCCGAGTTATATGGCCCGCCCAAAATCACGCCCACGTCCTTTTCAACGCAAAGTGGCAGGAATGAATCCAAAGCTTCCTGCTCCAAAAGCGTATAGCGGCCGGCCAACAGGAACCCGTCAAAATCGCCAAGCCCCATCAAACGCTCACAGACTTGCCACTCATTCACGCCTGCCCCGATGGCCGCAATCTCGCCCGCACTTCGCAATTCGGTCAATGCCCGATAACCGCCGTCGTCGAACAGCTCGCGCACCTTGGCATCACTTAATTCCTGACTGCCCTGACTGAATACATCGACATCGTGGATCAAAAGAATGTCGGCATTTGCGACGCCAATCCGTTCGCGGCTGGCCTCATAAGATCGCATGACACCGTCATAGGTATAGTCGAACACAATACGCTTTTGCGGGACATCGATGAAATGCTCAGGCGTTACTTCGTCTGGTTCACAATCCAGTAATAGCCGCCCGATCTTGGTCGACAGTTGCACGTTCTCGCGTCCGAACCGATTGAACGCAACGCCGAAGCGCCCCTCGGATATGCCCAAGCCATATTGCGGCGCCGTGTCGAAATATCGGATACCCGCGTCATAGGCAGCTTGCAAAGCGGCCTGTGCATCTTGCTCCGAAATCTTCTTGTAAAGATTGCCCAAAGGCGCGCCCCCAAACCCCATTCGCGTTAGGGGAACCCGACGATTTGTACGCTCGTTCAAGGGAACGACATCGGTAACTTTCATGAGCTGAGATCCTTCGATTGGCTGGAGATGCCAAGTATGCCTGCCTAGGCTCGCGCAAGCAACTGGTCAAAAACCCGAACCAACTCGCTCGTCGGGTCAGCCAACATTTCCGACGTGCGCCACGCGACGTGATGATCAGGTCTGACCAGAAGACATCCTGTATCTGCAATCTCGCGTGCCCGCGCCCAATCACCAGAGTGATCTGCATAAATTTGGCGTGGTCCGATTATGTGAGTTCGGATCGACATACCCAAGTTGCGCGCCACAGCCTCGGCTGCTGTCCCCCAAGCCTCGCCACCGATGCCTGTGAATAGTGTGAACTGACCGCCACCGCAAAGATCAAGCGTCGACACCTGTTCGCCGCTGTCGCCATTGAACACCCAAACATGCGGCAGACGCGCGCCGGGGAACGTCGTTGGCTGATAATACAATTCGGGATCATCTTTGAAACCGGGTGCCTCTTGCTCTGCGTCAACAACCGCGGAGGACACATACCGTTGGTTCATTTCGACACCATGGGCATCAAATTCGTATTTCTTGAATGCGATCGCTTGCCGCAATGCCTCACGTTGGGCTTCACCCGCTGCACCGGGGTCACATCGGGCATCCATGCTGGCTTTGATCTGTGCGATATCCGATCCACCGGTCATGCCAAGTGCTTCAAAAATGGGGCCAAATTCGCCAATTGACTGGTTCGCTCGTGTTACAATCTGCTTGGCAATCGGCGCACGTTCTTCGCTATAACTGTCCAGCAACGACGCACCCGCATGGCCCTTCAGGACAGCCGCCAACTTCCAACACAGATTAAATGCATCCTGAATTGACGTGTTCGATCCAAGCCCGTTTGACGGTGGGTGCCGATGCGCGGCATCGCCCATGATGAACACGCGATCCTTCTGCATGTGGGTCGCATAGGCATCGTTGACCGTCCAAGTGTTGGCTGAGATCAGCTCTATCTCAAGTTCGGGATCACCGACCAGTTGACGCGCGACGTTTGTAGCCATCTCTGCGTCAACGACCGGCGCCGGTTCGTTGATGTCATACCCCCAAACAATCAGCCATTCATTCCAAGGCCGGATCATACGGACCAATCCCATGCCGATCCCGCCGACGTCCGCACCGGGTTGCATGATCCAGTACAAAACCGAGGGTCGGTGTGCGACGTACTTAGAAAGATCCGCGCGGAACAGAATGTTCATCGATCCACCGACACCCATGCTGCCTTCAATTGGCGTGCCGATATGTTCGGCCACCGCCGAATTTCCACCATCCGCACCGATCAGATATTTCGAGTGCACGTCAAACTCACGCCCCGACAAACGATCCACCAGCGTTGTTGTTACGCCATCCTTGTCTTGCACATGACTAAGGTACTCAGTTGACATTCGCGCTTGTGCGCCGCGCTGACATGCCGTCGAAAACAGGATGGGTTCCATAAAGGTTTGTGGCAGGTCATTCATGTAGCAGGGCGACGCCATCTGGTGGGCCGCCCGGCTTAACGGATGTTTTCCCCAGCTTTTCATCCGCCCGATTTCTTCACCCGCCAGACTTTCACAGAACACGTTCTCTCCCATCATGTCCTGTTCGGTCGCATGCATATAGGCTTCAGCTTCGACTTCGGAGCCAAGATCGCGCAGAACCTCCATTGTGCGTTGATTGGTGATATGGGCGCGCGGCGTGTTGGCCAACCAACGGTACTGGTTCACGACCATCACATTGATCCCATAGCTTGCCAGCAAGGCCGCCGATGCTGACCCGGCAGGGCCGGTACCAATAACCAAGACATCGGTTGTGATCTCAGCCATGACGCTTGCTCCTAAGATGTTGTTGGTTGCTTTTTTCCGAAACCGTAGCGATGGAACGCGATCAAGGCGATCCCCGCAATCACAGCAGGTCCAAAAAAGAATGCCGATTTAAATAGGATAAGTATTGCAATACAGAGGCGAATAATAATTTCCCATACAGCCAAACGTCGCGCGTCGTATCCGTTCAAAGCACTGGACACCAAATAAAGTGCCAGGACGAGACGCGCCAGCAATGCACCGAGCGCGGCCCAATCCACGGAACCGTCATACCCCGGAAGATAGGTCGTGCCGCCGCCGGCAGAAGCGACTGGATCGATGACTGCGTCTTCAATCAACAGAATCTCGGGGTATAATGCGAAAACGAACGGAATAAGGAAAATCACAAAACCCGACTTGACCGCCGAAACACCAGTCGACATCGCTTCGGCTTTTGTGATCGAAGCTGCTGCGAAGGCCGCAACTGCGACCGGCGGCGTGATCGCACTGGCAACCGCGAAATAGAAGATGAACATATGTGCGGTGAAAAGCGATACCCCAAGACCCGCCAATACCGGGCCCATCAAAAGTGCAACATTCACATAGGCCGGAACCGCGGGCATCCCCATTCCCAGAATGATCGCGATCAACATGGTCACCATCAGCGCGACCAGTTGGATACCCACCGATCCCCCTTGACCTAGGTTCAGCGTTTGCAGCCAGCCGAGAACGTCCAGCGATATGAACGTCGGCAATCCAGTAAACGATAGACAAAAGTCGATGACCGAAACAGCAAGAAACATTAGGTATAGTGTCGACACCAATATGCCGGCATCCGACAATCCATCGACGACTTTGCGCGGCTTGGCACGCACTTCGGGGTCAAGAAACAACAGGGCGATCAACAGCATAACGGCCCACCAACCTGCACTACCGGCGTCGCCCGATGCATTTTGCCAAACTTGTTGCAGCCACGATAGTGATGTGACCTGACACCCGGTTTCGGAAAAGACCCGTTCGGCACCAAGCACTCCGCCGAATATTCCGCAGCCAACACTTTCTTTCGTTGAAATCAGCAACAACAGGATCAATACGATCGGGCCAAAAATCATCAACAGGTTCAAAATGTCCTGTCCGCGAAGACGCATGTCTTCGGTCAATTCTCCAATTGCCATGATACCCTGTTTGCGTGACTGGAAAACGACCGACAAGAAAAGACAGAAGAAATAGGCAACCGCCGGAATGATCGCCGCGACGATCACTTCGGAGTAAGGCACCACAGTTAAAGCTGCCAGAACGAAGGCCGCAACGCCCATCACCGGTGGCATGATCGACCCGCCAGAAGACGCTGCTGCTTCGACGCCACCTGCAAATACCGCATTGAAACCGCGTTTGAGCATCATCGGAATGGTCAACACGCCGGTTGATAAGACATTCACAATCGGCCCGCCCGAAATCGTTCCGAACATCGCAGATGAGACAATCGCCGCGTGAGCGGGCCCACCACGCAATCTCCGCGTCCAACGAAACGCAAGTTTGATCAGGGATTGCCCGCCAGCTGACGTTCCGAATAGTGAGCCCAGCACGAGGTAAGGAAAGATGGTGTTCAACATGATGTCCAGAAATCGGCCCAACAGGCCGGAGGAATTGTTGACCAAAATGTCGTGTACTTTCGGTCGCCCGTCCGACAGCAAACGCGGCTCACCGGCTAATTTCGTCATCAGGTATTTGTTGATGTCGTCTGGGCCGTGAACATACCAAACCAAGACGGTCGCGATTGTGTAAATCGCAATTCCCAAAGCCACCAACACCAACGGCAGCCCCCACACCTTGATGTTGTAGGCCAAAAAAATCAGGATCGTCACGCCGACAATCGTCACCAAAAACCCACCTGTGGTGCTGACGCATTGCGGATCTTCAACTGTTGTCGGTTCCGGCAACCCCATCAAATCGGCGATCTCTTTTTCGCGCCCAAGCGAGTCTGCCAGCAGCCGCGCGCGATCACCTGTGATTTGATCAATCAGACAAATACTTTCAATTTCAATAAGGTAAGTCAAACCAACCCCAAAGGCGGCAACGACCAGGGCAACGTCCATGAAAAGCCCGAACCGCCGACGCAAGGTTGAACGGCCCGCCCAAGCCTTCCACATGGAATGCTTCAAGGCCACGCAAAGCATCATCGCGCTAAACGCAATCGGATAGAACCATTCGGTCGGGTATTTGCGGATGGCGAACCAGTCAAATCCAGTTACGTTCTGCACGCCTGCGTCCAAACCCGGAATACCGGGCGTCGCGTTCATCAACCCGGCCAGAACAATAACAACCGACAGTAGATACAATAGCCAAGTCGGCTTGCCAGCCGCCGCGTTGTCGGTATCCGCCGTCTCGGCCATCATCGCCCCCAACCCAAAGTAGGAGACCGATCACGCCGGTCTCCTTTGTTGTTGTGATTACGTCAAACTTACTTGGCGCAATCAGGCAGCGTATATCCGGCTTCTTCCCAAGCACGTACAGCACCAGGGTGGTACTTGATCGGCATCGGACCACAAAGGCCAGTGATGCCTTGATCCGTTTCACCGACCCAGCTTGCCTCCATCAACGGTGCTTTGGCCTTCACACTTTCCAACTCATCGACAAAGACTTTCGTCAGTTGATAGGCCAATTCTTCGTCCATAGAGGCGCTGACAATCTCACCGCCAACTTCAGCAATGCCGCGAAAGTTTCCATCTTCGGACTGAACCGTAACGTTCGCGCCGAACATTCCCTCTTCGATTGGCAGCTCAACGCCAGCAGTACCGGGGGCGTTCAGATACTTTTGCGTCGCCTCACTTTCGTAGGCCGCTTTCGGCATCGAAAAAGCGATCATCTTGCCCGAAGCCGAGGCCTGCGCGAGGCGACCATCGGGAAAATTGGTGGGCAGAATGAACCCATCCGCACTTCCATCGGTCATGGTCTTAACGGCCTGGCCCCAGTTTACCTGAATGCCCGTATAGCCTTTGCCATCTTCCAAACCGACCGTCAGATTGGTCAAAGCACGCGCTCGGTTCAACGCAGCACCACGCGGGGGGCCGTTATAGATCGTTGCGCCTTCAACCGAATTCCATCCATCGAAGCCGTTGCTTTCAAATGACGTTAGCACATAAGTTCCAAAGCGGTAGGTATAGAGGACCGCAAGATTTTCGACCAACTCCGCACCCTTTTCGGGCCCAAGCGCCGCATATGGTCCCGCCCCGCGTGACATTAGAAACGGGAGCAGGAATGGTGCAGCTGCAATATCAGTTTTGCCCTCGGCAACGTTTTGAACCGAATTGGTTAGCGTTTGGCCAGTCGCCACCTGAATGTCAGCGATGCCGGCGCCCTGTGCAAGTTCGCCCAAGGCCAGAACCGTGATACCCGGCACAGTTACCGGAGCCGCCGTTTCCGCTGTCAGGTTCGCTTGTGCAATTGCGCCGGTTGCCGTCAAGCAAGCGATCACCGCACCTGTGATTGTCTTCATCTTCATTTTTATCTCCTCCCAAAATTCGCAGACGGCTTTTCGGTCACGTCAGCCTGCTTTCTTTGATTCCCATGATCCGAACGGCTTTAGGATTGGTTTCCTACCGTTTCGCATGGCCCGGAATAGTATTTCCGGGTTCCTCCCATACATGTACAGTCTCAGATTGGCATTTCATCGGCACCGCGCGGCAGAGTCCAGTCAATGCCTCATCATATTTCCTCCTATCCCTAGCCACTGACGTGGTCGGGCAGGGCCAAACCGTCACGGTCTGTCTCTGCTTTGTTCCAATAACCGATCGTGATTCCCGGCGGTTCCTTGGCGTCAGTCATCAACTCGATGACCTCAGGTGTTCGGGTGATCCGTGAATGGTGTTTCCGGGTCCATTCAAAATGTAAGTCACGCAACCGATTAATTTGATCCTCAAACGCCGGATCATCCCCCAATTCCACCAGTTCGCCCGGATCGTTTTCCAAATCGAACAGCATTGGGCGCATGGTTTCCACATGGATGTATTTCCATCGCCCATCAAAGATCATCGTAAGACGCGCGTCAGTCTGATCGACGCCGATGTCGCGGCGCGCGTCACGGGTCGCGTAGTCATACTCCGACACGCAATATTCCCGCCACTCTACTTGTTCACCATGTAACAAAGGATCTAGCGAACGGCCTTCCAGAATGTGTGGCTTGCTCGCGCCGCCCATTGCTTCGATGAACGTTGGCAACAGATCAATGCTTTCAACCAGTTGATCCGTTGCGGTGCCGCGCGTTTTGTCCGCTTTGCTCCGGGGATCATAAATGATCAACGGCACCCGCGCTGAGCAATCGTAGAATAAGTCTTTCTCGCCCAACCAATGGTCGCCCATGTTGTCGCCGTGGTCCGAGCAAAACACGATCATCGTGTCTTGCTCGCGGCCACTTTCCTCAAGGAAATCGAACAGACGGCCCAATTGGTCATCCAGTTCCTGGATCAAGCCCATGTAAACTGGGCCCACAACATCACGCACGCTTTGCCGCGCAAAACTTTTGCAAATTCGCGTTTCAGCCCAGGCCTTCATCAATGGATGTTTATGCTCGCCGGGCCGTCCGTTTACGGGCGGCATGTCAGCCGCGGAATACATGTCGTTGTAAGGCGCCGGCGCCAAATACGGCCAATGTGGTTTGATGTAACTCAGATGACAAAGCCAGGGCGTGTCGCCTTGAGCTTCGATAAACTCAATGCCCCGTGTCGTCAGCCAAGCCGTCTCCGAATGCTCTTTCGGCACGCGCGCTGGCAGCGGAGCATTTTCCAATAACCAACCGGTTCGCAACGCACCATCTGGATCAACGCCAGTGTTCGCCCATTCCTCCCATGGATTCGCGCCATCCATGTTATGTGATCGAAGGTAAGCGTCGTAATCCGCTCCATCCCGGTGTGCATCAAGCGTCGCATTTGTTCCGTCATCGCGAACGAATACGTCGAAACCCGCTTCACTCAACCGCTGGCCGACAACAGTATCGGCTGCGATCCCAAGTCGTCCCATCGCTTCACGATCCGGGCGGGCGTGCGTCTTTCCAACCAAGGTGCAAGTCGCCCCCAATTCGCGCAGGTGGTCGCCCAAAGTCGGCTCTCCCACACGCAAGGGAAACCCGTTCCACGTTGCGCCGTGACTACGCACATACCGCCCCGTGTAAGAACTCATACGACTTGGCCCACAAATTGGCGACTGCACATAGGCTTTGTTGAACCGTACACCCTTGGACGCCAACCGGTCCAAATTCGGCGTCTGCATGTGCTTCGCCCCATAGCAACTAAGGTAATCCCAGCGAAGCTGGTCAGCCATGATCCAAAGAACATTCACTTAGAAATTCACCCGATCACCGCCCTTAAGATCCAGAATCTCACGGGCCTCATCAGGCGTTGCCACCTCGCATCCCAAATCTTCGACAATTCGCCGGATCTTTGTGACTTGCTGCGCGTTGCTTTCCGCCAATTCTCCGCGCCTGATAAACAGACTGTCTTCCAGTCCTACGCGCACGTTACCGCCCATTTGACTGGCGGTCGTGGCCAAAGGCATCTGTGCACCGCCCGCCCCCAACACCGACCACCGATAGTCATCGCCGAACAACCGATCTGCCGTCTGTTTCATAAAGATCAGGTTTTCAACGTCTGACCCAATGCCCCCAAGGATACCGAAAATAAATTGCAGGAAAATTGGCGCTTTAAAGAGCCCTATGTCCATACAGTGTTTTAGATTATACAAGTGCCCGACATCATAACATTCGTGCTCAAATTTGATACTATGTGGCGCCAAACGTTCAGCGGCTTCGCGAATATCTGCAAATGTATTTCGAAAGATATTGGATTCGGACCCTTCGATATAATCCTTCTCCCAATCGAATTTCCAATCATCGTACCGCTTGGCCAATGGATGGAACGCAAAGTTCATCGATCCCATGTTCAACGAACACATCTCTGGGCTGAATTGTTCAGCAGCCTTTAGACGCTCCTTGATCAACATTGTCGGTGCGCCGCCGGTTGTGATGTTCACCACAGCGTTCGTCGCTTGCTTCACGCGTGGCAGAAAGGGCGCATAATGTTCGGGTTCAACCGAAGGGCGGCCAACATCCGGGTGACGTGTGTGCAAATGCAAGATCGAAGCACCAGCCTCGGCGGCCTCAACCGCCTGACTTGCAATGTCGTCGAATGTGATAGGCAAAGCGTCCGACATCGTCGGTGTATGTATCGAGCCGGTGATGGCGCAGGTGATAATTGTTTTCTGTCTTGCCATGCAGTCAGTCCTTGTTGCGCACCCGGTAGCTGAGCGGGAAAAATTCAAGATCGTAGCGGTCGCGGATTAAGCCCCAAACGCCCCTCGGAGCTTTCAACATCACGACGATGGCAACAACCCCCAGAACCATCAAATAGATCGTGCCAAAATCTGCGAGGACTTCACGTAAGGCGAAGAACAAAAGCGTCCCGATGATGGGCCCTTCCAGCGTTCCAATTCCGCCGATCACGACGATGAAAATCACGAACGCCGTCCAATCGTTCACGCTGAATGCGGCATCCGGTGATATCCTAAGTTTCTGCAAAAATATTAACCCGCCGATTACCGCAGTAAAGGCCGAAGCAACAACGTAGACTTCCAACTTAGTCCGCCAGATATCGATGCCAAGCCCGGCTGCTGCCGTCTCGCTATCTCGGATGGCCGTCAACGCAAGTCCCCGTCGAGACCGCAAAAAAAGGTATACTGAAAGCATCACAATCAAGGCTGCTCCAAGCGCCAACCAGTAACTCATTGCTTCGCGCGCCGCCTTTTTGGCCCCGATCTCTTTGACGATAGCCACCGGCAGAGACGACCCTGACCCACCTCCAAGCGCTTGAATTTGCGCAAAACTCAAACGAAACACCTCGGCGATCACCCACGTGCCTATGGCGAAATATGCCCCTCGCAACCTAAAAATAAGTGCCGCAACCGGAACCGAAACCAACGCCGCCAAGACGCCGCCCAGCACGATTGCCGTTACCGGATGAAAGCCACCGAACACCGTCAAGGCAAACAACATGTAACCGCCAAACCCGACGTAAGCCTGCTGCCCAACACTGACCAAACCCGCATAACCAGCCATCAAATTCCAAAGGCAGGCCAATGACAAATATAGGTAAATCTCACCCATCAACCGCAGGTCTGCGCGCCCGGCCCACCAAGGTGCCGCCGCCAATACGACCATTGCGAAAAGCCCAATGACCATCGCTGCACGCGACGCGCGAGTTGACCGCGTAACGACCCAGCCACTCAATGTTCAACCCTCGGGAATAGGCCGTTGGGTCTGATTGCCAGCACAATCAAAAAGGCAATATGACCCGCCAAGATTTGGAAACCGGGATCAATCTTCGCGCCAATTGTTTGCGCAACACCCAAGATCACACCACCGACCAACGTGCCCCAAAGGTTACCCAACCCGCCGATGATGACCGCTTCGAACCCAAAGATCAGACGCCCGCCCCCAATCGCCGGATCAAAGCTGGTGCGCATCCCCAATAGGATTCCGGCAATAGCGACAACTGCGAGCGCCAATGCCATCGCAACGCCGAACACATGCGCTTTGTTCAACCCCATCAATTGCGCAATGTCTTGGTTGTCGCTCACGGCCCGAAACCCGCGGCCCAAGCTTGTGCGATAGAAAATAAATTGAAGAACAGCGATCACAGCCACTGCAATTCCGAACGTCAGCAATGGCAAAACACCTAAAGTGATCCCGCCCAGATCAACGCTTGCCGTTTCGATCGCGCCACCTGCCAATTTACGCGGATCAGCGGTATATGTTTCAAGCAATACGTTTTGAATGATCACCGACAATCCGAAGGTCACCAACAACGGCGGCAAAATGTCGTCGCCCAGTGTTCGGTTCAATATTCCGCGTTGCAATACATACCCAAGCCCTGCCATTACGGGAACCACAATTAGAAGCGCCAGAAAGGGATGAACATCCAACAATACTGTTGTTGTTAACCCCATATAGGCCGCCAGAATAATCAGGTCACCATGGGCGATGTTCACCAAGCGCATCACACCAAATATCAATGATAACCCAGCGGCAAAAAGCGCATAGAGCCCACCCAATAGAATGCCCTGAACAATGGCTCCGGTCCATTCAATCATGATGCCAAACCGAAATAGGCAGCTGTTATTTGGTCGTGAGTAATATCGTTTGTCGCGCCCTCCAAAGACACGCGGCCTTCCTGCAAGCAGTAAACACGCGAAGACACAGATAATGCTTTTTTGATGTCCTGTTCTACAATCATCGCCGTCATGCCGTCGCCGACAATGCCAGGCAATGCATCGTAAATCTGGCGGATAATGACTGGTGCCAACCCCAATGAAACTTCGTCAAACAAGATCAATTCCGGATTCGCCATCAATGCGCGTCCAATGGCCACCATCTGTTGCTGACCACCTGACAAGGATGTTGACGCTTGGTTTCGCCGCTCTAGCAAAATGGGAAAAAGGTCATAGACCTTCTTCAATGACCAAGGACCAGATCGTCCCAGTTTCCCACCAATCATCAGGTTTTCTTCGACGGATAATGAGGGAAACAATTGCCGCCCCTCTGGCACAAGTGCAATTCCAAAGCCTGCAACCTGATCCGCGCGCAAAGCGCCAATTGGCTGTCCCCGATAGTTTACCGCTTCAGAAGCATTCTGAAGCAGCCCGGATATCGAGCGCATCAACGTCGTCTTCCCTGCCCCATTCGCGCCGATGATTGCAACAACCTCGCCCTCGGAAACCGACATATCCAACCCATAAAGCGCCTGAAAGTCCCCATAGTGGGCATTCAATCCGACGAGTGCCAAGAGCTCAGACATCAGGATCCACACCCAGATAAATCTCTTTAACTTCAGCGCTTTCCATGATTACCTTTGGTTCGCCTTCTGCAATCTTCTTTCCAAAATCGATGACGATGAGCCGTTCGACAACCGCCAGAAGCGCGTGCACCACATGTTCGATCCAGATGATCGTCGTGCCGCGTGAATGGATGGATTTGATTGTGTCAATTAACGAATGACATTCGGCCTCGGTCAGCCCGCCCGCGATTTCGTCCAGTAGCAGTAGCTTGGGTTTTGCGGCCAACGCGCGCGTCAATTCGAGACGCTTTCGCTCTAGCAATGTCAACGTCCCCGCTCGTGCATTTGCCCTAGCCAACAGTCCGGTTTCTTCCAGAACGCCCAAGGCGTGGTCTTCCGCATCGCGCCCACTCAGGCCAGCGCCTTGGGTTGCGCCGACCAATGCGTTCTCAAACACAGTCATCCCGCCAAACGGTTGCGGGATCTGGAACGAGCGCGCGATGCCCATCTTGCACCGCGCTGCCGCCGAGGATGTCGTAACGTCCGTCCCGTTAAATCCGATTGATCCTGCGTCCGATCGCAGGGATCCCGTGATCAGGTTGAACAGGGATGTCTTGCCCGCGCCGTTCGGTCCAAGGATTCCGACGGCTTCACCGGACGAGACATCGAAGGATGTCTTGTCGGCGACGACGACAGCGCCAAAGGATTTTTGCAACCCTGAAACAGACAATAACGCGGGCATAGCTTTAGCCAAGCAACGTGAGTTCGCCGCCCACTGGTATCTCGGGCGCATGAGCATTGTTTGTGATGACCAGTTCGACGGCATCGCCCGGCTTTTGCCATTGCCCCGAAACAAGCGGTGTCTTCGACACATTCGGCACAGGTCCGTTCGACCAATCGACACCCCCTACAATCGTAGACATCTGCGTGCCCTTGATTGCCGCAGCAATCGCATCAGCATCGTCCAGATCATCAGCGCGCCCAATCACATCTGCAACGACTTCGAATAAAGCGTGTTTAAATCCAATGGGTTGCGTCCAAGGGCGGCCAGTTGCAGCGGTATATCCGCCTGCCAAATCCTTCGCTGATGCGCCCGTCAGCGATGAGCTAAACGGATGATTTGGAGACCACCAAATCTCAGATGTTAGACCGACACCGCGATCGCCTAAAGCCTCGATCACCGAAGGGAACAAGATCGCCTTACCAATGGTCGCGACCTTTGGATTGAACCCTTGTTGCGCAGCCTGTGCCCAGAACGTACCAAAGTCAGGCGGAATCATGACGCCCGTTACGATCTCGCATCCCGCATCTTTGAACGCGGAAATGAAGTTTGAGAAATCGTCCGACAATGGCTGATATCGACCGGGATCGGTCAGATCGAAGCCCTGCGCTGCCAAAGCGGGCGGCAAACCAAGATTGGCGTCGCCCCAAGCATTGCCGTCCGCATCATTCGGGAACAGCCCCCCAACTTTTTTGGCCACGCCTGCATCATTCCACAAGCCTGTGAAATTGGCGATGATGTCTTCAAGGCCCCAAAAGAAGTGATAGGTGTATGCAAATCCTTCAGCAGGGTTACCGCCACGCCCAAAGAAGTAAGGCTGCCAAGGTGCGTCCGTTGTGATGCACGGGATTTCATTGATCTCGGCCTGATCCGCCACAGGGTTCGTCGTGTCGGGTGTTGCCGCAGCGGTGATAATGTCAACTTCGTCATCCAGGATCAGCCCAGCCGCAACTTCTGCCGCACGGTTTGGGTTCGACTGGCTATCTTTCTTGATGATCTCAATGTTGTAGGCTTTGCCGTTGTTCGTCACACCGCCTGCAAAATGGGCACGCAAGCCTTCCAGAATATAGTCATCTGCCTCAGCAAAACCGGCCAATGGGCCAGTGGACGGTGTGACAAATCCCACTTTGATGGTTGGTGATTGCGCATAGGCCCGCGTCGAACGCAGAATGGCCGGTGCCGCAACACTCGCTGTCAAACCGCCAAGTACGTAACGTCTGTTGGTATTTTTCATTGTCGTCCTCCCAAACGATTGGATCAATCGGGCAGTATTGCCTCTAGTTTTTGCAGATGATCCGCCACTCTCGCTTTAGTGGCAGCAAGATCACCCTCCTCCCAATCTCTAAATCCAGCGCCTGCGGCCATGCCGGTGCGGCCTTGATCGCGCAACTCTTGCAAGTAAGGCGACGGCACTGGCGTATTGTCCAGATCATAGAACACCTGTGCATGGACATCCTGCGTCAACTCGATGCTGACTAGGTCAGCATTTTCCAAAGGGCCAAGCACAGCCAACCGTCGTCCAAAACTCGCCTTTACCACATCGTCCACGGCCTTGGCGGAACAGATCCCTTTCTCGACGAGTGAGATCGCCTCGCGCCACATAGCGTGCTGCAATCGGTTTCCGATGAATCCGGGCACATCCTTTTCGACCATCACCGGTGTTTTTCCAGCGTCAGCCAAAAGATCGAACATCGCCCGTGCCAAATCCGGATCGCTCCATTCTGTTTTCACAACTTCCACCAGCGGAATCATATGTGGCGGGTTCCACCAATGGGTGCCCACGGTGCGATGACGTGTGGCCAGTCCAGACATGATTTTACTGATCTGAATGACGCTCGTATTCGACGCAAGTATTGCGCTTTCAGGTGCATGTGTTTCGATCTCGGCAAAAATTGCTTGCTTCAATTCCAGCTTTTCCGGCGCTGCTTCAAACACAAAATCCGCATCAGTGACGGCGTCAGGTGTCGTTTCAATCAACGATATTCGAGCCAAAGTCGCCTTTATCTCATCACCGGCTCCCAGCAATTCCATACTTTCGCCGATCCGCTCTGGAACTGACGCTAACATCTTAGCCGAAGGGTCTGTCACGGCAACCGAATGACCGGCCCGCGCAAATGTCAGGGCAATCCCGTGCCCCATCAAGCCTCCACCGATCACAGCAATCTTCACGTCACCAACTCCCTCGTCGATCTACTCGATTTGACCCAACCGCCATCATCCTGCCGTGTACCCACCGTCCGCATAAAGAATATGCCCGGTGTAAAAATCCGACGCGGCGGACGATAGAAACAACAGCGGCCCCGCCAAATCTTCCGGCTCACCCAAGCGTCCCTTTGGCACCCGCGCCAGAAACCCCGACCGAACAGCGGTTGCATTTTCGTCCTCGCCGAACATCCACGATGTTAATGGCGAGCGAAACACTGTCGGTGCAATCGCATTCACCGTGATACCTGTCGGCCCCAACTCACAGCCTAAGGCCTTGGTGATGCCGTCGACCGCGGATTTCGAAGCACAATAGGCCGTGTACCCTGCCGGATGTCCCAAAAGCCCGCGCGCCGAAGACATCAAAACGATCTTTCCACCACCGCCTTGTGCCTTCATTTGTTTGGTCACAGCGCGTGCCATCAGCCAAGATTGCGTGACGTTCGCATCCATAACATCGGTGAATGTTTCGGCTTCCATGTCCTCAATCTTGGCGACTTTGTTCATGCCGCTGGCCACCACCAAAATATCGACGCTGCCAAAAGCCTCAACGGCCTTGGCAACAATCGCCTCGCACGCCGCCTCACTATCGGGTCGCGCGTTGATCTCGGCCGTCTCGCCTTTGCACTTTGCCGCAACTTCCGCCATTGCCTCTGCGTTGCCAGTTGCCAAAGCCACCTTGCATCCGGCGCCAGACAAACACTCCGCCGCCACAGCGCCAAAAGCCCCCGAAGCACCAGTGATCAAAGCCACCTTGCCCGAGACATCAAAGAACTTCAGTGGATCGCTTAAACTCATTTCGGACGTCCCCCGTCTGGGTAGGGGATCACTACAAGCATCTTGCAGATGTGGTTGGACTTGTTTTCGATCCGGCGTTCAAGCCCCGCTGGCACTGTGCAGGAATCCATCGCTCCCAAGACGTCAGTCTTGCCATCCCACTCAACGGTCATTTCGCCCTCTAGCACCACATAGACTTTCTCAAACGGCGTTGAATCCGGCCCGGCACCACCGCCGGGCAGGAATTGCGAAAACCCGATCCACTGATTTTCTGGGCCACCATCTTCAAACCCTTGCAAGCGGAGCCCCGTGACGCCCCAATGGTTCGGAGCTTTATAGACCTCAGCCTCTTCAAACCGCTTTATCAACATGGCTTGTCCTCCCAAACAATCGCGATCTCAGCCGACAACCGAAATTAAAAGTTCTCGCCGGGTTCAATCCGATAGCCCTGTCCTTTGTCGGCCATAGCCACCAAACGGATGATACAACCGTCACCCCGGTCCCAGTTCCATGGGAAGAACGCAAACGTCACGCGCTTTCCGGTCACCGCATCCAGATCGCCACCAACATTTTCGATGCCCAGAATACCTTTCGAGAACAACATATTGTGCACTGGCTCCCATTCCGGAAAGGCCTCATCCCAAGCGATACCACCTGACCATTCTTTGTACTCTTCGGCCAAATGAGGGTGCAGTGGGCCATTGCGGTGCGGACCGATTGCGGTTGCCAGAGGGTGGTCGTTGGCTTGCGTGTCATGACCGACAACCTTTACACCTTTTTCGATCATCCATGCCGCAGCCGAAGGCACCAGACCCGGACAATGGGTGAAGTAATCCCCGTCCTCATATTGCTTATGCCAGCCAGTATTAATGATCAGCACGTCGTTCTTACGAATCGCGTGACCACAAGCTTTTTCCAAATCATCCCCGGTGATCTGTTCCCATTTCTTCTTTGGGATCGACACAACCAGCCCCGATCCGAAAAAGTGTGGAAGCGGTACTTCGTCGATAAAAGGCGTGCCCTGAACCACGTGCGCCGGTGCATCGATGTGGGTGGTCACGTGCATCGTGGTGGTCAGCGTCTGGCTAAGAACACCTGACTTTGCCATGTAGTGCATCCGCTCGATCTGCACGTCGCGAAAATACGGCCAGTTCGGACATTGGAACCCATAACGATGGCTGAGGTTATAGAACTCAAGCCCCATGTCGTTGTTGGTGTTTTCCTGAAACTCGATGCCGCGAACTGTGATTGCCATATCCGTCCTCCAAAGACTCATCAGTTGTTTCGCATTATGGTGCACATGTACCGCATTCCGGTCAACTGTTGATTTGCACCGCATGGTGGGCTACGCAATAAGCGAACTGCGTCTTATCAAAACCAACGAAGCCGGGTAAATGACCACTCAGACGGACCACAAAAACAACGGAATTCAAGTGATTTCTCGCGCGGCTGACATCCTCCGCGCACTCGGCGAAGCCTCCCATGGGTTAAGCCTTGGACAGATCGCTCGAAAGGTCGAACTGCCCCGCTCTACGGTACAGCGCATTGTTGGCGCGCTGTCGTCTGAGGGCCTCGTGTCCACCGAAAACGGTGGCGGTGTTCGTTTGGGTCCACAGATACAAAGCTTAGCCCAAGCCTCAAAACGCGACACCAAGGAACAATTGCGCCCGACGCTGCAACGCATCGCGAAAGAGACCGGTGAAACCGTTGATCTCGCCGTTCTCGACGGCAACAAGATGCTGTTCATTGATCAAGTCGTCGGTGGCCAGCGCCTGCGTACCGTTTCCAGCATCGGTGAACGCTTTCCGTTAACGACAACGGCAAATGGCAAAGCGGCGCTCGCTTGTCTGGACGAAGCCGAAGCCGCGCGGCTGGTGATTTCAGAGGTTGAAACGTCTGGCGACAAATCCCGCAACCTGCACGAAACCTTGGGCGAAATCGAAGCCATCCGAAGCGGCGCGCTGGCAGAAGACGCCAATGAGCATACCGAAGGCATCTCGGCATTTGGATTTGCCCTGAAAGATGACCAAGGCGACATTTACGCCATCTCGGTCCCTGTACCCAGCAGCCGGTTCGAGCGTCTTAAGCCAATGCTGACCGAAATATTAACCCGTCATAACCTGGAACTTGCAGCCAAACCAAATCCTTAGATGGCCCCTCGGCTTAGGCCAAAGTCTCATTCACATAGGCTTCCGATCCATCGACCACCGCGTCAAATGAACGATCAATGTCGATCTCGCGTCCCAATTCGTCTGGCTCCAAACGCTCAAGCGTCGCGAACTGGCTGTCCAACAAAGACGGCGGCATAAAGTGGCCTGGGCGTTCGGCAACGCGTTCGGCCAACACGGATTTCGGCGCGTGCAAGTGAATGAACCCAACGGGTGCACCTGCCTCGTGTCTTATCCAATCGCGATAGGTTCGCTTTAACGACGAACACCCGATGACAACTGGTCCGGTCGTATGCGCAAGTGCACGCCCGACATCCGCCAACCATGGCGCGCGGTCTTCATCGGTCAAAGACACGCCGCTCGCCATCTTTTCGATGTTCGCGGGCGGGTGTAACGCATCACCGTCAATGAAAGTGAGTTTGGACCGTTTCGCCAATGCTTCGCCGACGGTTGTCTTTCCGCACCCCGACACGCCCATCAAGACATAGCACCGCATCAAAGCGACGCCGTTATGCCGCCATCCACATAAAGCGTGTGGCCATTTACAAAACTCGACGCATCAGAAGACAAGAACACAGCTGCACCGACGAGTTCTTCGACTTGCCCCCAACGACCTGCGGGCGTTCGTTTTTCCAGCCAAGCGCTGAACTCTGGGTCTGAAACAAGTGCGGCATTCAACGGCGTATCAAAATAGCCGGGCGCAATGGCGTTACACTGTAATCCGTGCTGCGCCCAGTCCGTTGCCATGCCCTTGGTCAGATTACCCACCGCCCCTTTTGTGGCGGTATAGGGAGCGATACCCGGACGGGCCAAAGCGGTCTGAACTGAGCCGATATTGATAATCTTTCCCTTACCGCGTTTGATCATATGACGCGCAACTGCTTGACCTACATGGAAAACACTCGCGACATTCGTTTGCAAAAGCTTCTCAAAAGCCTCAGGCGGAAAATTCTCCAGCTCGGCGCGATGCTGCATGCCTGCGTTATTGATCAATATGTCGATGCTGCCTGTCCCGGCTTCAAAACTGTCGACTGCCGCACGTACCCCGTCGTGGTCCGTGGCGTCGAAGGCAAGAGTATGAACCGTGGCACCCTTTTCAACCAGCACCGCAGCCGCATCGGCCAGTTTTGAAACGTCGCGCCCGTTCAACACGATCTCGGCGCCCGCCGCTGCCAGGCCTTTGGCCAAGGCGAAACCGATGCCCTGCGACGATCCAGTGATCAATACACGTTTCGAACTGAGTGAGAATAAGTCCATGACGTCCAACCTTTTCGTGCGAAGGCCCCGAGGTTGAGGCCTTCGTGATGTCCGCGACCGTGTTAACGATAAGACTGGTTGTCAAGCAACCGGCGGCGTTCACCATCAACGTACGCCAAAACCTTAGCGGCTATAAGGTTGTCAATGGAATCGAACCGGAATTCACCCTGACCAAAGCTCTGTTCCCGGATAGAATTGCGACCACGCGAACCAAAATGCCTGATGGCTCCCAAGATCGGATCCATCTGCATCAACGGCTTTGATGCCACCAGCATCAAGCTCTAGGTGAACGTTCTCAAATTCGATCTTGGAACCGCTTTGCAAAGCCACGACAGCAGCGCTTCGCTGAAACGCGATTGGTTTACCAGACGCTGTAACAACCCCGATGATGTCCTCGTGAACTGACAATCGCGGATCAACATCGCCAACGGGAAAAATCGGGCCATTGGCATCGCGCCCATTGCGGAAATCCGGATCGCGGCCCAGTGCATAGCGCTCTAGAAGAACCGTCGTTTCCGGGTGTTCCTTCTTCCACGTACCCCAGTCGGTTGTAATGACCGTCGCTTGTTTAAGCTGAACATTCTTTTTGGCAAGCGGTCCTGTCACCGCTTTACCCAGAAACGTATCAAAGACCGAGAACGTCCTAAGATCATACATCACCTTGTTTGATCGAATTAAGAGCCCCGATGTTCTCAAAATTGGCCTTTCAATTCCAGGAGCCAGTTGATCGGTGAAATACGCCTGCGCCGCGCCACATAAGGTGCAATAGGGAATACCAAGATCACGTCCACCCAAAGTGTCGTTGACCATCTCGCGAACTTCCATAATCCGTCGCGGGTATGCCCGAAATTCGCCATTCACTTCGATCCCGAATACGATGTCGTCGTCTTTAAGCCATGTGGCGTCTTCGGCGCTACTGACCTCGGGATTGTCTGCGGCTGGAATGCAATTGCAGACGTCGTCTGTCGTGTCATAGGCACGGTCGTCAATCAGCACGCCGCCCCAAGACACAAGCCGCCAGTCAATGTCGCCCTCAACAAAGATCTTTTCCCAGCCGGGGATAACACTCGTAAACACATTGCGTTTCAATTCAAGGTAATCAGGCGGAGCTGGAATGCCCCATGCAATCAGGTGATCCGTCACGATCCCCCACGGGTTTCGTGTTTGCATATCTTTGCCGAGCAATTCAGAAGCCGTCTCGGCCAATTGATTGGATAAACCCCTTGAACTGGCAAAGCGCATCATATCGCTGATGACCCAGACCAGCCGTGGGTCTTTTGACTCGCCAATTTCAGCTAAAGCAATTGCCTGATCCCGCCCCCAAGTCGATTGTGCCATACTATCAATAAACGCCACCTTCACGGCGGCTTGCAGCTGTTCCGACAGCGGCCCCATTGGCACTTCAGGCGGTGTGCCGAATTCTTCGATCACGTAATCCGGAAGTCCGCCATTCTCGGCACGCAGTGCGTTCGTCCAGAACAGGGACAGCACAATCATAACCGCAACAAATAGTAAGCGAGATCGATAGCTGATTAAGGTTGCCATGGGTCAAAAGCCTTTCGCGTGGCATTTTCTTATCGAAACGCATAGACCGTCAATTGCCCATGCCACCAGTTGCGTACAATTGGAATCCGCACGCGTCGGCTTAAGCAAATATGACTTCAAAGCACCATGCGACCAATCACGATTGCATCAGCAACCCGTTATCTGCCCCTGAAACTACGGATTGCAGTACCAGACTATTTTTTCCGACCCGCAAGTCAAGCAATCCAGTGATTGCTCGACCTGACATTAAACTGTGTAATTCAGGCCCAAACGTCCGCCATCGACATAAATCGTCTCGCCAGTGATATAGCTGGCTTTCTTGCTTGCCAAAAAAGCAACAACGTCACCAATTTCACGTGCGGAACCAGCTCGGCCAAGCGGTGTTCGCGACATCGCTTTTTTAAAGGCCTCAGGATCGGCGTTCACTCCAGCCATCATCGCCGTATCGATTGAACCCGGCCCAACAGCATTGACGCGAATGTTGTGTTTTGCCAGCGCGATCGCCGCAACTTTTGTCAGCTGCATGACCCCACCTTTCGACGCGCAATAGGCCGGGATCGCGGGGATCGCCACTTGCGCATTGATCGACGACATATTGACGATTGCGCCTTCGATGCCGTTGGCGATCATCGACTTCGCCGCGCGTTGCGTGGCCAGAAATACACCATTCAGATTGATCGCTATGACCTTGTTAAAGGTTTCCAGTTCGTACTCCAGAAAATCCCCCGGCATGGCGACGCCTGCGTTGTTAACCAAGGCGGCCAAGGGGCCAATTTCGGCTTCGACGTGATCAAATAGCGCCGTGATCGCATCTGGATCACCCATGTCACAGGCCAACCCGATTGCACCGCTGATCGATGCCGCCGCCTCATTGACCCCAGTTTCGTTGATGTCGACCATGACCAACTGAAAGCCATCTTCGGCCAATGCCTCGGCGCAGGCCAGGCCAATGCCTTGCGCAGCCCCTGTTACAAGAGCGATTTTTTTATCTGTCATCGTTTTTTCCTTGATGCCCAAAGAACTCAAATCCTGTCTCATCAGAAATCTGATCAACTACAAGACCGTTTTAGGTATTTCTTTCCCACGCGAACGCCCGCCACGCCTGTAATTGGCGTCTAATGTAGTCGCGCTTTCACTCTGTAGCCTTCGATTGTTTCTTCGCCCAAGGCACTCAAAGCTTCAAGTCGGTGCAGGCCTTCAATCAAGACAAACCCAGCACCGTCTGCGCGAACCCGGATGGGCGTGGTCTGGCCGTTCTCAAGAATATCCTCGGCCAAAGCGAGCACTCTGTCTTCATCAAGTGTCTTCTTGCGTTTGACTGGCACGCGGATCGATGCGATCGGGAACATCTCTTTTTTGAGCATGCCAAATGTGTGCACGCTGTAGTCAATTTTTACCAGCGTTTTCGAAAAAGTGCCCCTGCGTGCCGGTCGACACGTGATGGGTCACGCATCGTAACACACTGATGTTTCGTATCTTTTCCTTATGTCAGAATCCATCGCCCAAACGATAATGTTCAGCACAATTTGCCAAACTCCGATGTCAATCTATGCGGCAATATCGTATCGGCATCCCGTCGAAGACGCTCGGTTCGAAAGCGCTGCGTAAACTTGCAGAGTTGTAATGTCTGGCAAAACAGACTAAGTAAACCTAGCGAGAGCTGCTGTTCACGTTCCTTCGGGCGTATCGCCCCCCGTTCGTCCATCGCAGCTCATTATCAAGAAAATTCAGCTGTCATTCC
This sequence comes from uncultured Paracoccaceae bacterium, assembly GCA_938005545.1. Taxonomy (GTDB): domain Bacteria; phylum Pseudomonadota; class Alphaproteobacteria; order Rhodobacterales; family Rhodobacteraceae; genus CALKXV01. The sequence goes on from CALKXV010000009.1 coordinate 234,955, forward strand.
CGGCCAGGGGTTGGTGTTTGGAAAGGGTGCCGAAGTCTTCGTGCACGGACACACCAGTTGTGACGTACGCCAGCGCGACCCGTCGACCATAAGTCGGCGGATACAAACGGGGCACGAAATCACTTCGTTTCGAAATGTCAAAAATGCGCGGCGGTGCGTGCTCAGCACCTGAATTGCGACAACACCGGCGTCGGCGCTGCCGCGGGTCAATTCGCCGAGCAATCGAACTCAAATAAGGACTGAACATGGACACGGACCACACGACCATAGGCATTATTCAGCACGCCGTTGAAGTCGCAAGGGCACCACCTGCGGAAAAACTGAGCGGCGCTCAATCCAATTCGCCTTCGCAGGCAATCCAAGCCCCAAGCGCGATCGTGTATTGCGAGGGGAACTTTGCACAAATTGACGGAAAAACTGCAAACGGTCTCATTCGGAATTCGCAGGCCTATCGCATCGTCGCGGTGATCGACAGCCACTGCGACGGCGGTGATAGCGGTATGATCCTTGATGGCGTTGTGAACAACATTCAGATTTACGGCGATCTTGAAACGGCGATCACAGGTCAAACGTTCGTCCCGGACACATTGATCTACGGGATGGCTCCCTCAACGGGAAAACTCTCGCAAACCGACCGCGACGTCGTGCTGGATGCAATTTCGCGTGGAATGAACATCGTGTGCGGTCTGCATGAATATCTGGGCGAGGATGCTGAAATAGCCGCAACTGCGCTAAGCTGCGGTGTAACCATTCGCGACATCCGCAAACCAAAAGCCAGCAAAAATATGCGCTTGTTCGACGGTTCGGTCGGTGACGTTCCGGCGCTTAGAATTGCTGTTCTCGGAACCGATTGTGCAATTGGGAAACGCACAACCGCAACCATTCTTGCTAGTGCACTGAACACGAAAGGCATCAAAACAGTGCTTATTGGCACCGGTCAAACGGGCTTGATGCAAGGTGCGAAATTTGGTGTTGCTATGGATGCCGTACCGCCTCAATTCTGTTGTGGAGAGTTGGAAGGCGCGATTGTTGCCGCCTCGGATGCCGAACAACCCGATGTTATTCTAATCGAGGGACAAGGCGCGCTTAGCCATCCGGCATTTTGCACATCGGCCTTTATTCTTCGCGGAAGCCAGCCCGATGCGGTCATCCTTCAACATGCGCCCAAACGCGTCCATCGTTGCGACTTTCCCAAAATGCCGATGCCAGAACCGGCAGACGAAATCGCACTGATCGAAACTTTTTCCGACGCGAAAGTCATCGGGCTGACAATAAATCACGAAGGTATGTCCGAAGCCGAGATCGGCGCAACCATCACCGAACAATCACATATCTTGGGCCTTCCGGTAACTGATCCGCTAAGCAGACCGGCCGCCACTCTGCTCGCCCTTGTCGCAGAAGCCTATCCCGGACTATTTGAGAAAAAATTCGCGACGGCCCTATGACTTCGCCTCGGGTCGAGGTCGATTTGAGCAAAATACGCCACAACACAAAGACGCTCGTAAGAAGACTTAAGGTCCACGGGATAAGTGTAACCGGCGTCACAAAGGCCGTCTGCGGGCACCCTGCCATAGCGCAGGCGATGCTTGATGGCGGTGTCGCAGGCCTTGCCGATGCCCGCATCGCCAATGTACGTCGGTTGCGTCTGGCCGGCATTACCTGCCCGGTCACGTTGATCCGAACACCGCTTCTCAGCCAAATCGACGACGTCGTTGAACTCTGCGACGCAAGCTACAATTCTGAGAGCGAAGTAATTGCCGCGCTCGGTGATGTGGCTGCGAAATCCGGAACGCTCCACAACATCCTATTGATGGTCGAAATGGGCGACATGCGCGAAGGGATCCTGCCGGGCAACGTCGCCTCAATCGCTCGGCACTGTGTCAAAACGAAAGGGATCGCGCTCACGGGACTGGCTGCCAATTTCGCCTGCCTTGGCGGTGAGCGCCCGAATGCTGCAAAGATGGCTGCCTTCTCGACGATTGCAGATAAGATTGAAGGTCAGTACGGGCCGTTTTCGGGCGTTGTTTCGGGCGGAAACTCCGCATGTTTGCCTTGGGTCGCGACGACCGAAGAAACGGGTCGCACCAACGATTTTCGGATCGGTGAGGCGATTTTGCTGGGTGTCGATCCCCTGAACGGCGAACAGATTGGTGGGCTTTTCACCGATGCCTTTTCGCTGGTCGCGGAAGTCATAGAAGTGAAAGTTAAGTCCGAAACCATCGTGGCAGCCTTTGGCAGCGCGCCACCGCCGAACATTCGACTTGTGGCTGACAACGATTGTTGCTCGCGCTCGATTTTGGCCCTTGGACGTCAGGACACAGATGTATTGGGGCTGACCATGCCATCCGGCACGACCTATTTGGGTGCAACCAGCGATCACATGGTCGTTCAAAGAGCCAAGCCCGAGATTGTCGTCGGATCAGAATTGAAATTTCAGATGAATTACAGTGCCTTGATGCGGGTTATGGCCAACTCCGACGTTGTAATCAAACTGGTAAAACCGCCAGCTTCGAAAACAAGGCGCGTCGCCAAAACGAAAAAAACCCATCTGGATCTGGTCTAACGTGTTAATGGTTGTGGTATCGGCGCTCCGTTGCATCTACTGCCACCGAAGCACTCACCGGCAACACCGCAGAAATTCGTATTCAGAAAGAAAGTCACCCAATGACAAAGTCGAATAGGAATGACGCCCCCGGAAAATTCACGACCCCGAAGAAAGAAACCTTGATGGACAAGACGACGCGGGTCGCACAAGAGCTGATTGACGATGAGGCGAAGCAACGGCAAGCCAAGACCAAACGCCTCCGCGAAGCCCGCCTCAAAAGCGATGCCGCTACACCCGACAAACCAGACAAGCCCGATGCGAAGACTTCAACTTAGAAAAGCGCATAGAATTCACAAGTCGCGTAATTGAACTAACGACATAAACCTCTTCTCTGCACCCGCCGAGAGCCTTTTGGAAAACGGGTCTCTGCTCCATGAGGAACTGATCAAACTATCGCGCAACCCGTTCTTTCACATGGCGCTTCAGCGCGTGAACCTGATGCGCCGCCTGATGGAATACCGCACCGAGGTCAATCGCGAACGTCTCGTCGAACAATGCACGGAACACCTTGAAACTCTGACGTTGCTCAAAAGAGGAAACGTGGCCGATACATCCTATTTGATGTGCCAACGTCTTGGCGGCGCATTGAAACGCAAATCACCGCGCGCCTGGAACTGCGCCGCAGACCCGAAAAATACAGACGACCATGCAATACAGGATCACGCAAAGTGAAGGTTGACTGACTTGCGACATCTTGGATGCCAAAGTAACGTTCGATCATACAAACGAACCCGCAGCGACCCTGGTGTCGAAACGAATTGATGATTTCTGTTACATAATTCGGCGTCGAAATCGGGTTTGGTACACGCATTTCTGGGAGGGAATAGATGAAACTGTTAGGAGCAATTGCGACCAGCGCGGCCTTGCTTTTGGGCACGGCTGCCGCGGCAAAAGACCTGAGCCTGTCCTACTTCATGGGCCCCAAACATCCGATGAATGGTGCGGTATTCACGCCGTTTTCTGAAAAGCTGGCCGAAGTGTCTGGCGGCGAGATGACTGTGACGCAGTTTGCCGGTGGCGCGTTAAACTCGGCACCACCCAAACAATACTCCATTCTGTTGGACGGCGTGGCGGACGTTGCATTCCATTTGCCCGGCTACACGGCACAGCTTTTTCCGATCGCAACATCAGTGACAACGCCAAATATGTGCGACACGGCAGTTGAATGTACCGAAGCCATGTGGCGCGCATACGACGTGATCGAACAGGAATTCGACGCCAAGATTTTGGCGCTCTGGGCCAATAGCCCTCAAGTCCTCTTTTCGAAAGATACGGCGATCCGAACGCTCGAGGATATGGAAGGCAAGATCGTTCGCGTTACCTCAGCGCAAGACATTCCGTTCACTGCGGCTTTGGGAGCATCCGCCGTGTCTCAACCCGTAAGCGTGATCAATCAGAACCTGTCAAACGGCGTTGTTGATATCGTCTCTATTGATCCTTCGGCGGCGTTGTCGTTCAAATTGCACGAACCAACAAACTACATCACAGTCGGCGTGCCCGGCGCGGGTTCGGCCTTTGTCTTATTGATGAACAAGGGCGTTTATGGCGCGCTTTCCGACCAAGAAAAAGCCTGGGTCGATGAGGCTTCGGGGAAATGGTTGTCGCTGGAAGGTGCCAAGCGTTATGACGCAATCGCACAAAAAGCACTGGATGTGTCCGCTCAGAACGGCGTCGAGATCATCACCCTATCGGATGAAGAAGCGGCCCGGTGGGACGCAGCTATTGAACCTGCGATGGAGGCTTGGCTGGCTTCCGAAGTGGGACAAGGCCTGACAGGTGCTGATGTCACGAAGCTGATGAAGGGGAATTAAGCAGGTTGACCCCAACAAGCCTGAAGCGGGTTGAAAAAGGGCTCGGCATGTTGGCCGGGCTCTTTGCTATTGCGGGCGGTGTTGCGCTGCTGGTGCTCGCAATCGTTACCGGTGTGTCGGTGTTTTTCAGGTACATCCTGCGCGCGCCGATCTTCGGGATCGAAGACATAACCACAATGTCGCTGACCGTCATCGTCGCAGCGGCCATTGTCTGGGCGGCCGTGCAAAAGGGCCATGTTTCTGTGAACGTCATAACCATGGCGGCCGGTCGGTCCGTGACGCGGTTCACCGATGCTGTGGGTCGATTGGCGTCCTGTGCAATGCTGACTTTCGCCTCGTACGCGCTGTTTGTCAAAGGCAGCTGTGGTATGCCTTGCGGTGCAATGACGTCAAATCTGAGCATCATCCACAGCCCGTTTTACTACGTTCTTGGCCTTGCTATGGGTGTTTATGCTTTGTTGGTTCTCACGCATCTTCTCATCGGCTTCGCCCATTGGCGCGGCACCGACCCGAACGAGGCAACAGACTGATGGATCGCGAAACCATTGCGGCCACAGGGTTCATTGCGCTTTTTATCTTGTTGTTCATCCGTGTCCCCGTTGGGATTGCGATGATGATCGCTGGCGGACTGGGGATATACCTAATCCGTCCTCCCGCCGCGATGCCCGTTATTGCTGGCGAAATTTTCGGTGAGGCGTCAAATTACCCGCTCACAATCCTGCCTCTCTTTATTCTGATGGGCAATTTGGCTGGCGTCTCGGGCATGAGCCGCGACCTGTATGATGCCGCGCACGGGTGGTTTGGACATCTCAAAGGCGGGCTCGCCTCTGCCACTATCGTTGGCTGCGCGGGTTTCTCGGCTTTGTCGGGATCATCGCTGGCCGCAGCGCTGACAATGGGCCGGGTCAGCCTGCCGGAAATGCAGCGCTACAAATACGACGATGGTCTGGCAACAGGGGCTGTCGCAGCGGGCGGCACCCTTGGAATTCTAATTCCACCCTCGGCCGGATTTGTGGTCTATGCGATCCTCACAGAAGAAAGCATCGGCAGGCTGTTCATGGCCGGTGTGCTTCCCGGCCTTCTTTTGACGCTGATGTTCATTCTGGCCATCTGGATTGTTGTCACCATCACGCCCACAAAGGCCCCACGTGCCGCCGAACGTGAGGACATAGCCCTGCGCATGCGCAGACTTGGACGCGCCGGATGGATCATAGGCATTATTGTGATCACCATCGGTGGCATTTACGCCGGTGTTTTTTCCGCAATCGAGGCCGCTGGCATCGGCGCAATCCTCGCATTTCTGGTCACATTAATGCGCCGCGCACTAAGCTGGGCAAACATCAAAGATGTCGTTCAGTCGACATTAAAATCCACCGGAACCGTCTTTCTCATTCTTTTCGGCGCATTCGTCTTTAAAACCTTTGTCGGCTTTACCGGTCTGCCGATCAAAATGACCGCTTGGGTCGAAATGCAGGGCTTCACCGGCCTGCAAGTTGTTATCGCGATCCTGATATTCTTCATGATACTGGGAACGTTTCTCGAAGGGTTCGCCATCTTGGTTCTGGCCGTTCCGTTGGTTCAACCCATACTCGAAACACTGGGCGTCGATATGATCTGGTTCGGCGTCCTCATGGTCATCGTGCTTGAAATGGCGCTGATCTCGCCTCCGGTTGGTATCAACGTGTTCGTGGTCAAAGGCATCGCCCCCGACGTTCCACTTGGAACGATATTTCGAGGCATCTGGCCATTTTGGTTTGCCATGGCAGCCGTCGTCATAATCATCGTCCTGTTTCCAAGCATTGCGCTCTTCCTGCCGAATACGATGTTTGGCTAAGTGAAATGTATTCTGTAATGTGGGTCAGCGATAGGGATTGCCCCAATCCGGCATTTGGCGACCACCCGGAAGCTGCGGTGTGGGTCGCCGAAGGTGCTAAATGCGACTTGGTGAAAGCGGATTGGCGGATGATAAACCGATTTGTGTATTGACCTACCACAACACCATGAAAGTGTTGCAATAGCCAAAATTCCGAAAAGGAACTCATAGCATGATTGCCTACGTCACTGTTGGTGCAGACGACATCTCGCGCGCGAAAAGGTTTTACGCCGCGTTCCTGCCAGCCCTTGGGTACGGGTTGAAAGAAGGCGTCGAAGGCCTGAGTTACGCGCTTCCTGTCGAACCGGGTCAATCTCCCGTTCTGCCGGATTTCTACGTCAAACCAACTTTCGATGGGCGCCCGGCCACAGCTGGGAACGGGACCATGATCGCATTCGAAGCCCGCAGCCAAAGCCAAGTTCGTGACCTTCACGCCGCCGCGCTTGCCGCAGGCGGTTCTGACGAAGGCCAGCCGGGATTTCGCGCGTCGTATGGACCTCACTTTTACGTCGGCTACCTTCGCGACCCTCAAGGCAACAAGATCGCGATGTTCTCCAGCAATCCAGACGAACCCGGACGCGATGGATAATGCGAGTCTCAGGCCACGGCAGCGCATTGCTCGCATGACCGACCCGAAGACAATGCAGCAAAGTCTCAATTGCAGAAAGTAACGTCGTCGCCCTTTCTTTCTCCAGTACAAATATTTCTCAAAATCAAATCAAGTGTCGCAGGCTTTTCCCACTCTTGATGGACACTATTCGAGGCGTTGTAGAAGATCCGCAAAAAGGGGCTCAAATCAATCGTCTTGGTGCTGAACTCGGTCGAAGCTACCCGTACGCCACGCTTCACTGACACTCGGATCGTGCTTCACTCGTTACACATCATTCATTCTACCGCGCGCTCCTCTGTACAAAACGGATAAACGGCCCATCAAATCACGTACAAAATGCAACTTTTCGACCGTGCCTTAGTGTGACGTCCTGTAAACCCGTTGCGCGCACGCTGATGAAAGGATCACTTCATGCCGCGCCGCCTTGCTCTCGTCTCGCTGGTCGTTCCCGATTATAACGAGGCCCTCGATTTCTTCACTGGTATTGGATTCGACTGTCTGGAAGATACCGATCTTGGTGGCGGCAAACGCTGGGTTCGTGTCGCACCTCCAGGTGCTGAAACAGCTATTCTGTTGGCCCGTGCAAACACCAAAGACCAACAAGACGCCATCGGGGATCAAAGCGGCGGACGCGTCTGGTTGTTCCTCGAAACCGAAAATTTTGATCACGATTACAATCGGATGCGGCAATTGAACGTCACATTCGAAGAAAACCCTCGCGACGAACCCTATGGCCGTGTTGTGGTTTGGCGTGATCCATGGGGAAATCGCTGGGATCTGGTTGAATTCAAAGCGCAATCCGCCATCGAATAGTCCAATCGGCGAAAAACATCCGCCACAGTTCTTTTCAATGGTCGTTGTAACGCGTTGGAAAGGATCAATTATGACGTCAAACAAGATTTAAGGTTTTGTCTTTGCCGCAGCATTTGCAGCGGATTGGTAAATCACCCGGCCGCAAAGCAATGCCGGTACATCGGATCCTGTCTATGAATTCGACTACAATGATCAAACCATGAATGGCGCTCGGGCTGAGGTCCGGGCAAATCTACCAAAATTCTTTAAAAATCAAATGGATGAAAAAAGGATCCCGGCTCAAGGCGCCACGGTAATTGTGGCATTTGCAGTGACCGTAAACGGCTCGGATTCTGTCGAAGTGGTTTGGGCCGCACCTAAAGTCCCGCCATCCTTTAACGGTTTGCTTACTCTTCCGGCCTAGATCGCAGGAATGCCCTATTCCCGCAGCCAAACTGCCGTAATTTAAGTGGATTTCAGTCCACGATGAAACAGAAAACACCTCTTTCCTGGCGATCACATGGTCGGCGCTTTGCGTGGGCGATCCTGTCAATCAGCACCCTTTCGGCCAATGGCATCGCCGTCGCCCGCACAGGCGCACAACCCGAGCCCGACCAAACCAGCGCGCCCGAGTTCACCGAGCCACAAGTGGCCGCGCGCGTCCACTTAGATCAATTCTTTCAGTCTGTTCTGGGCGATGATGGTGTTGCGCGCATGGGGGCTGCGGTACGCGTTGCACTGCCTGCCCCCGAGGGGCGGCACATTCTGGTTTGGATCACGCCTTTTGCAGTCGATGGTGACCAATACTATGGTGCGGCCGGCGGAACAGCTGGCACCGTCAATACTTCCGAATTGATCACCTTTGATCGCGCACAAGTGGTGGATTGGTCCTTTGTCGGCCAGGACGGGCTTATGTACGGCAACTTTGCAACCCGGTTGATCCTGCACACGGTATTGCCTGCACAGGCCGCCGAAATTGCCGCAATCCTGTCAGACAGCCCCGCGCCGGAAGAATGGTTCCAGTAACCCTCATTTTTTGCTTGCAGAGACCGCGCGGAGCTTTTACCACCCCCTAACCCAAAAGGACGCGGGCGTAGCTCAGGGGTAGAGCATAACCTTGCCAAGGTTAGGGTCGTGAGTTCGAATCTCATCGCCCGCTCCAATGGGTCTTCTCACAGAAAATCATATCGCACTTAAACGGTTGATTTTTTGTGATATTTTTTCAAAGAGATTTTCGGAGGTGAACATACCCACTCAGGGTTCAACACCGATTTGTTGTACAGATGTTGTACAGATCGACCGTTTTCGGCGTATGGTTCGCGGGAAGCGCTTCGAATAATCGTACAACAATCGGTACAACACATGCCTCTACCGTACCCAAGGTCGGTTTGGAGCCCAAATCGCAGGAATTCAGCAGCGTCGTCACTGTCAGCGATGGCTGTACGAAATGTTGAGCTAGGACAATTTATTTCGACAAGAGCACCGGTCTTGCTCACTTGAGAACCTGTACAGCCTGTGAGTTTGGTAAAAGTTGGTCGGCGGGCATTGGTTTGCCAAAGAAGTACCCCTGCGCCTCGGCGCAGCCTTCTTCCGCCAAGACTCGCAGTTGTTCAGCTGTTTCGACGCCCTCGCAAAGCAGACTGACGCCTAAGCCACGGCATAGCTCGCTGGTGGAATGCAAAATTGGTCGCGCTGTCGGATCATCGCCCAATTTCATTGTGAAGGACTTGTCCAGTTTGATTTTGTCCAAGGGCATTTTTGATAGATATTCCATCGACGAAAATCCTGTGCCAAAATCATCAAGCGCCCAGGTAAAACCGGAAAAACTTAGGTCTTGCATGGTTTCGATGATGGTTGCGGTAGACGCCAACAAGACGGTTTCCGTCAGCTCAAGACAAATGCGATTGGCGGGTAGGCCCACTTTGCGCAACACGGCATCCACGTCCCTGGAAAAATCGCCGCGCATAATCTGAATCCCAGAGACGTTAACCGCAATCATGAGATCATCTGGTAAAGCCAATGCGTCTTTCGCCGCGCGCTCCAATGTCCATTTTCCCAACTCCACAATAAAGCCCGTGGATTCCGCGATCCCGATGAAATCGTCCGGGAAGACTTGGCCAAGCTTGGGGCTATTCCAACGTATCAGTGCTTCGGCACCAACAAGTGCGCCGTCAGACACGCGATGTTGCGGTTGATACAAGAGGTGAAATTCCTCGTTAGCCAACGCGTCTTCCAATGCGCGCTCGATTTCACGTGCACGGCGTTGTTTTTCCCAAGCTGCATGATCATAGCACGCGATCCCGATGTCGATTTGCTTGGCCGTGCACATGGCTTCTTCGGCTTGTTCGAGCGCGGTTTCCGCTGTCAAGTCGCTGGCATCTTCAATCACAGTATATCCACAGCGTACACCCACATGCGCGTTTGCCTGAGGTAGCCGATAGGGCTGTGCAATATCGCCCAAGATCGCCTCGGCCATTTGATTTGCCTCCGGGCTTTCGACCGTGCTTTCCGCATAAAAGGCAAAGCTTGTTCCACCTAACCTTGCGACAGCTGATAGTTGGAATGGCGATACATCGAGACGCGCAACAACTTCTTTCAAAAGCGCATCACCAACGTCACGGCCAAGCGTGACATTGATCGTTTTAAAACGGTGCAGGGTTAAGGCAAACACAACCGTGCTGCGGTTTTCTTCGAGTCGTAGTCCGAGGAAAGCGAGAAAGGCGCCACGTCGAAGCGCGCCTGTCCGTTCGTCATAATTCGACAGGTAAGCAATGTCTTGCTCCTGCTCTTTCAGCTTTGTGATATCCCGCACGACCAGCGTTGTGATCTTTTGAGTGGTCGTGTCTTTGCCAAATCTAGCTGGCAGACTTACGTCTGATTGAGTGGCCTGGTATTCAAGAAGCTTGATTTTTCCATGGCGAGAAAATTCGGCCACACACGATTGCATGCGGCTTGATTGCGTCGATGCGGTTTGGTTCGATTTCCCAAGATTAGACAATCTTGTAGGAATGTTCAGTTCCCCATCGTCATTTAGGCCGAATATGTTTTTCGCGGATGCACTGGAACGAATGGCGGTTCCATCATCGCCAAGAATGACAATGCCGTCTGAACTATCGTCGAACACACGCTCAAGCAAACTGAGCGTGTTGCGTGCATTTGCATCCGCTTCTTGGATGAGCCACCGCCCAAGGTCCAAGGCTTGCGCCAGTCGCCAAAAACTGAACCCGATCAGTGTCGGATAGAGCAAGGCGCTTGGCACCTGAATGGCACTGCTGCGAAAAAGCATAAGCGCACTAAGTTCGATTGCAACCAGACCTATTCCGGGCAAAACAAGGCTCAGCCAAGGTGAACGCTGAAGGCCGATCTGCAGCAGTCCGAAAAGTCCAAGAAGGGTTAAGACAACGATTTCCGGGCGCATCATCCGTGGCGCGATACCCCGCACTAATGTTTCGGCGGCCATAGCGTGAATGAGCGGACCAGGAACAACACCGTGCACCGGAACGGCGAGCTGATCCGAGAGTTCAATGGCAGAGGCACCAACAATTACGGATCGACCGACGAATGCATCGCGTGGGAAATTGCCTTTTAAAACGTCTATCGCAGACACGACAGGAATGCTGCTGGGTTGAATTGCAAAGTTAATTTCGAACGAGGGCTGCGCGCCGCCGAAATGACCAGCAAACAATGCACCGGCAGAGGAAATAAATGTCTCGCCAAGTTGCGCACCGAATGGATAATCGCGGACCAAGCCATCCGGGTCGGTGCCAACATTAACCAGTGCCGGCCAACTTCTTTCGCCAAAGCTTGGCAAGGGGAGATTGTAGTGAAGCGTCTCGGATTCCAGAACGCTTCCTTGTTGGGCAAAAGCGGCTAAAAACACCGCTCCTCCCGCACGCTCAAGCGCTTCCTCAAATGCGCGGTCACCTTCAAAATCGGCGGGAAATGTAAAATCGATGTCAAACAACACATCGCCCGCACCGCCTTCTAAAAGGGTGTCTAAAACTACGGCATGGTTGGCACGTGTCCACGGCCACGCACCCACTTCAGACAAACTCTGCGCGTCAATGGCCACAAACACAAATTGACCTTGGGACGCCTTTGGCGACCAGGCCATTCTGGTGTCACCAATGCTGCGGTTCAAAAACGAAAAGACACCAGCATATTGAGCAGCGAGGGACAAAGCGCAGATGATCGCGATGAAAATTGCTCTGTGGAAGATTTTAGTATGAGGCACGATACCGGCCTGCGTTGGGAATTACCGGTCGCACTTAGTCATACCTAGGTTACAGGGGAATTAATTCCCGTTACCGTTGCCACCAGCGTTCCCGTTACCGTTGCCACCTGCGTTCCCGTTACCGTTGCCGCCCGCGTTGCTGTTACCGTTGCCACCCGCATTGCCATTGCCATTGCCGCCCGCATTGCTGTTGCCATTGCCAATGCCGCCCGCGTTGTTGTTCGATTTGATCGCCGCTAATTCGAGTCCGACCAACCCCGTAGAGGTCAGGCTCGTTTCCTCAGCCTCGGATATTGAAACTCCGGAACCAATCTGCCCGGCGGCCGCTTTCTTGCCCCTTGGCACATCGACAGTTTCGTCGCCGCTGGACACTTCGACCAACCCACGATCAACGCGCACATCCGACTTGGATTTGGAAACGGAGACTTCAAACACAGTCCCTTTTACAACGGCCGCCAAATGGGGCGTTACAACGCTTGTATGTTGAGTCCGACGCTTCTTAACAGCCAACAAAATCGACCCTGTTCTTTGTGTGACCCGCGTCTTTTGGCCCTTTGGTAAAGACACTGAAATAGCCGCAAGCGTGTTCGCGCGGTACAAAATCCGCTCCGCTCCCTTGGAGAGAAGGACGCGCGCGCGCGGGCCTGTCCTTATCCAATGGGCATTCGGAACGACTGTGCCGTTCGATACAGCACGCCACGATTTCCCATCTTCGGAAATTGTGACATCGGTCGTTGTGCGTTCAACGATCCAGTTCGCCGCGATCGCGGCGTTGGCAAACAGGGCAAAAATCAGGGAAAGCACAAACATTGATCCGCGCATAGGAACACCTCACACTCATTACTACGTCAGAGTGTTTACTTAAATTCCCTAAACAAATCATGAAGACATCACGGTTTTCGCGGTGTTCAGGGCGATCGCAGCATCCAGCATTTCCGAACAGGACTCGGATTTCGCTTTGCGGATTGCGCGCGCAATGGCTTCTTCGGATTGTGGCATGGAGTGTTCTAAACAGAATTGCTCAAGGTCTTCGAGAACTGAGACGATCCACTCGGTTGAATATCTTGTCATTCTAGGTTCCTCCACAATTTTTTAATTCGTTTGACCCTGACGCGGCGTGCGTCGGCAGGCGCGTCAGGGTCAGTGCCGTTTAAGGAAAAATCAATCCAAAGCGGTGACATCCACTTCAAGAAGAATATCGTCTTCCGGTGTGGTCTCTTGATTAAGTCCGAGAAGAGATTGAACGGCGTCTTCGACTTCATCCGTCACCTCTTTGTTGGCTGCCGCTTCTAGGGCTGCGCGCTGTGTATCGCTTTGGTTCGCCAATGCGTCATCGAGAGACGCCAGATCTTCTTCTGCTGCCTCGTATGCTGCATTGTCTTCACGCTCTTGCTCAAGGGCAGAGATTTGTTCGTCCAGTTCGACAATGTCGTCCGTGACGGATGCAATATCGCCTTCGATAGCCTCGTCAGTACCACCGGCCTCTTCCAGCGCGGCGAGCAAATCATCCAATTCATCCAGACGAGCCGCCTTTTCCGCATCAGTCTCTGTCAGCGCAAGATCGATTTCTGCACTGCCACGCTCTGGGGCTTCCAAGGCGTCAAGAATGGCCTGCGCCTCAGCGCGTTCGGCTTCGAGCGCACGGGTCGCTTCGACTTCTTGAGCGTAAAGTGCCAACAAACCGACACGCGAGTTGGGAGACGCGTTGGCCAAGGCATTTGGTGATGCATTGGCGGCGTTCAACGCACCCAATTCGCTGGGGTGCACGCCCAATGTCCGTGCCAACTTGTTTCCGCGGGGTTTGGGAGCGGTTGCCCCTGCAGGGGCCTTAGCCACTTTGGTAACCGACTTGGTTTTCGCAACGCGCTTTACCTTTGGCGCGTCTTCTTTCTTCTTAAACAGATCACCAAGTGCTTTGATTGGGTTTTTAGATGTCTGACGCGCGGTCGATTTTTGCTTCCCGCCCGACTGCCCTCTGCTGGCCCTAGACTTTCCACTATTCCCTTTGTCAGACGATCCAGCGGACTTGCCGCTGTTTCCCTTGTCGCCGCTATTTCCGTTTCCTTTGCCGTTGCTCTTGTCTGAACCAGCATAGGCGGCGCCTGGCAGGGTGACTGTCGCTACAACGGCGGCACTTGCAAGAAGCGCCACAGACAGAGTTGAGATTTTCAAGAGGCCAGTGATAAAGTGCATAATTGTCTCCAAAATTTGTCGCGACCGTGCCATTTGGTTGCCGCGTTGACCGTCAATAATCACATTGCATATGAACGCCGACGCAACGCGCCGTTCATCCTGGGTTCAACTTGGGTGGTGTAGACCAATTGGTATGAAACGTTTTGTGTTGCCCATAGTCGTGATCATGTCAGGATCGTTTAGCAGCCCGGCATTTTCGGATGTACGCGAACTTGCGCGCAGCGAGTTGCGCGAAAGTGTACGCTTGGGGCACAGCATGAGTCTGTCCCGCTTGATGAAAGTTATGGATTCTAAAACGGACGGAAAACTTGTCGATGTTCGTGCGTTTGACGTCGGCGAAATCTATTACCATGTTCTTTTGAAGAAACCTGATGGAAGGCTGACAGTCGCCGTCGTCAACGCCAGAACTGGCAATTTCATGTCCAGGAATTCTTCGGTTGTGAAAGACGTGATTCTAGCGACCAAAACAAAGAGCAATTCCAACAGAACCACGAATGCAAGTAATGCGGGCGGCAACGGAAACGGCAACTCTCGCGGCAACGGAAATGGCAACTCTGGCGGGAACGGAAACGGCAACTCTGGCGGGAATGGAAACGGCAACTCTGGCGGGAATGGCGGAGGCAACTCTGGCGGCGGTGGTGGCGGCAACTCCGGCGGTAACGGAAAAAAGTAAAATCGCGATAAAAACCCATAAACGCCATACTCTCGCCGTGAGAAATGGCAACTACCATTAGATGCGAATCCTTATTGCCGAAGATGACGCGACGCTTGGTCAGCAAATCAAATCCGCTCTGGCAGAAGAAGGCCGTGCAGTTGATATTGCAACCGACGGTGAAGAAGCGCTTTTTCTGGGATCAACCGAACCTTACGATCTTGTCGTTCTCGACGTCGGATTGCCCGAACGCGATGGCATTTCTGTCTTGAAAGAATGGCGCAAGGAAAATGTCGCTACCCCCGTTTTGATCCTGACCGCACGTGATGGATGGTCCGAACGCGTTGATGGTCTCGATGCTGGTGCCGACGATTACATGACCAAGCCGTTCCATATGCCTGAGTTGTCAGCGCGAATAAGAGCCATGCTTCGCCGTCAATCAGGCAATGTTAATCCCGTCTTTCAATGCGGCCCCATTGTCTTTGACAGCCGGACAAACAAAGTTCTGAACAATGGCATGCCCGTTTCGCTTACCGCTCAGGAGCTGTCTGTCTTGGCGTATATGTTCCACAATGCCAACCGAATGATTTCGCGTACCGAGCTATCCGAACACATTTACGAGTATGACGGCGACCGCGATTCCAACACCATTGCGGTCTTTGTCAATCGGCTGCGCAAGAAACTGGGTAAGGACCTGATCACAAGCGCGCGTGGTCAAGGCTACCAACTTAGCCTGGACTGATGCGTTCGCTCCAAAGACGTGTGATCGTTGGTGGTCTTATCTGGGCCGTACTGACGA
The DNA here is from genome assembly GCA_938005545.1 of uncultured Paracoccaceae bacterium. GTDB lineage: Bacteria > Pseudomonadota > Alphaproteobacteria > Rhodobacterales > Rhodobacteraceae > CALKXV01. Next base: position 250,524 of record CALKXV010000009.1, read on the forward strand.
CGGTCATAGGTGCATTTGCATTGAACGCGGTCTTCAGTCAAATCGCCGACCGTCGGTTTAACGAGACACTGCTTGAACGTCATACTCAGGTCTTGGTTGCGTTGGCAACTTCCGGAACTCCCGCCCTTGTTGAAGACGTTCTGATCGATCCCTTCTACAATCGAGTTTATTCCGGTCGCTACTGGCAGATTTCAAACGCAAGCGGTATGCGCATAACGTCGCCGTCATTGTTTGATGCTGAATTGGATGACCCTGATAAAGTCGGGTTTTGGGAAAGTGCCGGACCAAACAGCATGATACGTGGGTACAGCGAAAGCGTGGTGCTTGACGATGAAACAGCCTGGTCTGTGTCGGTCGCACTGTCCCTAAGCGGGCTTGCAGCAGAAAGAGCTGAAATGCGCCGCAACGTCGCTTTGGCCTTTGGTTTGGTCGGCGCATTAGGCATTGCTTGCGCGGCCCTCCTAACGACGACACTGGTTGCTCCACTTCGACAACTTCGAGAAGACGTTACACACCGCTGGGACAGCGGCAAGTCTTTGGACCCTCATTCTTATCCGACAGAAGTCGCTCCATTGGTTAGTGACATCAACGCGTTGATCCAGCGCAATACCAAAATCGTCGATCAAGGAAGGCGACAGGCGGCGGATCTGGCGCATGCGCTTAAAACGCCGTCATCCGCTCTTCGCAACGAACTGGCGCGCTTGAGCCGAAGCGTTGACGGAACCGCTCCGCTTTTTGAGGCGCTCGATCGAATCGATGCCCAAATCACCCGGTCGTTAGCTCGAATGCGAGCCGCAACGGCCGCAGATGCCGTCGATGTCCAAACCGATCTTTTGCGTTCAGTCGCTCGCATGGAGCGTCTGTTTCAAGCCATGCCCGATGCCGAAGGTAAAGAATTTAAAGTAAACACAGTTGATGCGACGATTAATGTGGACGCACAGGACTTCGAAGAGATGCTGGGAAATCTCCTGGAAAACGCATTCAAATGGTGCCGTCGCGAGGTACGACTGTCGGTTTCGAAGTTCGAACGCGCTGTCGAGATTACAATTGAAGATGACGGCCCAGGAATTCCCATCAAGCAACGGGAAATGGTGCTGCGCGAAGGCGCACGCCTTGACACGTCGATGCCTGGTACGGGCCTTGGGTTATCTATCGTCAACGATTTGGTTCAGGCCTATGGCGGTGCCTTCGAATTGGAGACATCAGAAGCTTTAGGAGGTCTTTGCTGCAGGCTTCGTGTGCTTGTGGCCCACATTCAACTGGCCGATGATGAGCTTCGGCGCGAAACGCTCTGCTAGATGAACCGAAAATGAATGCGTCGTTTTCTCTGCGTTCAGTCCGCGTTTGGTATTTCTTGTTTCGAGGGTCGTAAAACCGAAGAATCGGACGAGGTCACAATGTTTGCTGCTACAAAGAAAACTGAAGCCAGCGTGGAACACTCCGCTGATGGCGCACGCTTCGAGCCTGTTAAGAAGATTCTTATGCGTTGCGACGAAAAAACCATCGAATGTGCACGTTCCATGAAAGCTATAGCTGCCTGAACGCTAGAAGAAAGTTTCTGTGGATTAGAATGCGAATAATCTAAATCTGGAAATCTTTAGCCAAGTCTAAACTCACCGCCAAAATTAATGACCGTCAAGCGGTGACATGCACGCTATATTCGGAGAATGCCTTACCCCTGAAAGGAATTGCTTGCGCGTATTCAGCGCTACTAAAGACTTTATCAATGGCCTCATAATTGGGGTACTCGACGACAATCACAATTTTAGCCGAACGGTTTCCGACAACCTCTTTTTCCAAGACGTAACGTTTGGTGATCCTTGCGCCCACTTCCTTTAGAATCGGTTCTGCGTCAACGGTCAAGCGACACGTCGCAAATTCGCGGGGTGTTTCATAACTGGTTCACAACCGCTGTTTTGTTTTGCACCACCATTCATCCGGCACCATCTGCTCATGCTCGAATACGGGAGAATGAGCCATGTGGACCCCCCCGGAGTTGATCAACCAAGCCGCGCAAATTCTTGCGGTCTCGCCGAATGAAACCGCGCTTGTGCAGCATCGGGCGCACCACGCTCTATGTCGCGCTTTCGTCCGGTGACCTTAAAAGCGTCAAGATAGGCACCCGCCGTCTTGGGGCATTCAAAGCTCAGCACAACGGCGCGCCATACGCATGTCGCAACCAAAACCATCCGCGGTAAATGACCACAGCAAGCGCTCCAAACACAATCGACCGCGCACTCATGGCTAAGTCAGCCTCTCCCGACAGCGCTCTTTCCCCATAGGTCATAACCAGTCCCCGCAGCTTCCTCCTTCCGAGATTTGTCAAAGCGGGCCGCAAGCTGCGCGGGAAGGGAATGTTGCACCCCGGCCGGCATCGAAAAATCTTCAGGCAACCGGACATTCGCTGCGCCTGCAAGGCTGGTTTTCTAGATTGAGGAAAACGGCCATTCAAAAGCCAACGACGCCAACCAGATTACATCTTAGCCAAGTCGCAAAGCCGTCCGAAAAAAACAGGATCACTTCATACACTGAACGGGCACTCTTAAGTCGAATTCTCGCGTTTTACTCACTCGGCTTCACAGCACCTCTTTTGCTTTGCAACCCAAAAAACAGCGCAACCGGAGTCGTAATCAAAAGGCCAATGATTCGGTTCAAACTTGCTGCTAAATATGCCGCTGCAGCAGGCAGCGCCACAATCGGAGCCAGCAATGCGGCAACTCCTTCGCGAACACCCAGCCCTGCAGGCACGATAGACACCGCTGCCCCCATCACGCTTGATACTGTCAAAACGGATGCTTGTGAAAACAACGCCAAATGACCAAGTGCATGCAGACACCCGTAAATCCGGGCGGCATCAACAAAAACAAGACCAGTTTTGATGATCAATAGCCGCGTCATCACGCTCTGATCTGTCGCCAGCTTCGCACTCAGGAAAATGCACACTGCCAATGCAGCGATACCAATCGCCAGAAAAAGCAAGGCCAGTTGGTAAGAACTTACACCTAGCCATAGCCCTGAATATAAAAATGCGATGCCAATCCACAGGCCTGACACCAGCAGGGTTACAGCCGTACCCCGCTTTACCGTCGTGCCCGCAGCTTTTAGGGCAGCAACACGAACCATAGTGCCACCGGGGATAGGCAGCATATTGGCGACGCTGCCAATAATTGTAATCTCGGCGGCTTGAACCAATGAAAACCTTAGACCAACCAGCTTTGCAGATGCCTGAAATTCTAACATGTTGAGTGCGACCGTCACAGGAACCCCGATCACCGCAACTGCGATCAGCGGTCCCCAATTTGGATTAGACAGGAGATCAGGCTGCGCGCGATATGACAGATAGATCCCCAAAACAAAGCCAATGGCCGCAACAATAAGAACAACACGCAACCACATGGGGCGCGTTTCAGACGTCACAGGGTTTTCATTTTCCACACGCGCACCATCGGGCTGTATCAATCAGCTTCATGTCGGGGGTAACTTTGCCAAGTTCATAGCCATTGGGCCAGATGCCGCTATTTTTCGGCGATAACAAAATACCATATGGCATTTTGGTCAGCCCGTTGCAGGTCACATCCACTTTGCGAAAGTCCGATGGCATCCGCCGCAAGGCAAATTCCGTGTAGCGGTAAAAATCGTGCGGTTCATCATGCAACGGAAATGCAAATGGTACGGCCATTGCCAACTGCCCGCCATCGACCAGCGCGGCGTGCAGGTTTTTCACAGCTATTTGGAAATCATGAACATGTTCAAGAACATTTAGACACAAGACCACATCATAGGCTGAAGTGATTTCCATATCCGAAATATCAAGCGGCTCATGTCCATATTCTGGATTCAAATCCGTCTGGCAAAACTCAGCCACGTCTTCAAATATATGAACGGCGGAATAGGCTTCCTTTCCCTTCACCTGCTTGCCGCTACCAATTTCCAACACGCGCCTTCCTTTTTCGGATGGAGCCATCTCGTGCAGCTTGCGATAGTAAAATTTTCGCGTACCGGTGATCGCCTGAAAAATTGGCCTGATAATCGTTTCAAGCATGTTTCTTACATTTCTAAGGTCATTAAAATCGGCGGCTGCCTGACAAACCGTATACCGAAATTGCCTGCGATAAACAGGGGTAACGGATTCAGCTTTCGACAAATCACCGCTGTCCGGCATGCCAGCGCCAATTTGATAGCTCAAAAGCCTTGGATGTACCCTCACTTATGCTTAAACACGACTAACATCCAAAGGAGCAGCACCGCCTGATGTATCTTATTCTGCACGCATTTAGTCGGCGCAACTCTGGCGATGGGTTGCTTGTCGATCTGACGTTAGAAGCATTGGCCGACGCGGGCATTGCCAAACAGGACTGCGCCATTCTGGCGCTTGATCCTGATAGTTTTCCAGAAGCTCATCTAGTCTACCGCGCGCCTGGCGAACCCGCAGCGCGTATATCTGTTCGGCTGTTTCTAGCAGCACTTGAACTGGCTGGCGATACACTGACTGGTGGACGCATTGGGTCAGTTGCAAAACTGGTGACACAGGCTGACGGGCTTATCGCCGTCGGTGGCGGGTATCTGGTGGCAGACAGCCCTGTGCGACAAATAGGTGTATCATTGAACCATATGGTACAAATCTCTGCCGCCGCTCGCGTCCAAATTCCTACAATCTATCTTCCGCAAAGTATTGGCCCCCTACGTGGTCCGGTTGGGAGGGTAGCATTGAAAAAGCTTCGTAAAATAGACCGGCTGTATGTACGCGATGACCTGACGCTTGCTGAAATCGGGCATTACAACACAAAACGTGTCGGCGATTTGGCGGTCTTGAAGCTTGCGCGGGACATCGCATCTATCAACCCAGTTCCACCCCAAGGTAAATCTATCATCGTCGCGCGCGATCTTCCCAATCCCGGTAGCTATCTCGACCGGATCAAAAATTTGGATGCCGCATTGCCCAACCCGCTTTGGGCTGTTCAAGCCGACACCGAAGGGCCACGAAGCGATCGCGCCTTTTACCAACGATTGGCTGTGCAAGACTGCGGATCATTCAGTGATTTACTAAAAACGGACACACCGGGCGTTGTCGTGTCTGTGCGTCTACATGGAGCGATTGCAGCACTTTTGGCGGGACGACCCGCGATCCATCTATCTTATGAACGAAAAGGGTGGGGTGCCTACGAAGATTTGGGCATTGCAGATTACGTGCATGACGCCCGCGCTTTTGATGTCGAACTAGTTGCGGATCAAGTGCGGGCACTTAATGCCAATCCGGCCCTATTTTGGGATCGTATTCGCGCAGCGGCGCCCGTTTTGAAAACGCAGTACGGTGACTTGGTCAGCGATCTGCGAGCGCGTTTGATCGGCTAGGCGCAGCACCAAGATCAACGTCGCCCCGTTCGATAACCATCAAATATTCGCCAATCAGCTGGTCCCACCGGTATCGGTTCGCGATCCTGCTTAACACCTTTGCGTGGTTCGCCACGGTCTTTGAGCCTCGCGATAGCAGCCGTTTTATGGCATCCGCAAATGCAGTCGCGTCCGCAGGATCATCCAGCAATTCAATGCAATCCGCCATCTCAGGCCATTCTTCCAGAAGCGTAATATTAGTGTCCCTCGACGCGATAATCGGTTTCCCGGCCGCCATCGCCTCTAGCACCGAAACCGGCAAACCTTCAACGTCGCCGTTCGTTGACACAGATGAGAAAATCATCGAAAAACAATCATCGAAAAACTGCTGCTTTTCATCGCCAGTGATGAACCCGGTGAACGTCACATCTGACTCCTCTGGCATGGCCTTTATACTGTCTGCATCCTCACCATCCCCAGCAATCGCTATCTTGGGACGATGTCCGGCTTTGGCCATCATCTCGGCCGCAGCAATCAGGTGGTTGATTCCTTTTTTGCGGGACAGGCGCGATATCGTTCCCAATGCGTATTTGTAATTATCAGACTCTGTTAGGTCGGGTGCGTCGGACACCTGCATCGCCACCCCCATAGGAAGGACATTGCACAGCAAGCCGGGTACAATTTCTTGGGCGGTGTGGCGTTGATTAATATTCACGCAGAAAAACGCCTGCGCGTTGGTTAAAATACGACGCGCCAATAAGGTGCCAAACCGACCAAGCTTTTGAAACACAGCCAAATCGGACGAATGGTTTTGTAAAATATACGGCACGCCAGTAGACCGGTTAAGCCGTTGTGCGACAACCCCCTGAGGCATCACCCAATGCGCGTAGATCAGGTCAATGTTATGATCTTTGATTAACCGCTTTGCCGCACGATACTGCGCCCATAAATAGAACGGTATTTGCAATGCCAGCAATGGGTTGCGTCGCAAATTCGGCATGATCGCCGGATATGCAAGACGTTGCCACTGCACAGGCCACATATAGCGAAAGCGCTGAACTGAATTTCCATTGTTCTGCTCGGCTGTTGCTGCCTGCGCATCATGCGGGGCAAGAATGTATAAGTTGTCATCAGGCCGAGCCTGTTTCCACGCCGTGGCTTGTTCCAAAACAAACGGTGCTTGGTGATCCCCTTCAAAACGCGGCAGCGTCGATGTCAGGAACAAAACATTCATCTCACCGTCCTTAAAGTCACGCAGTTATCAGTCGAAATCGATAGATTTTCGCGTATCGCAGCAAGGCAGCCTTAGCAATTGAAAAATCTATAGCCTTCAGAATGCTCGCTCACAGGATAACTTATTCATTTGTAAATTCCCATCAAACGACCTGACCTCAATGAATATGACCTTTGATCGTTGCCGCCCGAAATCCGGGCATACAGCTCACCGAATTGGTGGCCAATAGATGACTCCATTTTGATACCTGCGGCCGCGCGCAGCATGGCAAGATATGTGCGGCACAGATGCAAAGGTCCGCTAATGGGATGAACCGGCTGCTTCACCCAGCAGGATAGGCGGAGCCTAGTTCATCTGCATATAGGAGAAGTAGCATGGCGAAGACAGACTTTGACGAACTGATGTCGATTGGCATCGATATCGGCAAAGACACGTTTCATTTGGTTGGTTTTGACCAAGATGGACAGCGCGTTCTGCGCAAGCAGATCAAGCGCCTTGCTTTGATAGCGACGGTCGAGAAGTTGCCGCGTTGTGTAGTCGGCATGGACGCGTGTCTGAGCCCTCACTTTGTCACCCGCACCCTGCGAAATATGGGTTTTGAGCCTCGGATCATCCCTGCGATTTACGTAAAGCCGTTCAACAAAGGTCAGAAGAACGACTACAACGATGCTGAGGCCATCGCAGAGGCTGCGCTGCGGCCGAACTTGAAGGCGGTCTCCGAGAAGACGCAGGACCAGCTCGACTTACAGGCGTTGTATCGTGTGCGCTCACGTTTGGTGTCGCGTCGGACAGCGACGATCAATCAGATCCGCGCCTTTCTGATCGAACAAGGGATCACTGTCCGCAAAGGCCTGCGCGCGCTGAAGAATTCTTTTGAGACGATCCTGGAGGTCCGTAAGGGCGCACCCCTCTTATTCTTCTGTCCTTTGACGACAACTCGGACGATCCAGCGCCGTGCACCGGACGGGTCCACAACCAAGTAAAGCCCGTTCCCGTCCCCGTGACGCCCAGCGCCAAGGTTCTCAACCAGTTTCTTCGTCAGCTTGCCGGACAAAGCCATTCCAAAAATACCACGTTCCATACCACTCAAAAAATCAATATAGGCATCATCGAAAGAAACTCAACACAAAGCCGAACTGTAGATACGGCCAACAAAACAAAAGAAAAATGCCGCCCAAGGCGACCAATTCAAATTCACGACAATGCCAGACTGGCGGAGGAGGTGGGATTCGAACCCACGGTAGACTTTCACCTACGTCGGTTTTCAAGACCGGTGCATTCGACCACTCTGCCACTCCTCCGACCGGCACTTCCTAGCGATCCTTTTGCGATTCTGAAAGGCCCAAGCTTGGCATTGGTTTGCCTGTGGCTCGGATGCTCCCTTTCCTTACCGGTGTCTTGCGGATAAACTGCATCGAAAGAGCCCTCAATGGGCCACCCAACCATCCGAACCCAACGTGGCCGGAGGAGCAGAACATGAGAATTGCGGTAAAAACGGCAGCCCTATCTTCGCTGTGTTTCCTGACATTGGCAGCGTGCGAAGACGGGCAAGGTTTCCCCAGCTTCGGCGACACCACGTCAGAATCTGAAGGTGCGGAAACCACCGAAGTAGCACAACAGGGACCGACCTCTGTTCTGAAAGATGTTGAAAGACCTGATATCTTCAACGTCACCGAAGCCGCACTTTGGGACGGTCGCCCCTCGCTTGGTGGCGTCTGGGTCGCGCATCCGGACATTACAACGCCAGAACGCGTGATCCTGACCAACACATCCAACGGCAAAACCATTCCGGGCGCCCTGTTCCGCCGCGAAAGAAACAACCCCGGACCAAGCATTCAGGTGTCGTCTGACGCCGCTTCGGCCTTGGGAATGTTGGCGGGTCAACCGACTGAACTGACTGTGCTTGTTGTACGTCAGGAAGAAGTTGTTATCGAACCCGCTCCGTTGCCGGAATCCGAGGACGCCCCATTGTCGGCCGAAGAACTCGCCGCTGCAGGTGTGGTCGACGACAGTGGCGCTGGTGAACCGCTGACCGAAACCGAAGAACCAAAGCGAGGTAATTTCTTCCAACGCCTGTTCGGTCGGCCGGAAGCGCCTGCTGCGGCGGTTGTAACGATCGAAGGCGACCCGATTGAATTGACCGACGGAACCTCGACACCCAGTGTGGAAACAACACCACTTGACCCTGTGGCGACCAGTGCCGCCGCTGCGATTACGCGCGCGGAAGCCACTGACAAACCTGTTGCGCGCCCAACCCGTGAAGTTGCGGCACCGCCCGCAGCGCCGGCGTCTGGAGTTAAAAACCCCTTTATTCAGATCGGATTGTTTAGCGTCGAAGCCAATGCTGATGCGGCGGCGGCCAATCTTCGCCAATCCGGCATTGTTCCATTGATCCAGACCAGCGATTCCAATGGTGGGCTGATGTGGCGCGTGCGTGTTGGGCCGGTTTCCAACGCCGATGATCAGGCTGCTCTTCTCGCTCAGGTAAAAAGCCTGGGCTATACAGATGCGTTCCTAACCCCAGAATAACGGAGGCTTGCGCCATGGTCCGTCGTACCGTCGCTTTCTTGATCGTCGCTGTCATCTCGGCCTGTGGCGTTACGCCCGAGCCTGCCCGCGCAGCCTATGAAACCCAATCAACCGCCGCTGTACTATACGATGTAACAACCGATACGATTTTGTTCGAAAAGAACGCAGACGCGGCGTTACCACCGGCGTCGATGTCAAAACTGATGACGCTTTATATGCTGTTTGAAGCTTTGCGGGATGGCCGTGTTACGCTTGATACAACGTTCTCTGTGTCGACCCGCGCGCGCCAGATGGGTGGCTCGACCATGTTTTTGGACGAAACCGACCGGCCCAGCGTTGAAGACCTGATCAAAGGTATCGTCGTTCAGTCCGGCAATGATGCCTGCGTGGTTGTTGCCGAAGGTCTGGCAGGTACAGAAGATGCCTTTGCGCGTCAGATGAATGCGCGTGGCGTCGAAATCGGGCTTCGCAATTCCACCTTTGCCAATGCCAGCGGCTGGCCAAATCCAAACCACCGGATGAGCGTGCGTGATCTGGCGCGTCTGGCCTCGCTGATTATCACTGAATTCCCCGAATATTATGGCTATTTCGCGCTGGAAGAGTTCGACTTCGATGGTCGTTCGCCCTCAAACCGCTTCAACCGAAACCCTGTTCTGGGCCTTGGATTAGGGGCTGATGGGCTGAAAACCGGTCATACCGAAGAAGCGGGCTTCGGTCTTGTCGGATCGGCGCTCCAAGGTGATCGACGCATTGTGTTCGTCTTTACAGGCCTCAACAGCAACGCCGAACGCCGCCAGGAAGCCGAGGCGATGATCAACTGGGGATTTCGCCAGTTCATTCGCAAGAAGGTCGCCACAAAAGGTGACGCGTTGGCCGAAATCCCGGTTTGGCTTGGGGATCATCAACGGATCAATGCCATTGCAGCCGAGGATTTAGAACTTCTGGTTCCTGCCATTGGCCAAGAAAGTGTGGAATCTCGTGTTGAATACCGCACCCCCTTGGAAGCCCCAATCGTTGCGGGCGCGCCGATTGCTGAGCTGGTCGTCACCGCACCGGACATGCCGGAAAAACGGATCGAGCTGGTTGCCGACCGCGAGGTCGTACGTGGCGGGTTCCTTCCCAGGGTGCGCGCTTCAAGCAGCGTGTTGTTTGACAAGGCAATGGCACAGGTGCAAAGCCTTTTGGAATGACGCCTGCGCGATTTATTACTTTTGAAGGCATTGATGGTTCGGGCAAGTCCACCCAGGCCCGCCTTTTGGCTGCATATCTGAAATCCAAAGACATCGACGTTGTACTGACGCGCGAACCGGGCGGATCACCCGGCGCCGAAGAAATCCGCAAATTGCTGGTCGAAGGCGCGCCGGATCGATGGTCGGGCGAAACAGAAATCCTGTTGTTCACCGCAGCCCGTCGTGACCATCTGGAAAAAACCATACGACCTGCTCTGGAACGCGGTGCGGTGGTTATCTCGGACAGATTTGCCGATTCAACCCGAATTTACCAAGGCGCCGCACGTGGAGATCTTCGCGATATCGTCGACCAACTGCACAACGCGGTGATTGGTTTGGAACCCGATCTGACCTTCGTCATCGACATGGACCCCGCCGAGGCTTTGCGACGCGGATTGGCGCGACAAAGCGGCGAAGACCGGTTCGAAGAATTGGGGCAATCGTTTCAAGAACAGCTGCGCGACGGATTCCATACTTTGGTCAGCGACAACCCTGGACGCTGTCATATGATCGACGGCCAACGTGATCCGAACGCCATTGCCCACGATGTGGCGTTGATCTTTGAGATGTCCAAGTGAGCGACGATGATCTGCCCGAAGCCGACCGGGCTGCCGGTGCGCCGCATCCGCGCGAAACCTTCGGGCTTTTCGGGCATGAAGCCGCCGAGACCGAAGCGCTGAACGCCCTAACCGGCGACCGCATGCACCACGCCTGGCTTTTGACCGGCCCAAAGGGCATCGGTAAAGCCACCCTTGCCTGGCGCATGGCGCGGTTCCTTCTGGCCAAGGCACCGGCACCTGCGCGCGCTGGCATGTTTGATGATCTCCCCCCGGAACCGACGCCAACCCGTCTGGATGTCCGCCCGGATCACCCCGTGGCCCAAAGACTTTCGGCCCTGTCTGAACCCGGCTGCCTTTTGATCCGGCGGGCGTGGGATCATGATCGCAAACGGCTCAAAACCCAGATCACTGTGGAAGAAGTGCGCAAACTCAACGGGTTCTTTGGCCTTAGCGCGACGGATGGCGGCCACCGCGTTGTAATTGTGGACAGCGCGGATGAGATGAACCCTTCGGCGGCAAATGCCTTGTTGAAGGTGCTTGAAGAACCCCCGAAAGGCGCTGTTCTGATCCTGATCAGTCATCAACCTGCGCGACTTTTGCCAACGATCCGGTCACGTTGCCGGGTTCTGCGCATGTCGGAAGTGGGGCTTGAGGCTATGCAGAACGCGCTGTCTGCGTCAGACATTGAGCTTGATGACACAAGCCCCGCATTGTTTGAGCTGGCTCAAGGATCAGTGGGTGCAGCAATCCGGCTTCAGGTGGAGGGCGGATTGGAGCTATATGCCGAAATCATGAATGTGATCGGCACGACACCTTCAATGGATCGCCAGCGCCTTGCAAAGATGGTGGAACGGGTGGCCGCGCGCGGGGCCGAGGCCCGGCTGGAACTTGCCGTCACCCTGTTGGATCTGGCCCTGACCCGCATGGCGCGCGCTGGTGCGGGTGTTCTGCCAAGCCATGAGGCTTGCCCGGGCGAAACCGAGCTTTTGACCCGCCTTGGGGCTGCGCCGGGGCGTGCGCAACTTTGGGCCGGTCTTCAACAGGAATTGTCGTCGCGCATTGCCCATGGTCGCGGCGTTAACATTGATGCGGCCAGTCTTTTGACTGACGCCTTCCTTCAGATCAACGAAGCAAGCCGCTAGTATAGGGACGCCCCTTTCGGGTCGACACCTTTCGTCTCGTCGTTACCGCTTTGCGGTGCCTCCTCGGCTTGACGCCCTTGGCGAACCTACCCATACCAGAGCCATGTCGCGCCCTTTGATAACAGACAGTCATTGCCATCTGGATTTCCCCCAATTCGAAGGTGAGTTGGAGGCGTTGATCGCTCGCGCATCGGAACGCGGTGTCGCCCGACTGGTGACCATCTGTACCCGGATGGGAGCCGAACCCGACGTACGCGCCATCGCCGAAGCCCATGATCCGGTTTTCTATGCCGCTGGCACCCACCCAATGTCTGTTGCCAAAGAACCCATGGTCACCTTGGATGCGCTGTTGAACCTTGCACAGCACCCCAAATTTGTGGGCATTGGCGAAACCGGGCTGGATTACCACTACACCGTTGAAAGCAAAGATGTTCAGCAGGAAAGTCTGCGTTTGCATATTGAAGCTGCGCGGCAAACCGGCCTGCCTTTGATCATTCATTCCCGCGACGCCGATGACGATATGACCCGCATTTTAGGCGAAGAACACCGCGCTGGCTCGTACTCTTGTGTCATGCATTGCTTTTCTTCCGGTCGGACATTGGCCGAAGCCGCCTTGGACCTTGGGTTTTACTTGTCGATGTCGGGCATTGCAGCCTTCCCGAAAAGCACCGAACTTCGCGAAATTTTCGCCGCCGCCCCGGTCGAACGCATTCTGGTTGAAACCGACGCGCCCTATCTGGCGCCCCCCCCGAACCGGGGCCAACGCAACGAACCCGCCTTTGTTGCGGATACGGCCCAGGTTGGCGCAGACGTTTTCGGGTTAGACTATGCAACCTTCGCCGCTCAGACCGAAGCCAACTTTGACCGTTTGTTTTCCAAGGCCGCCGCATGGCAGAGCTAGTCTTCACCATCCTTGGATGCGGCTCCTCCGGTGGCGTACCGCGCATCGGCGGTCTTTGGGGCGATTGTGACCCAAAAAACCCCAAGAACATCCGACGCCGCTGTTCGCTTTTGGTCGAACGCGTCACGCAAGCGGGCAAAACTCAGGTTCTGATCGACACATCGCCTGACATGCGCCAACAACTTCTGGACGCGGGCATCACCAATCTGGACGCCGTTGTTTACACGCACGGCCACGCCGATCATGTGCATGGGATCGATGATATGCGCCCGCTTGTGTTTGCGCGCCGTTCAAGGATGCCGGTCTGGGCCGACGCCCCAACGCAAAAGCGGCTGCTTGGCGGCTTTGAATATTGCTTCGTGCAAGCCGAAGGCTCGATTTACCCACCTATTCTTGACCTCAAAACAATCGACGGCGACGTGGTGATCGATGGGGCTGGTGGGACGATAACTCTAAAGCCCTTTCTGGTCGGTCATGGGTCGATTGATGCACTTGGGTTCCGCGTCGGTGGTTTGGCCTATTTGCCGGATGTGGCCGAAATTTACGACGAGGCTTGGCCCGTTCTTGAAGACCTGGACATCTGGATCGTTGATGCGCTCCGCCGTGAACCGCATCACACCCACGCCCATTTGGATCAAACGCTGGACTGGATCACTCGCGCCGCGCCGCGCCGCGCGGTTCTGACTGACATGCATATCGATCTGGACTACGCCACACTTCAGGCCGAAACCCCCGATCATATCGAACCGGCCTATGACGGCATGCAACTTCGTTTGCCGGACTGATTTGTGCAGGCTCTTTTAGACGTTATCATCCCCGTCTTTCTTGTGATTGGCGCAGGGTATATCGCTGTTTGGGTTGGGATTTTCAGCGACAAAGGAACAGACGCGCTGATGACATTCAGCCAGAACTTCGCGATCCCGTGTTTGCTGTTCACCGCACTTGCCTCGCTCGACTTGGGTGCCAGTTTCAATCTGCCGCTCCTGCTCAGTTTCTACATCGGCGCGGTCGCTGGATTTCTGACAGGCGTGATGGGCGCACGGTTTGTCTTTGCACGACCATGGACCGATTCCGTCGCAATCGGTTTTTGTTGCCTTTTCTCAAACTCCCTCCTCCTCGGGTTGCCGATCACCGAACGCGCCTATGGACCGAACGCCTTGGCCGGAAACTATGCAATCATCGCGCTACACGCGCCCTTTTGCTACTTTCTGGGCATCACAACGATGGAGCTGGTCAAGAATGGCGGCGGTTCGGTCGTCACCTCAATGACACGCGTCCTACCGGCCATGTTCAAGAACGCTCTGATCCTTGGCATCAGCTTGGGATTGATTGTGAATATCACGAACATAGCTGTGCCATCCGTTCTGCAAGACGGCGTTGACTTACTGGCCCGTGCGGCCCTGCCGTCGGCGCTTTTCGCTTTGGGGGGTGTCCTTGTGCGGTACCGGCCCGAGGGTGACTTGAAGGTCATCCTTATGGTTTGTGCGATTTCGCTTTTGGTGCATCCGATGATTTCCTGGGGGGCTGCAACCACATTTGGACTAGATCAAGACGCTTTCCGTTCGGTCATCTTGACGTCTGCAATGGCTCCCGGTGTCAGCACCTATCTTTTTGCCAACATGTATGGGGTGGCAAGGCGTGTCGCCGCAACATCTGTCCTTGTCGCGACAGCGTCGTCCATCTTTTCAGTTCTGATTTGGTTGCTGGTCCTGCCCTGACTGATCTTAAGTTCGATACGTTAACCGAAAAGATACCCAGATTGTGCCCATACTCGGACACAATAGAGGGGCCTAATCAGGCCATGGTATCGGAGTAGAGTTGATGAACAACGTCATTGCATTCCCCCAGCACGTGGCCCCTGCGCCCGTCAAGGCTAGCAGCAAACGGTCGATGACCTTGTTTTTGCATGTCAAATGCGCAACCTTGATCGTCCATCTGGCCGACACCAGCATCCCTGAAATCCAAAGCGGCCGCGTCGTCGAATCCTGATTTTTCAGGTTTGACCGATCACACGATTCACCAAATTTTCCAGACGTTCCTGACGGCCTGATTTTGGCTCCGGTTGAATGTCCTCTGACTTTACCATTTCGGTAATACCAGCCAAATCCAATTCCATCATCGCTTCGCCACGCGGCCCATCCCAGCTGGCATAACGGGCATCGCGCGCAGCCTCCAAACCACCGTCATCGATTAAACGCACCGCCGCCTTCAGCCCTCGTGCGCAGACATCCATCGCCCCCACATGACCCAGCACCAGATCTTCGGCATCCAATGATTGCCGCCGTAGTTTCGCGTCAAAGTTCGTACCACCCGTGGTGAAACCGCCAGACTTCAGAATTTCAAAATAGATCAACGCCACTTCCGGCACCGAATTCGGAAACTGATCCGTGTCCCAGCCCGACTGATAATCATTCCGGTTCATGTCGATCGACCCCAACATGCCCAAGCTCGACGCCAAAGCCACCTCGTGCTCAAAAGAATGACCTGCCAAAATTGCATGACCCTGCTCAAGGTTCAGCTTCACATCGTTTTCCAAACCATAGCGCTTTAGAAACCCGTAACATATCGCTACATCGAAATCGTATTGATGCTTGGTGGGTTCCTGTGGTTTGGGTTCGACCAAAATCGTGCCCTCGAACCCGATCTTGTGTTTGTAATCAACAACCAACGACAGCATCCGCGCCATCTGATCGGCCTCACGTCCCAAATTGGTGTTCAAAAGCGTCTCATAGCCCTCGCGTCCGCCCCAAAGCACATAGTTCTGACCGCCCAGCTTGTGAGTTGCATCCATATTCGCTTTGATCGTGGCCGCCGCATAAGCGAACACATTCGGGTCAGGATTTGTCGCAGCGCCCGACATAAACCGTCGATGCGAGAATAAATTGGCCGTCCCCCACAACAGCTTTGTTCCGGTGGCTTCCATCTTTTCACCAAAATAATCGGTGATTTCCTCAAGGTTTGCGGTGTTTTCGGCATAACTATCCCGCTCGGGCCGCACGTCGGCGTCGTGGAAACAGAAAAACGGCTGACCCAGAATGCGAAACAGATCAAAGGCCGCATCCGCTTTGATTTTGGCATGATCCATCGTGTCACCGAACCAAGGCCGATCAAAGGTGCGCCCACCGAACGGATCACCCCCCTCCCAGGCAAAACTGTGCCAATAGGCAACCGCAAACCGCAGATGTTCGGCCATCGTCTTGCCCGCGATCACCTCATCAGGATTGTAATGGCGATAGGCGAATTCATTGTCGGTCTCGGGGCCCTCGAACGCGATGTCGGGGATATTTGCAAAAAAGCTCATCGGCTTGTCTTTCTGTTCAAAGGGTCAAAGCGCCAGCGACACCCAAGCCGCGTTTCGCACCGAAGATCGGACGCAAGCATCCACGAAGGCGACTCCCAGCAAACCGTCCCGGATGTTGGGGAATGTGACTTCGCGCGGCAATTCAGCACCAGCGTCAGCGGCACGGATCGCACGGGCCGCTTCGGCATAAATATTGGCGAACCCTTCAAGGTAACCTTCGGGATGACCGGGCGGGATGCGCGACATGCGCGCGGCCGCGGCGCCGGTTCCGGCACCGCCCCGTGTCAAAACTCGTTTTGGTTCGCCAAGCGGCGTGTGCCACAAATAATTCGGGTCTTCCTGCGCCCATTCAAGCCCGCCTTTGGTGCCATAAACCCGCAGGCGCAGACCGTTCTCATTGCCGGGTGCAACTTGCGAACACCACAACATACCGCGTGCACCGCCTTCGAACCGCATCATGACATGGGCGTTGTCATCCAGTCGCCGCCCTTCGACAAAAGTTTGCAAATCCGCAGATAGTGCTTCCAGCGTCAGGCCCGAGACAAACGACGCCAGATTAAACGCGTGGGTTCCAATGTCGCCCGTCGAACCACCTGCACCACTTTTTTCGGGGTCTGTGCGCCAGCCAGCCTGTTTTTGACCAGTCGTTTCAAGATCTTCGCTCAGCCAGTCCTGCGCGTATTCGACCTGAACCAGACGGATGTCACCCAATTCACCGCCTGCAATCATATCGCGGGCTTGGCGGGTCATTGGGTAACCGGTGTAGTTATGGGTCAAAATAAATTGCGCATCCGATGCCTCAACGGCCTTCGCCAGTTTACGCGCGTCTTGCAAGGTCGAGGTCAGGGGCTTGTCGCAAATCACGTGGATGCCACGTTTCAAAAACTCGCGCGCAACAGGGTAATGCATGTGGTTTGGCGTCACAATCGCAACGGCCTGAATCCCGTTCTTTAACCGCGCCTCGCGTTTGGCCATCGCAGTGAAATCGTCATAGACCCGTGCCGCATCCAGCCCAAGATCTGCGCCCGAGGCTTGGCTTTTCTCAGGTGTCGAACTGAAACACCCGGCAACCAACTCAAAATGATCATCGATCCGCGCCGCTATCCGGTGCACACCGCCGATAAACGCATCACGCCCACCGCCGACCATGCCAAGGCGAAGTCGTCCGGCACGAACGTCAGATGTCCCATCAATTGCCATGTCACGCCTCCCCCAAATTTGCGTTGGAAAGCATAGCCACAAAATCCTGAGGTACGTCAATCATTTTCGACGAATGATCGCAGAAAGCCTTAAAAATCAATCCGAAACTTTGTGCCTTCGCCTTCGCTTTCCTCAACCAAAGAAATCCGGCATCCATGAGCCAACAACAGGGTCTGAACGATCGCCAAGCCCATGCCTGTTCCACCAGAATCGCGACGGGTCGTAAAAAAGGGCTCGAACACCTGACCGGCATTGCCCTGGCTTATCCCCGGCCCATTATCCGCGACCGTCAGCCATGCGTTGTCATCCGTCCGCCCGGAATCAAGCGTCACTTGCGTGGCCCCTGCTTCTTCCGCGTTTTCAACGATATGGCCCAGAACAACATCCAAACCCGACTGCGCCAAAGGCAAAGGTTCATTCGAGTTCAAAATCTTGATCTCAAGCTTGTCGACCCGCATTTCCAAAGGCCGAACACAATCGATCAACCTGGTCGCGCCCCGGTGTTCCGGCATCCGCGCCGCCGCAATAGATCGCGCGGCACCCAGCAATTTCACGGCACGTTTTTCGGCACCTGCAATGGTCGCCACCAACCGTTCAGCACCGGGTGGAAGGTCTTCTTCGGCATCCAGCAACTCGGCTGCACCGCGAATTGCGGTCAGTGGAGTTTTCAGCTCATGGGTCACATGATCGGTGTAGCCCCGTACGGCCATCTCGCGCGACTGCAACACTTCGGCCATGTCCAAAACGGCCTGTGCCAACTCGCCAACTTCGGGCGTTCCGTAATGCTCCAGTTCCCCCGGCGATGCACCGCCCCGGATTGCTTCTGCCTGTGCGGCCAGTGCCTGAACCGGCGCAAGAATCAACCGCCACAGCAGCCAGCCCAGCACCAAAGTCGCAAGAAATGATCCCGCCGCCACAATGAACACCGCATTCCGGCGGCCCGTCAGCGGCGTCAGAATGTCAGCAATCAGCGCGGCATAAATGGGTAGAACAAGGATCGCCAAAAGCGACCCACCTAGCACCAACATAAGTGGCGGTCGCCACTTCGGCGCTACGTACCGAGACACGGACCCATCCGAAGTCCAACGCCATGCAGCGTTTCAATGGCATCCGGGCATCCGGCATCCGCCAGCTTCGAACGCAAGTTCCGAAGGTGGCTGTCCAGCGTGCGGTCACTTACAACCATACCGGGGCCCCAGATCGCATCCACCAAAGCGGGGCGACTAAACACTTGCTTGGGCCGCGACATTAGCTTGCCCAGAATGGTGATTTCGGTCGACGTCAATGTGACGCTGTTTTCATCCACTTTACAAACATGGGATTCAGGCACCAAAGACAACCGCCCGATTTGCAACATGCCCGTGTCATCTGTTTCGGGCTGCGTCGCGCCGCCTGCACGCTTCAAAATGGCGCGGACACGGGCGACCAATTCACGTGGGCTGAATGGTTTGGTGACGTAATCGTCGCCGCCCAGTTCAAGCCCAAGGATGCGGTCAACTTCGTCATCACGCGCAGTTAAAAAAAGGATCGGCAGATCGCTGTCGCGCCGGATCGCTTTGCAAAGCTCCAAGCCGTCCATTTCGGGCAACCCGATGTCCAAAACAGCCAAGGCCGGATCAACCGTCATTGCCTGATGCAACCCTTCGGCGCCATCTCGCGCCAAAACGGCATCGAAGCCGGCACGTTCAAGCGCCATGCTGAGAATTTCGCGGATTTGGGGATCGTCATCAACGACTAATATGGTTTGGTTGCTCATATCACTTCGCAGGGCTGAGGGGACAATGGGTACAATCTTTAACGTCAACTGTGAGAGGAGACTATGAGCAATTTGGCCGGGAAGCGGGGGGACAATGCTCCCCGGCGTATTTAGGTGCGTGCCTTAACCTTAAATAGACATCAGCCAAGTGCAGATGCGTACCCTTTGGTTGTGCAGAGACCGTGCAGGGTTGATGCGAATACCGAAACGATCCCGGAAAATACTGTTTTGTTGATAAGAAATCGGAAATTGTTGCGCATGTTTCTGCCGACGTTTAAGGCATTCGCATGCCGCGATATGCGTTGAAAATTGAATATGATGGTCGTCCATTTGCGGGCTGGCAGCGTCAGAACGACGTTCCAAGCGTACAGGGTGCGGTCGAATCGGCCTTGTCCAAGCTGGAAAAGCACGCCCCGACCATTGCGGCGGCCGGGCGTACAGATGCCGGCGTTCATGCATCCGGCCAGGTGGCCCATTGCGACATGTCCCAGGCCTGGGACCCGTTCCGCCTGTCCGAAGCGTTGAACTATCACTTAAAGCCGAACCCCGTTGCCATTGTCGCCTGCCAAGCCGTGGATGACGATTGGCATGCGCGTTTCTCGGCTATTGAGCGCCACTATCTGTTTCGTATCGCGTGCAGGCGCGCGCCGCTTGTCCATGACAAAGGTCAGATGTGGCACCTGAAACGCGACCTTAATGTGGATGCCATGCGCCAAGGCGCAGACCATCTGATCGGCAAACACGACTTTACCACATTCCGATCCACTATTTGCCAAGCCAAGTCGCCTGTGAAAACCATGGGTGAAATCACATTCGATACCCGTCCCTACCCCGCCGGGACCGAGGTGTTCGTAAATCTCCGCGCGCGCAGCTTCCTGCATAATCAGGTGCGGTCGATTATCGGAACACTGGAACGCGTCGGCACCGAAGCATGGTCACCCGACGATGTAAAAACCGCGCTGGACGCGAAAGATCGCGCGGCCTGCGGGCCCGTCTCGCCACCGGATGGATTACACCTGAAAGCCGTAACTTACGATCCGCCGGTGTTTTAGCGCCCAATCGTTGATCGGGGCGATGGTCACGCGGATGCCCTCTGGTCATGTTCGAACCTTGCGCCAGCATCGACCAATCGCAAAACGGAGCGAAATGCCACGGCAGTCCGATACGTGCAGACGGCTTAGTTCGTTGGTACGGAACTTGGCACTTCGAACGTCAGATTGGCCCAAAGGCTTTCCCATTGGAATGGCTTACCGTCGTCGTTCACCTTCTCGGTCCGCCGCAACACCACCGAATCCAGCATGTATTCGTGCCCCGGCAAAACCGGGACGGCGACAACCCCGCGCCCATCTGTTTCAACCGTCGAAATCGTGACGGTTCCATCGGGCGCACGCTGGAAAACTTCGACTTGGGTCGCAGGGCGCGGCTTTCCCTCGTACAAAACGCCGATCGAAAAACCATCTGTCATATCATCAAGGTAAGGGTTTTCGATGGCAACGATCTCCGTCAGCATGCCTGCGATCACATCGCGACCTTCACCAGCTCCCACCGCCACCAGTGATTTGGCATAGCGCGAATAGATTTCGCGAATGCCATCCTTGTCCAATCCTTGGGCCAGGTGATCATCCAAAACCCAATCGGCATCCTTGTGCACGACAAAGTTGCGAAACTTATCCCAAGTGTCCCACGTCACCGCCTGATCCGTGGTTTGGTGGATCACAACGACCAAACCTTCGTCTTCCACCGGAAAGTTCACGGCAGGGCGATCCCCCAAAACCCCCGGCACATCCGCTGCCTCACCATTCTGAACGAATTGGAACCGTCGAAAGTTGCGCGGGATATAGGATTGCGACGATCCTTCGTATTCGGTTCCCACCCTTAAATCCGCGACAATGGCCTCGCCGGGATCAATTTGATAATCGACTGTATCAATCCAGAACTCATGGGCCTTGGCTGGCACGGCGATACATGCGATGGAAGCAAAAATTGAGAGGGTAGAACGCATGACAGGGTCTCTTTCCAAAGTTTTGTCTATTAGGGTGGCGCTGTTGGCGGTGCTGTCAACCCTGCTTACCGTCACGGCTTTGCGAGCGCACGAAGTTCAGCCGGGTGTGATGGACATCGAAATCACACCTGACGCAATCACCGCTTTTATCGAGTGGACAATCGAAGCGCCCGTTGCGGGCATCGACCTTGAAAGCATCGAAGACACCAACCTGTCCGATCAGGAAGACGAATACTTGCGTCTTCGCGCCCTGCCCCCCGCCGATATGGAGGCCGCCTTTCGCGCAGCATGGCCTGGTCTTATTGAAAAACTGACGTTCAAAACCGGCGATACCGCGCTTGCACCCGAACTGCAAAGCGTCACCGTTCCAGACGTTGGCAATATCGAAGTCGCGCGCACATCGACCATCGAACTTTCGATCCCCCTGCCCTCCGGCATTGATCCGATCATCATCGGATGGACCGCCGACCTTGGCCCCTTGATCGTGCGTCAACGCACCATCGAAGACGGTTACAGAGGCTACCTGACGCCCGGACAACTGTCTGATCCGATCCCGCGCGAAGGCGGCAGCGCCCAAAGCCCGTGGCAGGCCTTCGTCAGCTATATTTCGGTCGGTTTCGATCACATCGTGCCGCAAGGGCTGGATCATATCCTGTTCGTGCTTGGGCTGTTTTTCCTGTCCTTGCGGCTTCGCCCGCTGTTGATGCAGGTGACCGCCTTTACACTGGCGCATACTGTAACCTTGGCACTCGGCGCGCTCGATCTGATCCCCCTTTCCGCCGATATTGTTGAACCCTTGATCGCGGCGTCGATTGTCTATGTCGGCATCGAAAACGTCTTCATGCGCAAACTGGCGCCTTGGCGACCCGCCGTTGTGTTTGCCTTTGGCTTGTTGCACGGCCTTGGATTTGCATCCGTCCTTCAGGATTTTGGGTTGGGCGAAGACAACTTCATCGCCAAGCTTATCGGGTTCAATGTGGGTGTCGAAGTCGGCCAGCTCGCTGTTATTGCCGCCGCTTGGGCGACCTTCGCGCTGATGTTCGGACGCAACGAATGGTATCACCGCCGGATTGCCGCACCCGTTTCCATCGGCATCGCCGTCATCGCGGCCTTTTGGGTGCTGGAACGTACAGGTACCATTGAAACAACCGGCCCGTGGGCCCTGTTTTCGGCGCTGACCGAAGGTGGGTTCGCACCGCTGACAGTTTTGATCTCGGCGGTTGTTCTTGCCGGCGTTCTGACCGCGCTTGTCCTTTTGGCAATCACCGCCGATGGTTTTCGCGATCTTGCCGCCATGGCGACATCCTTCACACTGTTCCTCTGCCTGATCGCGGCCTTCACGTCCGGTGCATGGATCGTAAGCGCCGTCGTCACCGGAATCTGGGTGTTGGCCTTGAGAATTCAAGCGCTTGGCGGCCCCGAACCAGAAGGCGAACCCATATGAAAACGGCCCTTGTCACCGGCGCTGCGCGCGGCATCGGCCTTGCCACGACAAAACTGTTTCTGGAAGACGGCTGGCAAGTCGCCATGGTTGACCGTGACGGCGAAGAACTGCTTGCCGCCTCAGAAGGGCTGGAAGCCGTGCACCCGATCAGGGCAGATGTATCGGATCCCGACGATGTCAGCGCCATGGTCGCCGAAACGCTGGATACCTGCGGCCAGATCAATGCCCTTGTGAACAATGCCGGTGTCGCCGATTTCGGCCCCATCGAAGACACCACATATGCGCGTTGGAAAACCGTGATGGCCACCAATCTGGATGGCCCGTTCCTGTGCACCCAAGCCGCAGCACCGGCGCTGAAAGACACCAAAGGCGCCGTCGTCAACATCGCGTCAATCTCGGGCCTGCGGGCCTCGACCTTGCGCGTGGCATACGGCACCTCAAAAGCTGCGGTCATCCAACTGACCCTGCAACAGGCTGTCGAACTTGGCGAATATGGCATCCGCGTCAACGCCGTTGCACCGGGGCCTGTGCGTACAAAACTCGCCATGGCCGTGCATTCCCCCGAAATCATCGCCGCGTACCACGACGCCGTTCCGCTTAACCGATATGGGTCAGAACGCGAGATTGCCGAAGCCATCGTTTTTCTCGCCAGCGACAAAGCCAGCTACATCACGGGGCAATGCCTTGCTGCCGACGGGGGCTTTGAAGCCACAGGGATCGGGCTGCCCGCGCTCCGTTGACCCAGCGTCATCCAAACGCTTTACCCTGTTCCTTAAAACTTCCTTTACGGCCTTCCAATTCGTTAAATTTTCGTATACGTTGACGCCTGTAGTTTAGTATTGGGTATAGCAATGTATGCACGTCAAGCGCCTAGTCGCACCAGTGCGGGTAACCGCACACAACGTCGCGGAAATATCGTAGAACGCATAGCCGAAGCACGCGCACAGCGCGGTGATATCGTCGTTCCAACCGCTCCGAAGCCACCGCAACCACAAGAAATCACACCAGAACTGCCGGCAGAAGAAGAAGCTCTGCCGTACGTGGAATTGCGGACCGAACTGCGCGACATCATTGCGAGCGATGTTCAAAATAGCGCAAACGAGACGACTGAACCAAATATGACTGCCTCCACTGCGGCCTTGGGGTCTTACAAGCGCGCGCCTTGGATAATCTGCGTTGCCGCAGCCCTTGCCGTCGCCGCAGCCGTCATTTGGGGCTATGCACCCGACAGCAACACGGTCTGGCTCAGCACCAGAGTTTAGCCAAAAACCAAGGCGCAGGGCGATGACAACACATCGCCTGCGCCTTTAGGTCCACTTGGCCAAAGGTGGCAAGCTCATCAGCACCGCATTGGCATCGTGCCCCGTCTCAAGCCCAAACTTGGTCCCACGGTCATAGACCAGATTGTACTCGGCATAGAGCCCGCGATGCACCAATTGCCTGTCCTTGTCCGTGTCGTCCCAAGGCGTGTTCCGACGTCGTTCGATCAAAGGCGGATAGGCCGCCAGAAACGCGCGCCCAACGTCTTGCGTAAAGCGAAAATCCGCATCCCAATCGCCCGTATTCCAGTCATCAAAGAAAATTCCACCCACGCCCCGTGCCCGGTGCCGATGCGGAATATAGAAATATTCGTCCGCCCATGTCTTCAGACGAGGATAAATCTCGGCCCCATGCGGATCACAATGAGCCTTCTGGGCGGCATGAAAATCGCCTGTGTCTTCTTCGTATTCAATGCACGGGTTCAAATCTGACCCACCGCCAAACCACCAGGCGTGCGGTGTCCAGAACATCCGTGTGTTCATGTGGACGGACGGCACATGGGGGTTCTGCAAATGGGCCACCAGTGAAATGCCCGATGCCCAAAACCGCGGATCATCAGCCATGCCCGGCACGCCCCGTGCGGCCATCGCCTTTTGCGCGCGTTCGCCCAGCGATCCGAAAACAGCCGACACATTCACACCGACCTTTTCGAACACCCGACCACCGCGCATCACGCTCATCAACCCGCCACCGGCGTCCGATCCATCGTCCGATGCGCGCTTGGTTTCGGTCATCTCGAACCGCCCCGGCGCGAGCCCGGCCATGGGCCCTTCGGTCTGGCTATCTTCAATCGCTTCGAAACAGGCAACAATCTCATCGCGCAGGCTGCGAAACCAACCACTCGCCTTTGCGCGTTCGTCTTTTAAGTCAGTCGTCATAGGGTCCTCAATTGCTTCGGTAATCTCTGACACAAAACCTGCCCGCTGGGAAATAGCATTGAGGCAAATCAAGGTTTTGCGAATAATTCACGGTTCGATCACAAGACCCGACGTACTTTCACGGAAACGGCCACAATCATCTAGCCAGCTCCCAATTCAGATCGTTACGAACGTGCCAGTGACCCTGCGTCAATTTCAGGAACCCGGTTCAAAGGTCTGTCTGATGGATATATTTGGTGAGAGTTTTTTTCGTGCGATTGGCCTGCTTGGCTTCGGCTTATACGTCACCAATTATGGATTGTTGTCGTCAAGACTCCTCAGCAGCGAAAGCAAATGGTTCTTCGTCAACAACACCATCGCCGCTTCGTTGGTGCTGGCCTCGAACTACATCGAGTTCAACCTTGCCTCGGTCATGATCCAGGTCTTCTGGATTTTCATCGGCACAATCGCCATCCTTCACCGGCGGAATTCAAACCACAACTTGTCGCGGTTCTGAGGCTTCCCTATAAGGCGGATATGCGCCGTTTCATGACGTCCATACGAATTACCTGCCCGGCGCTCTGATGAGCGACCGGGTCTTTGGCGTTGAGGTCCTCCGCCACCCCAGAAAATCCGAAAAAACACCCAAGGACACGTCCCATGTGCGCCGACACACCCGACTATAAAGACACACTCAATCTGCCCGAAACCGAATTTCCAATGCGGGCTGGCTTGCCAAAACGCGAACCCGACTGGCTGGAAAAATGGGCCAGGATCGGCATCTATGATCGGCTGCGCGAAAAAACGGGCCGCGAACCCTTCACGCTTCACGACGGCCCGCCCTATGCCAACGGCCATCTGCACATCGGCCATGCGTTGAACAAAATCCTGAAAGATATGGTCGTGCGATCCCAACAAATGATGGGCAAAGACGCACGCTACATCCCCGGCTGGGATTGCCACGGTCTGCCCATCGAATGGAAGATCGAGGAACAATACCGCAAGAAGGGTAAAAACAAAGACGACGTCGATGTCGTTGAATTTCGCCAGGAATGCCGCACATTCGCCGACGGCTGGGTCGATGTCCAACGCGAGGAATTCAAACGCTTGGGCGTGACCGGCAACTGGGCCGATCCTTACCTGACGATGAACTTCCACGCCGAACGCGTGATCGCGGCTGAATTCCAGAAATTCCTGATGAACGGCACGCTTTATCAGGGCTCCAAGCCCGTCATGTGGTCGCCCATCGAACAAACAGCCCTCGCCGAAGCCGAGGTCGAATACCACGACAAGGAAAGCTTCACTGTTTGGGTGAAATTCCGAGTGAATGAAACATCCGATGACCGTCTGAAAAACGCTCAAGTCGTCATCTGGACAACCACCCCTTGGACAATCCCATCCAACAAAGCCGTCGTTTACGGTTCAGATTTCTCCTACGGTCTTTACGAAATCACGGGCCGCCCCGAAGAGTGCTGGCTCTCCATCGGCGACAGATACATCCTCGCCGACAAACTCGCCGACGACGTCCTGACCCGCGCGCGCCTTGACGACACTATGTATCGCCGCCTTGGTGACGTAGATCCAAGCACAATCAATGGCCTAAAACACCCGCTCGCCGGTGCAGACGGCGCAAACGGCGAATGGGACGACATCCGCGATTTCCGCGCCGCCGACTTTGTCACCGACGACGAAGGCACCGGTTTCGTCCACTGCGCCCCGTCCCACGGGATGGAGGAGTACGAGCTCTACCGTGACCTCAACATGCTGAGCCAGGTCATCACCTACAACGTGATGGACGACGGGTCGTTCCGCAAAGACCTTCCCTTCTTCGGCGGCACATACATCCTGTCGCGCAAGGGCGGCGAAGGCGACGCGAACAAGGCCGTCATCGACAAACTGACCGAAGTCGGCGGCCTTCTGGCCCGTGGCAAGATCAAGCACAGCTATCCGCACAGCTGGCGCTCAAAAGCCCCGATCATCTATCGCAACACCCCACAATGGTTCGCCGCAATCGACCAAGCCGTCGGCGACGGCCAAGACACCCACGGCACAACCATCCGTGAACGGGCGCTCACCGAAATCGACAACGTCAAATGGACGCCGCCGTCGGGGCGCAACCGCCTGCACTCCATGATGGAACAACGCCCCGACTGGGTTCTGTCACGCCAACGTGCTTGGGGCGTGCCGCTCACCTGTTTCGTCAAAAAAGGCGCGATGCCCACCGACGATGACTTCCTGCTCAGAAACGAAACCGTCAACCAACGCATCCTCGACGCCTTCGAAACCGAAGGCGCCGACGCATGGTACAAGGACGGCGCAAAAGAACGTTTCCTCGGCAATGACGTCCCCCACGACGATTACGAGCAAATCTTCGACATCCTCGACGTCTGGTTCGATTCCGGTTCGACCCACGCCTTCGTCCTGCGCGACCGGGATGACGGAAGCGAAGACGGCGTCGCCGATCTCTACCTCGAAGGCACCGACCAACACCGCGGCTGGTTCCATTCATCGCTCCTCCAATCCTGCGGCACCAACGGTCGCGCGCCCTATCGCGGTGTGCTGACCCATGGCTTCACGCTCGACGAAAAGGGTGTAAAAATGTCCAAATCCTTGGGCAATACCATCGTGCCCGAGCAAGTCGTCAAACAATACGGCGCTGACATCCTGCGCCTTTGGGTCGCGCAAACCGACTATACCGGTGACCAGCGCATCGGCCCCGAAATCCTCAAAGGCACGGCCGACAGCTATCGTCGCCTGCGCAACACCATGCGCTTCATCCTCGGCAATCTCGCCGATTTCTCGGACGCTGAACGCGTCGCCGAAGCCGATATGCCGGAACTCGAACGCTGGGTGCTTCACCGCATGACCGAGGTGGATGCCGCCGTTCGCAAAGGCTACGCCGCTTACGATTTTCAAGGCGTCTTCCGCGAAGTTTTCGACTTCGCCAATGCCGATCTGTCGTCCTTCTACTTCGATATCCGCAAGGACACGCTTTATTGCGACGGCGACACCAGCTTGGATCGCCGCGCGGCCCGGACCGCGCTTGATCTTCTGTTCCACCGGCTCACAACCTGGCTCGCGCCCGTCCTTGTCTTCACCATGGAGGAAGTTTGGCTCGAACGCTTCCCCGGCGACGACAGCTCGATCCATCTGACAGACATGCCCGAAACGCCCAATTCGTGGGCCAATGCGCCGCTGGCAGAAAAATGGGACACCATTCGAAAAACCCGCCGCGTCGTCACCGCCGCGCTCGAAATTCAGCGCCGCGACAAGGTGATCGGTGCTTCTCTGGAAGCCGCGCCCGTGGTCTATATCACTGACGCGGGCACAATTGATGCGCTAAACACCGTGAACTTCGCTGATATCTGCATCACCTCGGGCATCACGATCACCGATGACCAACCCCCAGCCGACGCGTTCACACTTCCTGAAACCGATGGCATCGCCGTTGTTTTTCAAAACGCATCGGGCGAAAAATGCGGCCGTTGCTGGAAGCTTTTGCCGGATGTCGGAACCCACAAACACCCCGGCACCTGCGAACGATGCAATGGCGCACTTGGCTAGGTCTCAACACCTGTGATCGCTACCCATTGGGACCGCAGATTTTCTCAAAGGATCGCGGTCCTGACGCATATCTGAGGTGATGGGCCCAAATGGCCCATTGTTAGTTCGCCAAAAGGCGCGCATCCCCATGGCAAGAACATTCAACAATCTGAACAGGAGAAGACTATGGGACTAGGCGATATGTTAGGCAAAGCAGCTGGCGCACTTGGCGGTGGCGAATTTGATTTTGCATCCAAAATGGGCGAACTCGGTGTTGATCCCTCCATGCTGCAAGGGCTGGATATTGACGCTGCGAAATCAATGATCGAGGAAAAAGGGTTCGACCTTTCCATGCTCGACAGCCTCGGTTTGAACATTGACGACCTGATCGCGAAATTCACAGGCGGCGGTGCGTAACAGCCAAAGATAGCAATGGCGAAAGGCGGGGCATTTTGCGTCGCCTTTTGTCTTAACATCGCATTTACAAAGATGACCGAACGCCCGGATCTGACGGCTGTTCCCGGCAAACGCCCCCCAAACCACCGACGCAATACCGACGTGATACCGACGCAATACCGACGTGGTGATTTCGCCGGTTTTCTTGAGAAGTAGGCCGTTAACGCCACAGCTTCCATCAACGCAACACCGATGGAACGTACGTTGCATTAACGCGTTTTTCCCGCCACGTTTGCGAACATGGCAACCTTGACCACAAACAGCCCTTTGGGCCCGCTTACCCTGACGGAAGGGAACGGCGCGATCACCCACCTCGACTGGGGCGGCAACGGCACTGATCAAACCCCGCTTTTGACGCAGGCAATTGGTCAGCTCGAAGAATATTTCAACGGCGAACGCACCGAATTCACCTTGCCCCTGTCGCCCAAGGCCACCGCATCTCAACAGCGCTTTCTCGACGCGTTGATCGCCATTCCCTATGGTGAAACAAGAACTTACGGCGAGATGGCCAAAACCTTGGGTATCTCGGCGCAAGCGGCGGGCCAATCCTGTGGTGCCAACCCCATCGCCATCCTCATTCCCTGTCACCGCGTCACGGGAACCGGCAATCTGGGCGGTTTCTCTGCCCCGGATGGGATCGAGAAAAAAGTGGCGCTCCTAAAGCTCGAAGGTGCCGCCTCTCTCCTGATCTGAGCTTGCGGAACACCGGCCAGAATTTCAAAAGTGACGCAAAGGAAACCGTCGCTTCATTTTGGAAATCCGTCGAACGTGCTCCACATCGCCCACAAAACACTTTAAACTCAATCCAAGACAGGCAAACAACGGACATCCCATGAGCGGGCCGCGCAGAAAACGCCCCTCCTTGGTCGCTGAGAAACGTGGCTCGGGCAAAACAAAGACCAAACCGCGTTCCAAAAAACGGGCTGCGAAGCCAAAGGCACGTCCGCGCAATCCGCTCGTCTGGATGATGCGCGCGATCATGCGGATGATCTGGAGCATCGGCTGGCGGATCTCCGTTCTTGCGACGTTGGTGCTTGTTGGCATCATTTTGTTCTACACAGCAACGCTTCCACCGGTCACCGCCCTGTTGGATGGCCGTTCGCGCGGGTCAGTCACGCTGCTCGACAGGGACGGTTCGATCTTTGCGTGGCGCGGCGAACAGTTCGGCGGGCAAATCACCGCCGAAACGGTGTCACCCTATCTGAAGAACGCCGTTGTCGCGACCGAAGACAAGCGTTTTTATGGCCACTTTGGTCTGTCACCCCGCGGCATCGCCAGTGCCGTCCGCATCAACCTCAGCGAAGGGCGCGGCCCCTTATCTGGCCATGGTGGGTCAACCATTAGCCAACAGACCGCCAAGCTTCTTTGCCTTGGCACGGTGTATGATCCGGGCAGCGGTTTGTCGGAGGCCGAGTTCGAAGCCGATTGCCGGCGCACAACCCTTGTTCGTAAGATTAAAGAAGCGCTTTACGCCGTCGCGATGGAGGTTCGTTACTCTAAGAACGACATCCTGACGATCTATCTCAACCGCGCCTACCTTGGCGCTGGTGCACGTGGGTTTGAGGCTGCGGCCCAACGTTATTTCGGGATTTCCGCGAACGAGGTTCTGCCTGCCGAAGCCGCTATGCTGGCCGGGCTGCTGAAGGCCCCAAGCCGCTATGCCCCTACTGCCAACCTGCAACGAAGCCGTGATCGCGCCGCGACGATCATTCGTCTGATGCAAGACCAAGGGTATCTTTCAAACACCGAAGCCGAAGATGCGCGCCAGCGCCCTGCCGAACTTTCGGCAGCCGCAGAAGCCCGCGCTGGCGGGTATTTCGCTGATTGGGTGATGGAAGCGGGCCCGAATTTCCTGACCGACGACACCACCGAAGACGTCATTATTCGCACGACTTTCGATCAGCGTATCCAAACCGCTGCCGAAGACGCGCTACAGTTTATCTTTGACAACAAGGTGCGCAAGGGTTCGGAAGCGCAAGCGGCCATTGTCGTGATGAGCGCCGACGGAGCGGTCCGGGCCATGGTCGGTGGACGCAAATTCAAAGGCGTTGCTGGCCAGTTCAACCGGGCAATTCAAGCCAAACGGCAAACCGGTTCAGCCTTCAAGCCCTTCGTTTATGGCGCGGCTCTTGACCTTGGCTATGAACCAAATGCTTTGGTCACTGACGAACCCTTTTGCTGGGACGTTCCCGGTTCAGGTGAATGGTGTCCGACAAGCCCCAGCGGAAAATATAAGGGCCAAGTCACTCTGACGCAGGCTTTGGCTCTTTCTCTGAATGTCCCTGCCGTCAAAGTTTTCGACCGTGTGGGACGCGAAGCGGTCGCGAACATCGCAACAGACTTCGGCATCGAGAGCGATTTAGCCGTTGGCCCAGCGCTTGCACTTGGTACTTCGGAATCAACGCTTTTGGAAATGACCGGTGCCTATGCCGGCATCCTGAACGGCGGTTCGTCAGTTGAACCTTACGGATTGGTTCAACTGAATATCAAAGGCGACAGTACACCGGTTCTAGAGCAAACTGGCGGGATCGGCGAACGGGTTATTTCCGACACCGCCGCCAAAAACCTGATCTTCATGATGAACCAAGTGGTCGAAGCAGGCACCGGCGGGCGCGCGCGCCTGCAAGGGCGACAGGCGGCAGGTAAAACCGGCACCACCCAAGCCGCTCGTGACGCATGGTTCATCGGCTTCACGGCGGATTACGTGGCAGGTGTCTGGATGGGATACGATGACAACACACCGCTCACCGGGGTAAACGGCGGCGGTCTACCGGCGGAAATCTGGCGCGAAACGATGGAACGTGTTCACGTCGACACCCCGGCGCGCCCCTTGCCAATGGCCGAGCCTGCCCGCGTGGCCGTCAAACCAAAGGCAACCGAACGCCGCCGGCCCAGTTCAGGCGGCAGCAACACAGAACGCGTGATCATCAACATCCTTGAGGAATTGTTCGGACGCTAAGTATCCGTGGCTCCAATGAATTTTTTGAAACCCACATGGCTTTGTTCATAGCCAAGCCGGCGATAAAACTCATGTGCCCGATCCCGCATCACATTTGAGCTGAATTGCAGAAGACCCGCGCCACGCTTGCGCGCACGTTGTTCGGCATCTTCCATCAAGGCGTTCCCCAGACCTTGGCCCCGCACTTGCGACGCCACGCGAACACCTTCAATCTGGGCCCGGCGCATGGCCATTAGAGAGAGCCCCGTGAACAACGTCAGTTGATAGACAGCCACGATCTCACCTTTGACTTCCCCGACGACCAGAGTGTTGTTGGCTTCTTCTTGCATGGTGTGAAATGCCGCAAGATAGGCCGGATCACCAAGTGTCTCGCGCCCTTTGCCCAAGTCGTCATCGGCAAGCATTGCGACAATGGCGGGAACATCCCCGGCTTTTGCCTCGCGAAAGGTGATCTTGGTCATGCGTTCGCCAGAAAGCGCGCGATCAGTGCGTTGTCTTTCCGCCCCGGCGCAGTTTCAACACCCGACGACACATCAACCTGACGTGCACCCGTCAGCGCGATGGCTTCGGCCACGTTGTCAGGCGTCAACCCGCCTGCCAGCATCCAAGGCGAGCCCCAGCGGCGATTTGCAATAAGGCGCCAGTCAAACGACACCCCGTTCCCACCTGGCAGATCGCCAGTCTTTGGGGGTTTGGCATCGATAAGAAGCTGGTCTGCCACGCCCGAATAAAGATCAATCTTGGCCACGTCACTGGCATCAGAAACGCCAATCGCCTTCATCACCGGCAGCCCGAATTTTGCCCGAACGTCTGACACGCGTTCCGGTGTTTCGTTCCCGTGAAGCTGCAACATATCCAGCGAAACGACATCTGTGATTTGTTCCAATGCTGCGTCGCTTGCATCCACTGTCAGCGCAACTTTGGCGATGCCGGGCGGCACCGCGATGGCTAGGGCGCGCGCGGTCTCAATCGACACATTCCGTGGGGATTTTTCGAAGAACACAAAGCCAACATAGCCCGCCCCGCCCAGACACGCGGCATGGACGCTGGTAGCGTTGGAAAGTCCGCAGATTTTTACGCGTGTGTTTGGGGCCATAGGCCGGGTGTAGCGCTTCGCCTAGCGACCCTCAAGCAGGGCCAGCACATCATCACCATCATCCGCAGAAGGAGCGACAGCTTTCACCTGCTTTTCCAAACGCTGACGTTCCTTGGTTTCGGTTGCGGCAACAACCCGGTGTTTGTGTTCACGCACCCATTCCAACAAGTATCCAAGCACTGCGCCCACGAACATTGCAACAAAGAGTATGAAGAACACCGGTAAAGTAATTTCCCAGTTCAAACCCAAAAGATCCGAAAGCTCGTTCGGCAAAAGCCGAACGGTCAGCGGGTCACGGTTTGCCATGGCAAGCACAATCAACGCGATGGCGACCACGGCAAGAACGATTAGTCGAATAAAACGCATTACGCGTTTCCGTTCAGTCTGTCTCGGAGAAGTTTGCCGGTCTTGAAGAAAGGAACGTGTTTCTCGTCAACCGAAACGCTGGTGCCTGTGCGCGGGTTGCGGCCAACGCGGGCATCGCGCTTTTTGACCGAAAAAGCGCCAAAGCCGCGCAGTTCAACCCGGTCGCCGCGGGACATGGCTTCGATGATTTCATCAAAGATGGTACTGACGATGCGTTCGACATCACGCTGGTACAAGTGAGGGTTCTCGTCTGCAATTTTCTGTACCAGTTCGGATCGTATCATCGTCCCCCCCTTTAAATTTTTGCGACCAATCTCGGCCTTATGATGCAGGGACTATAGGCCGAAAGACAGCCTCACGGAACATCTGTATTTGTGAATTTCTGCGGAAAATCGCCACTAATGTGCTGAATTCCGGCGAAAAATGAGGCGAGTCCTATGGAAAACTGGGAACGCCCAAGTAGAAACGGCGATTGCTGCGCCGCAGCTAAAGGGCGATTCGCCTTTGTGTTAGTCGCCCAGCTTTTTATGGACCGCGTCCAGATCGATTTCACCATTCGGCAAAGCGTTGGCCGGGTTTTCAAAGTCGTAGTGGAAAAGCTCGAAGTCCCGCTTGTACATTTCATAGACCAAGTGCATCGACAGGTCGTCGAAGTAATCTTCGACGGGATGCGCACGCTTGGGTCCATGGCCCTCGCTTTCGTTAAAACGCGGGATGCCAGAAAGATCGACGGGGACTTTAACGGGCACATTGTCCAGAACATCCTGCATACCGTCGTTGAACTTTTCGGTCCAAAGAATCCTGTCGTAACGCCCACCGTTTGCAATGAAGGTCGCAACATGGCTTGATGTGGAAGACCAGTGGATGTCCGGGTCCATTGGCTTGCGGAACCGGATCGTATCACGCGCAAACAGCAAGAACCGGCGGAACATGGCGACCTGATCAAAATCGCCCTCGATATCCATCCCATAGTTCTGAGCCAGCTGAGGGATCAGATTGCCGCGATACCTTTGGCCATTTCTTTGAATGCTACAGATCTTGTCAAAGAACGACGACAGAACCCGTGTGTAGGGGTTGCGCACAAAGGTGAAGGCAAAGGTATCCTTATTGTGCACGTTGTTTTCGATCGGTTCGCGGCTGGTTTCCTGCGCCCATTTGTGCAGCCCTTCACGCGCGTCGTGGATATCGCCGTCGAAAAATTCGCCATGGTCCGAAAAGTACATGATCTGGCCGATGGTCGAACAGGCACACTTTGGAACCACGCGATAAAGCACGCTTTCACTTTCCGTCATCCAAGTGCCGGGAAAACCCATTTGGTGAATACCTTCCGAAACAATCGCCCCATCTGCGCAAAAGGGCCTTTTGGGGGAAAAAAGCAAACTTCTGAGGTTTCTTCAATCCTTCGTTGAGTTTACAAATCTTGAAAAGACCAACGGCAGAACGGACACCCGCGTGGCGCAGATCGCCTATATTCTCCTTTGCCACAAGAACGTCACGTCGATTATTGATCAGGCGCGGCAACTGACGGCCATGGGCGACGTTATGGCGATCCATTTCGATGCTCGCGCCAAGTCGGCGGATTATGACTCATTGCGCGAAGCCTTGGCCGACAACCCGTCGGTGGTATTTGCAAAAACGCGCCTGAAATGCGGCTGGGGCGAGTGGAGCCTTGTACAAGCGACCCTTCACGCGGTTGAGGCCGCCGTCGATGCCTTTCCACGCGCCACACATTTCTACATGCTGTCGGGCGACTGTATGCCGATCAAAACGGCCGAACACGCCCATGATTACCTTGACCAACGCGATCTGGATTTCGTTGAAACCTATGATTTTTTTCAGTCAGACTGGATCAAGACCGGCTTCAAAGAAGAACGGCTGATTTATCGCCACTGGTTCAACGAACGCAGCCAGTCCAAACTGTTTTATGGATCGTACGAGCTGCAAAAGCGCTTAAAACTGAACCGACGCGTACCCGATGATCTTCAGATCATGATTGGTAGCCAGTGGTGGTGCCTGCGTCGCCAAACCATTGAAGCCATTTTGGAATTCATCGCCGAACGTCCTGATGTCATCCGGTTTTTCCGCACGGCTTGGATCCCTGACGAAACGTTCTTTCAGACGCTGGTGCGTCATTTGGTGCCCGAAATCGAAATCGACAATCGCACACTGACGTTCCTGATGTTTTCGGATTACGGAATGCCGGTGACGTTCTACAACGATCACTATGACCTGCTTTTGGCACAGGATTTTCTGTTCGCCCGTAAGATCAGCCCCGCGGCTTTGGACCTGAAAGATCGACTGGGTGAGCTTTATCAGAAGCGCGACGTCACGTTTCGTGTGTCGGACGAAGGCCGACGGCTGTTTACGTTTCTGACGGGCCGGGGCCGGATCGGCGAACGATTTGCACCAAGATTCTGGGAGAAAGACTCGACCATTGGGCGTGAACGATCGCTTTTGATCGTCACGTGTAAAAAATGGCATGTTGCCAAACGGCTTTTGGACCGAATTGGATCGGTTTCAAATATGCCGACGATTGAATACCTGTTCGACGAAGAAGCCACACCGCTCCCGGATTTGGGCGGTATTCAGGCCACACTTGCCAAGCGGACGCGTCATCGCCGGGCCTTGATGCGTATGTTATTTGAATACTATGGGACCGACCGGTTGCTGATCTGTTTGGATCCCGCGAATTTGGATCTGTTCAAGGATTTCTATCTGGATCGAAGCGAAACACGGCTTTTGGAAATCGAATGCCAATACACCGACGAATACCTTGAAGGTCACGCAAAACGGGTTGGATTGGCGGGTGAACATACGTCGCCTGACACGTTCCAGACATTGCTGCCAACAATTCGCAACGACGTCTTCCGCGAGACAGAATTGATCCGCGACCAGAACTTCCCAGAATTTTACCGGATCAAAGAACGGGCCAGCGCCGAAGAAAATACCGGGCCGCTCGCAGACTTTTTAGGGCTCGAACGTGCAAAAGCGCGCGAAATTGCCGAAGCCAGCCACTTATTTGTGGATTGAGGAAAACGATGGCCTACACCTATGACGATCAAAACATCTTTGCGAAAATCCTGCGCGGCGAAATTCCGAACAACACGATCAAGGAGACGGATCACACATTGGCCTTTCGGGATATCCAACCTCAAGCGCCAGACCATGTGTTGGTCATCCCCAAAGGCGCTTATGTCACGGCCGATCATTTCGCCGCCGAAGCGAGCGATACCGAAATTGTGGACTTCTGGCGATGCTTTGCCGCGATCTGTGGCGAATTGGGTGTGGCCCCTGATCAAGGCGAAGGATATCGGATCATTTCCAACGCCGGGACCAACGGTGTTCAGGACGTCCCTCACTTTCATCTTCACATCCTAGCGGGCCGACCGTTGGGACGGATGTTGAATTCGTAACCACTTGGCGCTAGGGCTTTGGCCAGAGATCGCCAACCGAGCCACGAAAAATATGGATGTCGCAGAAAATGACCACCGACAGCGCCAAATCACCCCCACCCGAGACTGAAACAGTTTCAAAAACACGGATTTTTTGTGATGGCGGCGAAGGCGCTTTGGGTCACCCGCGCGTTTGGTTGTCTATCGATGACGACACAGGCTGGGTCGAGTGCGGCTATTGCGACAAGCGATTTGTGCTGGCCAGGGACTAGTGTTCCGGGCTAGGTGTCTCTTCTGAACAATGGCGTCGAAACGCGCGCTTCAGCAGATCTAGCTCGGCCCGAAGCAATGACACTTCGGCTCTGATATCATCGTCCAGAACTTCGCCAGCGATCAAGGTTTCGTGGGCCAGCGCGTCGCCGGTTACGGCATCTTCAATGACAAAAGTCTGTACTCCGTCCGACAGACGGTCGACCGGGATTTTGAACCGTACCAGCCAGTTCGAGGTATCGCCTTCAGCCTCGCCTGTTTCGAAGGTTTCCGGTTCACCCAATACTTCTTCCTGATGACGCAAACGCAAATGCGGTGCGGTCGCGTTTCGCACCGACAAAAGCCCTTCCCAGACCCCTTCAGATAACCGCATGCGTGTGAGTGTCATCTCGGACAGAGTTTCGTCCTTCCGTTCAGATTTCCGCGCGCGGGCGACGGCTTAACGTCACATCGCGCAAGATAATTTCATTCATCTCTGGCCCCTCAAAAATCAGATCGAGCCAAGCACGTTCTACACGAGCTTCAAGCATCTGCGTGGCCGACAGATCGAACTCTATCGCATATTCGCCGGTTGATCCCGAAAATTCCCGAACCAGTTGTTCGACGTTGGGCCCGTGGTGGACATTGAAACGCCCAAAGATTTCCAACGGCTTTTCAGTTTCCACACGGATTTCAAGACGGATCAAGTGTCGACGCGACAGATCTTCGACGCCTTCTGACGGGACATCGACGACAAGGCTTAGAAATGATCCGTCAAAACGGAACACATCAAAGTGGACGCCATAGGCCGCGATATCCTTCGCACGTGTGTTTCGAAGTTGGCGGATCGAAAGCTCGTTCAACGCGCAGTCATGGAAAACCTTGGCTTCCCGACCAATGGCCGTTTTGGTTTTTACCGAAGCGTAGCCTGTAGGTTTGACCGGGCCGCTCCATAATTCGGGTCGCCACGCCCAATCAGAATGCATCGGGCGTCTAATTGCGGCTTGACCCGCCAGCGGCAAAGCAAGCCGTCCTTCGGCAACGTGCAAAACCTGATCCACGTGTCGGCCCAGTGCGCGGGCCCGATTTCTAAGCGCTTTCAGGTCTGACGGGCCAATATCATCGACGCGACTGGCAGCATGGCGCCACCGACGCAGCGTGCGTTTCTCGATCAAGCCTGTCAAAAGTCCTGCCACGTTGTGTTTTCCACATTTACTTGCGTTAACCTTAGACGTGCCCCCTATATCTAGGCAACCATCGGTAAGTAACGATCCGGTATGTTTCTGTGGATAACTCGGGCTTTAGGGTTTGTTGACAGCGATCAACTCATCGACTTGGGCTTCCAGCGTCGCAAGCCCGTCTTCTGGTTCAATCGGCTGATCTTGCAGGCCATAAAGCGACACAGATACGAAACGTCCGCCAAGATCAAAGAGCGCACGCCAGGTCAAAGGCGACGCACCGGGCAATGCGCTTCGGTCTTCGGTGTGCATGATAAATCGGTCTTCGCCAGTGCGGGATTCCAAAATATCCACACTTTCAGAATTGCCGTCCCGCGCCAACGCCGCCCGTCCCTGATCGGACACAAAGAAATCGCCAAGCTCTGCGGGGCTAGGGGAGCCAGCAGTCCCTTGTTCGACAGATACAGTCACAACCCCAGCCACGTCAGGGCGCGGAGCCAATGCGTTCTGGCCGATAGCGGCACAACTGCCCAACACAACAACGGCTGTCTCGCCCCGCGCGCGACTGACGCTTGGGTCCACACACCAGCCGTTTGCCCCGGCAATTATCATGCCATCAGGCAATTCGATCCGTGTAGCTGCCGCTCGGGTCGGGTTGTTGAATGCGGCGTCAGTGCAGCCGGGCAAAGCGACCAGCCCTGCAAAGGCCCAGCTCTTAAAGGTCGGCATAGATGTGTTTTTCTTCTTTTGCGCCCGGATGCGTGACCGCACCCAAACGGGTTGAGCCCACAAGCTGTGCATATTTCCAAAGCGCACCGGACGCATAGATCGTTTCACGCGGCGTATAGGTGCGGGCCTCAATTTCCTCGTCCGTAAGATCGACGCTGATTTCCCCCTTCACCGCATTGATGGTGATGACATCGCCATCTTGCAGCTTGCCAATTGGTCCGCCGCGCGCACTTTCCGGGCCCACGTGACCAACACAGAAGCCGCGTGTTGCGCCTGAAAAACGGCCATCGGTGATCAAAGCAACCTTCTTGCCCATACCCTGGCCCGAAAGTGCCGCCGTGGTCGCCAGCATCTCGCGCATACCTGGCCCGGATGCAGGGCCCTCGTTGCGGATGACCAGCACTTCGCCCTCCTTATAGGTGCGCGCTTTGACAGCTTCGAATGCATCTTCCTCGCATTCGAATACGCGAGCGGGGCCTGTGAACACTTGTTCTTCTTCCGACATGCCTGCGACCTTTACAATCGCGCCTTCCGGGGAAAGATTGCCCTTCAAGCCCACGACGCCGCCGGTTTTTGTGATCGGATTTTCAATCGGATAGATCACTTTGCCATCCGCCCAGCCTTCGATCTTGTCGAGCGCTTCGCCGATGGTTTCGCCGCTGGCAGTCATGCAGTCTTCGTGCATCAGCCCAGCTTTGCGGAGTTCTTTCATCACCACAGGAACACCACCGGCTTCGTACAGATCCTTGGCCACAAACTGACCGCCGGGTTTCAGATCGACAAAATAGGGCGTGTCACGGAAAATGTCGCAAACGTCGTCCAGATCGAAGTCGATTCCAGCTTCGTGCGCAATCGCGGGAAGGTGCAGACCAGCGTTGGTTGACCCCCCCGTACAGGCTACCACGCGGGCAGCGTTTTCCAAGGATTTCAAGGTAACCACATCGCGTGCCCGAATGTTCTTTTCCAACAATTCCATCACGGCCAATCCACTGGCCGTCGAATAGGCATCGCGACTTTCGTAAGGCGCTGGTGCGCCTGAGGAATTTAACAAAGCCAAACCAATCGCTTCTGAAACACAAGCCATGGTGTTGGCTGTGAACTGACCACCACAAGCGCCCGCCGATGGGCAGGCGACCCTTTCCAAGGCACGCAATTCCTCGTCTGAGTTTTGGCCCGCTTGATGGCGACCAACCGCTTCAAAGACGTCCTGAACCGTAACATCCCGGCCTTCGTACCGACCCGGCATGATCGAACCACCATAAATAAAGACTGACGGCACATTCAAACGCACCATCGCCATCATCATGCCCGGCAATGATTTATCGCACCCCGCCAAACCCACGATGGCGTCATAGCAATGACCACGCATGGTCAATTCAACAGTGTCTGCAATGGCTTCGCGCGATGCCAAGGACGACCGCATCCCTTCGTGACCCATGGCAATCCCGTCAGTGACGGTGATGGTGGTGAATTCGCGCGGTGTACCAAAACCTTCTTTCACACCCATTTTCACGGCCTGGGCCTGACGGTTCAGCGAAATATTGCAAGGGGCGGCTTCGTTCCAGCAGGTCGCGACACCGATAAAGGGCTGCGCAATTTCTTCTTCCGAGATCCCCATGGCGTAATAGTACGACCGGTGCGGTGCACGTGCGGGACCTTCGGTCACATGACGGCTGGGCAAATTGGTCTTGTCGAACTTTTTCTTAAGCATGGTTGGCCTCCCCGGAACTGCGCAAGAAGGAATAGACGCGAGTGGATGGCACGGCAAGCAGATCGGCCTAGAATTCGGGCGTTACAGGCAACTTCCTGCGTTGACGGGCAGGTATCCGGCCATAGTGTGAGCAAATGAGTTTCGCCCGCTTCGCACCGATGATCGAATCCGCCCGCCCGCGCGCTGCCCTTTGGCGGTTGTTTCTTGGTATCCTGACAGTTGTTATCGTGTCCTTTGCCTGGGCTGCGGCAATTATCCTTTTGGCGTCGTGGATCATCGGGACCGAGGATGTTTTTGCAACTTTGGATGGTCTGACCGGCACGCCCGGTCCTGCGGGGACGATAACCGCCTTGTTGACCATTGTCGGCTTCGGCGCGGGTTCTTTCCTTGCAGTACGCCTATGGCATAAGCGAAGCATCGGATCGCTTTTCGGAGCCGCAGCCAAGACATGGCGGCACTTTTTTGTCGCCGCAGGCCTGACATTCACGGCAATGGCTATTTTGTCGGCCGCGTCCTTGCCGTTTATCGGTTGGCCCCTTCCCGGTCTCGATGTCAGGACATGGATTGCCTTTCTTCCGCTGGCTTTATTTGCCATCTGGGCACAAACCGGCGCGGAAGAGGTGTTGTTTCGTGGGTATCTGCAAAGTCAGTTGGCCGCGCGTTTCAAGTCGCCGCTCGCATGGCTTTTTGCACCATCGCTTCTGTTTGGTGCATTGCATTACACCCCTGGCCATCAGGCGATATATGTCACCGTTGTTGTGGTGGGTACCTTTGCCTTCGGGCTTATGGCTGCGGATCTAACTGCGCGCACCGGGAGCATTGGCGCGGCTTGGGGGTTTCACTTTGCAAACAACACCTTGGTCATCCTTTTCTTCAGCTCGCAAAGCTCTTTTTCGGGCCTTAGCCTCTACACTTCAGCAATGCCAATGGAGGCAATAGACGGCTTTTCCATGATTTTTATTCTGGACCTACTGATCGTGACGGCCATCTGGGTGATGATCCGGCGCGCACTTGCCACATGATTGCAATTTTGCCCCAAGCGGCTTAACTGGATTGAAACACGACCGGGCAGGCTCATGAACTGGATTTCTAATTACGTTCGTCCCACAATCAACTCGCTCTTCTCACGCCGAGAAGTGCCTGAAAACCTCTGGACCAAGTGTCCAGAGTGCGGGACGATGCTTTTTCACCGCGAATTGACGGAAAACCTTGGCGTTTGCAGCAATTGCGATCACCACATGCCGCTCAGTGCGCGCGATCGATTGTTGTCGCTTTTCGACAATGGCGTGTTCACCGAAGTTGAAGTGTCGCAGCCCAATGCCGATCCTTTGAGTTTTCGCGACCAAAAACGCTATCCAGAACGTCTGAAAACTGCGCAGCGGTCTACTGGCGAAAAAGAGGCCATGATCGTGGCCGAGGGCGAGATTGGTCGCACGCCGATTGTTGCGGCCTGTCAAGACTTTAGCTTCATGGGCGGCTCTATGGGCATGTATGTGGGCAATGCAATTATCGCTGCGGCTACGCGCGCCGTGGAACGAAAACGCCCTTTGATCCTGTTTTCGGCGGCCGGGGGTGCACGGATGCAAGAAGGCATCCTGTCGTTGATGCAAATGCCGCGCACGACGGTTGCCGTGGAAATGGTGCGCGAGGCGGGTTTGCCCTATATCGTTGTGCTGACACATCCGACAACCGGAGGTGTAACAGCGTCCTATGCCATGCTGGGCGACGTTCATATCGCGGAACCGAATGCGCTGATCTGTTTTGCAGGCCCCCGTGTTATTGAACAGACGATCCGCGAAAAGCTGCCCGAAGGCTTCCAACGGGCCGAATATCTTTTGGATCATGGCATGCTGGACCGGGTGACGCACCGCCGCGATCTAAAGGAAGAGCTGGTCAAAATCACGCGCATGCTTTTGAACATGCCACCGCCCGTAAAGGGTGATTTGCCAGCCCCCACGCCCGAGACTGAAAACACGGGCGTTGGCGAGCCAACCGATGCGAAACCAACCGCCGCCACCGAAACCTGACACGCGAACAGCGACCATGACCAGCAATCCTTCTTCTGACGCTGTTCTTGAACGGATGATGCGCCTGCACCCGAAGGTGATCGATCTGACTTTGGATCGTATGGGTCGGTGTTTGTCCGCGGTCGGCGATCCCCATCTAAGACTGCCGCCTGTTGTTCATGTCGCTGGTACGAACGGTAAGGGGTCAACCCAAGCCATGATCCGCGCCGGTCTTGAAGCCGAAGGCCAACGGGTGCACGCCTATACTTCACCACATTTGGCCCGGTTTCACGAACGCATACGTGTGGCGGGCGAGCTGATCACAGAGGCTGATCTGACGACCCTGTTGGATAAGGTCTATGTGGCCAACGGCGGCGAAACGATCACTTATTTTGAGATTACAACCGTTGCCGCGTTTCTGGCGTTTGCGGAAACCCAGGCGGATTGGACCCTGTTGGAAGTTGGTTTGGGGGGGCGGCACGACGCAACGAACGTCGTGGATGCACCGAAGTTGACGATCATCACCAAGGTTGATCTGGATCACCAGCAGTTCCTTGGCGAAACAGTCAGCGAGATTGCCTATCAGAAAGCCGGGATCATTAAGCGCGGTGTGCCTTTGGTTATTGGCCCGCAACATGACGAAAGCCTCGCAGTGATCGAAGCGGAAGCTGCCAAATTTGGCGCGCCCGTGATTGCGCATGGCCAACATTGGCACGCCTGGGAAGAACGCGGGCGCATGGTGTTTCAGGATGAAACCGGGCTATTGGACCTTCCACTGCCCAATCTGCGCGGCCCCCATCAGATTGGCAACGCGGGCAT
This sequence comes from uncultured Paracoccaceae bacterium, assembly GCA_938005545.1. Taxonomy (GTDB): domain Bacteria; phylum Pseudomonadota; class Alphaproteobacteria; order Rhodobacterales; family Rhodobacteraceae; genus CALKXV01. The sequence goes on from CALKXV010000009.1 coordinate 293,834, forward strand.
GGCGATTGCAGCGCTGCGGCATCTGGGCTTTGGCGAAGCGGCGTGTCAAAGCGCAGTCTCCAAAGCTTTTTGGCCAGCGCGGATGCAACGCCTGGCGACTGGCCCCTTGATCGACGTGGCGCCGAATGCCGAACTTTGGCTGGACGGCGGGCACAACCCTGCCGCTGCTGAAGCGCTGGTGGCCACCCTTTCGGCGATGCCCGAACGACCGACACATCTGATTTGCGGCATGCTGTCGACCAAGGATGTCACCGGCTATCTCGCCCCGCTCGCGCGGGTGGCGCAAAGCCTACATGCGGTCGCGATCCCGGGCGAGACAGCGACTTTACCAGCCGAAGACACTGCGGAAGCCGCCAAGAATGTTGGTCTTACGGCCAGCATCGCACCTTCTGTTCAAGATGCTTTGGCCGAGGTCACCGCCAAAGACCCGACAGCGCGGGTTCTGATCTGTGGGTCGCTCTATCTTGCGGGTGCGGTGTTAAGGGAAAACGGGTAATTCACAGACAGGTTTCAAAGGAGGGTCTCTCCTCGATCTGTCGTAATTTACGCGCCGACGTCGACCATAGCGGCGGCCAATACCGGTACCGTTTCCGCATTTAGCCCGGCCACGTTCATCCGACTGTCACCAATCATGTAAACACCATGTTTCTCGCGAAGCGCGGTGACTTGATCGGGCGAAAGACCGGTACGCGAAAACATGCCGCGATGCCTGGCGATGAAATCAAATCGATCTGAGTTCGTGCGTTGACGCAGATCCTCGGCCAATTGCTGGCGCAGACTAAGCATTCCAAGACGAACGTCTTCCAGCTCACTTTTCCAATCCGCGCGTAGGTCTGCATCATCCAGAATGGTTTGAACAACTTTCGCGCCATGGTCCGGCGGAAAGGAATAGTTTTGCCGGTTCAGGAACGACAAGGTGGATTGAGCCATGCCATGCGACGCGGCGTTCGGTGTGATCGCCATCAGCAAGCCGACACGGTCACGGTACACGCCAAAGTTCTTCGAACAACTCGCCGCGATGATCATCTCGGGCATCTTCGACGCTAAATACCGAACCCCATAAGCATCTTCGTCCAAACCGTCGCCAAAACCTTGGTAAGCAATGTCGACAAAGGGGACAGCCCCGGTTTTTTCCAACAGATCAGCAACTTGGCCCCATTGTTCCTTTGTCAGGTTGGCACCAGTTGGATTGTGACAACAGCCATGCAGCAAAACCAGGTCGCCCGCCTTCGCCTCTTTCAAATCGGTCAGCATGCCGTCGAAATTCACACCACGCGTCGCGTTGTCGAAGTAGCGATATTCCCGCATCGGAATGCCAAGGTATTTCACAATCGTCAGATGGTTCGGCCACGTCGGTGACGACACCCAAACCGTCGTCCCCGCTTCGGCATAACGCGCCAATTCCAAACCTTGTCGGATCGCCCCAGTGCCACCGGGCGTTCCGGCCGCTGCCACCCTGTCAGCACTTATGCTGTCGCCAAGTATCAGATCGCGCAAGGCTGTGGTAAAGGCCGGGTCTCCAACCAAACTCGTATAGCTTTTCGTCTGCTGTTCTTCGACCAAACGCCGCTCGGCGCTTTTCACGGCCCGCATAACAGGCGTCACACCTTCAGCATTTTTGTAAACACCCACGCCCAGATCGATCTTTTGCGTGCGCGTGTCCTCGCGGAACATCTGCATCAGCTCAAGAATTTTATCGGGCGGTTGGGGTGTCAGATCGGTCAGCATCTCATGTCCTTAAGTCGGTATGCGCGATAGGTCGCGGTCGCGGGTCAGAATGCGCGTCTTTTCTTCCCGTCGGACCGGCATGAACCCCTTTTTCTGGTAAAGCGCAAGAGCACGGGGATGATCAAGCGTGCAGGTATTCACTGTTAGCTTTTTCATACCTTCGCGATCCCAGGCCGTCAGGATCGCGGTTTTCAAAAGCCACCCGCCCAAGCCGCGTCCCACGGCCTCGGGCACCATGCCGAAATAGGAAAGGTCGCAGACACCATCGCCCTGGTCTTCCAACATAAAAAAACCTTGTGGCCAGCCACGATCCAACAGTGTGTAAAGCGTCATCTTCTCATTGGTCAGCCAGCGCACAATGTCGTCATGTTCCCATGTGTGGATTTCTTCCCAGGCGTAATCCCGCCCGACCACATCATAGAGCGTCAAAAACCACCAAACGGGCGGTTTCTCAGCCCGAAGCAAAGCCGCAGTCGACCCAAGCGGTAAATGCGGCCAGTCAAACGTCGGGCAATCATTCATCTCAAGGTATGTGATCGTGTAATCGACTTCGGTGCCAGCTTTCTGGAGTGTCATCCTCGTTCAACCCGCAAATCGTCGTACATGCCCCACTCGGCCCATGACCCATCGTAAAGCGCGTGGTTCTGGTGACCCATCCGTTCCAAAGCAAGACTTATGATGGCCGCTGTCACACCTGACCCACAACTTGTAATCGCCGGTTTGCTCAGATCGATGTTGGCACCCTCAAAAACCGCTTTTAAATCATCTGCTGTCTTCATCGTACCATTGCTGTTCAATAACTTCTGATAAGGCAGCGACTTTGATCCCGGAATGTGACCCGCGCGCAGACCTTGGCGCGGCTCAGGTTCTTCGCCGCGAAATCGTGCCACAGGTCGCGCGTCGATGATTTCGTAATCGCCCAACTTGGAAGCCGCAGCGACTTGAGTGACATCTTTCACAAGCTGGTTTTGAAAACTGACCGTGATGTGCCGGTCGCGCATAATGGGCGGTTTATCTTCCGTTGTATGGCCTTCGGCCCGCCATTTTGGCAAGCCACCATCCAGAACAGCGATGTCTGACTTCCCCATCAAACGGAACAACCACCACACGCGAGCCGCAGAAAAAATCCCGGCCCCATCGTACACCACAACCTGATGACCATCGCCCACGCCCATGGCGCGCATCCGGCTGATGAATTTTTCGACGGGCGGCACCATATGGGGCAAATCCGAACGATGATCGCTGATGTCGTCAATGTCGAAGAACCGCGCACCGGGGATATGTGCCGCCTCATATTCAGAGCGTGCGTCCCGGTTCATCGCAGGTAAGTACCATGACGCATCGAACACCCGTAAATCGGGATCGCCCAGATGGTCAGCCAACCACTTGGTCGAGACAAGGATTTTGGGATCATCCGCCATAAGACGCACCTTTGTTTGCTTGCTTCCTGCTAAGGCGTCGGGCCACGGGTGGCAAGAGTTGCGCGCGATTGTCGGGGCTACGTGCTTGCGTTAATGTATCGGAAAAACAAGGAGAGCAGTGGGGCGTGACCGTTCTGGCGAAATACCAGCGGCTTGAAGCCGAAGGCGTCTGGCGCGCGCAACCAGACGCGCAGCGCCGTGACGTGATCGTTTCGATTGGCGATGCGACCATCACGATTGGGGCCGCCAATGGCACGGCTTTGACGCATTGGTCCTTACCTGCGATCGAACGGTTGAACCCCGGCGAACGCCCGGCTCTTTATCAACCGGGCGAAGACTCGTCGGAAACTTTGGAAATCGCTGAAGCCGAGATGATTGACGCTGTGGAAGAGGTGTTGAAGTCCATTCGTCGCGGCCATCAACGCCCCGGTCGGTTCGTGAATTTGGTCACCCTTGGCGTTGGTATTGCGATCCTTGTGGCCGCGGTGATTTGGCTGCCCGGTGCGATCATTCGCTATACCGCTTCGCTGGTTCCCGATGTGGCAAGGGTGACCATTGGCGCACAATTGTTGACCGAAATGGACCGGGTCGCCGGAATGCCCTGTGCCGCACCATCCGGGTTGCGTGCGCTGGACAAGCTTGAGGCCCGGCTGTTTGACGACCCATCGAACCAGCTTGTTGTTTTGCCTTCTGCGTTAAAGGACACAGCCCACTTGCCGGGGGGTACCATCCTGATCGCCCACACCTTGGTCGAGGATTTCGAAACGCCCGACGTGGTGGCCGGATACGTTCTGGCAGAAGACTTACGGCGCGAAAAAGAAGACCCCCTGGCGCGTCTTCTGGAATTCGCAGGTCTGCGCGCCGCCCTGGTTCTTTTGTCGCAAGGCAAACTGCCCGAAGCGTCACTGAAACGCATGGCAGAAGGCGTGATTTCCAAAGACCCCGTCCAAGTCATGGACACCGACTTGATCGCGCGACTGAACGCCGCCGCCGTTCCGGCAGAAGCCTACGCCTTCGCACGCGACTTCTCTGGCGAAACCACGACCGATTTGTTGCAAGGGACCGCACCCGCCTCGGCCCCGATCCTTGAGGATGGTGACTGGATTGCGCTTCAGCGGATTTGCGAAGAATAACGGCGGTTTACTTCGTTCCAAACATTCGGTCGCCCGCGTCGCCCAAGCCCGGAACGATATAGCCTTTTTCGTTCAAGCGTTCATCCACCGCAGCCGTCACAATGGGAACATCCGGATGTGCTTCGTGCATCCGAGCAATTCCCTCTGGGGCTGCCAAAAGGCAGAGAAAGCGAATGTTCGTGGCCCCTTCTTCCTTGATCAGGTCGATGGCCGCGGCCGAACTGTTGCCAGTTGCCAGCATCGGGTCGACTGCAATAACCAGCCGGTCGGAAATTTCGCCGGGTAATTTGCAGTAATATTGTACGGGTTCCAGCGTCTCCTCGTCACGGTAAAGCCCAACAAAACCCACCCGAGCCGACGGGATCAGATCGAGCATCCCGTCCAAAAGACCATTGCCCGCCCGCAGGATCGACACCAAGGCGAGCTTTCGGCCATCCAACACGGGCGCATCCATCTCTTGCAGCGGGGTTTCGATCCGTCGCGTTGTCATGTCCAGATTGCGCGTCACCTCATAGGCCAGAAGCGTGCTGATCTCGCGCAGAAGCTGGCGGAAAACGGCTGTGGGCGTTCCGACATCGCGCATCAGGGTTAGTTTGTGTTGCACCAGCGGATGGTCAACGATTGTCAGCTTGCCGCTCATGATTATTTCCTTTTCGTGTCACAGAAAACTTTTGCCGGGCCCACGATTGGGAACGCCAAGATGATCCGCAATCGACGCACTGACGTCGGCGAACGCAACGTGTCCGATGGGTTTCTGGCCGACGCCAAATCCGACAACGGGCACGCGTTCGCGGGTATGGTCTGTGCCCACCCAGGTCGGATCGTTGCCGTGGTCTGCGGTGAATAATATCAGATCACCCGACCGCATGTTATCAAGAACGCGTGGCAGTTCCGCATCGAACCATTCCAGCGCTCGGGCATAGCCTGACACGTCGCGGCGATGGCCATAGATTGAGTCGAATTCCACGAAATTGGCAAATGTCAGGCTGCCGTCTTCTACGGTTTTCGTCAGATCAACCAGATGGCTCATCAGATCGGCATCTGGTCCCTTCACGACGTCGTCTATCCCTTGCATCGAGAAAATATCGCCAATCTTTCCAACGGCATGCACTTTTCCACCTGCGTCGGACACCCAATCACAAAGTGTGGGTTCAGGCGTTTTAATGGCGTAGTCTTTCCGGTTTGATGTCCGTTGAAACCCACCAATGTCGCCAAGAAAGGGCCGCGCAATGACACGGCCAACACGTTTGTCATGCAGCATCGGCGCAAGCTCCCGACACAGGGTCAACAACCGGTCGAGCCCGAATTGATCTTCGTGGGCGGCGATCTGAAGAACGCTGTCTGCGGAGGTGTAAACAATCGGCCAACCGGACTTCAGATGTTCGGCCCCAAATCTGTCGATGATTTCCGTTCCGCTGCCATGGCAATTTCCCAGAACGCCGTCTGTGCCCGACAAGCGGGTGATCTCCTTCGTGATCTCGGGTGGCAAAGCAGGGGTCATGTCGGGGAAGTAATGCCAATCCCATGGCACCGGAACACCGGCCAATTCCCAATGCCCGGAAGGGGTGTCTTTGCCTTTGGAAACCTCGGTCGCCGCCCCCCACAGCCCGTTTGGCGTCGGAAAATTGGCGGGTAAGGTATCGTTGGCCAAAAGCGCAGCGGCCCCAAGACCCAAACCGTCAAGGTTCGGGATGTGAAGCGCGCCGTTGCGCCCTTCGTTCGCGGCACCGGACAGGCAGGCTTCGACGATGTGCCCAAACGTGTTGGCGCCTGTGTCTGGAACATTGCCGTTAAAGAATTGATCCGCATCTGGCGCGCCGCCAATTCCGACGCTGTCCAGAACCACAAGGAATGCGCGCGCCATCAGTCGATCCTGTCGATGACAAGCGGTGGAGAAACAATCGGATCGCCCAGTTGAATGGCATCAAGGTAAGCACGCTCGGCAGCAACTGCGGTTTTCTCGTTCCCAGCATGAAGGCGGGCAATGGGTTGACCCTTTTCAACCTTTTCGCCCAATCCGATCATATCTGAAAATCCGACAGATGGTTCGATGCGGTCCCCTTCCCGCATCCGACCACCACCCAGCCGTACAACGGCCATGCCAATCTTGTGGCCATCCATCGCGTTCAGGGTTCCAGTGACAGGCGCGGCAATTTCGCGAATGACATTTGCCTCAGGCAGTCGCGCGCGCCAGTCATTGCTGAAGTTTTTTGGTCCGCCCAAGGCAGAAATCATCGCGTCAAAGGAGGCTGCTGCTGCGCCCGATTGTAACGCGTCGCGCAACTTAACGGCGGCAACTTCGCGTGCGGTTTCGACATCGGCAAGCACCAACAATTCGGCCCCAAGCGCCAGTGTCAAATCGACAAGTCGCGAATTTCGGGGTTCGGTCAGCGCCCGCATCACTTCAACGACCTCAAGCGCGTTGCCTGCCGCAGGGGCCAAAGGTTGGTCCATGTCAGTGATCAATGCGACCGTGGGACAGCCCGCGCCCTTTGCCGTTGCCACCAGGGATTTGGCCAAAATGCGCGCATCTTCGGTGGACTTCATGAAGGCGCCGGAACCGCATTTCACATCCAATATCAGCGCATCAAGCCCGGTTGCCAGTTTCTTCGACAGGATCGATGCGGTAATCAGATCAACGCTTTCGACCGTTCCGGTTACATCGCGAACGGCGTAGAGGCGCTTGTCGGCAGGAGCGATACGGCCAGTCGCCGATACGATGGCGCTGCCGGTTTCGTCGATAATTTTTCGGAAACGCGCTTCGTCAATTGTGGTCGAAACGCCGGGGATCGCTTCCAGTTTGTCCAACGTGCCCCCGGTGTGGCCCAAGCCACGGCCCGAGATCATCGGGTTCGCAACACCAGCTGACGCGAGCAACGGCGACAGCAAAAGCGAAACGCAATCCCCTATGCCGCCGGTCGAATGTTTATCGATCACCGGACGGTCGATGTCCCACCTCAGCACGTCGCCGCTGTCGCGCATGGCCAGCGTCAGTGCCACACGGCCTTCTTCCGAAAGTCCCCGCAGGCAAACGGCCATCGCAAAAGCCCCGGCCTGCGCATCAGAGACCGCGCCGCCTGCCAATCCGGCGGCGAACCAGTTCAGTTCTGCCTGCGTTGGTTCGTCATCGCCTCGCAGTTTTTCGATGATTGCGCGCGCTTCCATGTCAGGCGTTGTCCATCTGGGCTTTGACGAAAGCGCCGGGCAACAAATCGGCGACCGCCATGATCGTTTGTTCGCCGGAAAGCGACGCCATGGTGATCTTGGCCTCGGGAGCCGCAAATTCAAACAGCTTTTGCCTGCACCCGCCGCAGGGTGTTACGGGAACCGGGCTGTCTGCAATGACAGCGATTTCTGTGATCTGGGTATCGCCACCTGCAATCATCGCTGCAATCGCGCCCGCTTCGGCACAGGTGCCTTCTGGATAAGCGACGTTTTCGACGTTGCAGCCCACATAAACAGCACCGGACTTTGCCGTTAAAGCCACACCAACTTTGAAATTGGAATAGGGGGCATAGGCGTTTTCTCGTACGGCCTTGGCGGCGTCGATCAAGCTCATCACAGATGTTCCTTTGTTTTGATCAAACTGGCCCGCCGAAAGAGCGAAGGCAAGTGGTCTGCGGGCTTGCCCCCAAGCGAAGTTCGAAGCAAAGTGCAAACATCGCAGTTTTGCTCTAATTGCAAGAGGCTGTATGTAAGATAAAAAAGTAGTTTAACGTTAAACTACCTGTCGGGAGGGACAGAATGTCAGATGATCCGCGCGAAACTGCGCTCCGACAGGCGGCACTAAACTACCACGAATTTCCCAAGCCCGGAAAGCTTGAAATCCGCGCAACCAAGCCGCTCGCCAACGGGCGCGATCTTGCTCTTGCCTACAGCCCCGGTGTCGCTGAGGCCTGCCTTGAGATCAAAGCTGATCCCATGACGGCCAGCCGCTACACGTCGCGCGGGAACATGGTGGCCGTTGTGACAAATGGTTCGGCTGTGTTGGGACTTGGAAATATTGGCGCGCTTGCGTCGAAGCCCGTCATGGAAGGCAAGGCTGTTCTTTTTAAGAATTTTGCCAATATCGATTGCTTTGACATCGAATTGAACGAGAGCGATCCAGAAAAGCTGGCTGACATCGTCTGCGCTTTGGAACCCACGTTCGGTGCAATCAACCTTGAAGACATCAAATCGCCCGACTGCTTCATTGTGGAAAAGCTTTGCAAAGAGCGGATGAACATTCCCGTCTTTCACGATGATCAGCACGGAACGGCCATCGTTGTGGGCGCTGCGGCGACCAATGCGTTGCACGTTGCCGGAAAGAAATTCGAAGATATCAAGGTCGTCTCGACTGGCGGCGGGGCCGCAGGGATTGCGTGTTTGAACATGCTTTTGAAACTGGGCGTGAAACGCGAAAACGTCTGGCTTTGTGATCTTGAAGGATTGGTTCACGAAGGACGCGAATCCGACATGACGCCGCAAAAGGCCGACTATGCACAGCCGGGTGGTGCGCGTGGATTGATCGATGTTATTCCAGACGCCGATCTTTTTCTTGGCCTGTCGGGCCCGGGTGTTTTGACCCAAGACATGGTGAAAACCATGGCAAAGGCACCGATTATTTTTGCGCTTGCCAACCCAGACCCTGAAATTTCCCCAGATGATGCGCGCGCGGTGGCCCCGGACGCGATCATCGCCACTGGCCGATCCGACGTGCCAAACCAAGTCAATAACGTGCTCTGTTTTCCCTTCATTTTCCGCGGTGCACTGGACGTTGGCGCAACTGTGATCAACGATGAAATGAAGCTGGCCTGTGTCGATGGAATCGCCCGATTGGCCCGCGCTGCAACAAGCGCTGAAGCCGCCGCTGCCTATAAGGGCGAAGAGATGACGTTTGGTCGCAACTATCTGATTCCAAAGGCATTTGATCCTCGCTTGATGAGCGTGGTTGCCTCTGCAGTCGCGCAGGCCGCCATGGAAACAGGCGTGGCAACGCGCCCGCTCGACGACATTGAAGCCTATCGCAGCGATCTGGATGCGGCCGTCTACAAGTCCAGCATGGTCATGCGCCCGGTCTTTGAAGCCGCCGAAACCTCAAGCCGACGCATTGTCTTTGCTGAGGGTGAAAATGAAAGCGTTCTGCGGGCGTCAGCTGCCATGATTGAGGATATGGTCGACAAGCCGATCCTGATCGGACGTCCCGAGGTTATCGAAAGCCGGATCGAACGATTGGGCCTTCCCGTGTCAGTGAACGATCAGTTCGAAATCGTGAACCCGGAAAACGATCCAAGATATCGGGATTATTGGACGACCTATCACGAGTTGATGCAGCGAAAGGGCGTAACGCCGGAATTGTCCCGCGCGATCATGCGCACCAACACCACAGCCATCGCTGCTGTGATGGTGCATCGCGGCGAGGCCGACAGTTTGATTTGTGGCACCTTTGGGCAATACCTTTGGCATCTGCGTTATGTGCAACAGGTACTGGCAACCGAAGGCAGACATCCGATCGGCGCGCTTAGCCTTCTTTTGCTGGAAGACGGTCCGCTTTTCATCGCCGATACGCATGTGCATCCCGAACCGACATCGGAACAGATAGCCGAAGTCGTCATAGGTGCTGCGCGCCATGTCCGCCGTTTTGGTCATACGCCGAAAATTGCGCTTTGCAGTCACAGCCAATTCGGTAATCTCGATTGCGACACTGGGCGGCGTATGCGGGGTGCGCTCGACATTTTGGATTCTGAGCCTCGCGATTTCGACTATGAGGGTGAAATGCATACCGATACCGCGCTCGACATCGATATTCGTGAACGCATCATGCCAAACGCGCGCTTCGAAGGACCGGCCAACGTATTGGTTTTTGCGAACACTGATGCGGCATCCGCCGTGCGAAACGTGTTGAAGATAAAGGCCAGCGGGTTGGAAGTTGGCCCCATTCTGATGGGTATGGCAAACCGCGCGCACATCGTGACGCCGTCGATTACTGCGCGTGGACTGCATAACATTTCGGCTTTGGCCGGTACGCCCGTTGGACACTACGGTTAGGCCCGTACACAAGAAATGCTGCACACTCAAAGCAAAGCATTGCCGCTAAAGAGGAACCCGTGATGGGATACAAAGACGTTTTCTCCGCTTGTAAAGCTGATCCGGAGAAATTCTGGCTGGAGGCCGCAGACGCCATCGATTGGGTCAAAAAGCCGACGCGCGCTCTTCATGCAGAAAATGCGCCGTTGTATGAATGGTTCAAGGATAGCGAGGTCAACACGTGCTGGAATGCCGTTGATCGTCATGTGGAAGCCGGGCGCGGCGATCAAGATGCGATTATCTACGACAGCCCTGTGACCGACACCAAAGCGCGCATTACCTTTTCCGAGTTGAAAGTCCAAGTGGCGGCGCTTGCCGGGGCCTTGGCAGAAAAGGGCGTCACAAAGGGCGACCGTGTCATCATCTATATGCCCATGGTGCCCGAGGCGATAACGGCCATGCTGGCTTGTGCCCGGATCGGAGCCGTGCATTCGGTTGTCTTCGGCGGATTTGCCGCCAACGAACTGGCTGTGCGCATAGACGACGCAACACCAAAGGCCATTTTGGCGGGATCCTGCGGGATCGAGCCGGGCCGCGTTGTTGAATACAAACCCTTGCTTGACGAAGCCATTTCACTTGCGGATCACAAACCAGAGTTCTGCATTATTCTGCAACGTTCGCAGTGCCTTGCAAGTCTTGTCGATGGTCGCGACTTTGATTGGACCGCTATCACGTCGACGGCCAAACCCGTCGATTGCATTCCCGTTTCTGGAACGCATCCCGCTTATATCCTGTACACATCTGGTACGACCGGTGCGCCCAAAGGCGTCGTGCGTCCAACCGCTGGGCACATTGTCGCGCTGAACTGGACGATGAAGAACATCTACAACGTTGATCCGGGCGAAGTGTTCTGGGCTGCTTCCGATGTCGGCTGGGTCGTCGGCCACTCCTACATCTGTTACGGTCCGCTTATTCACGGCAACACCACCATTGTCTTTGAAGGCAAACCTGTCGGTACACCTGACGCCGGAACCTTTTGGCGCGTGATGCAGGACTATGATGTCAAAACCTTTTTCACCGCACCGACCGCGTTCCGAGCCATCAAACGCGAAGACCCAAAGGGGCTGTTGATCAAGGATTACGATCTTTCGGGGCTGCGCGCGTTGTTTTTGGCGGGCGAACGTGCCGACCCTGACACTATTCTCTGGGCTCAAGATCAATTGGGCGTGCCGGTGATCGACCATTGGTGGCAAACTGAAACCGGATATCCGGCGGCTGCAAACCCACTTGGCATTGAAGCCATGCCCGTCAAAATCGGCTCACCCTCGGTCGCGATGCCGGGCTATGACATTCAGGTTCTGGACGATGGCGGTCATCCTTTGCCAGCGGGCGAATTGGGTGCCATCGCTGCCAAGCTTCCGTTGCCGCCCGGGACGTTGCCAACGCTTTGGAACGCCGAAGACCGTTTTGTCAAAAGCTATCTCACCACATTTCCGGGGTACTATGAGACGGGCGATGCGGGTTACATCGACGACGACGGCTATCTTTACATCATGGCGCGCACCGATGACGTCATCAACGTCGCCGGTCATCGTCTATCGACCGGCGCGATGGAAGAAGTGCTGGCCGGTCATCCCGATGTCGCAGAATGTGCCGTGATCGGGGCCACCGACACGCTCAAAGGTCAGCTTCCACTGGGTTTCATCTGTACCAACACGGGCACTGATCGGACCAACGAAGATATCGTTGCCGATTGTGTCGCGCGTGTTCGCGAGCAGATCGGACCTGTTGCCGCCTTCAAACACGCGGTGGTGGTGGATCGGTTGCCGAAGACCCGCTCAGGCAAAATCCTGCGCGGCATTATGGTTAAGATCGCCGACAGTCAGGACTATAAGATGCCCGCAACCATCGACGATCCCGCAATCCTTGATGAAATCAAGGCCGCCCTCAAAACCATCGGATATGCGTCGCACTGATAAGGCTTCTGCTGTCGTTCTTTGGTGCGGCATGTCGTTCGATTTTGTCTGCGAGACCTTAGACAAATTGCTCGCGGATAAGGCGTTCTGCCAGCCCATGACCGGGGTCGAACAGAATACGGTGTTGAACCGAGGGTTCGCTGCGGACTTCCACCCAAATGACATCCCGTACTGGTTTGCCATCTGCGTCAGCCATGACGGGGCGCTTTTCAGGGTTTAAGACGTCGAAACGAACCCGTGCCGCCCTTGGCAGCAATGCACCCCGCCAGCGTCTGGGCCGAAAGGGCGCAACGGCTGTCAGGGCCAGAACTTCCGATCCGATCGGCAAAATCGGGCCATGTGCCGAATAGTTGTATGCCGTTGATCCTGCGGGTGTCGACACCAAGGCACCATCACAAACCAGTTCTTCCAGCCGCGGTTGCCCGTCAATGCTAATGCGAAGCCGTGCGGCCTGCGGGCCTTCGCGCAACAAGGATACTTCATTGATGGCAAGGCCTTCGTGAATGGCCCCGGCACCATCTTCGGCACGCATGCGCAAGGGATGGATCACGGCCTCTTCTGCTTCGGCCAAGCGATGGGGTAAATCTTCACCGCGGTATTCGTTCATCAGGAACCCCACGGTGCCGCGGTTCATTCCGTAAACCGGTTTTTCCAAGGGCTGCGCGTCTTTCAGGGTTTCCAGCATAAAACCATCGCCGCCCAATGCGACGACCACATCGGCCTCTTCGGGCGTGGTTTGTCCAAACCGTGCCGTCAATTCGGCCAAGGCCTCTTGAGCAACCCGCGCTTCACTGGCACGAAAAGATATGGCATTCGATGGACGCATCTCGTCCTCCCCTATTCCCGGCCACGATTGCCCGCCAAAGACGGAAACTCAAGGCCGAGACGACTGGTCGCGCCAAAATGATGGTTTCCGAGCTTTTCGTGCCGGTTCAATGGGTTTAGAACGCAGCCAACTTACTCAGGAGCATGCCCATGAACGCCCCGCATCGTGACGCTGGTTTTTTCACCGAGACACTTTCTGCCCGCGATCCCGAACTATTCGACGCGGTCACATCCGAACTTGGCCGCCAGCGCAACGAGATCGAGCTGATCGCCTCGGAAAACATCGTTTCTGCCGCCGTTCTTGAGGCGCAAGGCACTGTTTTGACGAATAAATATGCCGAAGGCTATCCCGGAAAGCGGTATTACGGTGGCTGCCAGTACGTCGACATCGCCGAAACACTGGCCATCGAACGCGCGAAAGAGCTGTTCAACGCCGGTTTCGCCAATGTTCAACCGAACTCGGGCAGTCAGATGAACCAAGCGGTGTTTCTGGCCCTTCTTAAACCCGGCGACACCTTCATGGGGCTTGATCTGAATTCAGGCGGTCACCTGACACACGGCTCGCCGGTGAATATGTCGGGCAAGTGGTTCAACGTTGTGTCTTATGGTGTGCGGCAACAGGACAACCAGTTGGATATGGACGACGTGCGCGCAAAAGCCCGCGAACACAAACCCAAGCTGATCATCGCAGGTGGCACAGCTTATTCCCGGACATGGGACTGGGCCGCGTTTCGCGAGATCGCGGACGAGGTTGGGGCATACCTTCATGTCGACATGGCGCATATTGCGGGGCTTGTTGCCGGTGGCCAGCACCCCTCGCCCGTGCCCCATGCGCATGTTGTGACATCGACGACCCACAAATCCCTGCGCGGTCCACGTGGCGGTTTGATCCTGACCAATGATGCAGACATCGCAAAAAAGGTAAATTCAGCCGTGTTTCCCGGGCTTCAAGGTGGCCCCTTGATGCATGTTATCGCAGCGAAGGCGGTGGCTTTCGCTGAAGCGCTTCGCCCCGAGTTCAAAGATTACGCCGCAGCCGTTGTGGCCAATGCAAACGCAATGGCCGATGAGTTGATGAAAGGTGGCATCGACATCGTTTCAGGCGGAACAGATAACCACCTGATGCTTGCCGATCTTCGTCCCAAGGGCGTCACCGGGAAAGCCGCCGAAGCCGCATTGGGCCGTGCGCATATCACATGCAACAAAAACGGTGTGCCTTTTGATCCGGAAAAACCCTTTGTAACCAGCGGCATCCGCCTTGGCACACCTGCGGGCACCACCCGTGGTTTCGGTGTGCCCGAGTTCCGCGAAATTGCCGCTTGGATCGTCAAAGTCACAGACGGGCTCGCTCAGAACGGCGAAGACGGTAATTCGGAAATCGAAGCCCAGGTGCGTGCGGAAGTTTCTGCGTTGTGTGCGCGGTTCCCGCTTTACCCAAACCTCTGATCCACCAGTGCCTGCGTCGCGAAAGCGGCGCGGGCTGGCCCTGTGGCGATCAATCGAGATAGCCGCTTGTGGTCAACAAATAAAATAGCACCACAGCAATCACGAAGACGACAAATCCTATCTTGGCCAGAAAATCCAAAACCTCACCGCGACGAACCGCTTTGGGGTCTTGTCGATCCAGGAATTTCCGCAACTTCCGCTCCGAACGCAAAAGCGCCTTTTCATCGACCAATCGTTCCAATCGCGGATGCTGCGTCAACGTCTCGGCAGCACTGATCTTTTCGGCTTCGCGGCGCAAATGTTTGGGCAGGCGTCGGCCAGCCTTTGCAGTGACGTCCGCAAGCGTATCGCCCTTCACGCGAAGCTGAGAGGCCATGTATTCCGCTAACCCATTTGCTTGATCTTTGACATCCATGATGTGACTGGCGATACCCCGATCTGGGCGCTATGAAAAGCCATGCTGAACTCGATCATTCATGGCACAACCACTGACCACCCCCCGCTTCTGATCGCCCATGGTCTGTTTGGCTCGGCGCGAAACTGGGGCGTAATCGCCAAACGCCTGTCGCAGGATCGCCAAGTCACCACCGTCGATATGCGCAACCATGGCGACAGCGCGCGGAGAAACACCAACAGCTATCTCGATATGGCCAACGACCTGGCTGAAATCACGCCCAAGGGGGGTGACATTCTAGGCCATTCCATGGGCGGCAAAGCCGTGATGGCCCTTGCTTTGATGCAACCAAAGCATCTTCGCCGGATCGTCATCGCCGACATCGCGCCTGTCGCCTATTCCCACTCGCAACAGCCGATGATCGACGCCATGCGCAAAGTTGATCTGACCACCATCGAGAAACGCAGTGATGCGGACGCCCAGCTGGCCGAACACATCGATGAGCCCGGCGTTCGCGCGTTTCTTCTTCAATCGCTGGACGTTACGGCTCGCCGCTGGAAACTGAACCTCGACGTCCTTCAGGCCGAGATGGAAAACATCATTGGGTTCCCCGATCTGGATGGACGCTTTGAAGGACCTGCGCTTTTTCTGACCGGCGCAAACAGTGATTATGTGACGCGCGCGCATCGCCCTCGTATTAAATCTTTGTTCCCAAAGGCACGCTTCGCCAAACTTCCGGATGCGGGGCATTGGCTGCATGCAGATAAACCCCGCGAATTCGAAGGCACTGTTGCGGCATTTCTCAACGGTTGAAAACGGCAACCGGGCGCTGATAAACAAGCGTGTACAAAATGCGCAAATCGGCCATACTGATCAAAACGATTGGAGCGAGCATGTCCAAATTCCTTCTTTCCGCCGCCCTCTTAGTCAGCGCGTTTGCGACATCGGGCTGCGTCCCTTTGGTGATTGGCGCAGGTGGCGCGATTGCAGCTGATACGATTGCCGAAGATAATGGCGGCGATCTGTTCTAGGCGAACCGTCTCAGGCAAGTATTGCGATGCGCTCACCCAAGGCGCCAAAGGTGAGCAGAACCGCTGACAGCACATTTAAAGCGTTGAGGTTGCGGGACTTTGCGGCCTTTCGCATTTTATCCTTTGAATTCAACCGGCTCATATTTTTCCGTACACGTCTTACAATTTATGCACGTGGACGTGAGGGAAAGAGATCAGCCTTGATTTGCGATACAGCGGGCGGCCTGCGTAGAATTGTCGCACTGTAGGAGCACTCGTCGAATGAAATATCTGATCTGGGCCGCGATGGGGATCATCTCTGCTGTGATGGTGGTGGGCGGGATCGCACACCTGACAGACGCCGAGATGTCGCACGAGAGCTTCACACGACTTGGACTACCCAATTGGTTTGGTTACTTTTTTGGTGTCTGCGAGGTGCTGGGCGGGATCGGGCTTTGGATCCGGCAAACCTCGTGGATTTCCGCCTGTGGGATCGCAATCATCATGGTCGGAGCGCTGTTTTACCACGTATCCTTCCCGCCCTTTTGGGCCGGCGTCCCAGCGATGATCGTCATGCTTTGCTCGATCTTCATTATGACCAGCAATTCCGGCGGCGTGGCCAGCGAAGCGTGAACGCAACCTTACCTGTACGTGCGCACGAATGGGATTTCGTGCAGGTTTGTGCGTCATTCTGACCCCCGTTTTTCCGTTTTGTACGGACTTTCGAACGCACGGGTTAACAGATGATCAATTATGACGACCACGACACCAACATGATCACACGCGTCACCGTGACAGAATTCCGCAAATATCTGGCCCGGTATATCGCCACGGTCCGATATGGCAGCGACTACGTTTGCATCAGACGAAAAGGCCAAGACCCGGTCTATCTGATCAGCCAAGCGGACATGGATTTGATCTGGGAACGCCGGGACGATCTGGAAGTCGGCCCGCGAAACGAAGACGGACAGCGTTCGGGAAACGGGCTGATGAACCTGTGGCGGGACGTTTTGAGCAGTCGCTAAAGCCTAGCCACCCGCCGCTTTGACAATGCCCGTGATCGCGGGTTTCGCGGAATTTGAATAGCCTTGAATGGCACTCGAGCCAGAACCACCGCCAAACCCACCGCCGCCCCCGGACAGGCGAACGGTCCCCGTTTTGTCGAGGTAATAGAGCGCACCGGCCCCAATGACGAGGATCGCAAGAAGGCGTGTCATGGCGACAGTCTAGGCGGCAATTATGGCGAAAATTCGAGTGGTGTCGCGGGCGAGGTTTACTCGTCGCGCTTCTTCATCGTGCGCGAAATCACAACATAGAGCAGAACAACACCGCACAGGAAACCTGCGATGGCAATCGGGGAGCCGAAGATATTTGAAAGAAATTCCATTTAGATGGCCTTTGGTTTTGGTCCAGCTCTGGGGTGATATGGGGGGAATGTGGCGGAAGTTGGGTTCGATCTATGTTTGGAGCCGAGAGACTTATAGGAAGCTATAACTCGGAACTCGGAGTTCATACCTTATCTCGCCAAACTATAAACTTGTCAGCCTACTCTATAGGAAGCTATAAGGTCCCTCTCGAGGTTCATACCTTTCCTCAAGAAACTATGAACTCACAGGCGAGGAGCTACAAAAATTGAACTACGACGACTTTTCAGAAAATTCACCCGGAAAGTTAGTGCCAACTGTGTTCGATGCAAAGGCATTCCTACCCGATCCGTTGCCCCCAACATTTGATCTAGCCGAAGTTACGTTAACTCTGGCCGAAGCATCGTCCGCATTGGGAGAACTCAAAGGCGCATGCCGAAGGTTGGCCAACCCATATATTTTTATACGTCCTCTCCAACGGCTCGAAGCTCAGACGTCGTCAGCTATGGAAGGCACGCACACGACTGCGGACAAGCTTGCTTTCGCGGAGGCAGGATTCGAGGACCAATCCGATACACAAACTCAAGAGGTCTCAAACTATGTTCGTGCGCTTCGCGACGCCACGAATACAATCTCTGACTATCCAATAACACACAGAATTATACGAGCGGCGCACTTTACTTTGCTAAACGGCGTCGGGCGCGAGCGAGGCGAAGACAAGTTGCCGGGAGAATTCAAACGGGATCAAAACATGATAGGAGGGCGCACTCTCGAATCTGCACGCTTCATCCCTGTCCCACCTGCAAACACCGCAGACTGCATTAGTCGCCTGGAAGAATTCATAAACGCTGACAGAGATCCTAAACTTGCGCTGGTGGACATTGCGTTAACACACTACCAATTCGAAACGATCCATCCATTTGCTGATGGAAACGGCAGAGTTGGACGAATGCTAATTTCTCTAATGGCCATGTCCAAAGGTTTGCTGGAAGTTCCCGCTTTATTTGTAAGCCCAGCGCTAGAAGGCGTGAAAGACGAATACATCGATCGTATGTACCGAGTTTCTGCGTTTGGAGAATGGGCGGAGTGGCTCAATTTCTTTTTCGGCGCAGTGGCAAGTACAGCCAAGAACACAGTTGACACCATTGATCGAATAATTGCTTTGCAAGAAAACTTCAAAGATCATGCGAGGGCAAACTCGCGCTCAAGCAACGTCTTGACAGCAATAGACAGGCTCTTTGATGCCCCTGTTGTTCGAGCGAGTGACCTTTCGCAACAATTGAAAGTTACGGATGCCGCCGCTCGAAGCATACTGGCGAAACTGGTCGAACTGGAGATAATCGCAGAAGTCGATGTTTATCCAAAAGCGTGGATTTCCATGGAGATTATCCGCCTTTCCGAACCAGCGAATGCAGTCACCCGTCCATTTTCAATGCGTTAATGAACGCCTCCTGCGGGATCTCGACTTTTCCAAACTGGCGCATCTTCTTTTTACCCGCTTTTTGCTTGTCGAGCAATTTGCGCTTTCGGGAGGCGTCTCCGCCGTAGCACTTCGCTGTCACGTCCTTCCGCAGGGCCGACAGAGTTTCACGGGCGATGACGCGGCCTCCGATGGCGGCTTGGATCGGGATTTTGAACATGTGGCGGGGGATCAGGTCTTTTAGTTTTTCGCACATGGCGCGGCCGCGCATGTCGGCGCGGTCTCGGTGGACCATCATCGACAGGGCGTCGACGGGTTCGTCGTTGACGAGGATCTGCATTTTGACGAGGAAATCCTCGCGGTAGCCGGTCATTTGGTAATCAAACGACGCATAGCCTTTGGTGACGGATTTCAGCCGGTCGTAGAAGTCGAAGACGACTTCGTTCAGGGGCAGGTCATAGACGGCCATGGCGCGGGAGCCGGCGTAGGTCAGATCGACTTGGATGCCGCGGCGATCCTGACAGAGTTTGAGGACATCGCCGAGGTATTCATCCGGAACCAAGATCGTCGCTTTGATGCGCGGTTCTTCGATGTGATCCACGTGGGTCATGTCGGGCATATCGGCGGGGTTGTGGAGTTCGAGCGTCGAACCATCACGCATGTAGACGTTGTAGATCACGCTTGGCGCGGTGGTGATCAGATCGATGTCGTATTCGCGTTCGATGCGGTCGCGGATCACTTCGAGGTGGAGGAGCCCCAGGAAGCCGCAGCGGAAGCCAAAGCCGAGGGCGGCGGAAGTTTCCATTTCAAAGCTGAAGGAGGCGTCGTTGAGTGCGAGTTTGTCGATGGCTTCGCGCAGGTCTTCGAATTGTGCGTTGTCGACGGGGAAAAGCCCGCAGAAGACAACCGGTTGTGCGGGTTTGAAGCCCGGCAGGGCTTGCGCGGTTTGTTTGCGTTCGTGGGTGATCGTGTCGCCGACGCGGGTGTCGCGGACCTGTTTGATGGATGCGGTGAGGATGCCGATTTCGCCGGGGCCCAGTTCGGGGATGTCGACCATCTGGGGTTTCAGAACGGCAAGCTTGTCGATTTTGTACTTGGCGTTGGTTTGCATCATCAGGATCTGATCACCCTTTTTGATGGTGCCGTCGATCACGCGGATCATGACGACAACGCCGAGGTAGGCGTCGTACCAGCTGTCGACCAGCATGGCTTTCAAAGGCGCGGTAATGTCGCCTTTGGGGGACGGCAGGCGGGTGACGATGGCTTCCAGCACGTCGGGGATGCCGATGCCGGTTTTGGCGCTGATCTGGACGGCATCTGTGGCATCGATGCCGATGACGTCTTCGATCTGTTCGGCTACGCGGTCCACGTCGGCGGCGGGCAGGTCAATCTTGTTCAGAACGGGCACGATTTCGTGGTCGGCGTCGATGGCTTGGTACACGTTGGCGAGGGTCTGAGCTTCGACGCCTTGGGAGGCATCCACGACCAAAAGCGAGCCTTCAACCGCCTGCATGGAGCGGCTGACCTCATAGGCGAAATCCACGTGGCCGGGCGTGTCGATCAGGTTGAGGATATAGGTCTCGCCATCCTTCGCGGGGTATTCGATGCGGACAGTGTTGGCTTTGATGGTGATGCCGCGTTCGCGTTCGATATCCATACTGTCCAAAAGCTGAGCCTGCATATCGCGATCCTTCACTGTTCCGGTCGATTGGATCAGCCGGTCAGCCAGCGTGGACTTGCCGTGGTCAATATGGGCCACGATCGAGAAATTGCGGATATGCGTCAGGTCAGTCATGATGAGGATATGTAGGGGTTTTATGGGTTTGTCGAGGGGTAGAGATTTTGGCAATTACAGATTTTGAAAGCGCGAAAGCCTGGCTTGAAGGGCCGGATCGTACCTTAGAAGAAATAAGGGCAATCGCGGCCAGAAGCGCGATGCGGGCGCTGCCTGGCATCGGCACGGCTGACATTGCGACAATTGGCGATCTTGCCTTGCCGGTGCTGCGCGCGATGCTGACTTCGGGGGTTGCGAGCAAAATACCAACCCCCGAAGTCATGGAGGCCGCCCACTCCGCGGCCCGCTCCGCCTTCTCCGCCCACTCCGCCGCCCACTCCGCCGCCCTCTCCGCCGCCTTCTCCGCCGTCCAAAAGGACGCGGAGGCGATCTTAGCGGATAACGATCCCTTCCAAGCACCGCTTTGGCCGGATGGTGGTGCTCCGGATTTCTTTTCTGAACCCTTCGAAGTCTTGCAAACCTTTTGGAAAACCGACCCTAAGATCTGGGATTTCTGGGCGCGTTGGTATGACGGCATGCTTAAGGGCGACCCCATGGCTTGGGAGTTGCAAGAAGCGGTTGCGCTGATTGATAAGGAGGTTTGGGAAGAAGGTGCGGCGGCGGTTGCAGACGAGATTGCGCGGATTGAGGCGCTTTACCGCACGAACGTCACGCCGCGCCTTAAAAGGATCGGCAACGGTCGTTGGGATGTTGAACAAAGTCCGATTATTCCCGATGAACCGCTGGAATTTGCCGTAGATTCTGTTGAACAAAGCCTACGCACAACCTTGAAACTTTGCAGCAAAAACTTGTTTAACGAGACGTCAGATGAGGCAATAATCATTTCTGATGCCTTGGACCGCTATCAAGGCAATCCAAGCTTGCTTGCTGTATCATTCTGGCAAGCCTGCATGAGCTTCCAGAAGCGTCTTGGAACAGAGTACCCCAAGGATGACACCAATCTGGTAGGACTTCAGAACACGCTTTACACGTCTATTGAAGAGATGTGCGAGCATAGCGAGGTGATCCGGATAAGGATTGGGCGGTTGGCAGCCCTAACGCCGCGCGCAGAATTAACGGCGGATGATCAAGCCGATTTGCAGAAATTGCCAGAAGAAACCGCAGAGCACCTTACCCAACAAGCGCAAAAAGAACTGCTTGAGGCCGTGGAAGCGGTCAAAGACACCACGAAATCTGCCCGAACCTGGAAAGCTCGGCTTGCCAACTGGGTTACGACGCTGGGTAAGGGTTTGGACGAAGGCCAACGGCACGACAAACGTGCGAAGTGGTTGCTGGACTTGGGCCGCCGACTGATGAAGGTTTTCTTTCCTGTTGATGATCCGGAAGAATGAAATGAGGACGGCCCCTGACCCTGGATGGGGGTGAAGCCCTCTCCCGTGGGGAGGGTCGGGGGCTGGCCGGTGGTTCCCACCGGCTCGGTGGTTGAGGGGTGCTCGTCTAGCTGCCGCGCGTCACTTTTTATCGCGGGCGGCTTTTTCTTCTTTGGTCAGCTTGTTGTTCCAAACATTCTTACTGATGCCCAGTTCGGCGGGAAACGGTTTGGTTTTGCCGACGCTGACCTCGCCGCCTTTGTTCAGGAATTCCTGAATGAGGGCGTCGTCGGTGGTTTCTTTGGGGACTTTTTTCATGGGCTCAACCTAGCGGGTGCTGTGGCGCTAGGCAACTCTGCCGATCACGCTGCCTTGGGGGCCATGACGTTGACCAGCGCGTCCACCAGCGCGTCGTCGCGGGAGCGCGTCGGCGAGTTCAGCGCGTCGGACATCGCCATGCGCAGGATCAAACCCAAAAGTGCTGTGTGGATCGCGGCCGCTGCACGACGGGCGTCGATCAGCCGGTCATAGCGTTTGTATTCCACCAGCTTGTCGCCAAGCGCGTCGTACATTTCGGTTGTGGAAGGATGGATACGGCCAAGGGTTGTCAGCATGGTGCCGTCTCGCCCCGGACGCTGGCCGATTTGCGGCGTCACATACATCAGACGGAAACGCTCCAGATCCGACGAGTGGAAGACGGCAAGCGCGCTGATGTACGCCCGGATGGCCTCGCTGGCGCTGGTTTGCGATGCGATGGCGACTTTGCCTGCGTTGCTTTCGGCCTCAAGTGCGGGACGGACGAGGGCTTCGATCAGACGCGCTTTGTTCGGGAACCAGTACAGAACGGCCTGCTTCGACACGCCGACCTCAGCGGCCACAGCATCGAACGTCAGTTGATCTGGTCCCTTCGCTTTCACAAGCGCGCGTGCGGCGATCAGAATACGGTTTGCGGTCTCGCCGCGTTTCGCAGGCATGTTGAAGCCCCCCCAACTTTGCCGATGGCAGAGTTTTACCGATTTTAGGGGCCATGCGCGATTGATCATTGCGAAACAAAGGGTTTCCAAGTCGGACCATAGTGCGGGCCTGATGTTGACGTCGGGGAATGTTAAAGTAACTCGCAATCACAAGTGCTTTGGCGTCGGCCTCAAACACGTGCCGACCATTAACTTGCTTAATCTTCCCTGATAATCACAACGCAAACATCCAAAATGAAAGACCCTGATGGAATATATTCCGGCGTCGCTCGACCTTATTTTCCTCGGCATTCTGGCCTGCATTTTCGTTTTCTCGCTTTTGTCCAATGCGATTGCAAAGACCATCATCACGCTTCCGATTGTTTTTATGACAGTCGGTTATCTTGCGTCGCATCCCTTGGAAATGCTGGCTGAGCCGGAGGTTTTGAGTGAAGGCAAACGGTTGATCGCCGAGATCACTTTGATTTTGGTTCTGTTTTCGGATGCGAGCCATGTCCGTTTCAAGAAACTTCGCGAAACCTACAAACTGCCTGCCCGTATGCTGATCATCGGGCTTCCGTTGACACTTGCATTTGGGACAATTGTGGCGATGCTTGTGAACCCCGGTGCCGGATTTGCGATGGCGCTTTTGACGGCTGCGGTTTTGACCCCAACGGATGCGGCCCTTGGTCAGACAGTGGTCACCAGCCCGGATGTCCCGGATCGGTTAAGGCAAACCATTAACGTGGAAAGCGGGCTGAACGATGGGTTGGTTTTGCCGTTCGTTTTGTTCGGTGCGATCCTTGCTTCGGCAGGCATGAGCGATGAGAGTACAGAAGGGTTGGCGATCTCCGCTCTCACGCAGATCATCCTTGGCCCTTTGTTCGGCATTGCCTTTGGCTGGATCATTGCTCGGGCGATGGATGCCGCACAGAAACGCGACCTGATGCCCGAGTCCGCAGGTGGTGTTGCCTTTCTATCCGCCGCATTCGCTGCATACATCGGGTCGGAAGTGATCGGCGGCAATGGGTTTATATCAGCGTTTGTCGCGGGCATGATTTTTGGCAACACCTATCGGCACGACATACATTTTATTGGCGAGTTCATGGAAGGCGTTGGTCAGTTACTGACGATGCTCGCCTTTCTGATCTTTGGCGCGCTGCTGTTGCCGGACGGTCTGGAGCACATCGGCTGGCGGCCCGTAGTCCTGGCCCTGTTGTTTCTGACAGTGGTGCGGATATTGCCGATCTGGTTGTCGTTGTTGGGCAGCGGGCTTGAACTGCGCGAAAAGCTGTTCTTGGGCTGGTTCGGGCCGCGCGGGCTAGCGTCAATCCTGTTCACGCTCATCATGCTGGATGAATTTGATTTCCCCGGAGAGCAAGAGCTATTGGCCTGTGTGTCGATGACGGTTTTCCTGTCGATCATCCTGCACGGCGTATCCGCGTCGCCCCTGTCAAAGTGGATTGGGCGCAGCCCCGGCTAAGTGGTGTCCTGGACTGCAATCACACTCGAAGATCCGGAAGAGCTTTATGCTGGATCGCGACGCGGATATTGGTTTTGTCACGTGGCTTTGCAAAAGTCCGCTTGGCGGACTATTTCCGACATTGGATTTTGGCGCTTCGCTGACGCAGCATTAGTTTGCGTATGCGGCACGTTCCGCGCTGCGGCACAGCACATGTCGTCATTCCGGACATTCGCGGCTTTCAAATTCACTCGAACCGACACCGCCTTTTCGCAGCGCCTTGATCCTACAACTCAGACGCGGGGCAAAGCGCCAATTCGCTGCAGATGCTCTAATGGCTGCTTTTGCGTTTGCATGCTGCTCCTGAGATCGATTTACGGTAGCTCAGCTTAGGTTCTGCAACTCAAGTTTGGATGCCGATACGCTTCGGGATAGCTCATCGGCATTTGTGGCCCCAACGGCACCACGTCATTCCACGACCGTCCAAAATAGCCCTGGCGGCAATGTATCAGCGACGCCATCAAGCGCATAAACCCGACACAGCCACTGCCACAAATGCGGGTAGTCTAATATGCGCGCGCCGTTCAGCTTCATGCGGAGGTAATACACGGGATCGTGGCGGTAGAGCGTCGGGAAGAGCCGCAGGTCGGCCTCAGTAAAAGCATCGCCTGTCAGGCAGGGCCGGCCATCCGATAGCAACGCCTCAAGGGACGCGAGCGTTTCAAAATAAGCTTCAAAAGCCTGCGCATAGACCGCCTGATCCGACGAGAAACCAGCTTTGTAGGCCCCATTGTTGATCGTCACGTAAATCCGCTTATTCAACGCATCAACGTCGCTCTGCAGCGCAGGATCATCTGGCACGAGGGTCGGACGGTGCGCTGCCCCGCCAAGGGCTTCAGCATGCTTATCCAGCATGCCGATAATCTCAGCGCTTTCATTGTTGACGATGCGGCCCCCAATTTTGTCGTACAGGATCGGAACCGATTGCTCGTCCGAACCTTCGCATTGGTAGATTTCCTTGGCCAAGCGCAATCCGTCGCCCGTGCCGGTCTCAAGCGTGCATTCCGGCAGCGTCGTGCCGGTGAGCGATGCAATCCTGTCGGGCGCAAACTCCCACAGGTTTGGACCAACGGAGTCGGCCTCATTCGTGCGATTGGGAAAGGCCACATCCATTGTGATGCTGTCCTGCAACCCCAATACGGCGCGCGCCAATGTTACCCTGTGGCACCAGGGGCAGTTCAGCGCCACAAATAGATGATAGCGTCCGGGCTCCGGTGGGAAATCTGGATCGCCAATCGAGTGACGAAAGCCGCTGACGCCGCGCACGAATTCACCTCGCGCGCGGCGCTCTTCTGCTTTGGATTGGTCTTCTTCCGTCGCGTTATTTTTGATCATGCGGGACCCTTCACCCTCTCAACCGGTGATGCAAGATGATTGGTACTGCCAGTTCTTCCTCATCCCCAAGATGGCGTTTCAAGAAGGCTTCGATCACCGCACTGGTTTGATGCACGCCTGACGCTTCTTCACGCGCCTGCGCTTCATCAAGAGGCGCCAGTTTGATGACACGGTTCGCCTGCCGGGTGAAATCCTCAAGCACGCGATCCAGATCGGCATGATCCTTCTCCAACACCTCCAACCCCGCATCGAAACGCGGGTCGGCAGCAGACAACTCCGGGAAGTAGCTGTGATCTTCCCAGCCATGATGGCCGTGCAAGTTCCCGACCAGATTGCCACCATAGTAGGAGAGCCGCCCGGCATAATCGTCGACAGCCATATCTTTGTTCAACAGCGCCTCAGCATCCAACCGGACCCGCTCAGACACCCGGCGGAACATCTGATGCGCGCCAAGCCAATGACGGGTCTTCTCTTTGAAGCCGGGATGCGCGTCCCACACATCGCGCGGGTACTGATCCAAGAAAAACCGCATCTCTTTGGGCATCTCGTTTTGGCGGATGGTATATGTATCAAGCATGTGATGTCTCCTTTCCCATCCCATCTGGGGGTGCCGCTAGGCATGCACCAGACGGTAACTTGGCAGGGCGGGTATGCGCCTAGGACACGCCAGCGAAGCGAATACCGCTTAGGTCTGCGACCTCGCGTTTCCACGATGTGATGTCGCGCTTCGTGAAGCCTGACAGGCTGTCGTGGCCGCAGGCGCGCGCCAGAACCTGCATTAGTTCCACACTTGCCTCAAAGTAACGCGACAAACGTTCCGCGCCGTGCTGCACATCCAGCCGTTTGCGCAGTTCTGGCTTCTGCGTGGCCACGCCGACAGGGCAGTTGTTGGAATTGCACATCCGTGCCGCGATACAGCCGACGGCCTGCATGGCAGAGTTGCTGACGGCGACTGCATCCGCGCCCAAGGCCATCGCTTTGGCGAAGTCTTCGGCGACGCGCAGACCACCCGTGATCATCAACGTCACCTCGCGTCCTGTCCGCGCATCCAAATGCTTGCGTGCGCGTGCCAGTGCCGGGATCGTCGGCACCGAGATATGGTCGCGGAATATGAGTGGGGCCGCGCCCGTGCCGCCGCCGCGCCCATCCAGGATGATGTAGTCCGCGCTGGCTTCTAACGCGAAGTCGATGTCATCCTCGATGTGGTTCGCGGACAGTTTGAACCCTATCGGAATGCCGTCCGAGCGTTCACGTACCTGATCCGCGAAGCGTTTGAAGCCCGCCGGAGTGTGCAGATCCGGAAATGTCGAAGGCGAGATCGCAGATTGCCCCGGTTCCAGCCCGCGCACGTCTGCGATTTTGCCCTGCACCTTATCGCCGGGCAGATGCCCTCCGGTGCCGGTTTTCGCCCCTTGGCCGCCCTTGAAGTGGAAGGCCTGAACCTTTTCGACGTGATCGAGCGACCACCCAAAGCCAGCAGAGGCAAGCTCATAGAAATAACGGCTGTTCTCGGCCTGCTCTTCGGGCAGCATCCCGCCTTCGCCTGAGCAAATACCAGTCCCAGCCATCTGCGCCCCACGCGACAATGCGGTTTTGGCCTCTTCTGACAGAGCGCCATAGCTCATGTCTGAGACAAAGAGTGGGATATCGAGCTGCAAAGGCTTGGCTGCGCGCGGACCGATGATGACTGATGTCGCCACTGGCGCGTCATCCAGAAGTGGTTTGCGCGCCATCTGCGCAGGCAAAACCTGAATGTCGTCCCAATGGGGCAGGTCCTTGCGCGGCACGCCCATTGCGCCCATTTCGCCATGGTGGCCCAGCTGGGACAGCCCATCTTTCGCCAATGCATGGATGCGCGCCACAGTGGGTTCTTCGGGGGTTGGTGTGGCCTGAGGGATATCGGACTTTGGCGCAGGTGCCGCATCCCCAACCGCGGCTTCGCCAAGGCGAGTATGCGATCCATCGCAAAACGGCGCATTGGCGCTGGATTTACATTGGCACAAGGCGGCAGTGCCATCCTTGTCAGCGTTGAATTTCAGCGGCTCAATCCCGGTCCCCGCGTGGGATCCGTCGCAGAACGGCTGACTCTTTGATCGGCCACAGCGGCACCAGACATAGTCTTTGCCAGCCTCCAGATCGACTTTTGCAGGGGCCTTGGCGGCGATGATGGGAACAGATTGGGTCATAGTGAAGCGTCCTTGTTCAATGCGGAACGGGTGTGAGGGGCGGCATAGTCGACAACCGGCCCTTTCGGGACAACGCGGGTTAGGTTCACCGTGTGATGGCTGCCGTAATAATGGTTTTTGATGTAGGCGATATCGACGGTCGCGGCGACGCCCGGGTGTTGGTACAGATCGCGGACATATCCCGAGAGGTTAGGATAATCGGCAATACGACAGAGGTTGCATTTGAAATGCCCGACATAAACCGGATCAAACCGCAGAAGGGTTGTGAACAAGCGCCAGTCCGCCTCGGTCAGGTGATCCCCCATCAGATACCGACGTTTTGACAAGCGGTCTTCTAACCAATCGAGTGTTTCAAACAGAGGATCAAATGCGTCTTCATAGGCCGCTTGCGTCGTCGCAAAACCAGCCTTGTAGACCCCGTTGTTGACCGTGTCATAAATGCGCGCGTTAAGCGCGTCGATCTCTGGACGTTCGGCTTCTGGGTAATAGTCTCCAGAGGCCGCGCCAACATAGTCGAAGGCTGCATTGAACATACGGATAATATCAGCGGACTCATTTGAGACAATTGTGCCTTGTTGTTTGTCCCACAGGACCGGCACGGTCACCTGCCCCGTGAAGTCAGGTTTTGCTGCTGTGTAGACCTGATGCAAAAACGCGGCATTGTTGATCGGGTCCGGCGTTGATCCATCGCCGGGTGTAAAGGTCCAGCCATCTGGTCCCATGAACCAATGCACAATCGAGATATCGATCATGTCTTCAAGACCCTTCAGCGCCCGGAAGATCAAGGTGCGATGCGCCCAAGGACAGGCCAGCGATACATAGAGATGATAGCGCCCGGCTTCCGCCTTGAAAACGCTCACTCCGGACGGTCCTGCCCTGCCATCAGCGGTGACCCAGTTGCGAAAGGCGGATGGCTTGCGCACATAGCGTCCGTCTGTTGACTTCGTATCGTACCATTTGTCGACCCACTGGCCGTTCTGCAGCAATCCCATAATATGCCTCCTGCGTGTCTATTGCGTGATATTGAAAGTAAGGGTGATGGGCTCTTGTTTGGTCCCGATGGTGCCAGTCACTGCGTCAAAAGCTGCCCCAATCGTATTGCCGGAAACATCCTCGAGCTCAGGATCGACGATCAGCTTGTACGTTCCCCCCTGCCACGGTTGGTTCGGGATCAAGCTCCACCCACCGCCGTCGGTTTCGATCTGACCGCGAACGGGGTCCCCATGCGGGTCTTCTACGGTGAGCAACCGCAAGACGGCTCCGCTGTCGATAATCCGGTCAAAGGCAACAGTCATTGGTGCGTAGCTGCCCGCTGGCGGTAGAGGGATTTGCCAGTCATCAGGTTCAAGCGCGCGCCGTTCTGCGTCACCGACCCGAAAGGCGATCGAGGCCTCGTGCCCAAAGGGGACGCTCGCCGCACTTTGCATCGCTTCAGAGACGACAAGCCGATAGGTTTCGCCGGTCATCAATGGTGCGCCAGCTTGCGTATTTGGGCCCACGTCTTGCTTGATCCGTCCGGGATCGAGCAGCAGCGTCGCGCGGGTTTGGCTGGGGTCCCAAAGTTCCGCTTCAAGGTTGAGGAACGGGCTTGGTACCGCTGTGCCATCCCGGCCAAGCAAGGCCACAGAGTCACGGAGTTGCCCGCGCGCCATTGGTTCCGAAAAATGCAAGTAAAGCCGCAACGTATTGGCCGGAATAACCGCCTGAGACGGGGCGAAGCCAACCAAACGTGGGACCGTAGCCTCTGCTGCAGGGGGCAGGATTTCTAACACCGTACCATTCAGGTCGAGCACATATGCCGTCCCTGGTTTAAGATTGAAACCCGGCTGAATACACAGAACAGCGCCTTGATCGCGAAGGGTAACCGGCATGCCGCGCGTACTGTTCAAGCGCGCGACTTGCAGACGCAACAACTCAGGATTTGCCAGCAACGCGGCGCGATCTGCACCCTCAAGGCCTGTCACCATGACGGCCCCGGACACCGGATCAATGCGTGCTGCAACCTCTGCCAAAGCGGGCAGAGGCAGCGCGATGAGTGCGGCAAGCCAAGCCTGCCGCACCAAATGTCTCAACATACGCATTAGTTGAACTCAAGCGGAGGCGCTGCCTTGTATCCGAATGGATCAGGGCTGCCTTCAAAGTTCATTTCCACGACGTGATCCGCCCGATCAAAGAAGAACGGCAGAGGGATGGTGTGAAGCTGGATGTTGCGCGGGTCTTCCGGGCTGGTGCGTACGACCACGGCGTAGTTCTCGTCCAAGGTATCAAGATGCAGCGTCCCGCTCATCGGCAGCGGAAACTGATCAACACCCGCGACGGAGAATACGGGCTGGACACCTTCACCCTCTGGCATCGCTTCGGCGGCGGTCAGGCCTGCAATGCTCAGCGATGCCGCCGACCGGTTGGTGTTGGTCACCACAACATTGCTGCTGCCGTCCCATGCATTCACGTAAGGAACGATGTCCAGTGGCGTGTTGCCAAAGCCCATCTCTCCGATCATCGTGCCTTTCACTTCGGCACCATCCGTCAATTCAGACAACGGGATCTTCGCGATAGGCGTACAAGCGTAGATCGCGATCAAGGTCGCGACACCGTCCAACTCGGCCACTGTCTGCGTAATGATCGGCGCGCGGGTCTCATACTGCGCGTGAACAGCATGCCAAATCTCGATGGAGGATGTGCTGATCTCGTCGGTGAACGGGAATGGCATCCGCCGCAGCTTGGAACTGAACTCTTCGTTCGACACACCAGCCACCAGCAATTCGCCCTGGTAGTAATCGATGTCCGTAATCGCCAGCGTATTGAGTGGCTGCCCGAATTCGAGCGTGGCAGAGGTTGGCACAGGCCCGACAGAAATCGAGGAATGATCAGCGGCAGCCAAATTAACCAGTTCAAGCGCACCATTGTTGACCGACATGATGACTGGTTCGGCGTCTGGCCCATGCCCACGATGCACGGACAGGAAAATCTGCTTGCTGGGTTTATGGACCACCATGTCGTTGATCACGACCTGCTCAGGCTCAACACCCAAGATAGCTGCAATCTCCACATCAAGATTGTCGAAAATCGTGCGCCCTTCAAAGGTCTGAGCGCGGCCGAGTTGATAGCTAGATTGATCGGCAAGCGCGCCACCAAGATCAAAGGCATGGACCAGACCGGCCTTGGCATCGCCCACAAAAAGGGTGTCGGCATTATCAAAAGCCAAAGCGCCTGCCGAAGACAGTGATTGTGCTTGAACTGCACTGCCCGCGGCCAACGCCAACGCGCTCGCGGTCAAAATGGATTTTGTCAGTTTCATGAGGATCTCCGTTTTTGCGAATAGATTGATCGCAAACTACGAGGTGCCAAAAATCTCTCTAGCCAGAAAAAAGTGATCCCAAGGGTCGCAAAATGAGAACGCTGACAAGCTTCCTGTTTTGGCTGGCCCGTAGTATTAAACAGGACCTTCCGGCCGAAGGCACACACATGATAGCGAACGGAAACTCAACCATGGGCCAGATCGAAGACCTCCGCCTTTTCGTGAAAGTCGTAGACAGCGGCGGGATCGCCCGTGCGGCGGAAGAGATGAACATCGCCAAATCAGCCGTAAATCGCAGGTTGGCCCAACTTGAAGACCGCTACTCTGTCCGCTTGATCGACCGCCAACCCCGAGTGTGGGAGGTCACGAGCGCCGGGCAAGAGCTTTACCAACGTGCCAGCCACATGGTGGCCGAGGTGGATGAGCTGGACGCCGACTTCTTACAGGTTGGCCATACGCTCAAGGGACCGTTGTCCATCACCATCGCGCGTGAGTTCGGATTGGCGTACCTCAAACCGACACTGTTCAAATTTGCTCAAGATCACCCGAACATCGACCTTGCCATAGACTTCGATGACCGGACCGTTGATCTGGATAGTGAAAATTACGACCTCGCCGTACGCGTGACAACGACTGAGTTGCAGGGGCTGCATTGCCACAGGCTTGGCACCACGCAGCACGGTCTATTTGCAAGCAAAGGCTACGCTGCAAGCCATCCATTGCCGGGAAGCATCGAGGAGCTTACCGGGCACCCACTCTTACATTATGGCTCCGAACGCCGTGCGACGTGGGCCTTTGAATACGACGGGAAACGAAGGACAGTGAAGTTTCGCCCCGCCTTGAGATCCAACTACGGGACATTTCTACTTGATGCGGCTCTAAATGATGATGGGATTATTCGGTTGCCGTTCTTCGTAGTCGACGGCCAAGTCCAAACGGGCGCCCTAGTGTCCGTACTGCCGCATCTCAAACACGCCGACTATGGCATCTATGTCGTTCACAGCAGCAAGCGCCGTCTCAACAAACGCATGAGGGCAATGATTGATGTGCTCAGTGAGAGTTGCGTGTCACTGAATGGCTGAGAATGGCGTTTTCACGCCGTCACCTGAATACCGGACTGTTGGATTTCTGGCGTCAGAGCAGACATTTATTCATCTTGCGGCATCGGTCAAAATTGGGCTCAGAATGCTCGAACGCCGCATGACGGACGGACAACCGCTTCGAAATGGCGAACGGCAAGACCGTTCGCCAGGGTTCGTTAGATGTCGATGCGCTCGGCTATGCTCAGAGCATCTTCCAGTTCGACACCAAGATAACGCACCGTGCTGTCAACTTTGGTGTGACCAAGGAGCAGTTGCACCGCGCGAAGGTTGCCAGTCTTGCGATAGATCTCGGCAGCCTTTGTTCGGCGAAGCGAGTGTGTACCATATCCACTCGGCTCCAAACCAATCGCCTTCACCCAGTCGCGGACAAGTCGACCGTATTGACGCGTTGATATGTGTGGTCGGTCGTGAAACCGGCTTGGGAACATGAACGGGCAAGCAAGCATCTCCGGATTTCTGACCCAGGTCAGAACGGTTTCTCGCGTGTTTTCCGACAGTTCGAATTGAACAGGCCGTTTGGTTTTGCTCTGGATCACGGAAACACGTTCCCGGACGCGATCGTCTTTGACAAGACCAGTCACGGTTAGCTTAACCAGATCGCAGCCTCGAAGTTTGCTGTCGATGGCGACGTTGAACAAAGTCAGGTCGCGCAAATTGCCCGAAAGTTCGAGCCGTGCACGGATCGCCCACACTTGTTTTGGCAGCAACGGACGTTTCTGCCCGATAATCCGCCCCTTGTTCCAAGCCTTGCGTTTTGGGGTGACTGCGGGAAGTTGGACTCTTGGCATGATATGCCCTCCGATCCTCCCTCCAGCCCAATCATCAGCACCGCGCTGACCGGGCGAGTGTACATGCAAGGCTGAAGGCCCGTTTTGGGAAGCCAACCAAATGGGCGTCTTCTGCACGGGCGTTGGTCTGCAAGGAGCCCATAATGACGAATGCTGCGGACTGTTGGAATGTCGGCTTTTTCGGAGGAACCCAACCGAGTAACGAGAGCATTGAAAATTGTCAAAAAATTCTAGAGCGTTGGCGTTGCAGGAGACTCAGAATGGCAATTTGCGGCTACAGAAACGGCGTAATTCAAGACGCGTCACGCTCCAACTGGCATAACAATTCTGAACGCCAAATCGCATGGTCAGCCTGGTATCCAATAGAGGATTTAGAAAGCGGTGAGCAGACTTCAGGGCAGTTTTTTGAGCTTGGCGATGTTAACTTAGGTGCCGCACTGACCACAAAGAAGAAATTGCCGGTCGTACTTCTATCCCATGGCACTGGCGGCACAGCCGAGAGCCTCGGTTGGCTGGCGCGAGCACTTGCATGTGAAGGCTATGTGGTCTTGGGGGCAAATCACCACGGCAACACCGGTTTGGAACCGTATCTCGCCGAGGGCTTTCTGTGCTGGTGGGAACGAGCGACAGATTTGTCCGTGATGCTATCGTCGCTTGGGACGAGCGGTTTCTTCGCTAACAGACTAGACTTCGATCAGGTTTCAGCGGTTGGTTTTTCTCTTGGGGGCTATACGGTTATGGCACTTGCGGGTGCCCAAACTAGTTTGGAAGAGTTTGAGGGCTGGCGCAGCGCGAACGGGATTTCTCAAGGCGGCCCGAAAGAGTTTCCAGATGCGGCAGATAGCATTCCCACATTGATAGAAACCTCAGATGCATTTCGCCAGTCTTGGGCAGAGCACGGACAAGACCGTTCCGACAAGCGGGTAAAGTCGGTGGTCGCGATTGCTCCGGCACCACCGATCCGATCCTTTATTCCACAATCAGTCGCCGAAATTGAGCTACCCGTCGCAATCCTGATCGGAGGAGCGGACAACGAAGCACCGTCAGAGCATTGTGGCGACTGGCTTGTTTCGCAAAATGCCCGGTTTCAACGCCATGACCTGGGTAAACAAGTGGGCCATTACACCTTCCTAGATTTCCCCTCGGACAAGTCGCTCATTGGAAAAGCAGATATCTTTACCGATCATGACAGCGTTGATCGAGACCAAGTGCATGAACAGGCCGCAGATATTGCAATCCAAAGCTTACATCTGAAAGCAAAGGTAGTGCCTGACGAAACTTGAGCGCGGACGCAGACATTGGTTTAGCCGCAGCGAAAGTCGGCAAAGTCCCGCGTCTGTAGCGTTGAGCCTTTTGTTTTTGCTGCGGCTGGCATGAATGACCGATTTTCCCGCCGCGCGGCGGCGTAGAACTTTAAGCTGGTGCAGCAATTTTCGCGCTGCGTGCGCGCGCAGCAGAAAACGGAGATGGCCGGGTTGGGCTCGGAGCTGACCTTCGTGAGCCAACTGAATTTCCGAAACGTTGCGGGTGCATTCGACAGGTGTCCGTACGAAAAAGGCCCCACCCTTTTGAGGTGAGGCCTTCCATTTGTTCCAATGCACAGTGTTTTTGCGATTTACTCGTCTTCTTTTTTCAGAGCTGCGCCAAGAATGTCGCCAAGCGATGCGCCTGAATCCGAGGAGCCGAACTGTTCGACGGCTTCTTTTTCTTCAGCGATCTCGCGGGCTTTGATCGAAAGACCCAAGCGGCGCGTTTTTGCGTCGACGTTGGTGACGCGAACGTCGACCTTATCGCCAACACCGAAACGATCCGGGCGTTGTTCGCCACGATCACGCGACAAGTCCGAACGGCGGATGAAGGATTTCATGCCTTCGTATTCCACCTCGATGCCGCCGTCTTCGATCGACGTGACTTCGACCGTAATGATCGTGCCACGCTTTACGCCGTCAACAACATCCGAGAAGCTGTCATCAAGCGCCTTGATCGAGAGCGAGATACGCTCTTTCTCGACGTCGATTTCAGTAACAACCGCTTTGACTTCGTCGCCTTTGCGGAAATCCTGGATCGCATCTTCGCCACGGGCATCCCACGAGATGTCCGACAGGTGGACCATGCCGTCGATGTCATTGTCGAGGCCAACAAACAGACCGAATTCGGTGATGTTCTTGACTTCGCCTTCGACATTGGTGCCGACAGGGAACTGCTCGGCAAAGACTTCCCAAGGATTGCGCTGTGTCTGTTTCAGACCAAGCGAAACGCGACGTTTGGAACTGTCGATTTCCAGAACCATGACTTCGACTTCCTGAGACGTTGACACGATCTTGCCCGGATGAACGTTCTTTTTCGTCCAGGACATTTCGGACACGTGGACAAGACCTTCGACGCCAGCTTCGAGTTCAACAAATGCACCGTAATCGGTGATGTTGGTCACGCGGCCCTGATGGGTCGATTCCAGTGGGTAGTTGCGTTCGACAGCATCCCAAGGGTCTTCCTGTAGTTGCTTCATGCCCAGGGAAATACGGTGGGTTTCCTTGTTGATCTTGACGATCTGCACTTTCACGGTTTCGCCGATAGTGACGATTTCCGATGGGTGGTTGACCCGACGCCATGCCATATCGGTGACGTGCAACAGGCCATCGACACCGCCCAAATCGACAAATGCGCCGTATTCGGTGATGTTCTTGACCACGCCGTCCACAGCATCGCCTTCCTGAATTTTCGAGATCACTTCCGCGCGCTGTTCGGCGCGGCTTTCTTCCAGAATAGCACGGCGCGACACAACGATGTTGCCACGGCGGCGGTCCATTTTCAGGATTTGGAACGGCTGTTTCAGACCCATCAGAGGGCCTGCATCGCGCACGGGGCGCACATCAACCTGTGAGCCGGGCAAGAAGGCCACGGCACCGCCCAGATCGACAGTAAAGCCACCTTTTACGCGGCCAAAGATAGCGCCTTCAACGCGCGCATCATCGGCATAGGCTTTTTCAAGCTTGTCCCAAGCGGCTTCGCGGCGGGCTTTGTCACGGCTGATAACCGCTTCGCCACGAGAGTTTTCCACGCGGTCAAGGAACACCTCGACTTCGTCGCCCACTTCGATTTCGGGGGCTTCACCGGGATTTGCGAATTCTTTGAGTTCAACGCGGCCTTCCATTTTGTAGCCGACGTCGATGATGGCTTGGCCCGCTTCGATTGCGATGACTTTGCCTTTGACAACACTGCCCTCGTCGGGCGTGTCCATATCGAGACTTTCGTTTAAGAGGGCCTCGAACTCCTCCATGGTTGCATTAGCCATATGGCGTTTTAATCCTATTCTTTGATTTCACGGGCCATGCGGTTGTCTCCGCCGGTCTTTCGGGGTTGGTCATTGACGATCATATCTCACGAACGCAAATAAGAAGGGTCGGTACTTACCGACCCCTGCTCTAGTCCTTTGCGCTCGCGACTGTAACCGTCGCTTCGACGGGCGGGGTATACCCAAGCAAGTGTTTGAACGCAAGGGTGCAGCGTCGATGGATTGTTTTGGTCGATCAGGCGGATTGGGGCTCTGCCCCAAACCCCGAAGTACATTGGACAGAAGAAGATGGATTACCCGATTTAACAGTACCGTTCAGGGCCATCCCATTGATCGGCGTTGTATCGGTCACCGTATGCCCAACCGACGGGAAGGATTGCTTCAATGGCTTTCAGTTCATCGCTTGTGAGTTTGCGACCGGTGCCTTGCAGTAATTCGGTCAGATGGGCTGTGGATTTGGTGCCGGGGATCGGGATCACATGGTCGCCTTGAGCGATCAGCCAAGCGATGGCAAGGCCAGCGGCCGAAATGTTCATGTCGGCGGCAAGGGCACAGAACCGGGCGTTGGCATCAAGATTGGCCGTGAAGTTGGGTTCCATAAAGCGTTCGTTGTTCTTTAGGAACGGGATGCCTTCGATGCGCGCGCGGTCGAAGGGGGCGTCGGTTAAAAGCGATCGTCCGACGGGGGAAAAGGCAACCAAAGCCGTGCCCAATTCGGCGCAGGTTTGCACCAATCCGAGTTCCGGCGCGCGTGTTGAGAGGGAGTATTCGGACTGAACCGCCGCCACGTGATGTTCGGTGGTTGCGCGCCTGAGCGAGCTGGGCGCGATTTCGGAATACCCGATGCTGCGAATTTTGCCCTTTTTGACGAGCGCGGCGAGCGTGCCTGTCACTTCTTCAATCGGGCGTGCGGCTTCGCGGCGGTGAATGTAGAACAGATCGACATAATCTGTGCCGAGGCGCTTCAGGCTGCCGTCCAGTTCGGATTCAAGGTGTTCTGGTGAATTGTCGAAAAAGCGCGCGCCATCGCGGCTGGAAATCCCGGCCTTGGTTGCGATTGTGACCTGTTCCCTTGCACCGGGGCGCGCGGCCAACCACGAACCGATCAGCGTTTCAGACTGGCCCATGCCGTAAACGTTTGAGGTGTCGATATGGGTCACATCCGCTTCAAGACAGGCATCCAGAACGGCGTGGCTTTCAGCCTCGGTCGCCTGACCGTAGAGGCCAGAGAACGACATTGCGCCAATGCCGAATTGCGATGTAGCGGGGCCGGGCTGACCGAGCGTTGTCATTTTCATGTCTGGTTTCCTTGGCGTGCTTTGACGTGAGCCTGAGCGGCGGCCACGGCTTCGTCAATGGTCAGGGTTGAGGTATCAAGTTGGATCGCGTCTTGGGCGGCAACCATGGGCGCGGCGTCGCGGCTGGCGTCGCGGGCATCGCGTTCATGGATGCTGGCCAGCACCTCGGCTTCCGTGATGTCGACACCGGACTGGGAAAGTTCCTGCCAACGCCGGTTAGCACGTGTGTTTGCGTCAGCGGTCACGAACAGCTTCACCTCGGCATCAGGGCAAATGACCGTGCCGATATCGCGACCATCCAAAACGGCACCGCCTTCGCGGCGCGCAAAGTCGCGCTGGAACGCCACAAGGGCGGCGCGCACTTCGGGGATGGCCGCGGCTTCGCTGGCAGCTTGGGCCACGTCGGGCGTACGAAGATCGGTTCGGGCGATGTCGCGGTGCCGCAGGGTTGATGCCGCGATCACCGGCGGAACCCCGTCCAACGCGCGGCGACCCACGGCGCGATAAAGCAACCCTGTATCCAGATGCGCCATGCCAAATGTGTCGGCCAGCGCGCGGGCAATGGTTCCTTTTCCGGCTGCGGCGGGGCCATCAATGGCAACGGTAAATTGCACAAACATCCCTTTCGACTTGCACATGGCGCCCTGAATAGCTGCGCGACCACGCGCCTACAACCGCCGCCAGTATCCCGGAGGTTTTCAAAATTGCGTATTACTTTATTGCACCCACCCCATACCGCGATTGGCAGTCGTATTCCAAAGGAGCATTTGCCGCCCTTTGGGCTTTTGTGTCTTGGCGGGCCTTTGATCGATGCAGGCCATGACGTCCAACTGATCAACGCCGATATCGGGCCAATGGTGGACACGGACATTCTTCGCCATGTCTTGGCCAATCGACCGCAGGTGGTGATGATCGGGCATTCCGGATCAACATCGGCCCATCCGACGGTGGTGTCCTTGGTTCGGCAGATCAAACGCGCAGCGCCTTCGGTATGCATCGTCTATGGCGGCGTTTACCCGACCTATCATTGGGAGGACATTTTGCGCGACGTGCCCGAGATTGATGTGATCGTGCGCGGTGAAGGCGAGGAAACCGTTGTTCATCTGGCGACGGCTTTGGAAAACGGCGGCGCGTTGACCAGCCTTCCGGGTCTTGCCGTTCGCGACGGCGGCACACCCAAAGCGACCCGGCCTGCACCGATGGTGCGCGATCTGGATGCAAACCGGATCGGGTGGGAGCTGATCGATTTCGACGATTACAGTTATTGGGGCGGGCGCAAGGGCGTGATTTTGCAGTTCTCGCGTGGATGTCCGCATCTGTGCACCTATTGCGGGCAGCGCGGTTTCTGGACCAAGTGGCGGCACCGGGACCCGGTAAAATTCGCGGCCGAGATCGCTGGGCTGGTGCGCGACCACGGGATCGAATTGATCAATCTGGCGGATGAAAACCCGACGTCTTCGCCAAAAGCCTGGCGCGCGTTTCTGGATGCCATGATTGCCGAAGATGTCGATGTGACGATTATCGGCTCAACCCGTGCCGACGACATTGTGCGGGATGCTGATATCCTGCCGTTGTACCGAAAGGCCGGTGTTCTGCGGTTCTTGCTGGGGTTGGAAGGCACGGATGAGGCAACGCTTCAGGCCGTAAAAAAGGGCGGGACTCGCGTGAAGGATCAAGAGGCTATTCAATTGCTGCGCGCCCATGGGATGATTGGTTTATGCACCTTTGCCGTCGGCTTTTCCGAAGAACGCGACCGCGATTACTGGCGTCTGTTGCGCACACTTCTTGCCTATGACCCGGATCAAATCATGTCGGTTTATGCGACGCCGCACCGCTGGACGCCATTTTTCAACGAAGTCAAAAACCGTCGCGTGATCGATACGGACCTGAAACGCTGGGATTACAAACATCAGGTGTTGGAAACGCCCTATGTGCCACCGTGGCGCGTGTTTTTGTGGGTGAAAGTCATCGAAGTTGCGCTTCAGGCGCGGCCGAAAGCGCTTTGGCGTACGTTCCTGCATCCTGATCCCGAAATCCGACATGCCATGCGGTGGTACACCCGGATGGGTAAACGGGTTCAGATTCACGAATGGTGGGAGTTTCTGACACGACCTCGCATTCGGGTCTGGCCCACGGTCGCTAAAGTTCTGGGTGGTGAGGCGCAGATCGGCGAAAAATCCATGGTGCCGCCTTCGCGGGCCCCTGCCCCTCAAAAAGAGACGGCAGAGGCTCTCAAAGTTTAGACCGCACCCTTCAGCGCGTCAACAAGGTCGGTTTTTTCCCATGAAAATCCACCGTCCGCTTCCGATGCCCGACCGAAGTGGCCATACGCCGCCGTGCGTTCGTAAACCGGGCGGTTCAGCGACAGGTGTTCGCGGATGCCACGTGGGCTAAGATCGATCACCTGTTCAATCGCTGCTTCGATGGCGGCTGGTTCGACTTCGCCCGTTTCAAACGTATCGGCATAGATCGACAAAGGTTTTGCGACACCGATGGCATAGGACAGTTGGATCAGGCACTTCTTCGCCATGCCCGCGGCCACAACGTTTTTGGCGATGTATCGCGCGACGTAAGCAGCAGACCGGTCAACCTTGGTGGGGTCTTTGCCGGAAAACGCTCCGCCGCCGTGCGGAGCCGCGCCGCCATAGGTGTCGACGATGATCTTGCGACCCGTCAGGCCGGCGTCCCCATCAGGGCCACCGATGACGAAAGTGCCTGTTGGATTGACCCACCATTCAGTCTTGGGGGTGATCCAATCGGTCGGCATGACTTCGCGAATGTACGGTTCAACGATTGCGCGAATGTCGTCGGATGTCTGGTCTTCGTTGGCGTGCTGGGTCGACAGAACAATCGAGGTGATTTCGACCGGTTCGCCATCTTCGTAGCGCAGCGAAATCTGAGATTTCGCATCCGGGCGCAGGGTGGGCTGCTCGCCGGATTTGCGCGCATCGTTCAGCCGTTT
Source organism: uncultured Paracoccaceae bacterium (assembly GCA_938005545.1). GTDB lineage: Bacteria > Pseudomonadota > Alphaproteobacteria > Rhodobacterales > Rhodobacteraceae > CALKXV01. Next base: position 334,399 of record CALKXV010000009.1, read on the forward strand.
CAGCATCGCGTGCGCATAGTGGATGGGCGCTGGCATCAGCTCGGGCGTTTCATTGACCGCATAGCCGAACATAATGCCCTGATCGCCCGCGCCGTCAGCATCGACACCCTGCGCGATGTGGGCGGATTGCGCGTGCAGGTGGTTTTCAACCTTCATGTTGGCCCAGTGAAAGCCATCTTGTTCGTACCCGATGTCTTTGACACAGGCGCGCGCGATGTCTTCGACACGATCCGTCACGGATTGGGGGCCGCGCACTTCGCCGCCAATGACGACGCGATCTGTGGTGGCAAAGGTTTCGCAGGCGACACGCGCCTCGGGGGCTTCCTTCAGGAAAGCATCGAGGACAGCGTCGGAAATTCGGTCACACACTTTGTCTGGGTGGCCTTCGGAAACGCTTTCCGAAGTGAAAGTATAGTTTTTGCGGTTCATATGGAGCGCTCCGTTGAAAATTTCTGCCACGCCAGGAAGCCGTTGTAACAGTCAAGCGCGGTTACGACTTTGTGCGCCCATTTGCAATGGTGTTGCCTGTTCTTTGCAGGATAAGTGCGCTCATTGTTAGCAAAAGGATAACAATGACAGGAATATCGCCAGTGCGTGCGAAAAGCGTGGACGCACCCCTGCCATAGATCACAGCATCGCGGAAACCGGTTTCACCAAGTGCCATTTGGGTGTTTGGGCTCATGCGTCCAAATGCATCAATCACAGTTGAGACCCCTGTGTTGGCGGCCCGAACCAATGGCAATCCTTGTTCGGCGGCACGAAAGCGGGTTTGGTCAAGGTGTTGATAAGGCCCGGAAAAAGTGCCGAACCAAGCATCATTTGTCACTTGCAGCAGGTAATCGGGGCGCTCGCCGGCGCGGAAGATATGACCAGGAAAGATGCCTTCATAACAGATCAACGGCAATGCCCGTCCAAGGGGCGTATCGATCAGTCGGACCTCGGCACCTGCCGTGAAACCAAACCCTGAGCTGGCTGCCACAGCACGTATCCAATTGATCTTCAAAGGGATATATTCGCCGAACGGCACAAGATGAACTTTGTCGTATGTGTCGAGCACGACACCTTCTGCGCCAACAACGGCAAGGGAATTGTGCCAGTCTTCGCCATCCTGCCGATTGATCCCGATAATCACCGGTGCACCATTTGCGCCCGTGGCCGAGGCGTCGGAAACCGCGCTAAGAACCGCACCGGCGGCGTGCAACGGATAGGCAACCGAAGCTTCCGGCCAGACAACCAGATCAACGGTTTCGGCCTTGTCGCCCCCCTCGCCACGGGTCAGGGATAACATGCGGCCGATGTGATCGGGGACTTTGTCGGGATTCCATTTGTCACGCTGCGGGACATTGGGTTGAACGATGCGGATCGTGCCCAGACGTTCGCCGGGCGGTGCATCAACGTTCATTCTGGCCGCACCAAGGGTAAACAAGGCCCCAAGGATGGCGACACCGCCGACAAATCCACGCCATTGAAACGCCACCGGAAGTGCGACGGCCAGAAGCGTGAGCAACGTCAGTCCGTAGGAACCGGTATACGCCGTTGCAGCGCGAAGCGGTGTCTCAGCCCAGATGTAGGCGGCCAGCGACCATGGGAAACCGGTCAGGATGTTTCCCCGCAGCATCTCGGCCCCCGTCAACGCAATGACATAGGCAATTGCGCGCATGGAACGGCCAGTGGCAATTTTGGCCGATACCCACGCAGACGCGCCATAGAACAACGCGAATCCGGCAGACACCAGCGCCAGCGCAATCGGTGCGAGCCAGCCGTGTGTCTTGATATCGACCAGGAACGGTTCAACGAACCAGCTGAGGGTCACAACAAAATATCCAACGCCGCCCGCCCAACCGATCCGTGCGGGGCGATCCGTGGTGGAAACCAGCCAGATCACAATTGAGAAACCGACAAGTGCAACAGGCCAAAGTCCAAAGGGTGCATGGCCCAATGCGGCGAGCGCGCCGCCCAAAAAGCTAAGCGCGAATGTCCGGCGAAACGTCATAGGGTTTGGCCCGTCTGGGATTACTCCGCCGCTTTTGCCAGATTGATCCGGACACGCAAGCGTTTGATGCGGCGTGGATCGGCATCGACCACCTCGAAATCCAATCCATCGGGGTGCTTTACGACTTCGCCCCGCGCAGGAACGCGACCGGCAAGCATGAAAACAAGCCCGCCCAGCGTGTCGATTTCTTCTTCGTCGTCACCAAAGACCAGCTTTTGGCCGATTTCTTTTTCAAATTCGTCGATGGGGGTACGGGCCTTGGCCAGAAAACATCCCGGTGCTTCGACGATGAAATGATCGCCTTCGCCCACATCATGTTCGTCTTCGATTTCGCCAATCACCTGTTCGATCAGGTCTTCAATCGTGACCAAACCATCAACGCCGCCGTATTCGTCAATGACCAGCGCCATATGCATCCGGTCTGTTTGCATTTTCTGCAACAGTACCCCGATGGGCATAGACGGCGGCGCATACAAAAGCGGGCGCAGCATATTGGCCAGGGCAAAGCGTTCGCCCGAGCCGTTAAAGCCGTGCTTTAGCGCCATGTCTTTCAGGTGCACCATGCCTTTTGGGGTGTCCAGCGTATCGGTGAACACAGGCAGGCGCGTCAAACCGCTTTCACGGAAGACTTCGACCAGCTTTGATTTTGTGATGTCCGACGGAACAGCCGTGATTTCCACCTTGGGGATCATAACGTCTTCGACCCGAAGCCGGGTCAGATTTCCAAGACCGCCTTTTTGGCCGCGAACAATAGGCACCAAGGCTGAGGCATGTTCCTCGACCCGGTCCGCATGTCCACTCAGTGCCCACAGCCAACGAGAAAGAAGGCCGCGTCTACTCTCATCCTCCGATTGCGCGCTTTGCGCTGCGCTAGAGGACGCTTCTCCGTTATCTCCCATTCATCCTTTCCGTTACAAAACGCACCTGATGTCTACCCAATGATATATGGGTTCGCGACCCCAAGCTTTGCAAGTATCGCGATTTCTAGTGCTTCCATCAAGTCGGCATCGCCATCGCGTACATGATCGTAGCCCAAAAGATGCAATACACCGTGAACAACTAGGTGTGTTGTATGGGTTTTTAGCGAAATTCCGCCCGCTTTCGCTTCGGTGTCGCAGGTCTCAAACGAAATCGCGATATCTCCGAGTTCTGGATCACCCTCCGGGGGAAGAGGCCGCGCACCCTCGACATCGGCTCCACGTTCCTGGTTGGGCCATGATAGAACGTTGGTTGGCTTTGCTTTTTCGCGAAAATCACCGTTTAACTCGGTTATTCGTGCGTCGTTGCACCCCAGAACCGTGATGTCCCAATTCGCCGGTTCAAGCTCCATATGGGTAAGTGTCGCCTCAACAGCGTGCTCAATCGTCCTTTCAAGGCCTCTCCAGCGTGTATCTTCGAGGATGATTTCGATGCTCATGTCGGGGGTTTACAGGTACGGGCCAAAAGAGGCTAGGATGGCGCCATGGTTGGATCGTCACAAGATTTTCGCGCCTCTTTGGATGCCATTTGTAAAACACTTCCGGGTGCCGAAGTTTCAGATCCATGGGGCGGCGGGCATGATGCATGGAAAGTCGGTGGCAAAATGTTTGCTTGCATTGGCGCAACATTGCCCGGCGTGGCACTGAAAACGCCAGATATTGAAACCGCGCAGATGTTGATCGATGCAGGCGTGGGACAAAAGGCGCCTTATTTCCATAAATCATGGGTTTTGCTGCCCGAAGATGTTGGCCCAGATGAAATGCAGCACCGGGTCATTGCGTCCTATGACATTGTTCGAAGCGGATTAACCAAGAAGTTCCAAGCCACCCTACCTGAACGACCCGCTTGATCTCGGCTGCATTTTCGCGTCATTGCGACCCTTATGAGTGGTGAAAGCACATATGCCGACTGGATTGCTGTTGATTGGGGCACGTCCAATATGCGGGCTTGGGCCTTGCGGGATGGTGCCGTTCTGGCCGAAGGACGATCAGACAAAGGTATGGGATCGCTTGCGCCTGATGAATTTGAAGCCGCACTTCTTGAGGTGATCGAGCCTTGGTTGGGCCAGAACCGCATTCCCTTGGTGGCTTGCGGCATGGTGGGCGCGAAGCAAGGCTGGGCCGAAGCGGCTTATTCCAAAGTGCCTTGCCTGCCTGTTGGACCCGGCGCCGTGCGTCCAAAAGTTCGCGACACCCGTTTGGATGTGGCGATTTTACCAGGGTTGTCGCAAGCCGACCCTGCGGATGTTATGCGGGGCGAGGAAACTCAGATCGCGGGTTATCTGGCGAAAGACCCCGAATTTGACGGCGTGCTTTGCATGCCGGGGACCCATACAAAATGGGTTCAGATTTCAGCGGGCGAAGTCGTAAGCTTTCGCACATTCATGACTGGCGAGATGTTTGCCCTGATGTCAGAGCAATCCGTTTTGAAACATTCGGTGGGCAATGGCTGGGATGCTTCGGCATTCGAAACCGCCGTGGCAGATGCGATGTCGCGGCCCGAGGCTTTGGCGAACCGGTTCTTCTCGCTTCGTGCCGAAGGGTTGTTGGCGGGGCTTTCAAGTGAGGCCGCCACCGCCCGCCTGTCCGGCTTGTTGATCGGGGCGGAGCTGGCCGCCGCGCGACCCTATTGGCTGGGTCAGAACATCGTGCTGATCGGGGCGCCGAAACTCGCCACCCTTTACGCGACCGCTCTTGCCTTGCAGGGCGCGGTGACGGAAACTGCCGACGCAACCCAGACCACATTGGCGGGGCTGACTGCCGCTTACATCCGACTGAAGGAAACATCATGACGCGCCCATTGATCGCCATTCTTCGCGGAATTGAGCCGGACGAGGCCGTGCCCGTGGCCGAAGCCCTGTTGGATGCTGGCATCAGCCAGATCGAAGTACCATTGAATTCGCCGCTTCCGTTTGCCTCGATCGAAGCCATGGTCAACGCCGTTGGCGACCGGGCCTTGATCGGTGCTGGCACGGTCTTGAACGCGGCCGACGTAAAACGTGTGAAAGATGCCGGTGGCGCGCTGGTGGTATCGCCGAATTGCGATGAAGACGTGATTGGAACGACCAAAGCTTTGGATATGCAAAGCTTTCCCGGCGTTTTGACACCATCGGAATGTTTTGCGGCGCTGAAGTACGGCGCGGATGGCTTGAAGGTCTTTCCGGCCTTTCAGATGGGCACCGAAGGGCTGAAGGCTTTGCGCGCTGTTTTGCCCGCGGAAACGCAAGTCTTCATGGTTGGCGGTGTCGGCCCCGAGAATTTCAACGATTGGGTCCGCGCAGGGGCCAGCGGCTTCGGGCTTGGCAGTTCGCTTTATAAACCGGGTGCAAGCGTGCCCGATATCGCCGCCAAAGCCAGCGAAACCGTTGCGGCTTGGGACGCTTTCCAATCGTGAGCGAGGTTTTCGACGGCACCTCTTGCGAGCTGGGGGAAGGCCCGCTTTGGCATCCCCTTCGCGAACAGCTGTTCTGGTTCGACATTCTGGGGGCAACGCTTCATACCCGCGAGGCCGGAAAGCATCGCACCATACGGTTTCCCGAACTCGTGTCTGCCGCAGGTTGGGTCAGCGAAACCGAGCTTTTGATCGCCTCGGAAAGTCGGTTGTTTCTTTTTGACGTCGACAATGAACGCAGAGAAGACGTCGAAGGGCTGGAAGCCGACGATCCGAACACCCGCGCCAACGATGGCCGCACGGACCCTTGGGGTGGATTTTGGATCAGCACGATGGGCAAAGATGCGGCCGTTGGAGCCGCAACGATCTATCGGTATTACGAAGGCGCTTTAACACCCGTTGTGCAAAACATCACCGTTCCGAACGCGATTTGTTTTTCGCCTGACCGCGCGTTTGCCTATTTCGCCGATACCGTTACAGGCAAGATCATGCGTCAGGCCTTGGATGCGCAAGATGGTTGGCCAACCGGTGATCCCGAGGTGTTTCTGGACCTGACCCATGAAGGATTGTACCCCGACGGCGCTGTTGTGGATCAAGCAGGCAACCTGTGGAACGCACAATGGGGGGCTTGGCGGGTGGCTTGTTACAATTCGGACGGCGAATTTCTGAAAGCCATCGCGTTTGATGCGGCACATACATCCTGCCCCGCCTTTGGTGGGCCCGGTTTGTCGACGTTGTTTTGCACTTCGGCACAAGAACACTTCAGCGAATCCGACGTGGCCAAGTCAGACTATCACGGATGCACCTTCAGCGCCCCAGAAGCAGGGACGGGTCAGGCCGAACATCGCGTAATTCTTTAATTTTTCTCTGAATTTCCGGCGTTCCGTTAAAATAAAAGCCGCCCGTGGGATCACGATCTGCAATCTCATCTGGTACAATGTCAGGGCCGAAGTAATGAACATTGGGCCCGAACTTGGTCGCCATACGTGACAGTTTTTCCATTCTGGGCGCGGTGATCTGGGCGTAAAGCTGCGCCATGTCGGGATCAGTTTTCAGTGTCGCAATCCGATCCCGGTGCCAGTCGACGGCGACCTCATGCGCTTCGGCCACGCCCGGCAGGGACAGAAGCCGCTGTTTCTCATCCTCAGTCGCAGACGCACGCCGTTGGATTGACGTATCTTCCACCGCGTTATGGTTCATCCGAAACCAATAGGTGGCACCCAGATCGTTTTTCACATGGTTCGCCCGGCCCCGTTCGCGCTTGATCAGAAAACTGTCCGCCGAGCGCACGGCGTAATGGTTCAGCGTCACAAGATCATAGCCGACGTTTTTCGTCGTATCGCGCCAGCAATTGCGCCAGGAATTGGCGGGAATGTCGCGCCCGGCCCCATTCACCCACCGCACATCCCGAAGTGCGGCGTTCAGCCCTTTTGGGCGGTGCACACCGATCCGCCGAGCTATGCCCGCATTTCGGTAAAGTGTCTTAAATGCCCAAGCCTGTAGGGGTTGCGGTGCGACATCTGGGGCCGCCTTGGTGAATTGTTGCGTCACGGGGCGATCTTCAAACACTTGTTGATCCGCGTTGCCGAACAACCGCCACCGCATGGACAAAAGATGCGCATCGGGAGCGGCGGCTAACAGATCAGACAGACGGCCCTCGCCCACATGAATGTTGATGTATTCATCGACATCCAGCGTCAAAAGCCAGTCTGCCCCTTGAACACTTGGTTCCTTTTCGGCCGCCTGAAAGGCTGCGTGCTGCGGCACCTGGCCGTTTTTACCACAGGGATTATCGCGCCGAATGACCCCCGCTTCGGACAACAGATCCAAAAGACGATCGGTGCCGTCTTGGCAATCGTTCGTGTAAACAAGATGTTGACCGATCCCCAAGGCACGATTGTGGGCGATCCAATCCAGAATAAACGGGCCTTCGTTTTTCATCACCGTGACCACAGTAACGTTTTGCGACGCCGGTCGCGGCGGTATGGGCGCAGCACTTGGCAATCGGATCGGTGTTGCGTTGAATGCGGTTTTCACCAGTGCCAAAAGCTCCGGCGCTTCGATAAGATCCGCCTTTCGAACCAGCTTGCCAATCGGTGTGCCCGGTGCCGCGACCCCCGTCGCGCGATAAAAACGCAATTCCGATGTATTGGCCCGGGTGTTCGAAGGCCCTTTGGCTGTCCAAATAACGTCATCCGGCAATGATCCGGGCACCACCCCCCAAGCGATCAGATTGCGATCTAGTCCCTGCCGAACGGCGATATGATCTCCAAACGGAGCGGGCCTGCCCTGTCGAAGCCGCCACGGGAAACACGCCCTTCCCGGAAAATGCGTCGCCTGTCCCTTGGCCGCGCGGATTTGATCGAAGATCGAACTGTTCGGGTTCGGCACGGCAAGGTCAGAGACCTCGAAAAAGGCGACCGCACTTGTCTCGCTCAAAAGGTGCCTGCAAAGAACCTCATAGATCCCATCGCCAACTTGGTCTTCCGAGCGAAGCACAACGACGGGAATGTCGGGTGCCAATACCGACAGCGCCTTTGCAAAACCATCCCGGCGGGCAAGGTCCACGATCAAAGCGGCCTCGGCACCCTGAGTGGTCTGATAAAACCGAAGCCAGTCAACCGTCGCTTCTGGCGTTTCTCTGCCAAGCACGGCAACCAATGTGTCTTTGCCTGTGAAAACCTTTGGTTCGCTCTCCCAAGATTGGTTTGAGCTGATCAGCCGGGTTTCGACAGACATCAGATGATCTCGGTCCGGGGCAGTTTGGCGATCTTCTCCAAATCTTCTTCGAAGCGCTGCTCCATCAATGTAAGGGTGATTTTTTCGATTCCAAACCGCGCTTCAATGTCGCCAGCGTCAGGTTTCGCCACGAAAAATGCGCAAAATTCCTCCAATATGTCCGGCGAAATCGGGCCCTTCGCCAAAAGCCGATCCAGAACCGCATGACCCGTCTCGGTCACCACTTGGCGCAATAGCCAATGAGGGTCATCGACGTGTGGGCCCACAGGTCCGAAAAGCCGCTCCAAAACCTCGCCTGAACGAAGCGCCATACCTTGCGACGTCAGAACCAGAATGTCGGCATCCGGTATGGCCTCTGACACGGCGGTCAGCACGCCCAGCCAACTCATCTCGAACAGCGTTTCCCACCCAATGGGTCGCACCCTTTCGCTTAGGCGATCTGTGGCAGGGGCATTGAACAGGTACGGCAGTGGATCAAGCGCCATAACCACTCGGCACGGTCCTGCAATCTCTCCCAACCGACAAAGTCCCGGTGAAATATCTGGCAGAAAAGCACCCTCAGCCAGCATTGCTTCGGCGGGACCAAACACATTCAATCCAGCCAGAACCACAGTTTTGTGTGCGGTCGCAGTGTCGAACTCCGCCTTCCGGTCTTCAATGGGCAAGTCGTCATTTTGACAGCGACGCAAGATCGGCGACGCATACCGGGTCGGAAGCGCGTGCACACCGTGTTCGGCCAATGGTCTCGAATGGCGGCGCACATAATCGTTCAGCGTCATCGCGCCTTTTGATTGTGGTCCGAAAAGAAGGGTAAGATCGCGGGTCATCTGCCTCGAAGGTCAACGTCGCGCAAAATCCGCGCGGCATGTGTCAAAGCTTTCATGGCATCAAAAGTCATAATCGACAGTCTCGCCCGAAAGGAACCATGCGTCCAGCAGGTTTCCAAGCGGGCCTGTCGAAACCGAAATGAACTTACGCAACCAAAGATCATGTGCGCCCGGAACGGGCGCCCCGCGTCCTCAAACCCTGTCCTCAAACCGTCGGATCAGCCGGTCGCGGATGTCATTAGCCCGAAAACCGCGCCCGTTGGATCTTCGACAATCGCAATGCGCCCCACGTTCGGAATATCAAAAGGTTCGCGGATAACCTTGCCGCCCGCAGATTTCGTCGCAGCACTGCCTGCATCAACGTCATCGACGCCAATATAGGTCAACCAATGGGCTGGCACATTGTCCAGTCCCGGCATGCCCGTGATATCGAAAATCCCGCCAACCATGTCGTCGCCCAGTTTTCCAACCGTATAATCACCGCCGCCACCGGCCACTGGCATCGTATCAAACGTCCAGCCACACACCGCAGTGTAATACGCCTTTGCACCCTCGACATCGCGGGTGTTCAACTCATTCCAAAGCACTTTTCCATGTGAATCCGACATTGTCTCTCTCCTTTTCCCAGCCCGTTCCTATCACAGAACACCCCTTGGCCCCAAACCCGCTTTCCCCGCGCGCCGACCCGTGCCAGTCTTGGGCGACATCAAAAGGAGCCGGCCCATGCCCATCACCACTTGCGTTTTCGATGCCTATGGCACGCTTTTTGACGTTGCCGCAGCGGCTCGAATTGCGGCCGAACAGCCCGGCCAGGAAAAGCTTGCCGAGGTCTGGCCCCGGCTTGCAGCCGACTGGCGCGCCAAACAGCTGCAATATACTTGGCTGCGTGCGATCACCGGCGACTATATCTCATTTTGGCAAGTCACATCGGATGGGCTGGATTGGGCGATGGAAGCCAGCGGGCTGTACGATCCCATCCTCCGCGAAACGCTTCTGGCGCTCTACTGGGAACTCCCAGCCTATCCAGAAGTTCCAAAGATGCTGAGCACGCTGAAATCCAACGGGCTTTCCACCGCTATTCTGTCGAACGGGTCGCCGGACATGCTCCAAGGTGCGGTGGAATTCGCTCAAGTCGACGCCTGGCTCGATGCCGTTTTGTCGGTCGAGGACGTGGGCATCTTCAAGCCCGCGAAAGTCGTCTACGACATGGTCGGCACGCGGTTTGACACAGAACCCCAAGAGGTGTTGTTTGTGTCGGCAAACGGGTGGGACGCGGCAGCGGCGGCGCAATACGGGTTTACAACCGCCTGGGTCAATCGCGCCAGCGAACCGGTTGATCGATTGCCAGCAAAACCTACGCATGTGCTCAGCGACCTTGCCTCTATTCCTGATCTAGCGGGCTCACTCTGATGGCAGAATTTACCACAACTGACGGTGCGCGCCTTGCCTACCGCGATGAAGGTACGGGCCTGCCGATTTTGGCGCTGTCGGGTCTTTCACGAAACGGCAGTGATTTTGACTACGTCGCCCCACTTTTACCAGACGATGTGCGGCTTATCCGTCTTGATTACCGTGGCCGTGGCAAATCCGAATGGACGGGTGCCAAAACCTATACCATCCCGACCGAAGCGGGCGATGCGCTGGCGCTTCTTGATCACTTGGGGTTGGAACAAGCCGCCATCCTGGGAACATCGCGCGGTGGTCTGATCGCCATGGCTTTGGCCAGTTTCGCCAAAGCGCGGTTGACCGGTGTGTGCTTGGTCGACATCGGCCCCGAGCTTGCAAGCGCCGGTCTGGACGCCATCAAAGACTACATCGGACGCAATCCGCCACAAAAGACTTATGCCGAGGCGATGGCGATGCGCTCCAAATTGACTGAGGGTTTCGATGGCGTGCCGGACACGCGATGGTCCGAGGAGGTGCGCAAGCATTACGTTGAGACACCGGATGGTCTTCGGATCAACTATGACCCCGCATTGCGCGACGCCGTTCTTGCAACGGGCGACGCCCCCATGCCCGATCTCTGGCCGATGTTCGATGCTTTGGCCGGTCTGCCTTTGGCGTTGATCCGGGGGGCCAATTCGAACCTTCTGGCCGCATCCACCGCAGATGAAATGGCGCGTCGCCGACCCGACATGTTGCGCATCGATGTCCCGGGGCGCGGCCATGTACCGTTCTTAGATGAACCCGAGGCCATTGGCACTCTCACCAAATGGATCGAAAGCCTTAGATGAACATTGACCGGATCCAGGCCGCAGCGCACCGTATTGAAGGTCACGCCGTACGCACGCCGCTTTTGAACGCGCCGTTGCTCGACGACATGGCCGGTCGCCGTATTTTCGTGAAGTCCGAGTGTTTGCAAAAGACCGGATCGTTCAAATACCGGGGCGCGCGGTCCGCGATTTCCGCATTGGATGCAGCGACGCGCGCCAAAGGCGTTTTGGCGTTTTCTTCGGGCAACCACGCCCAGGGGATCGCCTGTGCGGCTCGCGAAATGGAAGCGCCTGCCGTGATCATCATGCCGGAAGACGCGCCCGCCCTGAAAATCGCCAACACCCGCGCTTACGGAGCCGAGGTGGTGCTGTATGATCGCGCAACGGGCGACCGCGATGCCATCGGTGCTGAATTGGCCGGGGCACGCGGGCTCACCCTGATCAAGCCGTTCGACAATGAAGACGTGATCGCAGGCCAAGGCACCTGTGGGCTTGAGATTGCGGAACAGGCAGCAGAGGCCGGGATCGGCGCGGCGGATGTTCTGGTTTGCTGCGGGGGCGGCGGATTGTCGGCGGGGATCGCATTGGCGTTGGACGCGCACGCTCCGCAATTGACCGTGCGCACCGTTGAACCCGAAGGGTTTGACGATGTTGCGCGTTCGCTATTGGTGGGCACAAAACAGGTGAACACTCAGATGACCGGGTCAGTTTGCGACGCAATCCTGACCCCAAGCCCCGGAAATCTGACGTTTCCGGTGATCCAGCAACATTGCGGCCCCGGCATGGTTGTCAGCGACGACGAGGCGCTTCGTGCGATGGTCGCTGCCTTTCTACGTTTGAAGCTCACCGTCGAACCGGGTGGCGCAGTGGCGCTGGCGGCAGCGATGTTTCACTCAGAAGGGGATCAGGACGTCATCGCGGTTGCTTCCGGGGGGAATGTGGATGCAACAGTCTTTCAAACGGCGCTGTCGCGATTTGGCGAAAGTAATTGACAGTGACAACTAATTTCCAACACACTGCACTCAAGACCGGGAGGTTCCATGTCTATTTGCCAACTTGACGGTGTCGATCTGAATTACCGCGAAGACGGTGATCCCAATGGCGCGCCAATTGTGTTTGCCAATTCGCTCGGCACTGATTTGCGGTTATGGGACGCCATTCTGCCGCTTTTGCCCACCGGATTGCGAATCGTCCGGTATGACAAACGCGGTCATGGGTTATCGTCCTGCCCGCGCCCACCATTCACTATGGGGGCCTTGGTCGGTGAAATCGAAGGGCTGATCGACTATTTGAACATTCGCGACGCCGTGATCGTGGGCTGTTCGGTCGGCGGTTTGATTGCGCAAGGCTTGGCCGTCAAACGCATGGATCAGGTCCGCGCGATTGTCTTGGCGAACACCGGTGCCAAGATCGGCACCCAAGAGATGTGGCAAGAACGGATCGACACCGTAAATTCCGGCGGGATCGAGGCTTTGGCAGATGCGGTGATGGAACGCTGGTTTTCAAAGCCATTCCAGGCGTCGCCCGAGATGATCCCTTGGCGGAACATGCTGACGCGCACGTTGGATGATGGCTATGCCGGTGTGTCCGCCGCGATCTCGGGCACCGATTATTACACTACGACTGCCAGCCTGACGTTGCCGACACTTGCAATCGCAGGCAGCGAAGACGGCGCGACACCGCCCGATCTGGTACGTGAAACCGCCAGTTTGGTCAAAGGCAGCCGGTTTGAATTGATCCGGGGGGCCGGCCATTTGCCGATGGTCGAAAAGCCGGGCGAATTTGCTGATCTGCTGAACAGGTTCCTGAAAGAAATCGGTCATGTCTGAACGCTACGACAAAGGCATGAAGGTACGCCGCGCGGTTCTGGGCGATGCCCATGTGGACCGGGCGGAAGCCGCAAAAACCGCCTTTGACGAACCCTTTCAAACCATGATCACCGAAGGCGCTTGGGGCACCTTGTGGGCGCGCGATACGATTTCAAAACGCGAACGATCCATGCTGACGCTGGCCTTGCTGGCCGCCACCGGAAACTTCGAAGAAATACCGATGCATGTGCGCGCCACTGTGAATACAGGTGCCTCGAAAGACGACGTTCTTGAGGCGCTTTTGCACGTCGCCGTTTATGCAGGCGTGCCCAAAGCGAACCACGCCATCAAACTGGCCAAGGCGACCTTTGCCGAAATGGAGGCGCAAGATGGCTAAATCCAGTCGCCTGATGCCCCGCGATCAAACGGCGCATCCCCGCGCCTATTGGCCCGACTACAAAACCTCGGTCGCACGCTCGCCCCGCAATGCATTGCTATCGCTGGAGCCCACGGTGACCGAAGAAACCGGGCCCGTGTTTGGCCATGACATTTTGGGCAAATACGACAACGATCTGATCCAGAATTTCACCCAAGGCGCGTCGCTCGCCATTGGAGAACGCATCCGGGTTCATGGCCGTGTTCAGGACGAAAACGGCCGCGCTGTGGCGAACGCATTGATCGAGGTCTGGCAAGCCAACGCTGGCGGACGTTATCGCCACGTAAAGGATGGATACTTCGCGCCGCTTGATCCCGGCTTTGGCGGCTGCGGACGAACGATCACGGACGACGATGGATGCTACGAATTCATGACGGTGAAGCCCGGTGCCTATCCCTGGCCGAACCGCGCGAACGATTGGCGGCCCGCACATATCCACTTTTCGCTCTTTGGTGCATCTTTTGGCCAGCGTCTGATCAGCCAGATGTATTTCGAAGGCGATCCCCTGATCCGGCTCTGCCCGATTGCGGCGACGATCGAGGATCAAGGTCAGTTGGACCGGCTTGTGGCGCCTTTGGATATGGCGGCATCGCGGCCCATGGATTATTTGGCGTACAAGTTTGACATCGTGCTGCGCGGGCGTCGCCAAACAATGTTCGAGAACAAGCCTGAGGGTCTGTGATATGGTACAACCCCTTGACATTAATCGCGAAACCCCAAGTCAAACGGCGGGACCTTACGTCCACATCGGCTGCATCCCAACTTTCGCGGGCATCACCACGATCTATCCCGAAGACCTTGGGCTTTCGCCTTTTTCCGACGGCGCCAAGGGTGATCTAATCACCATCACAGGGTCAATCTTCGACGGAACCGGGTGGGCCTTGCGGGACGCGATGGTGGAAAGCTGGCAGGCGGATGCTGCGGGGAACTACCCCGGTCAACCGGGCGCTGATCCAAGTGTCACGGGCTTTTGCCGCTTTGCCGCCGACAAGGACAGTGGTGAGTTCACATTGAAAACCATCAAGCCCGGACCACCGGGCAGCCAAGCACCGCATATCGCGCTTTGGGTCGTGGCGCGCGGGATCAACACCGGGCTTTCGACGCGGATTTATTTCCCCGAAGACGATCACGGTTCAGACCCCGTGCTGACCCGGATCGAGCAACGCCACCGGGTTGATACGTTGATCGCGAAAAAGACGGGTGATGCGCGTTATCGCTTTGACATCCGGCTTCAGGGCGAAGGCGAAACCGTCTTTCTGGACATGTAATGGCGCGATTTGTGCTGGTTCATGGGGCTTCACACGGGGCGTGGTGTTGGGCGCGCGTGGTGACGGCGCTTCGCGCCTTGGGACACGAAAGCATAGCGTTGGATTTGCCCGGAAACAGCGCCAACGGGCCGCCGCGAAACGATGTTTCGCTAACCGAGTATCGCGACGCCGTCGTTGCTGAACTGACGCCGGGCGCAATTTTGGTGGGTCATTCACTGGCCGGGTTGTCCATCACGCTGGCCGCCTCAGTCTCAGATCACATAGGCGCGCTGGTCTATGTCGCGGCGATCTTGCCCGAGCCCGACAAGCGGTTCGCCGATCTACGCGCCGAAGCCATTGCGCCGATTGTGAACGAGTTAACCGAACGTGTTGACGGGCTATCCGTCCCGCGCGCCGATCTTTGTGGGCCTGTGTTCTATAGCGATTGTTTGCCGGAAGATCAGGCTTTTGCCACCAGTCGCATGACCCCGCAGCCGGTGTCAGTCATGGTGGAACCTGTTCACTTCGCACCACCCGATGTCCCGCGTCACTATGTGATTTGCAGCCGCGACAAGGTTGTATTGCCGGACTATCAGCGCCGCGTGACCGAAGGTTGGCCCAAGGATCATGTGCACGAACTGGCCACGGATCATTCACCGTTTTTCTCGGATGTGGATGGCCTTGTGGCCGTGCTGAATGCTATCCAAGCCCGAACGATGTGAAAGGCCAGGCCCATGCCCGTATCCCCCGCTGACAGCGCGATCTATGGCAAGCTTTTTGGCGATGCCGAAGTTGGCGCCTTGTTCACCGACAGCGCAGAGGTGCGCGCGATGATGTTGGTGGAAGGGGCCTTGGCGAAGGTTCAGGGCGGTTTGGGATTAATCCCCGAAGTTTCGGCAGCAGCCATCCACCGCGCGTCCATGGAATTGCAAATCGATCCCGGCGGGCTGGCAGCAAGTGTGGCATCAAACGCCGTGCCGGTTCCGGGCTTCGTCGCCGCGTTTCGCGAAGCCATGCAGGCGCCCGAGCATGCGACCTGGCTGCATTGGGGGGCAACCAGTCAGGATATTATGGACACCGGTTTGGCGCTGAGGCTGAGGCAGGCGCTTGTTATAATGGACAAACGGCTTGAACGGGCAGCGAAAGCCCTTGGTCAACTGGCCGAAGCGCAGGCAGATCAACCGATGGTGGCGCGCACCTATGGGCAAGCGGCGGTCGTCACCTCATTCGGCGCAGTTGTTACGGCTTGGGGCACGCCTTTGTTGCGGCACCGTTCACGGCTTTCGGGCGTGCGCGAAAGCGTCGAAATGGTCAGCCTTTCGGGCGCGGCCGGAACAATGTCGGCTATAGGGGAAAAAGGCCCGGAAGTTCGCGCCGGTCTGGCCGACGCACTGGGTTTGGCGGACCCCGGCGGAAGCTGGCACACTGCACGAGACGGGATCGCAGGGTTGTCAGCATGGATGACGGGCGTGACCGGATCGCTGGCGAAAATGGGCGAGGATCTGATGATCCTGACGCAATCGGGCATCGGCGAAGTCACCTTGGGGCAAAGCGGCGGATCGTCGACAATGCCGCAAAAGTCGAACCCTGTTGCGCCATCGGCCTTGGTTGCGATTGCACGCCAGATTGTGGGCCTGAACGTGGTGATCCAATCGGCCCTGCCCCACAAACAGGAACGCGACGGTGCGGCGTGGTTGTCTGAATGGCTGAGCCTGTCGCAAATCGTCGTCTTGTGCGCCCGCGCTTTGGATTTGGCAGGCGACATCGCCGAAGGGATATCGCCCAACGTTGAGGCCATGGAACGGCATATTGCGACGACCAATGGTATGATTTTCGCCGAAGCGCTCAGCTTCGCTTTGACCAAAACAATGTCGCGCGCTGACGCTCAAACCGCCACCAAGGCGCTGGTTGCGCGTGCCATTGAAGACAAAAAACCGCTTGCCGACGTTGCCGGTGACGCACATCCAGATTTGGACCTTCAAGATATTTTCCATGCAAAAGAACAACTTGGCACTGCACCCACCGAAGCGCGCGCGTTCGCACAGATCGCCCGCAGCAATAACTGAACTAACCGGTTCACTTTTGCCTTTCCTTACGTCATGACCCGCCCTATCTAAGCGATCATGAACAAAATACTGACCTTCGTGCTGATCACATTGGTGCTGGACGCCATGGGATTCGGGCTGATCATGCCCGTGATGCCCGCCCTTTTGCGCGAAATCGGCGAAATACCCCTGGCCGATGCGGCCCTTGTTGGTGGCGTTTTGTCGACGGTCTTTGCGGTGATGCAGTTCCTGTGCGGCCCGATTGTGGGGGCCGTTTCCGACAGATACGGACGCCGCCCGGTCCTTTTGGGGTCGCTTCTGGTGATGGCCGTCGATTATGTGATCATGGCGCTGGCGCAGACCTTTTGGTTGTTGTTCATCGGGCGCATTATTGGCGGGGTCGCCGCCGCAACCCAATCGACCGCAACGGCGGTGATCGCCGATATCTCAAAACCCGAAGAGAAAGCCGCGCGTTTCGGATTGGTCGGCGCAGCCTTTGGGTTGGGTTTTGTGTTGGGGCCGATGATCGGTGGGCTTCTGGCCGAATACGGCACCCGCGCACCGTTCTATGCCGCAGGCTTTTTGGCCGCGATCAATTTTACCTTCGGTTATTTCGTGATGCCCGAAACGGTAACCGACAGAACACGTCGGTCTTTCGAATGGAGACGCGCCAACCCCTTGGGGGCTTTCAAACATGTCAGCCTGAACCCACAGATCCGTCCGCTTTTGATCATGTTCCTGCTCTACCAGATCGCCTTCTTCGTCTATCCGGTCATCTGGTCATATTTCGGCACAGCGCAATTTGGCTGGAGCGAACGCACCATCGGGCTTTCACTTGCGGCCTTCGGGCTATCGATGGCCTTGGTGCAAGGCGGTTTGATCCGGTTGATCCTGAAATGGTTCGGCGATCAGGGCACTGTGTTCTATGGTTTGATCTTCAACATCTTCGCCTTCCTGGTTCTTGCCTTCGTCACCCAAGGCTGGCTGGCATTGATGTTTACGCCGCTTACGGCACTGGGCGCGGTCGTCACACCGGCGTTGCAAGGGATATTGTCAAAGATGACACCTGACGACAGCCAAGGCGAATTACAGGGCGTTTTGTCGTCAATGTCTGCGCTTGCAATGATCATCTCACCCTTGATCATGTCGTCGGTCTTTGCGCGTTATGCCGTCGAGGATGCCCCGGCCTACCTTCCCGGTGCGCCGTTTTTGGTGTCGGCGGCTTTGATGGTCGCCTGTATTATCGTCTTTCAACCGTGGAAGCGGTTCGCTCGGGCGTAAACACGCGCTTTTCTGTCGCTTCCCGGCATGCCGCACCAAGCCGAACCCAGCAGCTTTTCCATAGCGAAGGAGAGCGCTGATGAGCCAAACCCGTGCCGCTGTATGCCGTGCGTTCAAAACGCCTTTGGTGATTGAAGACCTGACCCTTGCACCGCCGGACGCGGGCGAAGTCGAGGTATCTTTGAAAGCATGTGCGATTTGTCATTCCGACATCGCCTATGCTGACGGCGCTTGGGGCGGAGAATTGCCAGCCGTCTATGGCCACGAAGCGGCGGGTGTTGTGACAGCGCTTGGTCCCGGCGTGTCGACCCATGCCATTGGCGATCGCGTGATTGTGACCTTGATCAAATCCTGTGGGAATTGCGATGCCTGTGGTGCCCACATGCCTGCGATATGTTCCGGCTCACACCCAGCCACCCCCTTAACCACATCGAACGGCGAACCCGTGAACCGTGCCATGTATTGCGGCGCTTTCGCTGAAAAGGTTGTCGTCGGCACCAGTCAGATCGCAGACATCCCGGACGACATGCCGTTCGATGTTGCGTCTTTGCTGTCGTGCGGGGTGATCACTGGCGTTGGCGCCGTGGTCAACGCAGCCAAGGTGAAACCGGGCGAAAACGTCGTTGTCATCGGTGCGGGCGGCGTTGGACTGAACGCCATCCAAGGCGCACGCATCGCCGGTGCCGGTCGGATCATAGCCGTTGATCTGGTGGCCGAAAAACTGGACGACGCATTGGATTTTGGAGCAACTGACGGGATTTTGGCAAGTTCCGACAATCCGGCTGAAGCCGTTCATAAATTGCTGGGCAAAGGTGCGGATGCGGTTTTTGTCGCCGTTGGCGCAATCAAAGCGTTCAGCACAGCGCCCGATTATCTGGCACCCCGCGGTCGCGTTGTATTGGTCGGCATTCCGCCTTCGGGTGATTTGGCGACGTATGAACCGGCAAACATTTCAAGCACGGGGCAATCATTCATTGGAACCAAAATGGGCGACACCGTCTTGGCGCGCGACATCCCTTGGCTGACCGAGCTTTACCAACAGGGGCGTTTGAAACTGGACGAACTTATTTCGGCAAGGTGGTCCTTGGATCAGATCAACGAAGCGATTGCAGACACAAGAACCGGCGCGGCCCGTCGAAACGTTATTGTCTTTGACTGATCTAAAGATCGTCCAACGTGTACATGACCAGCCCGGGCGTCTCGGTCCCACCCAGCTTTTGGTAAAGCGCGCGCGCCGGTGCATTGCCGTCTTCTGTCAACACCCAGATATCTTCGCAGCCCCTGTCGCGGGCCAGTTCACCAATCCGGCGCATCAATCTTTTCGCGATACCCTGACCCTGATACGCATCCGCGACACCGACCTCTTGGATAAAGAATGCGGTTTTCTTGTCGGGGTGCATCAAAACCGTGCCGCTGACAAAGCCCACAACTGTGCCTGCGTCCAAGGCGACCACCAATTCGTTGACCCGCGTCGCCAAAAACGCCCAAACCCGCGACGGGTCAGGAACATTGTCAAAAACATCCGGATGCACCCGGTCAAGGATATGGGCCTCCTCTGGACCCAGATTGCGAATAGTGATTGGCTGACCCGACATGACCCCGAAACGTGTTAGGTTATTTACCCATGAGACTCGCTGATCTTGACGTGATTGTCACGGCCCCACCTGCACCGGGTTGGGGCGGGCGGTATTGGATCCTTGTGAAAGTGACATCTGACACCGGGATCACCGGTTGGGGCGAATGTTATGCCAGTTCCGTTGGACCGGCTGCGATGGAACCTGTGATCCGCGATGTCTTTGAACGACACATGGCAGGACAACAGGTTTGGGACATCGAAACAATGTTCCGCCGGGTCTATTCCAGCGGGTTCACACAACGCCCGGATCTGACGGTGATGGGTGCCTTTTCCGGGCTTGAAATGGCGTGTTGGGACATCCTTGGCAAGCACCGCGATTGCCCGGTCTGGGCGCTTTTGGGCGGCAAAATGAATGCTCGCGTGCGCGCCTATTCGTACCTTTACCCAATGAAGCACCACACCCTGCCCGCGTTTTGGGGTGATGCGGATATGGCCGCCGAAGCCGCGGTTGATCTGGTCGACCGGGGTTATACAGCGGTAAAGTTCGACCCCGCAGGCCCCTATACCATGCGAGGCGGGCACCATCCGTCGCGCTATGACATTGAAACTTCCGTGCAATTTTGCGCCGCCGTTCGCCAAGCCGTTGGCCCACGCGCGGATTTGCTCTTTGGTACGCACGGCCAATTCAATCCGGGCGGCGCGATCCGCATGGCAAAGGCCATCGAACCCTATGATCCCTTATGGTTCGAAGAACCCGTGCCACCGGATGCGCCCGAGGCCATGGCTAAAGTCGCCCGCGCAACGTCTATACCCGTGGCCACGGGCGAACGTTTGACAACCCGCGCAGAATTTCAAGCCGCACTCACCAACGGTGCTGCCATTCTGCAACCGGCTTTGGGCCGCGCGGGCGGCATTTGGGAGGCCAAGAAAATTTCCATCCTTGCCGAGGCCGCTGGCGCACAAATGGCGCCACATCTGTATGCCGGGCCAATAGAATGGGCGGCGAACATTCAACTGGCCGTGTCGATCCCGAACCTTTTGCTCGCTGAAACGATTGAAACGCCGTTCCACGATGCGCTGATCAAGGGCGCAATCCGGGTCGATGACGGCTATATCCCCGCACCCACAGCGCCCGGCTTGGGCATCGACGTTGACGAAGATTTGGCGCGCGCGCATCCTTACACCGACACCGGGTTACACTTGGAAATGCAGGACGAGCCGCCCTGCTATGACGCGCCACAATTGTTCGAAGGCGGTGCACCCGGCAAGACCTAGTCCGCGCCTTCGGCCATCCTGTTTTGGCGATGGATGTCCGAACTGCTGGCCAGACAGAAAGCGTCGTCACCGTTTTCGGCTAAATCCATACCGCGTCCACGCTAAACAATCTTTGCTAAGTTGCGGCCACTGCCTCATCGATCAAGGCGCGTTGTCGCCGAAGGCACTCTTTCAACGCATAGTTTGCGATGACTGTCTCGCGGGCTGCCGCGCGCAACCCATCCATTTCGGAATGGCGCTCCAGGGCCTCGGATGTGCGATCCGACAAGGCAGCGATGTCAAAGAAATCGACCAACCAACCGTTCGCACCCTCTTGGATCACCTCTTCGACCGGAGCCGTGGCCGAACCCAAGACAAAAGCCCCGGCAGACATGGCTTCCAACATCGACCAGCTCAGAACGAAAGGATAGGTCAGGTACATATGCACTGACGAGACCTGCAAAAGCGACAGATAATCGCGGTAAGGAATGCGCCCGGTAAACGTCACACGATCAGGCAATTCGCCCACTTCTTTCAACATCACCTCGCGCCAACTGCCGCCGTCTTTGGGCTTGCCGCCATAACTGACGTCATCCCCGCCAACGATAACCACCTGAACATTCGGGCGGTTTTGCAAAATTCCGGGCAAGGCACGCATAAAGGAATGAAACCCGCGGTAAGGTTCCAGATTGCGCGAGACATATGTCAGAACTTCATCGCCGCGGGTCAGAACGCGGCCATCCGGCAGTGTAAACTGCGCCGAAGGATCCGGGCGAATGCGGTCAACATCAATTCCATCGTGAATAACCCTGATCTTGTCATGATAGGGCTCAGGAAACTGCGACCGCTGCCAATGTGTTGGACTATAGGCATAATCCGCCGCCTCAATCGCCAACAGATGCTGGCTTGACCGGGTTCGGGTGCGCAACAGGCTATCGGGGCCGATTGGAAATTCAGGGTCAAACCCAACGTCTGACCCTTGGCTGTTATAGTAGAACTCTGAAAGTGAAATCAGCGGTGCCTCGGGCCAGACATCTTTCAGAAACAGCGTTTCACCCCAGCCGGGATTGCCAATCATAACGTCGGGTTGAAACCCTTTTGCCTTCATCTTGAAACAGACCCGCGCGACCGCTTGTGCATTCAAAACAGCCGCTTCCGTCGCGGCCAAATAGGGATGAACCTTGTCGGTTACTTTGCGATGCGGCTCGTATTCCAAACGCTTCACACCGGTTGGCGTGAATTTGTCTTTCTGGCCAATGAAGAACACATCGTGCCCCTCTGCCGCCAAAGCGGGGGCCAGATGTTTGAACTGACCGGGGCAATTCTGATGAACAAAAAGAACCTTCACAAATGCTCCTTAAGGGCTGCCAGCGGGCCCTTACTCAATAATGCCCGAATCAATGCTTTTTCTTATTTTATTCAAATCCGATGGCCGAAGCTTCAACAAGGCAATCAAATACCCATTCAAAAAAAGCGGACGAAACGCCGCCACTTTGACTTCAATGATGTGCAGCCTACCGGATTTGACGACAAACCTGAATGCAACATCCAAAAAGGGCGGCGAATTTTAAGTCGCGCTGCGCGGTTTCCCGGCATTTGGTTTCTTGGACCGTTTCGGCGTGGCATTGCCACCCGCTTGGCTTTTGGCTAATTGTCTGGCGCGGTTTTTCTTGCTTGATGGTTTTCCAACCGGTGTCTTCGGGCCTTTTGTCGAACGTGGCTTATCCGCCGCTTCGGCAGTGGCAGGCTTGGACCCTGGCTTCGACTTTCGCGGTTTCCAGGGTTCGGCCTTGGGTGCATCTTCTTTGCGCTTCGGTTTGGCTTGCCCCGGCTTTTTCGCGCCCCCTTTGGGTTTCTTGACCCGAGGCGCCGGATCATCGTTCCATTCAACGGGTGGCGTGGTTGCAGGCCGAACAGGTGCAGGTTTGGGCTCGGGCGGCGCGGCTTTGTGCGGGGCCGGTTTGCCTTTCGGCGTAAATTTACCCTTGCGCGGTTCGCGATCAAGAACCGGCGCTTTGGCCAATTGCATCAGCTTCGCACCACCCTCAAGCGTCAGCTTTGGCCCAACAGCATCCAGAAAGACCTTGACCGAACTTTGGCGGATTTCAATCAGGGAGGCATCCTTGCGCACCCGAATGGCACCAATGTCTTCGCGCGACAGGTTCCCCATTTTGCACAGCATCGGCAAAAGACGGCGCGGTTCAGCACCAACCGCATGGCCGCCATCCAGCGAAAACCAAATGCTTGGCCCAAATTCTGCGCGCGGCTTGGCTGGTGTCGACGGATCAGACAGTTCCTCGGGCGCCGAGCGACCTTCCCGGTAGATCCGGACATAGGCCGCCGCCAGTTGTTCCGGCGTAAACTGTGCCACCAATTGATCCACAGTTGCGCGGTTGGCGGGTTCGACATCCGCCGTCCAATCGGAACTGGCAAGCATACGTGCGTCGTCTTTCGCGCTTACATCTTCAGCCGATGGCGCTTCGCCCCATTCAGCCTTGACCTTGGCCCACCCCAATAGCCGGTGTGCTTTTTTCGCAGCCGCCGGGGGCACGATCAAAGCGCTTACCCCTTTGCGGCCCGCACGACCCGTGCGTCCCGAGCGATGCAAAAGCGTGTCTTGGTTTGTGGGTAATTCAGCGTGGATCACAAGTTCAAGGTTCGGCAGATCGATCCCCCGAGCAGCCACATCGGTCGCCACACAAACCTTGGCCCGCCCATCCCGCATGGCCTGCAAAGCATGGGTGCGTTCGTTTTGCGATAACTCACCCGACAAGGCCACAACCGAAAAACCTCGGTTGGTCAGCCGCGTGGTCATTCGGTTTACAGTGGCCCGCGTGTTGCAAAATACGATGGCATTGGGGGCCTCATAGAACCGCAGCACATTGATAATCGCGTTTTCCGCATCGCGCGCAGACACATTCAGCGCACGGTAATCGATGTCCGCATGTTGCGTGTTGCCCGAGGTCGTCGCAATGCGTACCGCGTCCTTTTGATAATTCTTGGCAAGCTTGGCGATCGTCGCCGGAACCGTGGCCGAAAACATCAGCGTCTGTCGTTCGATCGGGCATTGTTCGAGGATGAATTCCAGATCTTCGCGAAAGCCCAGATCGAGCATTTCGTCCGCTTCGTCCAGAACAACCGCCTTCAACGCGCTCAGATCAATCGACCCGCGCATGATATGATCGCGAAGACGCCCCGGCGTTGCCACCACAATATGAACGCCCCGCGCCAAAGCCCGGCGTTCGTCGCGCATATCCATACCACCGACGGTTGACGCCAAAGACGCGCCTGCCGGGGCAAATAGCCAGCTCAGTTCCCGTTTGACCTGCAACGCCAGCTCTCGGGTCGGCGTAATGACAAGGGCCAAAGGCGCCTCGGCCCGACCAAACGTCTCGGCCTCACCAAATATCCCCGGCGCAATGGCCAGTCCAAATCCAAGGGTCTTGCCCGACCCGGTCTGCGCCGACACCAAAAGGTCTTTGCCCGTCAATTCGTCACTGGTAACGGCCTCTTGGACGGCGGTAAGCGACGTGTACCCTTTTTCTTCAAGTGCCTTGGCAAGAGCTTGCTTCACGTCGTCTCCAATTTTCATTTTTAGGGAGTGCATTCAACGCGTCGGCGCGCTCCAATCCGACAAGTGACCGCGCCTATCCTCTTGAAACAGGAATGTATAGGCCACAACGGAACCGATACGACATCCGTTCCTTTCGTGCGCTCCATGATGTGATGCATGGCGATCCGGGAAGGAC